>CACYXE010000001.1 GCA_902778275.1 Oscillospiraceae bacterium
GCGACACGGCCTTCGGTCTGATGGCTGCCATCAAGAAGGTCTTCGACCCGGACGGCATCCTCAACCCCGGCAAGGTCTGCCACGATATCTGATATCCATAAGGAAACACAGCAAAGGACGCTGCGGGAATACCCGCAGCGTCCTTTTTGCGCTGTCTTATCGGAGCGCCGTGTCCAACACCTTTTTGACCTCGGCCTTGATGTCCTCGTAGCTCATTCCGATGTGGGCCTCGAAGATCTTCTGATCACCCACATAAAAAGTCGGCGTGGCGTAATAGTCAAATTGATCTGCAAATTCCGGCTGTCGGGATTCCTCCACCCGGGTGATCTTGATCTCCCGATAGGCGGGATTTGCCTCCATTAGCTCGTCCATGGCCTGATGGGCCTTGTGGCAGTAGCCGCAATCGTCCAGATAGAACATGAGGATGTCTTTCATATCTTGTGCTCCTTTCTGTATTTCTGAATGGAGTCGTACATGCGGTTCAGACCGGTCTCAATGATGGAACGGGGCATGGCCAGATTCAGCCGGATCCAGCCCTGGGCGTTGCCCACAAACAGGCTGTCGCCGCCCTCCAGCAGAACGCCCGCCTCATTGGCGAAGAAGCCGGGCAGATCCTCCACACCGGGGAGGCAGCCACTCATATTCACCCATGCCAGATAGGTGGCCTCGGGCACAGAAAAGACGGCTTCCGGCAGCTTCTCCTTCAGAAAGCTGTCCAGATAGGCGAAGTTCGCGTCCAGGTAGCTTTTCAGCTGCTCCAGCCAGTCGCCGCATTTTTCGTAAGCGGCCTTGTGGGCGTCGATGGACAGGGGGTTGAGCATACCGGCGATCTTGTCCCGGCCGCGGAAGTGCCGCCGCTCATGGGGATCGCGGATGATGATATCGGAGAACATGAGTCCCGCCATGTTGAAGGTCTTGCTGGCAGACATGCAGGTGACAAGCTTTTGGTAGTCCGGCAGCACCTTGCCGGTGGGGGTGTGCCGGATGCCCCGGCGCACCAGATCGCAGTGGATCTCATCGGAGATCAGCCACAGGTCATGCCGTACCGCCACATCGCAGATCTTCCGCAGCTCCTCCTCGGTCCAGACACGGCCGGAGGGGTTGTGGGGATTGCAGAGGATCATCAGCTTCACCTTGGGATCGGAGGCCTTTTCCTCCAGATCGTCAAAGTCCACCGTAAAGAAGCCGCTGTTCTGGTGCAGCTTGCTCTCCACCAGTTCGATATCGTTATACTCGCAGGCATGGAGGAAATAGCCGTAGGCGGGCGTCATGGTCAGGACTTTCTCATCCTTGCCGACCAGGTCCTCCACCAGCTGATACAGGGCGGGGATGATACCTGGGGAGAAGCACAGCTGCTCCTCGGGGAAATCCCAGCCGTAGCGGTCCCGGCACCAGCGGCTGAGCGCCTGATAATAGGCGCTGTCGTACATCATGGTGTAGCCGAAGATGCGGCGGTCCACCCGGTCCTTGATGGCCTGGCAGATCTCAGGCGGCGTGGCGAATTCCATGTCGGCCACCCACATGCGGACGAATTCCTCATCCTTGAAGGGGAAGACCTTTTCCGGCCCCGCGTGGAAGATATAGCCGCGGAACCCGTCGGTGTTCAGGGCATTGGTGCCTCTGCGGTCAATGATCTCGTCAAAATCGTAGGTCATAGCGCAACTCCTTAATCAAATCGTTCTGTTTGTGGATCAACCCACTTTGTATCCGAACTGGCGGCGGGTACCCTCGCCCCGGTTGAAGAAGTTGGACCCTTCGCCCAGGTAGGCATAGGTGGATTCCGGATCAAAGATCCGCCAGCCGTCGTCCGCTTCGATCTCCACCCAGGCGTGGGGCGTCCGTTTGGTGTCCAGGACCTCACCGTCGGCGTCCCGTTTGGCCTGACCGGTGATGGTGCCGCTGTAGATCTGCGCGTCGAAGCCCAGGAAGCGGGCAAACTGGCCGAACACCGCGGCAAAGTTATAACAGTTGCCCTTCCCTGTGGAGAGCATGGTATAGGCTTCCTCCGCCTCCCATCCGGTCTCGCCGGATTCGTACAGGCTGCGATGCAGGTAGGAGAAATGTTCCACTGTGTAGTTATACAGCGCGCGCAGTTGGGTCATATCCCGGTATTTGGGCTGGCCGACCACATCGCGCAGCGCCTGGGCCAGCAGCTCGTCACATTCGGGGATCCCGGTGGACACCTCGCCGGCGGCGTTGAATGTGAGGAGACCGATCGTGTCATTCATGACAGGGGAACCCTCTTCACTGATGCAGTGCAGCCGCTGGCCGACGAAGAAAAAGCCCGGCTCTCGCAGGGGCAGAGCCTTGCTTGCGGTCCAGTGGGCGTCAGCGCCCTCGCCCTCGTGTTCGTGGACGATACTGGCTTCCGCGATATCACGGAAGTTTTCATCGGTAAATGAGACGTCCAGGATGGTGCCCACCATATCGCGGGCGTTCCCGATAGCGTCCTCGCGCCCAAGCAGGCGGTTCATGAGCACGGCGGTCTCCGCCCGGCTGATGCTGCCGTCTGGGTCGGCGGCTTGCCCGTCAAGATCGAGCCAGCCCTGTTCCACAGCGGTGCAGAAAGCAGAATAGTAGGACTCTCCGGCAGACAGGTCGGTGAAATCATAGCTGTGCGCCGACGCGGGATAGAGCGCGGCGAGCATCTCCAGCAGTTCCCCCCTGGTGATGGTCTCATCCGGATGGAAACGGCTGCCCTCCACGATACCCAGGGTCTTTAAGGTGGCCGCGGCGGCGCAGCAGGGATCGTCCGGGGACACATCGGTAAAGCTGCCGGTGCCCTGCAGCTCGGTATCCATCAGGCGGTAGAGCATGACGGCGGCCTCCCGGCGGGTCAGGGGCTCAGAGGGATGGAAGAGGCTGCTGCTGTCGATATCCAGATAAGAGATATGCTTCTCCGTCTCCAGGGCCACGGCATAGACGGCGGCATAGCCGCAGTCCTCATACACGGAAAACTGCGGGCGCTGCTCCATGTTCCCCCGGCTGTCCCGCCAGCCCAGGAAGGTGTAGCCGTCCAGCGTGTCTCCCTCGGGGAGTGTGAGCTGCCCGCCCCGCTCCAGGCTCTGCTGCCGGGCCTCCCCGGAGGGGAGATACCAGGTGACGGTGACCGATGAATTATCACTGTTCGGACTGCCGGAGGAATGGCTCCGGACCAGAACAAAAACCAGTGCCGCGACCAACAGCAGCTCTGCCGCGATACGCAGCAGCTTTAATGTTTTACCAGAAAACTTCATCTTACTCAACGTCTTTTACGATCTCCGAATCGTTCTCCTTATAAGTGTAAACCGTAAAGCCGTCATAATACAGCTCTCCATCCTCACCGGGGCCGAGGCAGCTGGAAGCATAGCTGCTGCCGCTGGGCTCGCCGATGGCGGCGTACAGATCCTCCACTCCCTTTTCAATGCAGGCGGCCGCAGCCGCTTTCAAGGCTTCATCCGCCTGGGCGGCGGGTTCGGTTTCAGGCTCACTGTCCTGGGTCGGGGCTTCCGCCTTCTGAAGACCGGCGTCGGGCAGCGTAGCGCTCATGGCCGGGGCCTGGGTGGGCGCCGCGGTGGGCGCGGGGGCACTGCCGCCGCCGCAGGCGCAAAGCCCGGCTGCCAGAGCCAGAACCAACAGAGAGATACAGATCCTTGTTACAGCTTTCATCGATTCGTTCCTTCTTTCAATCAGTGGGGAATATGACGCAGTCTGCCGCCAGCTGGGGCAGATTGCGTTCTACGATCTCGATCAGGACCACGTCGTAATCCTGCAGATCGAAGCGGGTGAAATCATAGGCGGCGGAGCGGGAGAACAGGGCGTGCCCAAAGCTGTCCGCCAGATAGGGATAGAGGGCGATGCCGAAGGAGTCCCGCCAGCACAGGAGACTGCCGTTGGCGCCGGAGCGGCCGGACTCAATGGTGATGGCTTCGCCGCCCTTGGGGTCGGAGCGGGTCGTGTAGTTGAGCTCGCCGGCATAGTCGATCTGCGTTTCCGGATCCTCTGCCGCGGGGTAGAGCATCTCATACAGATCGCCCGGGTGCGTCCCGTTTTCCGCAAAGGGGCCCGCCGCATACCCGCCGCTGCGGTCCATGGCGGCAAGCAGCCGGTCAGCGGCCATGGCTGCGCCCTGCGCGGTCCAGTGGGAGTCGGTCTCGTAATAGCGCACAGGCTCACCCTCGTACAGGGAGAACAGATCCACGTAGTGGATCCCCGCCTCCTGCAGCCGGGGCTCAAGCAGACGGATGTTGGACTGCTCATGGGCGGCCGTGTAGCGGGAGGCCATATATTCCGGGTAGAGGCTGTTTTTGTTGGGCGCGACGGTGAACAGGAATTGCTTGCTCTGGGATTCCACATAGCGCTGGGCCGCAGAGAGGTTTTCCACGATCCGGTCCAACTCCTCTGCACGCAGGTGCTGCCCGGCATAGTCGTCCAGAGTGGCGGTATAGAACAGCCAGTCGTTCTCCCCCAGGAGGATTTGATCCTCGGCGGAACTGTGGAAAAGCGCCGTGTGGAGCTTGGCCCAGGCGGTGACAAACTGCTGCCGCAGGGCAAAGCGGTCGGCGATATAGTCCGCCGTGTCGTTGAGGACCTGTGGGTTGAAGCGGCCGTCCCGGTCATGGAGCCGGGGGGCGGCGCTGAGGATCTCATTGGCGGCGGCGCCGCTCTCGCCCAGGATCAGCATCCCCGCGCTGGGGAGAATGCACAGGACGAGAAACAGCACGATGGTCAGATAAGAAATCGTTTTCTTCATATGCTTAAAACTGAAAATAGATAAAGGGGTGGAAGCCGCCCTTGGCCAGGCTGAATATCGACAGCAGCAAAAGCAGCAGGGACAGGAGAGAGGCGGCGGTCAGCAGAGCGGGGGAAGCCTCGACCCCATCGGGCCGCAGGCGCGCACACAGCCGGGGCACCCCATTTCCCGCGAGCAGTATCGCCAGGACCAGGACAAAGACGGAAGCCGGGGTCAGCAGCCTTGCCAGCAGCAGGGAACCGGCGGCGGTGGCGCTGCCGCCAAACAGCGCGGCAAAGAGGCACCAGGCGTCAAGCAGATTGTCCGCCCGGAAGATCGCAAACAGCAGCGCCACGGCCAGCAGGGTATAAACCCTGCAGAGCAGACGCCCTGCGGCGCTGCGGCGGAGCTTCTCCACCGGGATCAGCCCGCTGTCCTCCAGACTGGCCAGAAGTCCGTGGCCCAGGCCCCAGAGCACAAAGGTCCAGTTGGCGCCGTGCCAGATGCCGGTGCAGAAGAAAACCAGGAGCTTGTTGAGCGCGGTGCGAAGCCTGCCTTTGCGGTTGCCGCCCAGGGGGATGTACAAGTATTCCCGGAACCAGGAGGACAGGGAGATGTGCCAGCGGCGCCAGAAGTCCCGGATAGAGGATGCGCCATAGGGAAAAAGGAAATTTTCCCGGAAGCGAAAGCCGAACATCCGGCCAAGGCCTATGGCCATATCGCTGTAGCCGCTGAAATCGTAATAGATCTGCAGGGTGTAGCACAGTACACCCAGCCACATCAGACGGATATCGGGCGTGCCGTAGACGCCGTGCAGGCAGTCGGAAAACACGATGTCCGCCAGATAGCCCACACTGTCGGCGATCAGGACCTTTTTGGCCAGGCCCCGCACGAAGCGGCGGATACCGGCGGCGGTCTCCTCCGGCGTACAGGTCCGGTCGTCGATCTGCCCGGAGATGTCGTGGTATTTGACGATGGGCCCGGCGATCAACTGGGGAAAAAAGGCCAGATACAGCAGCAGCTTGAGAAAGTCCCGGGTGCCGTTTTCCGGGTCACGATAGGTGTCGATCACATAGGACATGCCCTGAAAGGTAAAAAACGAAATACCGATGGGCAGCAGGATCCCAGGCAGAGGAAGCTTCGTTCCCAGAAGGAGATTGAGATTCGAAAGCAGGAAGTCGGAATATTTGAACACGGCCAGGATTCCCAGATTGAGGATGACGGCCAGTGTCAGGATCAGTCTGCGCTGCTCCCGCCGGGTCTGCAGCAGGAGCCCCGACAGATAGTTGATGCACACAGACAGCAGAAACAGCGGCACATAGCGCAGCTGCCCGAAGGCGTAGAAGAGCAGGCTGGCAAAGGCCAGCAGGGCGTTTTGCACACGCAGGTTCCGGCACAGTCTGTACAGGAGAAAAACCGCCGGCAGGAATACAAAGAGAAAAATCGGGGAACTGAAAACCACTTGCTTATCTCTCCTTGTCAGATGACGTAACAATTCATCATATTGTATCACAGGATCGGTCGGATGACAATAAAAAAGCGCAGCCATTCGACAGAATGACTGCCCGCTTTCCCGTTTCGCCCGTCCGCCGGGGCTGTTCCGAAAGGGAGATGTGGTAAGGAGTGAAGACGGAGAAGAAGGCTGCAGGGAACGGGAAGCCCTGATCGACCGGGAATGAGGATAAGATACCACCGAGCCCCGGAAAGAATAATGCCGAATCGCAAGCAAAAGCTCCGGGTATGTGACGCCCGGAGCTTTTACCGGATGGGAACTTTGTTGCATTTCGAGAGAAGCTATGCTATAGTATCATAGAAAGATCATGGGGTATTGTGCCCTTTTTTGTACAGCTGGTACGAGGATGAGCGGAATGAGAGATAATCGGAAAAAAGTTGTTTTGTCTGTGATCAACATGATCAACGTCGTGTTGGTCACGATCCCCTTTGTCTATTGCTGGTATCGCTTCTTCGCTCCGGCAATGATCCACCCCTATTACCGCCGCGGCAACTGGGCCGTGATCCTGGTTTTCGTGGTGCTGTATGTCCTGTTCGGACGTGTCTATGACGGCTTTTCCATTTCAACAAAACGCATCACGGAATCGGTCTACAGCCAGTGCATGGCGATCCTGTTTACGGACGCGGTCATGTATATCGTGATCTTCCTGCTGGCCCAGTACCTGCCGGCGCCGGTGCCCATGCTGGTGAATTTTATGGCGCAGACGGTCCTGACAGGCGTCGGGACGATCCTGGGCCACAAGTGGTATTTTTCGACATTTCAACCTTATCGATCCATTGTCGTGTATGATACACGCCTGGGAATGGAGAAGATGATCGAAAAGTACAGGATGCAGAAGGAATTCCGGATCTGCAAGATCGTCAGCATCAATGAGTGCCTGGAAGATCTGGATATGCTGAAGGAGATGGACACCGTCTTCATGAGCGGCGTACATAGTCATGAGCGCAACATCGTTTTGAAGTACTGCGTTGAACAGGGGATCGATATGTATGTGATTCCGCGGGTTGGCGATCTGCTCATGAGCGGGGCCAAACGCATGCATCTGTTTTATCTGCCGATCCTGAAAGTCGGGCGCTATGACCCGTCTCCGTATTATGTATGCTTTAAACGCGTCATGGACATTGTGCTGTCTTTTCTTGCGCTGGTCATTTTGTCGCCGCTGTTTTTGATCCTGTCTATTGCCATCAAAGCCTATGACGGGGGCCCCGTGTTCTATAAGCAGCGCCGCCTGACCAAGGACGGCAGGGAATTTGATATCATTAAATTCCGCAGCATGCGCGTAGATGCGGAAAGCGACGGCGTTGCCCGGCTTTCCACCGGGGATCAGGATGACAGGATTACACCTGTGGGCCGGTTCCTGCGCAAGCTGCGCCTGGATGAACTGCCCCAGCTGTTTTGCATCCTGGCGGGTGATATGAGCATCTGTGGTCCCCGCCCGGAGCGCCCGGAGCTGGCAGCACAGATCGAGAAAACCCTGCCGGAGTTCCGGCTGCGCCTGCAGACCAAGGCTGGCCTTACGGGTTATGCCCAGGTCTACGGCAAATATAACACTTCTCCCTATGACAAACTGCAGATGGATCTGATGTATATCGCCAACCCCAGCTTCCTGGAGGATATACGCATCATTTTCGCCACGGTGAAGATCCTGTTCCAGCCGGAGAGCACGGAGGGCGTTCTCAAGGAGGAAGCGGAGGCTTCCGGCAAGCAGGAAACGGTTGGCCTTGAAAACTGATCAACACGAAATGTGAAAGGGAAGCCATGGAGAAGCCATTGATTTCGGTGGTCATGCCGGCATATAACTGCGAGAAGACCATAGGCCAGGCGGTGGACAGTGTGATCGCGCAAACCTGTCCCAACTGGGAGCTGCTCATTCTGGACGACCGCTCCACAGACGGAACGGCGCAGCTGATCGAGGCGCTGCAGGGGAAGGATGAAAGGATCCGCGCATTTCACAATGAGCAAAACCAGGGGGTGGGCAATACCCGGAACCGGGGTGTAGAGCTGGCAAAAGGGGACTGGATCGCGTTTTTGGACAGCGACGATATGTGGATGCCGGAAAAGCTGGAGAAACAACTGGCGCTGCTGGACCAAAATGAGAATGCGCAGCTGCTTTTTACGGGCTCCGGCTTCATGAATGAGAGCGGGGAAGCCTTGGCCTACGTGCTTCACGTGCCCCCGCGGATCGACCGGAAGCGGCTGCTGCGGCAGAACCTGGTGTCCTGTTCCTCGGTACTGGTGAAAAAGGAGCAGATGCTGCAGCATCCCTTCCCGGCGCAAAGCGATATGCACGAGGATTTCGCCGTCTGGCTGCAGATCCTCCGGGAGGAGGAATATGCCTGCGGCGTGGACGAGCCGCTGCTGATCTACCGGCTTTCGGCCTCTTCCAAATCCGGCAACAAACTGAAGGCGGCCCGAATGAACTGGAACACCTACCGGCGTTCCGGCCTGGGCTTGTTCAGTAGCCTGTACTATATGGGCTGCTATGCGGTCAACGGAATTCGAAAATACAGACAACTCTGAAACGGAGGTCTCTGCCATGAAAGGGATCATATTGGCCGGCGGCCGGGGAACAAGGCTTTATCCCATGACCCGCGCGGTCTCCAAGCAACTGCTTCCCATCTATGATAAACCGCTGATCTATTATCCGCTGTCCGTGCTGATGCTGGCGGGCATCCGGGACATCCTGCTGATCTCCACGCCGGAGGATATTTCCGACTACGAGCGGCTGCTGGGCAACGGGAGCAGGGTGGGCCTGTCCATCCGCTATCAGGTGCAGGACACCCCGCGCGGCCTGGCGGACGCCTTTATCCTGGGGGAGGAATTCATCGGCCGGGATCCGGTATGCCTGATTTTGGGCGACAATGTGTTTTACGGGCAGGACCTGTCCCGGGTGCTGTGGCAGACCATGAAAAACGAGACCGGGGCCACCATTTTCGGCTACCCGGTAAAAGACCCGCGTGCTTTCGGCGTGGTGGAATTTGATAAGGAAAAGCGGGTGCTGTCCATAGAGGAAAAGCCCCAGAATCCCAAATCCAACTACGCGGTGCCCGGCCTGTATTTCTATGACAATCGGGTGGTGGAGATCGCGAAGCGTGTGCAGCCCTCCGCCAGGGGCGAGATCGAGATCACCTCCGTCAACAACGCCTATCTGGAGATGGGCGAGCTCCACGTGCAGCTGCTGGGCCGCGGCATGGCCTGGCTGGACACGGGGACGCCCGAGGGCATGCTCACGGCGGCGGAATTCATCAAGGCCGTCCAGGACCGGCAGGGCTTCTATGTTTCCTGCATTGAGGAGATCGCCTGGCGCAGAGGCTTCATCAGCCGGGAGCAGCTGCGGCAGCTGGGTGAGGAATTGAAAATGACAGAGTATGGCCAGTATCTGCTGGAACTGGCGGAAGGGGACAATCCATGACCGTTATCGTGACCGGCGGCGCCGGTTTTATCGGCAGCAACTTCATCTTCTATATGCTCCGGGAACACCCGGAGGATCGGATCATCTGTCTGGACAAGCTGACCTATGCGGGCAATCTGTCCACCCTCGCACCGATCATGGACGTGCCCAATTTCCGCTTCGTCAAGGAAGACATCTGCGACAGAGAGGCGGTGTACCGGCTGTTCGAGGAAGAAAAGCCGGACGTGGTGGTCAACTTCGCGGCGGAGAGCCATGTGGACCGCTCCATCGAGGATCCGGGCATCTTTCTGCAGACCAACATCATCGGCACCGGCGTGCTGATGGACGCCTGCCGCCAGTTCGGCATCGGGCGCTACCACCAGGTCTCCACCGACGAGGTGTACGGGGATCTGCCCCTGGACCGTCCGGACCTGTTCTTTACCGAGGAGACGCCGATCCACACCAGTTCCCCCTATTCCAGCTCCAAGGCGGCGGCGGACCTGCTGACGCTGGCCTATCACCGCACCTACGGCCTGCCTGTGACCATCAGCCGCTGCTCCAACAACTACGGGCCCTATCACTTCCCGGAAAAGCTGATCCCGCTGATGATCGCCAACGCCCTGGCGGACAAGCCCCTGCCGGTCTACGGCACGGGGGAAAACATCCGCGACTGGCTGTTCGTGGAGGATCACTGCAAGGCCATAGACTTGGTGATCCGCAAGGGCCGGGAGGGACAGGTCTACAACATCGGCGGCCACAATGAGATGCGCAACATCGATATCGTCCGCCTGATCTGCCGGGAGCTGGGGAAGCCGGAGTCGCTGATCACTTTTGTGACCGACCGCAAAGGCCACGACCTGCGCTATGCCATTGATCCCACCAAGATCCACAACGAGCTGGGCTGGCTGCCGGAGACCAAATTCCAGGACGGCATCAAGACCACGATCCGCTGGTATCTGGAGCACCGGGAGTGGTGGGAGACCATCATCAGCGGCGAATATCAGACCTATTACGAGCGCATGTACGGCAATCGCTAAGTGTTTGGCAGGATACAACGGGACTTCCGGACGGAGGTCCCGTTCTGTATCTTTGAAAAACAGTTGATTCTGTTGACGAAATGGTGTAAAATAACAGAGTGGTTTTTGACAAGGCTGCACTAGTTGGGGAGCCAGCGGTGCCCTGTAACCTGCAATCCGCTACAGCAGGGATGAATTCCAGGCCGAGGGTGTGTTCTGTGTCGTCTGACCCCGGTAAGCAGCGTTGACGATCCGGTCTCGCGCAAGGTTGACCCGTGAACCATGTCAGGCGGGGAACCGAGCAGCATTAAGCGGTGTTCGATCTGTGCCGCGAGGGTGCCGGGTCCGAGCCGGCTGCCGGCGTAACGGACATAGCGCATGATTCAGAGCCTGGTGTGCAGTCTTGTCAAGAACCACAGTTCTATATTTGTCTTCATTCGCAGGGGAGGTGCGATATGTATCAGGCGCTGTATCGCAAATGGCGGCCACAGACTTTTGATCAGGTCGTCGGCCAGGCACATATCACGGAGACCCTGAAGAGTCAGGTCCGCTCCGGGCGCTTGTCCCATGCGTATATCTTCATCGGCACCCGCGGTACCGGGAAGACCACCTGCGCCCGGATCCTGGCCAGGGCGGTCAACTGTGAGCACCCGGTGGACGGCAATCCCTGCGGCCGTTGCGCGGCCTGCCGCGGTATCCTGGACGGTTCTGTGCTGGACGTGGTGGAGCTGGACGCGGCCTCCAACAACGGGGTGGACAATGTGCGCGCCCTGCGTGAGGAAGCTGTCTTTTCACCGGCTGCGGTGAAAAAACGCGTGTATATCATCGACGAGGTGCACATGCTTTCCACGCCCGCTTTCAACGCCCTGCTGAAGATCCTGGAGGAGCCGCCGGAGCATCTGATGTTCATCCTGGCCACTACGGAGCTGCAGAAGGTTCCGGCCACCATCCTTTCCCGCTGCCAGCGGCACAGCTTCCGCCGGATCGAGGCGGGGGAGATCTCCAAGTATCTGCGGTATATCGCTTCTCGGGAGCACTTCGCCCTGAGCGACGAGGCGGCGGATCTGATCGCCCGCATGGCGGATGGCGGCGTGCGCGACGCACTGAGCCTGCTGGATCAGTGCTCGGCCTCGGAGACGATCGATGTAGACGTGGTGTACAGCGCCCTGGGCCTGGCCGGCAACCGCCGGGTAGTGGAGCTGCTGGACAAGATCCTGCGCCACGATACCGCAGCGGTGCTGCGGCTGTTCTCCGCCATGTGGATGGACGGAAAGGACCCCTCCACCCTGCTGACGGAGTTGAGCGGTCTGATGCGGGATATTTTGATGGTGCACGTGGCGCCCAAAAGCGCGGGCGAGCTGATCTCCGGCGCCTATGACGCGGCGGCGCTTTCCGGCTTCGCCGGGCGGATGACCACAGAGGAACTGCTCTGCGCTATGGACACGGTGCAGAGTGCCCTCAGCGGCCTGCGCACCGCGGGCAATCCCAAAACGGCGGCGGAGCTGTGTCTGGTCTCCCTGTGCGACGATACGGCGGGGGAGAGCCTGCAGCAGCTGCGCGCCAGGATCTCCCGGCTGGAGGAGGAACTGGCCCGGGGAGCCCCGGTCCGGCCTGCCTATCCGCAGAAATATGAGGAGACCTATGAGGAAGAGCCGGAGCTGCGCTGCGAGACCGATGATGAAGATGATGACGACGAGCTGGACCCGGCGATGTTTGAGGAAGAGCAGCCGGAGGATATCATCCTCAAGCGGGAAGCTCCGCCTGCGGTGAAAGCCGAGCGGGCAGAAGCGCCTGTTTTGGGCAGCTGGAAGGAGATCTGCGAGGCGGCCAAGCCCGGCCTCCCCATGGATCTGCGTGTCAGCCTGGGTGATGAGAGCCGCGTCCGCGGAGGGCTGGAGGACGGCGTGCTGGTGATCGAGGCGCTGCCGGGTTTCCTCTATGACCGTTTCAATCGGCAGGATATCCAGGGCAAATTTGCGGATGCGGCCCGGGCGGTCTGCGGACGCGAGCTGCGGGTGCAGCTGCGCCCTCTGCAGGAGCGGGAGACGAGCAGACACAGTCTGGACGAGTTGAAAAAGTTTAAAGAAGTACAGTTTCTTTAAGATATCATAAAAAGCCGCCGGGACACGGCGGCGGACAGGAGAGAAAACACTATGGCAAAAGGCGGTTATCGCGGCGGCTTCCCCGGCGGCGGAAATCAGATGAACATGATGAAGCAGGCCCAGAAGATGCAGCAGGAATTCATGAAGATGCAGCAGGAGCTGGAATCCACCGATTTTGAGTTCACCGCGGGCGGCGGGGCTGTAAAGGCGGTCGTCAGCGGCACACGGCAGTTCAGCGCCATCGAGATCGACCCTGAGGTCGTGGACCCGGAAGACGTGGAGATGCTGCAGGATCTGATCCTGGCTGCGATCAACGGCGCTCTGAAGCTGGCCGACGACAAGACCAGCGAGTCCATGGCCAAGCTGCAGGGCGGCCTGGGCGGTTTCCCCGGCCTGTTTTAAGCGGGCCCGACAAGCGATGAACACACCCTGGAGCGAGCAGGCGCTGCAGGAGATCCCTCTGCCGGAATACCCGCGGCCGCAGATGGTCCGGCAGGATTGGATGAACCTGAACGGCATGTGGGACTATGCGATCACGGAAAGCAGCCGCTTTCCCACCGCCTTTGACGGACAGATCCGCGTCCCGTTTTCCCCGGAGAGTGAACTGTCCGGCGTGAACAGGAGCCTGAAAAGCGGAGAATACCTCTGGTATCGCCGCAGCGTCAGCCTGCCCCGGAGCTTCAGCGGCAAACGGATCCTGCTCCATTTCGGCGCTGCGGATCAGGTGGCTGCGGTGTGGGTCAACGACCGCCAGGTCATGCAGCATACGGGGGGATATCTGCCCTTTGAAGCGGACGTGACCGAGGCCATCCGGGACGGCCAGATGGTCATCACGGTGCGCGTCACCGACGACACGGAGAAGAGTGGCCTGAGCCGCGGCAAGCAGAAGCGCCGCCGCGGCGGCATCTGGTATACGCCCCAGAGCGGCATCTGGCAGACGGTATGGCTGGAGGCTGTGCCCGAGGCTTACGTCAAATCTCTGCACATCACCCCATTGTTCGACAAGTCGGCTGTGGAGATCTCGGCGGAAATTGTGGGCGACTGCCCGGCTTTTGCCCATTTTGCGGCGGCGGAATACCGCCTTCCGGCTACGATCCCGATCCCGGACTTTGAGGCGTGGAGCCCGGAGCATCCCAAGCTCTATGGCTTCTCCGTCAGTTGCGGCGAAGACCTGGTGCAGAGCTATTTTGCCATGCGCAAGTTTTCTGTGGAGCGGGACTGCGCCGGGGTAATGCGCCTGTTCCTGAACGGCGAGCCCTGTTTTCATAACGGCCTGCTGGATCAGGGCTACTGGCCGGACGGCCTGTATACAGCGCCCTGCGACGAGGCCATGATCTACGATATCGCCATGGCTAAGTCCATGGGCTTTAACATGCTGCGCAAGCATATCAAGGTGGAGCCCCTGCGCTGGTACTATCATTGTGACCGGCTGGGGATGCTGGTCTGGCAGGATATGCCCAGCGGCGGCGGCAATTACAATCCTGTGGTCATCACCGCGCCCCTGGTGACCGGTGTGAACCTTTCGGATCACCTCTATCCGCTTTTTGCGCGGAGCAACGCCGCCGGGCGGGAGGCTTTCCGGAAAGAACTGAGCGAAATGATCCGCCATCTGTACAACTGCCCCTGCATTGCCATGTGGGTGCCCTTCAACGAGGGCTGGGGCCAGTTCGACGCAGAGGCGATCTGCCATCAGATCCATGCGCTGGATACCACACGGAGCATCGACCACGCCTCCGGCTGGCACGATCAGGGGATCGGCCAGCTGCGCAGCGAGCACGTGTATTTCCGCAGATACCAGTTCAAGCCCGACAAGAAGGGGAGGGCCGTTCTGCTCAGCGAATTCGGCGGCTACAACTGCGCAGTGCCGGAGCATGTGTGGGGCAAACGGGATTTCGGCTACAGGCGCCATGATTCGACTTATGCGCTGCAGACCGCATTGGAGGCGCTGTATGGGGATGAGATCGCCCCGGCGTATGAGCGGGGATTGGCGGCCGCGGTATATACGCAGCTCTCCGATGTGGAGGATGAACTCAACGGATTGCTGACATATGATCGCAAAGTGGTGAAAGTTGCGCCGGATATTATGAAAAATATCATAAAAGTGGAGAGATAAAGTTCTCTCCACTTTTTCTTCGCATACAGGGGCTTCAGAATTCTTAAGATTCTTGTTCACAAAAAGGACTTTATTTAACCAGGGCCTTGTGGTAGCATGACGGCGAATTTGAAAGCTGAGGGAGATGAATTGCCCATGAAGATAAAAAGAACGCTTTGCGCGCTGCTGCTTGCGGCGGTGCTGCTGTCTCTGCCCACGGCGGCCTTTGCGGACGGTGCGCATCAGAGCCGTGCGGTGATCGGAGCGGATCTGACAGACGAACAGGTGACCGACGTATATAACGCCTTCGGCGTCAGCCGCGGTTCTGTTGTGGAGCTGAAAGTGACGAACCAGGAGGAACGGCAGTACCTGGAGGGCTACGTGGATGCCTCGGTCATCGGCACGCGATCCATCTCCAGCGTCTATGTGGAGCTGCTGGACGAGGGCGGCGGAATGAATGTGACCACCAGCAACATCAGCTGGTGCACCGGGGAGATGTATATGAGCGCCCTGGCCACCGCCGGCATCACCGACGCGCGCATCGTTGTGGCGGCGCCTTTCCCTGTCAGCGGAACGGCGGCTCTCACCGGGATCTACAAGGCTTACGAGGACATGACCGGCAAGAAGCTGGATGATCTGGCGAAGCTGGTCAGTACGCAGGAACTGACCATTACCGGTTCCCTGGCTGAGGAGATCGGCAGCATGGACTCCACCTCCATCGTCAACGATCTGAAGCTGATGCTGGACGAAACGGCACAGATGAGCGACGAGGAGATCCGCCAGCAGATCATCCAGATCGCGGCGGAATACAATGTGAGTCTCACAGATAAACAAATCAACCAGCTGATCAGCCTGTGCCGGTCCCTGGAGGGCCTGGACGCCGATTCCCTGCGCAAACGCGTGGAGGAAGTTCAGGGAACCCTGCAAAAGGTATCTGAGGCCAAGACCCAGGTGGTGGGCTTCGTACAGTCAGTGAAAAAAGTGGTCACCTCGGTGAAAAGCTTTTTCGACCGCATCGGCGGGATTTTAGGCTGGAACTGAGCGGGACAAAAGCATAGGGGAGATCGTCAAAAGGACGGCGCGGACTGCGCCGTCCTTTTTGCGCGAGTCGGCAGATAACAAAGGGAAGCCGCTTGTTCCGGCGATAGGATTACCCAATTGAAAAACTACAAAATATTTACAAAAAAGGCTTGCGAAGGTCGACATAATGTGCTATATTTTAATGTAAATTATTATAGATTATTATAGATGAGTGCGCCAATTTATTGTGGTTATCTGAAGATTTAATGCTTTTTCAGAATAAACGCAATTAGCATGAGCAGATTGATTCTTTTATTGACGCATCAAAGTATATATTGATCGTAAGACAGGGTTTTTGCCCTTATATAGGGATTTAAGACAGAAAGGTGGTGAGCATATTGAAGAAGATGAAGCGTATTTTGGCATTCATGCTGGCTTTGATTATGTGCTTCAGCGCCCTCGGCGAGTTCAGTATGCCTACTGCCTATGCGAATAACGAGGAAGCTGCGGCTGTTGATGTGGCAGAATCGACGCCGGAACCCACGCCGAAGCCCACACCGGAACCGACGCCCGAGCCCACGCCGGAGCCGGTCGTTATGCCTGCTCAGGTTGAAGAACCTTCTGGCGGCGGCTCTGTCCCGGAGGATGGCTCTCCGACGCCCGCTGCAGCGCAAGAGCCGGCTGCGGATGTGAGTTCTGCAGATGACCGGAAGGGGACGGAAGATACACAGGATACGAACCGCAATGACGCGATCGACGGGACTGCGGCGGTCCAAAACGCTGCTGTTTTGGACACGGACGGTGCTGCGCTGGATGATACGCTTGCTGCGGCGGCGTCTCCGGATGCTGTCGAGGGCGGCAAGGAGGATCCCTACACTTATCATGACGATGGTCTGTATGTTTCCGTGACCATCAGCGGCAGCTACAAAAACCACGAGCCGATGGCCCACGATGTGCAGATCACAGCAGAGGATGGCCTCACGGTTCTGGAAGCCTGGAGCGTAGATAATCTCAAAAACAATACCGCATTGACGCTTGTCGCGGAGCTGTCAGCTCTGCCCGAACTGGCGGAAGGGGAGAGCCTCGCTTTCTACAGCGTCACGGGCGAGGATTTGACCGAGCCTGTAAAAGCCGATCTTGCGGAGAAGGATACTGTGACCCTGGAACTGAGCTTCAAGGGGGTCACAGGTCTTGCGCTGGTCAAAATCGCCGCATCGGAGCAGCCTCAGCCTGAGGATGATCCGGATGATGAGCAGCCTGTGGACGGCAAGGTCATCTGGGCCAACGACGATGTATGTCTGACCGGCAAGATGCCGGGCAACGCGGTCGTGGATGCCAAGCCCGTGACCGTGGAGATCGACGGGCAGAAGGTGCTCGCGGCCTACGATATCAAGATCTATGCCAACGCCGACCAGAAGGCCAAGGGCAAGACCTGGCAGCCGGACGATAACAAGGTAACGGTCCACTTCCGGAGCGCCGAGTTTGCAGAATGCGAAACTGTTGATGTGTATCATCTGGCCGATGAGGCGGCAGAACCGGAATTCGTTTCCACTGTCGTTCCTGACGACCATGGAGCTGTTGAATTTGAAGCAGCAAGCTTTTCCGTATACGTGGTTGTGAGTCATGAGGAAGATACGGTTTTAACGCCGCGTGTTCAGTTCCACTTTATTGCTAACGGAGCTGCTGAGTTGAACAACGGCTCTTTTGCGTATTACGCAGGTAATCCGTATTCTTTTGTGAATAAACACGGTGACCAACAGACCACACAGATCCTCAAAGATGGAGAAGCGCTGGAACTGATTACAGACCCGGAAAATGATTCGGACACATATTTCTACGGCTGGTATTTGGTCGCACCCTATGTGATAGAGGGCACCACAGACGAATATGGGATCGGGCTGTCTGACAGCAAATTGTATTATACCTGGCCCGCTGCGCCGGAAGCGATCGCGTTTGAAGCTGCCATCTCCATTACCGAGAGCGAGGTCGAAATCGGCGATCTGGTCCATTGGAGCATGAACGGCGTTTCGGGCTCCGGCACAGTGGACAGTGACGGCAACGTGCATGTCTTTGTCGCGCCTGTATTTGAAAAATACAACTTCATCAACTTCATGCTTTACGCGAAAGATACGGGCGTTTCGGGCGCCAACAGCCTGATGAGACGCAAGCTGATCGCCCGGGGCTCCTCGCCTCAGGTGGAAGTCAAGATCAGTGACGTCCGCGCTACCAGCGAAGATGCGGTTCACCTGATCTTTACTGGCTGGGAATATAATGCGGGGACGGAAGAAGAGCCGGATTGGAGACGATTCCAGACGGTGGACTACACCGGCGCTGAAATGCAAGATCCCGGCAAAGACGGTGTATATCTGACCGTAAATCTGGAAGACACAGAGAGTCTTGACCTGTATCCTATTTTTGTGGAAGCCCGTTGGGTGCACTTTTTCTCCGGCGTCAGCGGCAGCGGCGCAAGTTATGTCAGTTCTCGTTTTCTGGAAGCCTGGGGCCCGGCGACACCTGCGGGTACCGAGGAAATAGCGGGAAAGAACGTTTTCACCACTTTGGATGTTCCCAACCGCGCAGGCTATGGTTTTGCGGGATGGTATGCCTTTGCTGTGACGGACCCGAACACAGGTGAGATTACGAACCTGACTGCGCCGGCGGACGTAGAGGTCAAGTATATTGACAACGCATATCAGGAGCACAGCGTAACGGTCAGTACAACAGCGATCCCGATCACAGACGGCAGCGGGAGTGTCGTATATAACGGCGCTTTTGCTGTGAACGGCGACACGATTCAGCTCTTTTCAGGCGATGGGGGCAAACTGAAACTCCATGACAACCTGGACTCTTTGACGCTGTCTGCCAAATGGGTCTCTGCTGATTCGCAGATCACTGTCGTCTACTGGACGGAAAAAGCACAGCCGGCAGGTTATGCCGCGCCTGCAGATCCGAAAAATGATTTTACCGCCAGTGCAGTCAAGACCATCACGACCGGTGAATTGAATGCGCAGTCTTCCGCCTTGGGGACTACTTTCGGTTCCGGCTCCACGCTTACGCTGGCTCAGCTTGACCAGTATAAGGATGGATCTACGGGAGTGCTGGAGACGGCTTATCTCGATGATGTGCACGCGGTACTTGCCGATGAAGAAAAATTCTATGAACTGAATGAGGAACTGTCTGACGCTTCCGTTGTCATCAATGGTGACGGCAGCACGGTTTTCAATGTGTATTTCAGCCGCTCGGTGTTCACACTTGTTTTCCACATCGGACGCGACGGCTATGTGAAGACCAGCGGAAGCCAGAAGACGACTGACGGTTGGGACCCCTACGGAAACTGGATCCAGTTCATGTTTAATGACCCTCCGCTCACAGCACTGCTGGGACGCGCGGGCACCGGCACCTCTCAAAGAGGCGTTTACTCCATGACGTATAATGGAGTGACTTATGATTCGACATACGTAACCACGATTGCAAATATCATGGGTGACTATCTCCCGTCTGCAGGGGAAAACGTGTACGTCATCCAGGCAAAATATGGCGCCTACATCGGTGACCGCTGGCCCACACCTGTCAACAGCGCATTTTCCTTCTCAAATCCGAGCGGCTCCTCCTATACCATGTATACCTGGGCGGGCTATTACGACAGCCTCTACTGCAGGATCGCCAACGAGCGTCCCACCTGGGGCGGCCAGCAAGGCAACAATCCGGACTTTAACGGCATATATAGTTATATGTCTGCGGAGCTGTGTTCCAACCGGGCCGGGGACGATATCATCAATGCCAATAGAGTGCATCACCTGGTTGCCTATTTCGGAAGCACCTCCAATGGAGACCGAAATAAAGATTATCACATCCTGTACGAGGCGATCGACGGGACCTATGATCCCAGCGGTGTTACGCTGGTTTCCGGAGATGACTATGCAGGATATCCCTTGACGACATGGAGTACGGATATTGCCCATGTCAATGCAAGCGTGATCGAGGGCCGCAGCTTCTATGAAAAATCTGTAGAGCGGGTCATCTCCAACGTTGATCCCCAGTTCCAGATGGGCTGGGAAATTGACGGCTACGAGTATTTTTACAGCTGCTACCAAGATAACGGCAATCAAAATGACGTCTACTTTTTCTACACGCCCAAGCAATATACCCTTACCTTTATGTATGAGGACGTGTCGGATCGGAAGACGGACGATTATTACTATACGCAGTCCCTTGCGGATGCAAACAAATATGAAGCGCCGGAGCGGGAAGGCTACTATTTTGCGGGCTGGTATACCAATGAAGCGGGAATAGGTACTCCTTTTGACTTTGCCAACGAGACCATGCCCAGTGCAAATGTCGTACTCTATCCGATCCTGAAGGTCCTCCAATATACGATCAAAGTGGACCCGAACGGCGGTGTGATCGACCACAGGGCGAATCCGGGAGTATCGACCTATTTCACAGGAAATTACGGAACGCCAGTGGGTGAATATACTTTAGAGTGCAACTACATCCAGCTCTCGGATAAAGAACTGGATCCCGCAGATCCGACCTATTATCAGGGTACAAAATACTATTACATCAACACGCAGCGCCTGGAGATCGAGTCCGAGGGCGATTGGGGTTTCCCGGCAGATCTCCGCAACGCGGTGTATCTGACAGAAGCTGAACTCAACGAGTATTATGCATACTATTGCAATGCCATAACTGCCGCTGACCCCACATACTGGACGAATCTGACCGTGTTGTCATTTGATGAATTCACGGCTGCTTATTCAAGTTATCCGGGGCAGCCCTATCGTCCGGTCAATGCCGGCAGCGAGCATTATACCTTTATGGGTTGGTATCAGGTATACGACGACGGTTCGCTCGCTTCCATGCCGTATAATTTCAATGATCCGATTACGGGCCCCTTGCAGCTGCAGGCGCAGTGGCGGCTCGACGGCGGATATTACGTCCAGTATAATCCATATTTCTTTACGGACGACGGCAGCGGCCATATCATCGAAATCGTTGGCGAATTGGATCAGTGGACAGATCCCGCGTCTCCTTCTCTGCAGCTCTATGCCGACCATTCTCCCACCCATGTCCTGCGTGCGCCCACAAACAGCACGCCTGGTTGGGTCTTCCGCGGCTGGTGTGTGGTGAAAGCGGATGGAACAAGCACTTATACGGATGGCGGCGAGACAAAAACCTATACCAACTGGGTGCCGATAGAACATGATGCAGGCGGAAACGTGGTCTACTATCAGCCCGGCGATCTTTTCACCATCGATTCCAGCCTTGTTTCTGAAAATGCAGAGCATGGTTCGGTCATCCATATGCAGGCGTACTATGAACGCGCTGAAACAACATACCGTCGGCCGGACGTCACGAACCTGATCCTGGACGCAAATGATGATTACGGCGGATATGTGAACACCTCAGATTCCAGCGCTTTGCCTGCACTGAACCAGGTGGGCACCATCGGCATCAATACCACGACGGAACTGGATGCGAATGATAATCCGACCCAGATCCTGTTCGGAGATATCCAGTCCAACATGGCGCTGCACCTGTACCGATATGCCACAACGAAAACGTTCAACGGCATCAGCGGGACAAACTTCTTCTCGAATGAGGGCGGCTGTCTGCTGATCGGCTTTGATGAAAACAGCGATCCCAACGATCCGTCCACAGGCGAGGCTTATATTCCGGCATTTTCGCCTGACGCCGTGGCTGCGGTCACCCGGAATGAGATCGATAAGATCCTGTATGCCATGTGGGAACCGATGGTGTACGTGACCTTTGTCAACACCACCGATGAAGCTATCACGATCGAGCTTACCGGCACCGGTGCAAACACCGTCAGCATCGTCAACGAGGTGACTGGCGAGTTTGACCGGGAACAGCAGACGAGCACCATCACTGTCCCCGCAAGATCCGACGGTGTTGACGGGCAGGTCAAGATCGTTCTGCCCGGCGCGGTCGCCGGTACGGACAGCTTCACTGCCACGGCGAGAAATGACCATATCCGGAAAAAGATGAGTGTCAGCGGGGAATACCCGGCAGAAACGGATTATGGTACCGGCTGCTCCGATATCGTATACGGAGACGATGTAAGCTACACCGCCACGCTCGTGACCGACGCGACGGGTATTATCGTCACTTATACGGAAGAAGAGGACGCCCAGGTCCTCTATGATGTAAACAGCGGTACATGGACGGATGGAACTCCGTATATGAGCATCTCCGGGGATATCTATGCCATTGACAGCAGTGACATCGCTGCCAACGGCGGATATGAACCTTCGGAACCCACTCGCAGCGGCAAGCTTTTCATCGGCTGGACGACCAATGCGGATATTGCGGCGCAGACGGACTTCAGTTCCACTTCGGCAGTGACCTGGGGAAGCACTACCATCACGCCGAACGCGGGCGGCATCGTTCTTGACAAGGTGAGAAGCGATTACCTGTGGGACTTCAGCCAGGAGCCGCCATTTGATCAAACCCTTTACGCCGTGTGGAGTGACACGGTGACGGTGACTTTCAACATCGCGTATACGGCAAACCTCAATGCCGCTACTGTTAAACTCCACAACTGGAACGGGCCTGCTGTCGTCAGCACGGAAACACCCTACGCGTTCTGCGATACGGACGTCAAGGGACGCTACATCACCTACACTATGGCGAAGGGTGAGTTCGTACCCAAGCCCAGCGATCCCAGTCCCCATTCGGATAGGCCTACCTGGAATTTTGTCAGCTGGTTGATCGGCAGCGCTTCGACGGATGGATGCAGGAGCAGTGCTAAAAATCCAAATGATGCTGTTTTCAAAACGCCGGAAAACTTCTTTGATTTTGCGCAGCGGGTCACCAGTGATGTAACGCTTGTCACATCCTGGACAGCAAATGAGCCGCAGTTCTTTACCTTCACGATAGAAAACCACGTTGAGGACGGCAGTGATGAGGACGAGTTTGACTATACCATCGCCGTGTCTGATGAGTTGGTGTATGGCAAGCTCGGTACAAACGGCAGCAACAGGGTCGGCGAACCGGATCGGAAATGGGGATCTGTTACTACATCGCTGAAAAACAACCAGCAGTATACTGTTGGTGTTAAGGTGTCGTATTATAACGGTACCAACAGCGTTGAGATCACAGTGACCGACCGTGACGGGTTCGTTGTCAAGAGCGGGCATGTGATCTACTGCAACAAAAATGGCGTCAGCCCGTATTATGTTTCGGATTACAAGTACACGCTGACAGTCACGCAAGATGAGAAGGTCGGTTATGAGACGACCGTTGCCACGCAAGATTTGAGCGGCAGCATAGTCTCCAGCACCGACGACTCGACACGTTCCTTTACATTCGCGTCCTGCATGTCCCGTACGGCTTCGTGCCAAAGCTACTTTACCCCCGAGGAAAATGTATACAGCGCGGGCTCCAACAGCCTCTCGGTCATCTTCACCAACAAAGGCAGTGCGGTCATCGTGCCCACGGGCATTTCCTTCAACAGCAAGCCCTATGTTCTGATGGCATGCTTCGGCCTTATCATGTTCCTGCTGGCGATGTCAGGCTCGATGAGAAAACACAGAAAGCGGGCCCTTGCAGATTGCCTGGACCATGAGGTCCCCGCTCTCCGGAGAGGAGAGCCGGAGCCTCCCGCTGAATCGGGAAAGGCCGACAAACCGCGAAAACCCACATTTGTTGATGGTTTTAGAGACGGCGGAAGGAAGATAACAAAAGTCGTTAAGAACAAGCCTCGCGCCAGAGGGCGGCCGAAAACAAGAGGTGACCCCCGGGCGGGACCCGGCAGACTGACCTGAAGTCAGCCATGGGAAAGGGAGCCGCGCTAAACCCGCGGCCCCCGAAAGAAAGAGGGTCCGCCCGGCGGAACGCCTCAAACCGAATGTGTAAAAAGCTCCGGTAGAAATCGAAAGGAGGATTTCAAATGAAGCACAAAGCATACAAGCGCATCGCGGCTTTGGTTCTGGTGCTGATGCTCGTCTTTGCGCTCTCTGCCACCGCTTTCGCGGCGCAAGAGATGGATAGCAGCGGCGTCGTGGGAAGTACGTCGGCATCGCTTGATAAAACCCTGAATATTCCTGTAAAGCTCAAGGTTTACAATCCTGAGACCGTCAATGTCTATGCTCCGAATATCACCTATACATTTACTGTGGCAGCAGGCTCTGATGGAAAAGAAATCACCGACAGTGATGGCGTCAAGGCAAAGACCAAAACAGCTGCCGTTCCCACTTATGCGAGTACGCTCAGTTGGACGAGTGCATCTACTCTGGTCGGCGCTTCCAGCAGCGGGGATGATTCTTCGACTGCAAACGTGCAGAATCTTGCCTTGGATTTTTCCGGCGTAACGTTTGGTGTTGCCGGCGTATACCGTTATACCATCACGGAGAGTGCGACCTATACGGGCACCGGTGTGACCGCCGGTGAGACTGGTTTGGACACTGCGGATAATACGAAGCACGTCCTGTATCTGGATGTTTATGTCAAGGATGACACCGCCGCCGGCGACACCATATACGGTTATGTGCTGCACACTGCCGATGATGACACAACGACTTCGTCTACCAAGGTCGGCTGCTTCGAAGATGAGTATTATACCTCCAATCTGAAAGTTACCAAGACGCTGGTTGGCGATGCGGCAAAGAATACCAATCAGTTTCCGATGAATGTGGCGTTTGATGCAAGCTCCATCACTGCGGGCTTCCATCTGGTCACCAGAAAAACGGGTACTAACGCTACTGTGAGCACTCTTGCGGACAAAACCTACACAGATGCGGCCGCGGCTGTCGCCAACGGCGCCACCACCAACTACATCGAATATGTGGGCATTCCGACTGGTGTTACTTTTACCGTGACCGAGACCAATAACGTCCAGGGTACAACCTACAATGCTCAGTATGCGATCGATGGAGGCACAGCGAGCACGGCAGTTCCGAAGTATTATAATGAAACGTTGGCAGCAACCACTACGACTGTTGCAGAGAATACGGCTCATACGGTTGCTTTTACCAACACCCTGGCACTTATTTCCCCGACTGGTGTTGTGCTGCGTGTTGCACCTTACGTGTTCATGATGGCTGCCGGCATATTCCTGCTTACCCTGTCCCGCCGTCGCCGCCACGCGGCAGAGGACTAAGGCCCTTTTGAGGAAAACGGCGATCTGAATGATCAGCGATTCCCATCTTCCGGGAGGACGGCCTGAACAGCTGTCCTCCCGGGAAATCATCGGCGAACAGCCGATAGGCGCCCCTGAGCACATCAGAGGCGGCTATGAACTGTCCGCGGTTTATGACATGCATTCGGTATCTACTATGCAGAGGCAGGGAAGACCTATGACAATGCAAAGCGAAAAACAATACGATCCGGAGACCCGCGAGGAAGCCGCCGAGAAGATGAAAAAGAAGCTCAAGCGCTCCGAAAAGTCTGTAAAGGATTACCAGTATTTTATTATACGGCTGTTTGTATTCCTGCTGGTGCTGTGGATCCTGTTCTTCCAGATCGTGGGTCTGACGCATATGCCCAGCGGAGATATGGCACCGCGGCTCGATGCGGGCGATCTGGTGCTGTTCTACCGCCTGGATAAAAACGTGAAGGCTCAGGATGTGATCGTGATCGAGAAGGTCACGCCGGACAGTGACGGCGAAAAGGCTCTCTTTATCAGCCGCGTGATCGCAGCGGCCGGTGATACCGTGGAGATCACAGAGGACGGGCACGTGATCGTCAATGGCAACAGCCTGATCGAATCCAACATCTTTTCTACTACGCAGCCCTATAAGGGCTATACCGAATATCCCTTGACCCTGGGCAAAGGCGAATGCTTTGTTCTGTCAGACGCCCGCAGAAACTGCGAGGACAGCCGGTATTTCGGACCCGTTGCCCGGAAAGAGATCCAGGGATCGGTGATCACCATCGTACGCCGCAACAATCTGTGATCTGTTGAAAGAGCACGTATAATCTATCTGAAAGGGGGGAACGCATATGGCATATGAGGGGCAGTCAAGAACTGTAGAAGAGGCGGTTGAAGAAGCATCGGCCCCATCGAAGAGCAGCTGGAACGGCTTGCTGAACAAACTTGTCGGCGCGGGCAACAGCCTGATCTCGGTGCTGTCCACTTTGCTGGCCGCGTTCCTGATCCTGTACTCCGGTTATGTGCTCTATGATACTTTCTACATCCAGGATCAGGCGTATACCAGTGCATTGGAACTGGCAGAAAAGTACAAGCCGAGCATGGAAGATATCGTCGACGGGAATGTACCCCTCGCATCGAACAGCGTATCCTTGAGTACTGTCAATGAAGACTATCGCTCCTGGCTCACGATTTATGGAACGCAGATCGACTATCCGGTTGTCCAGGGACAGGACGACGTTTTTTACGCCACGCATGATGTCTACGGCAATACCGCGCTGACAGGAGCCATCTATATGGCCGCCGCCAGCAGCGGAGATATGTCGGATACCTACAATATCATCTATGGCCACCATATGGACAACGGCGCCATGTTCGGCTCTCTGGATGACTTTCGGGGAGAGGCGTATTTCAACAGCCATAAAACAGGGGTGCTGGTGTCCGGCTCCGGCGTCTATGATCTGTATGTTTTCGCGGTTTTGGATACTGACGCATACGATGGTATGGTCTATACAGTGGGCAACCGGGATATCCCTGAAATCGTCAATTACCTGCGAGAGGAAGCTGTTCAGTTTGATGAGGCTTCTGCCAGCCAGGCTAAGCGAGTCGTGGCGCTGAGTACCTGTGCCGATGCGGTCTCTGACGGTCGGCTGTTGGTCTTCGCCAGGATGGAGCCGCGCAGCTTCAGCCTCGAAGCGGAAGGCTATTCCGGCGTATATGACGGAGGCGAACACGGGCTGGGCAAGCTGACAGTGACCGGCTCTGATGGCGAGAATATCGCGGGAAGCAGCACGATCGAGTATTGGACACAAGCGACAGGGTGGACTACCGAGAAGCCTGTCATAAAAAATGTAGGGGATGTGCAGGTCCGCATCCGTGTGACCAACCCCGCTTATGGCGGCACCCAGGAGAAAACGGTCACGCTGCATGTGGATCCTCTAAGTGTAACGGTAGCTGCTGTGGCAGACCAGAAGGTCTATCAGGATACCGATCCCGCTTTTGCAGTCGAGTTGATCAACGATGCCACCGGGAAGGTCATTGCCCGCAGTGTGAGCGTGAACGGCGCCGGGACGCTCAAGACCCCCTGGGGAGATGTGATCACCTATACCGTCAGCCGGCCGCGCGCAGGCCGGGATGAAAATGTCAACACCTATTCCAGCGCAATCATTCCCACCGGCGGAAGAAGGCAAGGCAACTATATCGTCAGCTATCGCCCAGCTGATTTCGAAATCACCAATGGCACGCTGGCGCTGCGGGTGGAAGGGTATACCGGCGTCTATGATGCGAACGCCCATGAGCCGACGGTGCGGCCCACGGTAAGGAACGGCACCACCATTTCCTACAGCCTGGACGGCGGCAGGACCTGGACAGTGGCCAGCACCGACGGCGGGGTGACCTGGATCAACAGACTGCCCAGCATCACCAATGTGGGCGAACAGAGTATCGTGATCCGGGCGACCAACCCCAACTATGCGACCGTGCAGCAGACGGTGACCTTGCGTGTGACGCCCAAGCAGGTGACCGTAACGGCCAACCCGGCCAACAAAACGGACGGGGAGGACGATCCTGTATTCACGGCTACGGTGACCGGCGTCATCGACGGTTTCCAGATCGTTTATACTGTGACACGACCCAATGCGGACAATGAGACCGAGCCGGGCGTATATCCCGATTCCATCGTTCCGGCAGGCGCGCAGCTGCAGGGGAACTATGTGGTGACTTATGTGCCGGCGCAGTTCCAGATCACCGCTGCGGCCCCCGAAGAGATCGAGGATGTCCAGCCTCCTTTGGCGCAGTTTTTCAACCAGTTCCAGCCCACCGGCGGCTCCCATGGCACCCGGGCCTGGGCTCTGGTCAACCTGATCTGTGTCCTCGTAACGGCCTATCTGTTCCTTCCTCTGCTGCATCTGCGGGAGAAGTTGGGACGGCCGAAGACGATGCGCAGCTTCAATGAAGCGAAGGAAGAACTGCGAAATCGCACAGATCTTTCTGCTGGGGAAGAAGCAGAGCGCAGGCGCATCGAGCAGGCTGCCCTGGAGGATCGGGCCGGGCGTGATGATCCCCGGCTGGGTGAGGTCACTGCGGAGGAATTCCGCGCTGCCGTTGAAAAGTTGTACTACCCGCTTCAGCGCTTCCTGCGCCGTTTCCGTACCGGCCTTGGACTGGAGTTGATCGATACGATCGCAGCGATTGTCGCCTTCATCCTGACCGAGGATATGCGTCTGCCCATGGTCCTGATCGATCGTTGGACGCCGCTGATGCTCTTGCTGCTGGCTGTGTGCTGGGTCGTCGATGTCCGGCTGCTGCGTTGCCGTGAGGCAGAACAGGAAGAGGAGCGGGAGACCGCCACAGTCTGAAAAGAACACATATCATAACAGGCATGAACCCGATCCTGCCCAAGGCAGGATCGGGTTCACACGTACTTATGTCGACTGGTTATCAGGCTTTCTTTAAGGTTTCACCCGCTTTCCGGTTTTATTTTGTGCAATAACGGAAAAAGGCTTGACACGAGCGGTTTTCATTGTTACGCTGAGTCTGGGAAGGATTCCCAGCCAAACGGATAGATCATATTATTATATGATGAATAAAGAAAGGAGTACAGCACGATGAAAAAGCTTTTATCCTGGCTATTGGTCCTGGTGTTCCTTTGCAGCTTCTGCAGCGTACAGGTTTTTGCCGACGATGCAAATGAGATCTGCGGGAGCTATACGCTTTCCGGCATGGATGACGGAAGCGGAACAGATATGTCTCAGTATCTGCCGATGCTGGCAGCTATGGGCATGAGTGCGACGCTTGAGATCGGGGAAGACGGCGCTGCCACGCTGGATCTGTTCGGAGAGGTGGAAGAGTTTACTTTCAATTTTGAAAAAGGTGTTGCCGATGTGGATGGCACAGAGCTTGCCTATACCTATGAAGACGGCACGCTGAGCTTCGGCGCCGATGGGATGACCATGACCTTCACAAAGGGTGATCTGCCGGAAGCCAAAGGAGAAGGGACCTTCGATTATTATGAGCTGGAGTCCTATGTGAATGAGAAAGGCGAAGATCTGAGCAAGGAAGCGGCTGCTGAGGCCAAAATCGATCAGACGCCGAGTCTGATGATTTTTGAGGCGGGAGACGCAGTCCTGGACTTCTATGGACAGAGCGTGGATCTGGCGTTTGATTTTGAAAAGAATGTGTTTGTCGCTGAGGAGAAAGAAATCCCCTTTACTCTGAATAAAGAGGTGCTCAGCTTCCAGGACACCGAGGGCGCGACGCTCAGCTTCCGTCTGGCCGACCCGGGCTATGTGGGTCCCTACAGTCTGATCGCATTGGTTTCCGAGGAAGAAGGAGATATCACAGAACAGTTGGAGCTGCTCTCTTCCATGGGGCTGGCCCCCACGCTCAGCATAAATGAGGAGGGCAAGGGAACCCTGGACCTGTTTGGTGAGCAGACCGATATCCTCTTTGACTTTGAAGCCATGACAGCGCGGGCGGAAGACGATGATGAGACCGTAATGACCTTTACTTATGAAAACGGGATCATAACCTTTGAAGAAGAAGGCAATTCCATGACCTTTAAGCGCGTCATGAAACCGGCTGTTTCCCTTTCCGAGATGGAAGAGCTTTTTGCTTCCTGATTACAGCAGACAATAAAAAATGCCGCCCGACAGGGCGGCATTTTTTATTGTCCCATTAGATTCGTTTCCACTTGGCGCCGTGGGGGATATCGGTGACTTCAATCCCCGCGGCCTTCAGCTCGTCGCGGATCCGGTCGGCCTCGGCGTAGTTCTTGGCCTTCTTGGCGTCCTGCCGGGCCTGGATCTTGGCTTCCACGGAGGGATCGCTCTCGCCGGACTCGGACACGATGGTAAATTCCCCGGCTGTGACGGTCTGCTTTTTCAGCTCCTCCCGCTTGGCGTCGGCCTTGGCGATCAGGCTCAGGCTCAGCACCCGGTCAAAGTCGGCCAGGACAGCCAGCTTGGTGGCGTCGTTGGTCTTATATTTGAGTACGTCGTACAGGGCGGTAACGGCCAGAGAGGTGTTCAGGTCATTATCCAGCGCGCCGGTGAACTTGGCCTTGAGTGCGTCCACAGCCTCCTGTTCGACCTCTCCGTCTCCGGGCTTGAGAGAGGCGATGCGGGCGATCAGCTTCTGGTAGCTCAGCTGGGCGTTGTCCAGGTTCTCCCAGGAAAAGACCAGGGACTTGCGGTAATGGCTCTGCAGGCAGAAGAAGCGGTAGGCCAGGGGATCATAGCCCTTCTGCTCCAAAAGATCCACGGTCAAAAACTCGCCGCTGGATTTGGACATTTTTCCGGAAGTGGTGTTCAGGTGGAGGACATGCATCCACCAATTGCACCATTTGTGTCCCAAATAGGACTCAGATTGGGCGATTTCGTTGGTGTGGTGGGGAAAAGCGTTATCAATGCCGCCGCAGTGGATATCCAGGTCATCCCCCAGATGCTTCATGGAAATGCCGGAGCACTCGATATGCCAGCCGGGGTAGCCCACGCCCCAGGGAGAATCCCATTTCAGGGCCTGATCCTCAAACTTGGATTTGGTGAACCACAGCACGAAGTCGTTCCGGTTGCGCTTGTTGGTATCCTCCTCCACGCCTTCACGCACGCCTACGTCCAGATCCTCGGCGTTAAAGTCATTGAAGACGTAGTAGCGTTCCAGCTTGGAGGTGTCAAAATACACATTGCCGCCGGCAAAATAGGCGTAGCCGGTGTCCATCAGCTTGCTGATGATCTTGATATACTCGTCGATGCAGTTGGTGGCGGGCTCCACCACGTCGGGCGTCTTGATGTTCAGCTTGGCGCAGTCGGAGAAAAAGGCGTCGGTATAGAACTTGGCGATCTCCATGACGGACTTGTTCTCGCGCTTGGCGCCCTTGAGCATCTTGTCCTCGCCCTCGTCGGCGTCGGAGGTCAGATGGCCCACGTCGGTGATGTTCATGACGCGCTTGACATTATAGCCCACGTAGCGCAGATACTTCTCCAGAATGTCCTCCATGATGTAGCTGCGGAGATTGCCGATATGGGCAAAGTGATACACGGTGGGGCCGCAGGTATACATCTTAACGATGTCGGGATGGTTGGGGACGAATTCGTCCTTGGTACGGGTTGCGGAATTATACAGCTTCATGTTTTACTTGGCTCCTTTGAAGACATCGATGTTTTTCATAAAATATTCGACCCCGGAGTACACCGTGGTGATCAGGATCAGCGCGTTGCAGATCCAGTTGAGGGCCTTTACCTGAGGGAATACCAGCATAGCGGCCAGACCGATCATGGTGACGGTGGTCTTGATCTTGCCGGACCAGGCGGCGGCGATGACGCGGTTTTGTTCTACGGCGATAAGGCGCAGGCCGGATACCGCGAATTCCCGGAACAGGACGATGGCCACCACCCAACCGGGCATCTGCCCGCGTTCGATGAAGTAGCACATGGCGGCCAGCACCAGCATCTTGTCTGCCAGCGGGTCCATGAATTTGCCAAAGTCCGTGATCTGATTATAGTGCCGGGCTATGTAACCGTCCAGCATGTCGCTGAGACTGGCAAGGATGAAAGCGGCCAGAGCCCAGCCCAGATGTCCGGAATAGGCCAATACCAGAAACACCGGGATCATAATAATGCGGAATATGGTAATCTTGTTGGCTGTTGTCACGATCAAACCTCCTCCCCGTAAAGCATGCCGTCCTCGGCATAGGTGATGCGCACGTCGACGATCTCGCCCTCCTGGCCGCCGTCCACCAGGACCTGCCCATCGATCTCAGGAGAGTCGGCGTAACATCGGCCGGTCATACGCTGCAGCTCTTCGTCATAGCTTTCGCACAGCACGCGGATGGTCTTTCCTACGAAGCTCTGGCAGAAGTCGTCCATGATGGGGGCCTGCAGCTGGAGGATCAGATCCGCCCGGCGCCGGGCCTCCTCTTCGTCCACATGGGGCATGGAGGCCGCGGGGGTCCCTTCTTCGGGGGAGAAGGGGAACACGCCCACACGCTCGATCCTCGCTTCCTGCAAGAATTCACAGAGCTCCTCAAATTCCGCCTCCCCCTCACCGGGCAGACCGGCGATCAGGCTGGTGCGCAGCACCAGACCGGGAATGCGCTCACGCAGCGTCTTAAACAGGCTGCGGATCTCATCACCGGTGCCTCTGCGGTTCATGGCTTTGAGGATCTTGTTATTGATATGCTGGATGGGGATATCCAGGTATTTTACGATCTTATCATTGCCCGCGATCTCATCGATCAGTTCGTCGTCAAACTGATCGGGATAGAGATAGTGGAGCCGGATCCATTCGACCCCGGGGATCTGCGCCAGCTCCCGACAGAGCCGGGCCAAACATCGCCGGCCGTAAAGGTCTGTGCCATAGCGGGTGATATCCTGGGCAATGACGATCAGTTCCTTCACCCCGTGCTCCGCCAGGTCCCGAGCCTCCGCCAGGACATTTTCCATGCTGCGGGAGCGGTAGCGGCCGCGGATATAGGGGATGGCACAGAAGGCGCAGAAATTGTTGCAGCCCTCGGCGATCCGAAGATAGGCCCAGGCAGGACCGGTGGAGACCACACGGGGGATCTCCTCCACGGGGCCGTTCTGGTCGGCAAACAGGCGCGCCTGACGGCCTTCCATCACAGCGTCCGCCGCCTTGACGATCTCGCCGAAGCTGCCCACGCCCAGCACCGCGTCGATCTCCGGAAGCTCCTCCTGGATGGAATCCTTATAGCGTTCCGAGAGACAGCCGGTGACGATCAGGCCGCCCAGACGGCCTTCTTTTTTCAATTCCGCCATCTCCAATATATTGTCGATGGCTTCGCTTTTTGCGGCGTCGATAAAGCCGCAGGTGTTCACGATGACCAGGTCCGCCCCATCCGGATCGGGCACCAGCTTGTAACCGGCCTCATCCATCAGATAGAGCATCTGTTCACTGTTCACAAGATTCTTGGCACAGCCAAGAGAAATCAGAGCAAAGCTTGCTTCCATCAATACTCCTCGATTTGCGCCTGGTGCCTCCGGAGGGCGGAACGGATCTCCTCCCAGGAATAACCCCGGCGGTAGAGCGCGTTGCTGATTTTCTGAACCTGCGCCCGGTCCTGCGGATCCTTCAGACGGGAGGAGATAAACTTCTCCAGCTTGTCGTCGGGCTCGGGCATGGCCTCCATGGCATCGTCCCACATTTCCCGGGCAATGCCGCGCCGGCTGAGCTCTGAACGGACCCGCCCGGCACCGTAGCCTTTGGCCGCATAGTGGCGGGCTACGGCGGCGGCGTAGCTTTCGTCGTTGAGAAAGCCGTTCTCCTCCAGCCATTGGGCGCAGTATTCTGCCGTGTCCTCCGTCTCACCCTTCTGCAGCAGCTTGTCCCGCAGCTCTTTCCGGGACATGGCGCGGCGGGAGATCAGCTCCAGCGCCCGCTCCCGGCCCAGTGCCCGGGCGGATCGGCGCCGCAGCTCCTCCAGAGCGTCTTCCTCCAGATCCCGGCCGGAATACAGACGCAGGTCGGTGATGACCCCCAGCGTGGAGCGGATCTCGCTCTCATCCTCCAGCACCACGGTGAGCCGGTCAGAGGAAGTCTGACGGATGGCGGTGATCAACATAGCCGTTCTCTTCTGCGTTAATCGCCGTCGAAGTCGGCGGCGCTGACGTCCACGCCGGCCCGGCCTGCCACCTGAGCCGCCTTGCGGGACTGGGGAGACATGAGCTTGTAGGCGTTGTCGCGGATCTGCTGCTCGATCTTTTCACGGACCTCGTCGTTCTGCAGCAGATATTCCTTCACACCGTCGCGGCCCTGGATGCGCTGGCCGTCCACGGTGAACCAGGCGCCGGCCTTGTCGATGATCTCCAGCTTCACGCCCATATCCACGATCTCACCCACGCGGGAGATGCCCTCGCCGTACATGATGTCGAACTCCGCCTCCCGGAAGGGGGGAGCCACTTTGTTCTTGACCACCTTGGCCCGGGTGCGGTTGCCGATCATTTCACCGTTGACCTTCAGAGTTTCAATACGGCGTACGTCGATACGAACGGAGGCGTAATATTTCAGGGCCAGGCCGCCGGGCGTGGTCTCGGGATTGCCGTACATGACGCCGATCTTCTGACGCAGCTGGTTGATGAAGATGACGGTGCAGTTGTTCTTGGAGATGGCGCCGGCCAGACGGCGCATGGCCTGGCTCATGAGGCGGGCCAGGGCGCCCACCACGGTGTCGCCCACTTCGCCTTCCAGCTCCACCCGGGGGATCAGAGCGGCTACAGAGTCGATGACCAGCACGTCGATGGCGCCGGAGCGGACCAGAGACTCCGCAATATCCAGAGCCTGTTCGCCGGTGTCCGGCTGGGAGATCAGGAGGCTGTCGATGTCCACACCCAGGGCGCGGGCATAGGCGGGCTCCAGCGCATGCTCTACGTCGATATAAGCGGCCTCGCCGCCGTTTTTCTGAGCGGAGGCCACCACGTGCAGGGCCAGAGTGGTCTTGCCGGAAGCCTCGGGTCCGTAGATCTCTACGATACGGCCGCGGGGGACGCCGCCGATACCCAGCGCCAGATCCAGGGACAGAGAGCCGGTGGACAGAGCCTCGACATTTACGGGAATATCATCACCCAGACGCATGATGGTACCCTTGCCGTAATCCTTTTCGATTTTGGCGATGGCGGTTTCCAGCGCCTTTTTCTTATCGCCGGAGGCGGGGGAGACGATCGGGGGGATTCTTTTCTTATCAGCCATGGTGTTCTCTCCTTATATCAATCAATCCAGTATTCAAAACATTTCACTGTCGTTATACGCCTTGCCGAACACGACCCGTTCGACCCCGAGAGTATCCACGCGGGTGTCGGCGCCGGCAAATCCGGCGGACAGGAGCATCTCCTTGACGGTCTCCGCCTGCCCCTCGCCCACTTCAAACAGCAGGTAGCCGCCGGGCTTGAGCAGGGACTTCCAGTATTTGATGATGCTCTTGTAAAATTTCAAGCCGTCCTCACCGCCGTCCAGAGCCCAGATAGGCTCATAGTCCCGCACGGAATGGTCCAAGGTCATAATTTCGGCGCTGGCTATGTAGGGCGGATTGGACACGATCAAATCGAACTGACCCATCCCCAGCGGCGGGGAGGAGGTGGCGTCCGCCTGCATACAGATCACCCGTCCGTTCAAGCGGTTGGCGGCCACATTGGCACGGCAGACCTCCAGGGCCCGGGCACTGATATCCACAGCCATCAGCTTGGTGGCGGGAAGTTCGTGACCCAGGGCGCAGGTGATGCAGCCGCTGCCGCAGCACAGGTCCAGGATGCGCGCGTTCATGTTCCGACCGATCAGCAGGGACTTGGCGGTGTCCACCAGCAGCTCCGTATCCATGCGGGGGATCAGCACATCCGGCGTGACGGTCATGGGCAGACCGTAGAACTCCCAGGTGCCGGTGATATAGGCCACCGGCTCACCGCTCATGCGGCGCTCCAGATAATCCATCACCCGTTCTTCCACGGCATTGGTGGTATAGAGCTTCAGATCCCGCAGCAGATCGGGGACGGTCTTCCCGGCGGCCTGGGCCACCAGGATGCGTGCCTCCAGATTATAAGCCTCCACGCCGTGCTGGCGCAGGACGGTTCGTGCGGTCATATAAATATCGTTGTATGTCTTCATCGTCTTCTCCCTTCCGCCGAAGCAGAGCTCTTGTCCGGGGCTTTATGCGCCCCACAGGTCCGTGCCCCGCTGGTCGGGGATGACCAGCTCCATGGAGCGGATGGCGCATTCGATCATGGAGTCGTCCGGCTCGTTGGTGGTGATCCGCTGCAGCCATTTGCCGGGAGCGGAAAGGATCGTGGAGAGCCAGTTGTCATGGGCGCCGCACCAGCGGTTGATCTCATAGCTGATGCCTACCACCACCGGCAGCAGCAGCAGGTGCCAACCAACCCGGGCAAAGGTGTTGTCCACCCGGACCAGGGCGTTGACCAGGATACTCACCAGAACCACCACCAGCAGAAAGCTGGTGCCGCAGCGGGGGTGGAAGCGGGATTCCGTCCTCACATTCTCCACCGTCAGGGGCTTGCCGTGCTCATAGCAGAAAATGGTCTTATGCTCAGCCCCGTGATAAGCAAAGAGCCGGTGGATATCGTTCATCCGGGCGACCAGCGCCATATACAGCAGCAGAATCGCCACTTTGCAAACGCCCTCGGAGAGGTTTCGCAGCAGATAGGTTTTTGTCAGAGGCTTGAGCAGACCCACGGCGAAGGCGGGCAAAAAGACAAAGAGAAACATGGCCAGGGCGATGCCCATCACCACGGCCACGCCTATGATCAGCTTTTGGGCCTTTTCCTCGGGGAAGTGGTTTTCGATCCACTGATCCACCTTGTCCGGCTCGCCCTGCTCCTCCAGGGGTACAAGACTTGCCGAATAGGTCAGCGCCTGCATACCCTTGACCATGGATTCCAGAAAGGTGGCGCAGCCGCGGATCAGCGGCAGTTTTAAAATGGGGTAGCGGTCCCGGATGGTGGAGACGTCTTCCACCTTTTCCACGAGACCCTCTGCGGTGCGGCATACGATGGCCTGCTTTTTGGGGCCGCGCATCAGGATGCCTTCTATCAGCGCCTGACCGCCGATAGAGGTACGGAAGGCGCAGGAAGCATTGCTTTGGGGCATATCAGACTCCTATGGGTGCTTTATTTGGTGCTTTTGGGCAAAATGATTTTTACCAGACAGCCGCCGCCGATGGCGTTTTCAATGGTCATGGTGCCCTTGTGGCGGGTGACGATCTCATCACAGACCGCAAGGCCGATGCCGGTACCGCGGTTTTTGGAGCTGCCCTTGTAGAATTTCTCCTTCACATGGGGAAGCTCCGCCTCAGGGATGCCGTGGCCGTAGTCGCGTACGCTGATGTGCACCCCGTCGTCCTTGGAGCGCAGGGACACATCCACCAGCTTGCCGTCGCCGCCGTGGTTCATGGCGTTGTCCAGCAGATTCAGGAATACCTGCTTGAGCCGCTCCGGATCGCCGGGGATCAGCGGGATCTCCGAGGGAGGAGCGGAATAGTTGATGGTGATGCCCGCCTGGCGCATCAGTTCTCCATAGGTGAAGATGGCGTCCTCCAGTTCGGCGGCGATATCGATCAGCTCGATGCGCAGATTGAAACGACCGTCCTGGATGCGGGTAAACTCCAGCAGTTCAGTGACCAGACCGGTGAGCCGTTCGGCCTCCTTGGAGATGATGTGGATGCCCCGCAGGGAGTCCCCCTCCACCGCCGGATCGTAGGCGATGGTCTCCGCCCAGCCGGTGATGGCCGTCAGCGGCGTGCGCAGCTCATGGGAGACCTGGGAGATGAACTCGGTACGGGACTTTTCCGCCATGGCCACCTGCTTGGACATGTTGTTGATCTCATCGGTCAGGCGCCCTATTTCGTTGTCATTGTGTTTTTCCAGTTGGCTGCCGTAGCTGCCCGCGGCGATCTGGGAGGCAAAGTCCGTCAAACGGTCAATGGGATCCGACACACTGCGCCAGAACCAGATGATCAGCAAAATGACGCAAAGACATACGGCAACCATGGCGCTCATGGCCAGGATCGGCATGCCGCGGGTGACTGCCCACACGCCCAGCAGAAGCAGCGCCAGCACGGCAATCCCGGCCAGCAGCAGCTGGATCTTCAAATTTTTCAATTTCAGTCAGTCTTTCTAAACGGAATTGTCAGGAGACCCGCCGGAGCGGGCAGGGGATCAGTAGCCCCACTTATAGCCGTAGCCCCAGACGGTGGTCAGGAATTCGGGCTCGGTGGGGTCGGACTCGATCTTGATGCGCAGGCGGCGGATGTTCACGTCCACGGTCTTCAGCTCGCCCGTGAATTCACTGCCCCAGACGGCGGAGAGGATATCTTCACGGGACATGGCACGGCCGGGGTTCTCCATGAAGAGCTTCATCAGCAGATACTCGATCTGCGTCAGCTTCAAGCGCTGGCCGTTCTTTTCCAGGGTCCGGTTGCGGGTATTGAGCAGGAAGGGACCGCTGACGATCTCGGTATTGGCTTTCTCATCCTCGTCGATGCCCAGACGGCGGATCAGCGCGTCCACGCGCGCGGTCAGCTCGGCCGGGGAGAAGGGCTTGGTCACATAGTCGTCCGCGCCGGTCATCAGGCCGGTGACCTTGTCGATCTCCTGGCTCTTGGCGGTGAGCATGATGATGCCCATCTTGGAGCCGGAGGCACGGATCCTGCGGCAGACCTCAAAGCCGTCGATATCGGGCAGCATCACGTCCAGCAGGGCGAGACAGATGTCCGGATTGACCTTCAGCATCTCCAACGCCTGGGCGCCGGTCTCCGCCTCGATGGGCTCGAAGCCGCTGCGGCGCAGATTGATGACCACAAAGCTGCGGATATTGGCCTCATCTTCGAGAACAAGGATCTTCTTCATGATATTGTATCCCCCTTGTGAGAGTCATGTTTCATTCAGGTTGCATTTTGACAAGTAATTATAACATAGGTTTTACAAAAATGGTAGTCAAAGTTTCAATGATTTGCAGTTTCTTTTGCACAAAAATGACAGATGCTGCAGATGCTGACAGAAAAAGCGGGAATCAGGCTTTTGCGGTTGATTCTTTTTGACCAAGCTGATACAATCATTTTCATGCAAAACAGAAAAAATACAGTGATCGGCATTCTGGCCCACGTGGACGCAGGGAAAACGACCCTGTCCGAGGCCATGCTGTATCTATCGGGAAAAATCAAAAAGCTGGGACGGGTGGATCATCGGGACAGCTATCTGGACACCCATTGGCTGGAGCGGGAGCGGGGCATCACTATCTTTTCCAAGCAGGCCCTTTTCGAGCTGCCGCATACCAGGGTGACCTTGCTGGATACGCCGGGCCACGCGGACTTTTCCGCGGAAATGGAGCGGACGCTGCAGGTGTTGGACTGCGCCGTGCTGGTCATCAGCGGCACCGACGGGGTGCAGGCCCATACAGAGACCCTTTGGCGCCTGCTGCGGCGCTATCAGGTGCCCTGCTTCCTGTTCGTGACCAAGATGGATCTGCCCGGCAGCGACGAGGCGGCGCTGATGGCCCGGCTGCAGAAGCGCCTGGGGGAGAACTGCGTGGACTTTTCCACACCCGGCGAGGATTTCCAGGAGCGCCTGGCCCTGTGCAGTGAGCGGGCCATGGAGCGGTATCTGGAGAGCGGCACGCTTGGCGAGGGGGAGATCGCCGGTATGATCGCCTGCCGGGAGCTGCATCCCTGTTTCTTCGGCTCCGGCTTGAAGCTGGAGGGTGTGGAAGAGCTGCTGGACGCGTTGGACCGCTATGCCCCGACACAGCCGGACCGGGGCGCCTTTGCCGCGAAGGTCTTCAAGATCGCCCGGGACACCCAGGGCAACCGCATGACTTATCTGAAGCTTACCGGCGGGAACCTGGCCGTGCGTACCGCCCTGCGCTATCGGGACGAGAGCGGACAGGAGCGGGAGGAAAAATGCACCCAGCTGCGCCTGTATTCCGGGATGAAGTTCGAGACGGCGGAGACGGTGGGCTGCGGCCAGGTCTGCGCTGTCCTGGGGCTGACCGGTACCAGACCGGGGCAGGGCCTGGGCGCGGAGCCGGATTCGACCCGGCAGGTGCTGGAGCCGGTGCTCAGCTACCGGGTGATCCTGCCGGAGGGGGTGGACGCGGCGGTCATGCTGCCGAAGCTCCAAGTGCTGGGGGAGGAAGATCCCCAACTGCACGTGATCTGGAACAGCCGGACCCGGGAGATCGCCGTGCGGCTCATGGGCAAGATCCAGACAGAGATCTTCAAGAGCCTGGTCAAGGACCGCTTCGACGTGGATGTGGAGCTGGACGCCGGACACATCCTGTACCGTGAGACCATCGCGGACACCGTGGAGGGTGTGGGGCATTTCGAGCCCCTGCGCCATTACGCGGAGGTGCATCTGCTGTTGGAGCCGCTGCCAAACGGCAGCGGGATCGTGCTGGACACCAGCTGTCCCGAGAACGCGCTGGACCGCAACTGGCAGCGCCTTATACTGACGCATCTGCAGGAAAAACAGCATCTGGGCGTGCTGACCGGCTCGCCCGTTACAGACATCAAGATCACGCTGACGGCGGGCCGCGCCCACCTGAAGCACACCGAGGGCGGGGATTTCCGCCAGGCTACCTATCGGGCGGTCCGGCAGGGACTGATGCAGGCCAAGTCCGTCCTGTTGGAGCCTTCCTATGCCTTTACCCTGGAGGTGCCTGCCGAGCAGATCGGCCGGGCCATCAGCGATGTGCGAAGCATGAACGGCAGCTTTTCCTCACCTGAGGAGTTTGACGGCCTGATGCGCCTGACGGGCAGTGCCCCGGTGGCCGCCATGAACGGCTACCTGACGGAACTGCTGGCCTATACCCGGGGCCGGGGACGGCTCAGTCTGCGCCCGGACGGCTATCAGCCCTGCCGAAAGCAGGATGAGATCGTGGAGAGCATCGCTTACGATCCGGAGAACGATCCGGAGAATACGCCGGATTCCGTGTTCTGCGCCCACGGCGCGGGTCATACGGTCAAGTGGGACCGGGTGCGGGACTATATGCATCTGGACAGCACCCTGCACAAGCGCGAGGAAACGGCGCCTCTGCCGGTCCACCGCAGTCTGAGCATCGATGAACGGGAGCTGGAAGCAATCATGGAGCGGGAGTTCGGTCCCATCCGGCGGCCCATGTATCAGAGCCCGGCGCGAAAGGAGACACCGGCCGCCGTCCCGCAGACCGAGAGCCGCAGGCAGTATATCATTGTGGACGGCTATAATCTGATCTTCGCCTGGGAGGAGCTGAAGGCTCTGGCGGCGGAGCGGCTGGATCTGGCCCGGGGGCGGCTGATGGACATGCTCTCCAATTACTGCGGCTATACCAGGGCCGAGCTGGTGCTGGTCTTTGACGGCTACCGCACGCCGGGAAACCCCGGGGAGCGGAGCGAGTATCACAACATCCATGTGGCGTATACAAAAGACGGAGAGACCGGCGACGCCTACATCGAACGCATCGTGGATGAGATCGGTAAAAACTACGCGGTGCGGGTGGTTACCAGCGACAACCTGATCCGCCTGTCGGCATTGCGCTCCGGTGTGCTGCGCACCTCCTCCAAGGAGTTCGCGGGCGAGGTGGAATGGGTGCTGGAGCAAATCGACGCCATCTTGAAAAAGACTAATCTGGACGCGCACAAAACGAGACTGAAAGATGGAAAACAATGAATTACTGCGCCGCGCGGAGGATTTGCGGGAACGCTGTGAACGTACGGGGACGGTCACCCTGACAGGCTTTCTCACCCCGGCGGAGCGTTATCAGCTGGAAAACTGGGGGAAACACTTGCCGGACTGTCGGCTTTTCTTCCACGGCGGACAGGCGGACTGTGAGCGGACTGTGGGCTTTTTCCTGCCCGACTATATGACGCCGGAGGATCTGGATATACAGGAGTATATCCGCGCCATGAAGCTGACGGCCCATTTCGGAAACCCCGGACACCGGGACTATATGGGCGCGGTGCTGGGCATGGGCGTGGGCCGGGAGTGGGTCGGCGATATCCGGGCAGAAGGGGAGAACGCCTATATCTTCTGCCTGCCCAGTGTGCTGCGTCACCTGCTGAACATTGAAAAGGTGGGGCGCTGGGGCGTCAAGGCCGAGGAAATGGCCCTTGCCGACCTCCCGGAACCAAAGCGGCGGATACAGGAAAAGAGCTTTTCCGTGCAGAGCCTGCGGCTGGACGCGGTGGTGGGAGGGATGTTCAACCTCTCCCGCACCGAGGCGGCCCGCCAGATCTCCGCCGGCAATGTCAGTTTAAACTATTCCGAGTCCCTTAAAACGGACAATGCCGTGCATGAGGGCGATATCGTGTCCCTGCGCGGCGCGGGAAAAGGCAAGGTGACCGGTACGGGCGGCACCTCCCGCAAGGGCAGGCTGTTCGTCTATGCGGAAATTTACAAATGAGGATGGAAGCATGAGAGCATATGAGCGATTGATCCGCTACGCGCGGATCCATACGGCCAGCGCCGAGGACAGTGAGCAGACGCCCACCACCCGGCGACAGTTTGATCTGAGCCGCCTGTTGGCGGAGGAGATGCGGCAGCTGGGTTTTGCGGAGGTCTATGAGGATACCCATGCCTATGTGTACGGCACCCTGCCGGCTGCGCCCGGCTGTGAGGACAGGCCCTGCGTGGGCTTTATTGCCCACATTGATACAGTCCCGGATTTCAGCGGCGAGAACGTGCGGCCCCAGATCCATGAGCACTATGACGGCGGCGACGTGCCGCTGGGAGACAGCGGACGGGTGCTGTCTCCGGCGCAGTTTCCCCATTTGGCGGCCTGTAAGGGGCAGACCCTGATCACCACCGACGGGACCACGGTCCTGGGCGCCGACGACAAGGCCGGCGTGGCGGAGATTATGACCGCCTGCGAACGCTTGCTGGCGGAAGAGCATCCGCATGGCCGGATCGCCGTGTGTTTTACGCCGGATGAGGAAGTGGGCCACGGCGCGGCGCTTCTGGATCTGAATCGTCTGGGCGCGGCCTTCGCTTATACGGTGGACGGGGGAGAGTTGGAGGAGATCAACTACGAGACTTTCAACGCCGCCGCGGCCCATTGGGCGATCCGGGGCTTCAACATCCACCCGGGCGATGCCAAGGATAAGATGATCAACGCAAGCCAGGTGGCCATGGAGATCAATGCTCAGCTCCCCGCCGGGGAGCGGCCGGAGCACACCGAGGGCTACGAGGGCTTTTATCACCTGACGGACATGAAGGGCAGTGTGGAAGGGGCGGAACTGGACTACATTGTCCGGGACCACGATGCGGTGGCTTTTCAGGCGCGGCTGGACCGGCTTCTGCAGATCGAGCGGAAAACCAACGAGAAATACGGCGAGGGCACGGCGACACTGACGCTCCGGCAGCAGTACCGGAACATGGCGGAAAAGCTGCGGGAGCACATGGATGTGGTGGATCTGGCCCGCCGGGCGATCCGGGCCGCGGGACTTGCGCCGGTGGATGTGCCCATCCGCGGCGGGACCGACGGCGCGCAGCTGTCTTTCCGCGGCCTGCCCTGCCCCAATATCGGCACCGGCGGCGCCTGCTTCCATGGACCATACGAGCATATCACCGCGGAGAATATGGACAAAGCGGTTGACATAATCTTAAACATTGTGGACGGGATCCCGGGCTGAGAGGGGATGGCTATGAAGAATAAGCTGGGGCTCAGAAAGTGGCTGACGCTGATCCTGGTAGGGCTGTTCGGACAGTTCGCCTGGACCATTGAAAACATGTATTTCAACGTGTTCCTGTACAATACCATCAGCACGGATCCGGGCTACATCGCGGCCATGGTGGGCTGGTCCGCCGCGGCGGCCACGGTGACCACGCTGCTGATGGGCGCTCTGTCCGACCGGGTGGGCAGGCGCAAGATCTTTATCGCGGTGGGCTATATTCTCTGGGGCTTTTCCACCGCGGCCTTCGGCTACATCACCCCGGAAAACGCCGCCCGGCTTTTTCCGGGCGCCAATGCCGTGGCGGCGGCTGCCACCATGGTGGTAGTGCTGGACTGCGTGATGACCTTTTTCGGCAGCACGGCCAACGACGGCGCCTTCAACGCCTATGTGACGGATGTGACCACGGCGGACAACCGCGGCCGGGCGGAGAGCGTGCTGGCGATCCTGCCGCTGATTTCCATGCTGATTATCTTCGGGCTGTTCGACGGCCTGACCCAGCAGGGGAGATGGCGGACCTTCTTCAACATCTTCGGTATTGCCGTGACTATGGTGGGCGTTATTTCCCTGTTTTTGGTGCGTGATGAACCCGGTTTGAAGCCGAGAAAGGACAAGTATCTGCAAAATTTGCTTTACGGGCTGCGGCCCGCCGTGGTACGGGAAAACCCGGAGCTGTATCTGTCTCTGGCGGCCTTCTGTCTGTTTTCCGTGGCGGTGCAGGTGTTCTTTCCTTTTCTGATCATCTACATCCAGAACTATCTGGGCATCACGGACTATGCCGTTGTTTTGGGCGTAGTGCTGATCGTAGCCTCGGTGGTGAGCGTGATCTCCGGGCGCTTTATCGACCGCTTCGGAAAACTGCGTTTTGCCGTGCCCGCCGCTGTCATTATGCTGCTGGGACTGATCGGCATGTATTTTGTCCGCAGCAGCCTGACGGTCATCCTGGCCGGTACGGTGATGATGAGCGGCTACATGATGCTTTCGGCGGCGCTCAGCGCCAACATCAGGGACTGGACGCCGGAAGGCAAGGTGGGGCATTTCCAGGGGATCCGCATGATCTTCGCGGTGCTGCTGCCTATGATCATCGGACCGTCCATCGGAGCTGCGGTGATCCGGGGCAGTGACAGCACCTACATCGACCTGGGCCAGGTGAAAACGGTGCCCACGCCGGAGATCTACCTGGCCGCGGCAGCTGTGCTTCTGCTGCTGGCCGCACCGGTGTATCTGCTGAAGAAAAGGGAGAATCATTAAGTTTACATAACGAATTACAACCAAAGAAAACCATCCCCGGATTTCCGGGGATGGTTTTCTTTGGTTGTTAAAACGATTTATTTCTCCGTCCAGACCTTGTCGCGGGTGATGTCCTTCAGCGTGGCCGCGCCGCACATGGTCATGGTGGACTTCAGTTCACCTACGATCTTGTCCATGTAGATCTTGAAGCCCTCGGCCCCGCCGCCGTAGATGGCGGTGAGGATGGGACGGCCGATCAGCACCGCGTCGGCGCCCAGAGCGATGGCGCGGAACACATCCACACCGGAGCGGATACCGCCGTCCACGATGATGGTGACCCGACCCTTGACCGCCGCGGCGATGGCGGGCAGGACCTCTGCGGTGGAGGGCACGCCGCCCTGTACACGGCCGCCGTGGTTGGAGACCACGATGGCGCTGGCGCCGGCTTCCACAGCCTTGAGGGCGCCCGCGGGGGTCATGATGCCCTTGATGATAAAGGGCATGTCGGCATGGTCGATGATCTCGCGCATTTCATCCACGGATTTGCTGCCGGCGTTGGGATTCATGGCCTTCAGGAAGGGGAGGCCCGCGCCGTCCACGTCCATGGCCACGGCAAAGGTCTTGCTGGCGTTGACCACGTCCAGCTTCTCAAACACGAATTCCTTGTTCCAGGGCTTGATGGTGGGGCAGCCCATACCGCCGGCCTTGCCCATATCCACCACGGAGGCCTTCATGATCTCCGGGTCTACGCCGTCGCCGGTGAGGGCCATGACGCCGTATTCGGCGGCAGCCTTGATGAGGATGGCGTTATACTGCTGGTCGTTGTACTTGTTGCCGTAGTGCATGGGCAGAGCGCCCAGAGGCGCCGCGAAGATGGGAGCGGAGAAGCTGTGGCCGAACATCTCAAAGGAGATATCGGGATCCACATTGGGACACAGGGTGTCCATGTTGACAAAGACTTCCTGCCATTTGTCATAGTTCCGGGCGGCCACATTGCCGGGGACCTTGCTGCCCGGGCCGGGCATGGCGTTGCCGCAGGCGCGGCCGTTGCAGACGGGGCAGGCCTTGCAGTAGGGGCCGATGCACTCACGCGCAGCGGCGAGGATCTCATTGTAATCCATGATCGTTATCTCCTTATAGACTATTTTTGAATGGATCTGATACTGCTATTATTGACGAATTACGCCTCGATGTCAAGCCCGGTATAGTCGAAATCTGGAATCATTTCCCCGGTGGCGGAGGCAGGCTCCTGCCAGTAGCCGGCGGCAATGCCGCGGCGCTGCATATAGCTTAGCAGCCGGTCGTTGGTCTCGCTGTCGATGGGGGAGCACAGCTCGGGGTAACGCTCCGATCCGGGCATGGGGGTATATTGACTCATGAGAGAAAACAGCACACTGCCCGCCGGGAATTCCTCCGCCGCGAAATCGATCACATCCATGGCGCTCAGGTCCTGCCCCGGCAGAATCAGATGCCGGATCAGCACGCCCGACTGCAGGATCCCCTCGTCGTCCAGCAGGTACGGACCCCGCTGGCGAAACATCTCGCGGATGGCCGCCGCCGCGATCTGCGGATAGTCCGCCGCTGCGGAGTATCGCCGGGCGGGCTCGCTTTTCCAGTATTTCATATCCGGCATATAGATCTGCACCAGTCCCTCCAGCATGCGCAGCGTCTCCACGCTCTCATAGCCGGAGCTGTTCCAGACCACCGGGATACCCAGATCCAGCCCGTCCAGGGCCTGGGCGATAGCCCGGGCAAAGTGACTGGGCGTGACCAGGTCGATATTATGTACGCCCTGATCCCGCAGGCGCAGCATCAGATCCCGCAGTTCCTGAACGCTCAGTGTGCGTCCGCCGCCGCCCCTGCTGATCTCCCGGTTCTGGCAGAAGACGCAGCGCAGATTGCAGCCGGTGAAAAAGATGGTACCGGCGCCCCGGCTGCCGCTGATACAGGGCTCCTCCCCAAAGTGGGGGGCGGCGCGGATGACCCGGGGAAGAGCGGGACTGGCGCAAAAGCCGCCGGGCCGGTCATCACTTCGCACAGCACCGCAGCGGCGGGGACAATCGTTGCAGATGTATTCCATCCGGGAAACCTCATAAAAGCAGAAATTGATGAAAAAATGACATATACAAAATGACAAGAAAGGGGGCGTTTACAGGGCTGATTATAACGCAGATTTGTCTAATATGCAAGAAATCACAAAAAACGGAAAAAAGTGCATGATTTTTTTGATTTTTGTGCTAATATGTTATGGAACCGGATAAAGTAATAACAAAACCAAGTCCGGCGCAAGCGAAGATCCGGAGGTGGTTTCGTGCTGGATATCGTGTTGGTAGAGCCGGAGATCCCTCACAATACCGGGGCCATCGCCCGTACCTGCGCCGTTACCGGCGCACGGCTCCATCTCATCAAGCCCCTTGGCTTTGATATCTCGGACAAGGCGGTCAAACGCTGTGGGCTGGACTACTGGCATCTGGTGGATCTGTCGGTGTATGAAAACCTGGACGAATATTTTGCAAAGAACGGGGACCAGCACCTTTTCCTGGCCACCACCAAGGCGCCCCGGCCATATCATGAGGCGGACATGCATGGTGATGTGACGCTGATGTTCGGCAAGGAGACGGCGGGACTGCCCCAGTGGCTGCGGGAAAAATACCGTGACCGATGCATCCGTATCCCCATGCGCGATGAGGCGCGCAGCCTGAATCTCTCCAATTCTGTGGCGATCCTTGCCTATGAGGCACTGCGCCAGCAGGGCTTTCCCGGCTTGCTGGAAACGGGCTCCATGGCGTGATTTTATTTTTGTATATTTTTTTTAGGAGGATATAGCATGAACTACAACAAGAAAACCATTTATGATGTTGACGTGAAGGGCAAGAAAGTTCTGCTCCGCTGCGATTTCAACGTTCCCCAGAACAAGGAGACCGGTGAGATCACCAGCGATAAGCGCATCGTTGCCGCTGTCCCCACGATCAAATACCTGCTGGAGCAGGGTGCCGCCGTGATCGCCTGCTCCCATCTGGGCAAGCCCAAGGGTGAGTGGAAGACCAAGCTGACCCTGGCTCCCGTTGCCAAGCGCCTGTCTGAGCTGCTGGGCCAGGAGGTCATCTTCGCCGCCGATATCATCGGTGAGGACGCCCAGGCCAAGGCCGCTGCGCTGCAGCCCGGCCAGATCCTGCTGCTGGAGAACCTGCGTTTCGATATCCGCGAGGAGAAGAACGGCGCCGACTTTGCCAAGGCTCTGGCCGACATGGCCGAGATCTTCGTGTCCGACGCCTTCGGCACGGTGCACCGCGCCCACGCCTCCACGGCCGGCGTTGCCGCCTATCTGCCCGCTTATTCCGGCCTGCTGGTGGACAAAGAGCTGTCCATCATGGGCAAGGCCCTGGACGATCCCAAGCGCCCCTTCGTGGCTGTCCTGGGCGGCGCCAAGGTCTCCGACAAGATCGCTGTCATCAACAATCTCCTGGAGAAGGCCGACACCATCATCATCGGCGGCGGCATGGCTTATACCTTCATCAAGGCCCAGGGCTTTGAGATCGGCAAGTCCCTGCTGGAGGCTGACCGCCTGGATTATGCCAAGGATATGATCGCCAAGGCTGCCGACAAGGGCGTGAAGTTCCTGCTGCCCGTCGACCATCTCTGCGCCGCTGAGTTTGCCGCGGACGCCGAGGCTGTCCTGGCTGAGGGCAACATCCCCGAGGATCTGATGGGCATGGACATCGGCCCCAAGACCGCCGAGCTGTTTGCCGAGGCTGTGAAGGGCGCCGGCACCATCGTGTGGAACGGACCCATGGGCGTGTTCGAGTTCGATAAGTTCGCCGGCGGTACCAAGGCCATGGCCAAGGCTCTGGCCGAGTCCGGCGCGGTCACCATCGTGGGCGGCGGCGACTCTGCCTCCGCTGTGGAAAAGCTGGGCTTTGCCGACAAGATCACCCACATCTCTACCGGCGGCGGCGCTTCCCTGGAGTTCCTGGAAGGCAAGGAGCTGCCGGGTGTGACCTGCCTGCTGGATAAGTAATTTGAAATTGGATTGGAGATAAAACCATGAACAGAAAGTATCGCAAGACTGTTATTGCCGGCAACTGGAAGATGAACATGCTCGCCTCCCAGATCAAACCCTTTATGGAAGAACTGAAGGCGAATCTGCCCAAAGCGCGCAGCTGTGACGTGGTCCTCTGCGCCCCCGCCGTCATGGTTCCCGCCATGATCAAGGCTGGCAAGGACTGCAAGGTCGCCGCCGGCGCCCAGGACGTGTCCAAGTTCGATAAGGGCGCTTACACCGGTGAGATCTCCGCCGACCAGCTGGCGGATGTGGGCGCCAAGTACTGCATTGTCGGCCACTCCGAGCGCCGTCAGTATCACGGGGAAGACGATATGCTCATCAATGCCAAGGCCAAGGCCCTGCTGGAAAAAGGCATCATCCCCATCATCTGCGTGGGTGAGAGCCTGGAGCAGCGGGAGATGGATCTGACCATGGAGTATGTGGCATATCAGGTCAAGGCCGCCCTCAGCGGCATCAGTGCCGCGCAGCTGCGCCGCTGCATCATCGCCTATGAGCCCATCTGGGCCATCGGTACCGGCAAGACCGCTACCGCCGAACAGGCCCAGGAGGTCTGTGAGGGCATCCGCACCGTGATCCGTAAGATCTACGGCGCCCGTCCCGCCCGTGCCGTCAGCATCCTTTACGGCGGCAGCATGAACGCCAAGAATGCGGCGGAGCTGCTCTCCCAGCCCGATATCGACGGCGGCCTCATCGGCGGCGCTTCTCTTAAGCCTGTGGATTTCGCCGCGATCGTTGCTGCTACGGCCCAGGAGTGATCCTGCATGAAAAAAGCGGTTTTTATCATTCTTGACGGCTTTGGCATTGCCCCGCCCACCGCGGGCAACGCCATCGCCCAGGCGAAAAAGCCGAATCTGGATCAGCTGTTTTCCCGGTACCCTTGCACCCAGCTGCAGGCCTCCGGCCTGGACGTGGGTCTGCCCGAGGGACAGATGGGCAACTCCGAGGTGGGACACACCAACATCGGCGCAGGCCGCGTGGTGTTTCAGATCCTGCCCAAGATGAGCCAGGAGATCAAAAACGGCAAGTTCTTTGAAAACCCGGTCTATATCAAGGCCATGGAGGACGCCAAGGCAAACGGCAAGGCGCTGCATGTGCTTGGCCTGCTGTCCGACGGCGGCGTTCACAGCCACATCGACCACATCTTTGGCATCCTGGATATGGCAAAAATGCGGGGCGTGGAGAAGGTTTACGTCCACTGCTTCCTGGATGGGCGCGACGTGGCGCCCACCAGCGGCGCGGGCTTTGTGGCCCGGCTGCATGAGAAGTGCCTGGAGCTGGGCAATGCGAAGATCGCTACGATCCAGGGCCGTTTCTACGGCATGGACCGGGACAAGCGTTGGGACCGTGTGGAAGCCGGATACAATGCCATCGTCTGCGGCGAGGGCGTGCAGGATCCCGATCCTGTCCACGCGGTGGAGGACAGCTACGCCCAGGATGTGACCGATGAATTCGTCAAGCCTGTGGTGGTCGACCCCGAGGGGGTAATCGAACCGGGCGACAGCGTGATCTTCATGAACTTCCGGCCTGACCGGGCCCGTGAGATGACCTGGGCGCTGAATCTGCCGGACTTTGACGGCTTCCGGCGCAAGAAGCTGGTCTGCCCGCTGTCCTATGTGTGCACCGCCCAGTATGACGAGGCGCTGCCCCTGCCTATCGCTTATCCGCCCGAGGTCATCGAAAACACACTGGGCGACTTTATCAGCGCCAGGGGACTCAAGCAGTTCCGCGTGGCGGAGACCGAGAAGTACGCCCATGTGACCTTCTTCTTCAACGGCGGCGTAGAGCGGGTCTGCGAAGGAGAAGAACGCTGCCTGGTGCCCTCTCCCAAGGAGTATGCCACCTACGACCTGATCCCCCAGATGAGTGCGGAGAAGGTCGCCGACAAGGTGGTGGAGGCCATCGCTTCCGAGCAGTACGCGCTGATCGTCTGCAACTTCGCCAACTGCGATATGGTGGGCCATACCGGCGTCATGGAGGCCGCCGTCAAGGCGGTGGAGACTGTGGACGGCTGCATGGGCCGCATCATTGCCGAGGTGGAGAAGCATGAGGACGTAGTGCTGCTGGTCACCGCCGACCACGGCAACGCCGACTGCATGTTCGACGAGACCGGTAAGGTCAACACCGCCCACACCACCAACCCCGTGCCCTTCTGCGTCAGAGAGAGCGGGATCGAGCTCAAACCCGGCCGTCTGGCCGACATCGCCCCCACGATCCTGAAGCTGATGGGTCTGGAGCAGCCCGCCGAAATGACCGGCGAGTGCCTGGTAAAATAAAACGATCGTTCCGGCAGGTCCGCGGTTTGTCTGTGGACCTGCCGCTCTTTAAGGAGGGGCTTTTATGCGAAAAGCCGCGGCGCTGCTGCTTTGCGTCAGCATCCTGCTTCTGTCCGCCTGCAGCGGCTGGTCCGCCGCACCGGCAAAGTACCATGTGATCGTAGCCACGGATCTGCACTATATCGCGCCGCAGCTCACCGACCATGGGGAATTGTTCACCGAGCTGGTAGACGGCGGCGACGGCAAGCTGATGCGCTGGATCGAGGAGCTTTGCGACGCTTTCTTCGCCGAAGTTATAGAACAGCGTCCTGAGGCGCTGATCCTCACCGGGGATCTGACCTTCAACGGAGCAGTCCTCAGCCATGAGGCGCTTGCGGAGAAGCTGCGGACCGTGGAGGCGGCAGGAGTCCCGGTCCTGGTGCAGACGGGAAACCATGATCTCTGCAACAACAGCGCGGCCTCCTTTTCCGGGGATTCCTTTACCCGCGTCCCGTCGGCTACTATGGAGGTGTTCCGGGAGATCTATGGTGAATTCGGCTATGACGAGGCCCTGAGCGTGGACGGCGATTCCCTGAGCTATGTGACGCAGCTCAACGACAGTACCAGGGTCCTGCTTCTGGACGCAAACACCGACCACGATCCCTGCGGGCTGTCCGACAGCACGCTGAGATGGGTGGAGCAGCAGCTGCGGCAGGCCAGACGGGAGGGGCAGCATGTGCTGGCGGGCGGACATCAGAATCTGCTGCGGCAGACCATGTTCAACACAGGCTATGTGATGAGCGGCGCGGACAGGCTCCTGAAGCTGCTGCAGCGTTATCAGGTGCCGCTGTTTCTCAGCGGGCATCTGCATGCACAGCATTACAAGACTGCGGGCACCGTCACGGAGATCGCCACTTCGGCCCTGTCGGTCTCGCCCTGCCAGTATGGTGTGCTGCGGGCGGAAAATGGACGGATCCGGTATGAGACCCGGGAAGCAGACGTTTCCGCCTGGGCGCGCCGACAGGGGAGGACAGAGCCGGAGCTGTTGGATTTCAAAGACTATGCGGCGGACTATTTTGACCGGCGGACGCGGACTCAGATCCCGGAAAGCCTGGAGGGCTTCCCGTATACCCCGGAGGAAGTGGAGTCTATGACGGATTATATTTGCGCCCTGAACCGCTGTTATTTCTCGGGAAATATGGCGCAGGCCGCGGACATGGACCCGGACGGCAGCCTGGCGGCTCTGTGGGGGCGCAGCGCGAACCAGTACAGTGCATACCTCGCCTCCATTCGGGAGAATATCGGCATAGATTTCAGAATATGGGAAAGCGGCTGAGGACGAGAGCTCAGCCGCTTTTAACATTTTCTGTGTTTTCTTTTCGAGATCAGTTTCAATGATGAAGCGCACGGTACTGCTGCGGCCCGGAGCGACGCCGCCAAAGAAAGGGTTATATTATGAATCACATGGGTTGTCAAGCAGATCAATAAACGACAGGCGGCACACCTGCCGCCTGTCGTTTATTGCGCCTTTAACCCGTGCATAAAGCCGTTAAGGGCGGTGCTGTGAATGTCTCCGGCGATCAGTCGGTCCCCCTGAACATAGAGTGTTACCAGGACGGTCTGATCCGTGTTGGGGTAGTTGGTGATCTGATACGTATACTGGTCGCAGCGTTCGCCCAGATGACGGCTCAGATCGCATTCCTGCTCCAGCTGCATTTTGTTATAGTCATCCAGCGCCCCTTCCAGTTTATCCGGGATCAGCACGCGTTTGTATTCCTCACTGTCCGGGTCGATCTCCCAGCCCAGCGATGCGAGGAAGTCGGCACGCCCCTCCGCCGTGGACAGATGGAGCCGGGCCTGGGAGCAGCTGCGCAGCAGGATCAGGATCACCAGGATCAATGCCAGGATCAAGACCAGTGACAAGGCTTTCTTTTTGGTAAAGGAATGGCTGGATTTGGCCATATTCATCACCCCCGATACAGCTTATTCGCAGAGAGCCGCAGCTATGAGAGAAACGGGAAAAGATATAAAGCGGTTCAAAAGGTTGCAAAACGGTTAAAAATATGGTATTCTTATGAAGCATCTTTTGGGAAGGAGGGGTCTCATTGCCGTTGGTCAGAATGGACAAAGTGCTTGCAGACATGGGACTTGCTTCCCGGAAAGAACTCAGGGAAATGATTAAAAGCGGACGGGTAAGCGTAGATGGGCAGGTGGAAAAGCGGCCCGAGCGCAAGCTGGATCCCACAGCGACCCGCATCACCCTGAACGGGGAGGAGCTTCGCTATCAGGCCCATCACTATTATATGATGGATAAGCCATCCGGCCTGGTGACCGCCACAGAGGACCGGGAGCAAAAAACCGTTATGGATCTGCTGCCGCCGGAGCTGCGCCGGATGGGGCTGTTCCCGGTGGGGCGGCTGGACAAGGATACCAGCGGACTGCTGCTGCTGACCGATGACGGAGAATTTGCCCATCGGGTCATTTCGCCAAAATCCTGCGTCGAAAAGCTGTATTATGCAAAAGTCGAGGGAAGTCCGAATGAGGAAGACGCGGCTGCTTTTGCGGCGGGTCTGACTCTTGCGGACGGGACGCGCTGCCTCCCTGCCGGACTTGAGATCCTGGGGGAGGACTGCTGTCTGGTTACCGTGACAGAGGGAAAATATCACCAGGTCAAGCGTATGCTGGCCGCCCGCGGAAAGCCGGTCAAGGAGCTGCGGCGCCTTTCGATCGGGGGACTGAAAATCGATGAGAGGCTCGGGCCGGGCGGCTTCCGAGAACTGACGGAAAAGGATTTGTGCAAACTGTTATGTGAACTGGACATGGGAAATTAGTCAAAAAATTAATTGGATTTTAATGGTTTTTTGAGCGCAACGAACACAAATCGAAAAAAATTAACAAAAAAACAAAGCATTTTCTATTGAAAATCACATAGTTTGGAGTTATTATATGCTAAAGAGAACTGCGGAAATATGGTAAATTTGCCATATCGGGTCGAAGGCCTGACCGCGATCATAGGAGGTCAAAAGCATGTCCAGCAGAATTTTCCAGAATGTGATTATTCAATTGAAGGATGCCGTTGACAGAACGATCGGTGTGGTGGATGAACAGGGCTTTGTCGTAGCCAGCAGCGAGCTGGCGATGATCGGTTCCCGCCTGGATGACTTTCATGCCTATGAACTGGATGCGGCCAGTCAGACCATCAGCACCGCAGTCAGAACGTACAGCGCGCTCAATTCCGACAGCTCGAAGCTGGACTATGCGGCCTTTTCGGAGGGGACCGACCCAATGGCGAAGACCATCTGCGCCCTGGCCGCTGTGGCCTTCAATGAGGCCAAGAGCAATTATGAGGAGAAGCACAACAAGGCAGCCTTCGTAAAGAACATTATTTCCGATAACATCCTGCCCGGCGACGTGTATGTGCGCGCCAAGGAGCTGCACTTCGTCACTGACGAGCCGCGCAGCGTATTGCTGGTGCGGCAGATGGAGAATTCCGATGTGGCGGCAGTGGAGGTCATTCAGCGCCTGTTCCCGGACAAGCAGAAAGACTTCGTGCTGAACATCAATGAAAACGACATCGTGGTGGTCAAGGCCCTGCCTTCCGCCAATGCCTCGGAAGAGGTCTTCAAAGTGGCCCGCAGCATCGAGACTGCGCTGCATGAGGAGCTGGGCATCAAGAGTGTCATCGGTATCAGCACTGTGGCACGGCATTTGCGTGAGCTGGCGGACCGCTATAAAGAAGCCCAGGTGGCGATCGAGGTTGGACGGGTGTTCGAGAGCGAGAAGACCATCATCAACTATGAGAGCCTGGGTTTGGGCCGCATCATCTACCAGCTTCCCACCACACTCTGCGAAATGTTCCTCAACGAGGTGTTCAAGAAGAACCCCATCGAGACCCTGGATGAGGACACCCTGGAGACCATCAACAAGTTCTTTGAGAACAATCTGAACGTCTCCGAAACCTCCCGTAAGCTCTATGTACACCGCAACACCCTGGTGTACCGTCTGGAGAAGATCAAGAAGATCACCGGACTTGACCTGCGTGAATTCGATCATGCCATCGTGTTCAAGGTGGCAATGATGGTGAAAATGTACCTTGATTCCCTGAACAACAAGTATTGAGGTACGATATTACTTGGCAAGAAACCCCTGGAGGATAAGCTATGGTTCGCATGAACGATGTGACCATGGTCTACGACAGCAGCGGCACTGTGGCGCTGGACAGCGTGGACCTGGCCATTCAAGACGGAGAGTTCGTTTTCCTGGTGGGGCCTTCGGGCTCCGGCAAAACGACCCTTATGAAATTGATCACCGGCGAGATTTATGCCAACGCCGGGACCGTCATTGTCAACGACTTTGACCTGAGCACAATCAAACGGCGGAAACTGCCCAAGGTCCGACGGACCCTGGGCGTCATATTCCAGGACTATCGTCTGATCGACAATATGACGGTGTATGACAACGTGGCCTTTGCCATGCGCGTGGTGGGCGCTTCCAACCGGGAGATCCGCAAGCGCGTACCCTATGTGCTGGAGCTGGTAGGGCTGGAGGGCCGCGAGAAGCGTCTGCCCAGCGAACTGTCCGGCGGCGAGCAGCAGCGTGTGGCGATTGCCCGCGCGCTGGTGAACAATCCGCGCATGATCGTGGCGGACGAACCCACCGGCAACCTGGATCCGGTGCGCAGCCTGGAGTTGATGCTCCTGTTTGAGAAGATCAACGAGATGGGGACTACCATTTTGGTCGTCACCCATGAAAAGGAACTGGTCAACGCGTTCAATAAGCGCACGATCACCATCGACGGCGGTCATGTGATCAGTGACGGAATGGATGGGTACTACAGCTATGATATTGAGTAGAGGCGGATATTTGATTCGCGAAGGCTTCCGCAGCATCAAGACGCATGGCTTTATGTCCTTCGCTACGGTCACGATCACTATGGCCTGCCTGATCATCATCGGCAGCGTGGCCCTGCTGTCGGTGAACATCGACGCGCTGATCAAGGATCTGGAAAATCAGAACGAAGTCGTCGCCTTCGTGGACGAGAACATTGCTGAGGAATCGGCGGCAGAGGCGCTGGGCAGTGCCCTGGCGGCGGTCGACAACGTGGAGTCCGTGGAGTTTGTATCCCGGGCGGAAGCCATGGACAATTTTATGAGCAACTACGATGAGGACCTGATGGAGGGCATCGATGAGACGGTGTTCCGGCACCGCTTCGTGATCCATCTTGAGGATATCGCCGAAATGGCCCAGACCAAGGCCGCCCTGGAGGCGGTGGACGGGATCGTCAAGGTCAAGGCCCATCTGGAATATGCGGACACCTTTGTGACCATACGCAATGTGGTGAGCATCATCACCCTGGTACTGACGGTGATCTTGGTCTTCGTTTCCGTGTTCATCATGTCCAATACGGTCAAGCTGGCCACCTTCGGCCGGCGGGAAGAGATCGCCATAATGAAAATGGTGGGCGCTACCAACAGCTTTATCCGGCTGCCCTTCGTGGTGGAGGGTCTGGTGCTGGGCATCCTGGGCGGCGGCCTGGCTTTCCTGGCGGAGTGGGGTCTGTACAGCGTTTTGACTGGACGGCTCATGGGCACCTTGACCGGCAGTTTTATCACCATGGTCCCCTTTAAGAGTGTAATGCTCCCCGTGCTGGTGTTCTATCTGGGCACCGGTATCCTGGTGGGCGTCTTTGGCGGCGTCAACGCCATTCGGAATTATTTGAAAGTATAATCGGTACACAACGGCTTTAGGAGATCGTATGAAAAGGAAAAAAATGATTTCGATCGTTGCCGTGGTGTTGGCGGTGCTGATGGTCCTGTCCCTGATGGCGAGCATCATCCCGATGGCCCACGCTATCAGCCAGAGCGATATCGACGCGCTGCGTGAGCAGAAAAACGCCGCGGCCGCCCGTGCGGCGGAGGCGGAGGAGCGTTTGGCGAGCCTGCAGGAACAGGAATCCACAGTTCTGGACAAGAAGGCGGCCCTGGACGAGCAGAACAGCAGTGCCAAAGAGGCCCTGGCCCTGATCGCGGAAGAGATTGCCATGTATGACAATATCATCGCCGAGAAGACAGAGGAGCTGAACGCAGCGATGGCCCGCGAGCAGGAGCAGCTCGATCGTTATCGGACCCGGATCCGGGCCATGGAGGAGAGCGGCGGCTACAATATCCTGGCTGTGGTGGTCAACGCGGAAAACTACAGCGAACTGCTTTCGGGACTTGACGATATGGGCGAGATCATGGAGAGCGACAAAGCACTGGAGCGCCAGTATCGAGCGGCCCGTCAGGAGACGGAGCGGGTCAAGGCCGAGTATGAGGAAGTCAAGGCCGATTGCGAGGACAAGCAGGCCGGGCTCCGTGAGGAGCAGGCCAGAATCCAGGCCCAGGTCACCAAAGCGGAGGCAGAGCTTGCGGAATTGGCGGACGCCATCGACGCTGCCATTCAGCAGTATGAGGCCGAGCAGGCGGCGGAAGCCCAGGCTGCGGATGAACTGACCCAGATGATCGCGGCTTACGAGGAACAGAAACGGCAGGAGGCTGCCGCTGCCGCCGCTGCTGCCGCCGCGGCACAGCAGGGAGCAGACGGCACGGTCGGGGGCGGCGAAACGCCCGCGGCGCCGGCGGTCTCGGTTCCCTCGGGGAACGGGATGTTCACCTGGCCGGTACCCTGCAGCAGTCGGATCAGCAGCAGCTTCGGTTATCGCGCGGATCCCTTCACCGGGCAGACCACAGGTCATGCCGGCATCGATATCGACGGCTTCGGCAATGATGGCAAACCGGTGGTCGCGGCGGCCGGCGGCACAGTCATCGCGGCGGTCAGCGGCAGTTCCGGCTACGGCAACTATGTCACCATTGATCACGGCAACGGTTACCAAACGGTGTACGCCCATATGGCCACCCTGTCGGTCAGCTATGGACAGAGCGTGAGCGCCGGGCAGGAGCTTGGGACTTTGGGTTCCACCGGCCGGTCTACCGGTACCCACTGCCATTTTGAGGTGCGCGTCAACGGTACGCCCACCGACCCCACAGCGTTTTTCTAAAGGCAAACCCGAGCGGGCGGGTGGAGACCGCCCATACCCATAAAGATTATGAGCAAAAAAAGAATCATTAGTTTCTTCGCGCTTGTATTGGCGGCCATGCTTCTGCTTTCTGCTGCGATGCCTGCACAGGCCTTCGCGGTGACCCAGGAGGAAGTCAGCGCGGTACGGGCGCGGCGGGATGAATTGTCGGCTCAGCGCGAGGCCGCACAGGCTGTCGTGGATGAGCTGGAATCCCAGCAGGCCGGCGTCCTGGAACGGAAGCAGGCCATGGATGAGCGCAACATGTATACCCTTGAGCAGATGCAGCTCAACAAGGAAGAGATCGCCCTGTATGACGACATGATCGCCGAAAAGGCGGAGGAAGTCGCGGCGGCCAAGACCCTCGAGGAACAGCAGCTTGCCCGATACAGGATCAGGGTCCGGGCCATGGAAGAAAACGGTGTCTACAGCGTGCTTACCATGGTGCTGAATTCTTCCAGCCTGGGTGAGTTTCTCACGGTGCTGGACGATATGGGACAGATCATGGCCAGCGACCGTGAATTGGAAGAGGCCTATATAGCCGCCCGGGAAAATACCGAGCAGGTCAAAGCGGAGTACGAAGAGTTCCGGGCGGAACTGCAGGAAAAACAGGATGAACTGCGCGCCGAGCAGGAGCAGCTGCAGGCGGAGATCGATGAAGCAACCGCTTTGATCCGGGATCTGCAGGAGAATATCGATACCCGCCGGGAAGAATATGAAGAGATCCTGGCCATCGAGGAAGAGGCGGACCGGGAGCTGGAGGCGCTCATGGCTGAGCTGGAGCGTCAGCGTCAGGAAGAATTGAGGCGCCAGAGAGAAGCGGAAGAGGCTGCGGCACGAGCTGCCGCCGAGGCTGCCAAGGCGGCTCAGCAGGCGCAGCAGGCCCAACAGCAGCAGGCACAGCAGAACCAGCAGAGCCAGAGTACACCCGCACCTGTGGCTCCCAAGGTCACCGGAACGGGCTCCTTTACCTGGCCTGTGCCCTCCTGTACATACATCACAAGCCGATTCGGGCTGCGGATCCATCCCGTCTACGGGACGGAAAAGTACCACAGCGGCCTGGATGTGGGCGCCGGTTACGGCGCGGCCATCGTGGCTGCAGACAGCGGAACCGTGATCCGTGCGGGCAATTCCGGCGACGGCTACGGCAACTGTGTGATCATCGACCACGGCAACGGCTATCAGACCCTCTACGGGCATATGTCTTCCGTGACGGTCAGCGAAGGCCAGACCGTGACCAAGGGAGATACCATCGGTTATGTGGGCAGTACCGGCCTTTCCACAGGCCCCCACTGCCATTTCGAGGTTTGGTCCGGCGGCAGCCGTACCGATCCGGAGCAGTTTTTCTCCGGCTTGACCTTCTCGGCCGAAGCAGGGGAATAAACAAAAAGAAAACACAAAAAACAGCGCAATGCGCTGGCTGCCGGACAGCATTTTTGTTGTCCGGCTAAGCCATGATTAGAGAATCTCAGGAGGGATCGTGTGGGTAATCTGTTCAGAAGATTCTTCCGCCGACTGGGGCGGATCATCGTCGGATTTTTCAATATCGGCATCAGCCTGAAGGTAGTGGTTTTGCTGCTGGTCCTGTCATGTGGGGGCGTCTATTTCGTGACCCACACCAAGATGATCCGACAGGTGGGCGGCAAGGACGATTATAACGAGGCCATGCGTTATGTGGAGATCAAGAATCTCCTGGATGAGCAGTTCATCGACCCGGTGGACCGCAAAGCCATAGGCGATTCCGCCGCTGCCGCCATGGTTGCGGGCCTGGGCGACGCATGGAGCTATTATATGACGGCCGATGAATTTCGCACCTACCAGCTGTCTTCTTCCAACGACTACGCGGATATCGGCATCTCGCTTGTGAAGGATGACTCCGGCGGCTTCCAGGTGATCGCGGTGTATCCCGGCTCTCCGGCCTCCTGGGCCGGCGTGGGCGCGGGAATGGTCATCACGGCGGTGGACGGTCAATCCCTCGACGGGATGACGGTAGATGAGGTGCGCACCCTGATCCGCACCAAGCTCAACTCCAAGTTCACCCTGACCATCAGCAATACGCAGAATATCGAGGTGGACTGCAGCAACGCCAACGCCAGCGCGGTCACATACCGTATGGAAAAAACGGGCGCCGGCTATCTGCAGATCTCCAACTTTGAAGCCGGCAGCGGCCAGGCCTGTGTGGACGCCATCGAGGATCTGATGGCCCAGGGCGCGGTGGCCTTTGTGCTGGATCTGCGCAACAACCCGGGTGGTTTGAGCACGGAAGTGGCGACATTGCTCAATTTCCTGCTGCCGGGCGGCCGCCTCTTTTCGGAGGTCAGCAAGAGCGGGGAAGAGATCGTCACCGAGTCCGATGTGATGTGCATCCAGTTCCCCACGGTGGTGCTGGTCAATACCGGGACCTTCCGGGAAGCGGAGCTCTGCGCGGCAGTGCTGCAGGAGTATCAGTGGGCTACCGTCATAGGCGAGGCCACCACAGGCAACACCCGCTCCCAGGAGACGATTGTCCTGGATGACGGCAGCGCCATCCGGCTTTCCACCCACAGTTATCTGACGCCCAACGGTGTGGACATCTCCGCAAACGGCGGCGTGATCCCGGATACCATCGTATTCAACCGGGATGAATCCGCTACAGGCACCACTCAGGGTACTACCGGCGGCGAGGACGGCACAGCCAGTATCTCGGACGATGATCAGCTGATGGCTGCGCTGAGATTTTTGAGTTGACAGCGGGGGACCATAACCTTATAATATGGATTCAAAGTGCCGGAAAAAGCCGGCGGACAGCATTATGAAAATGGAAAGGAGATCTGCTTTATGGCCAATGCGAGCAGATTTAAAATGAGCCAGGAGCGCCTGGATGCGCTGAAAGAGGAGCTCTATTATCTGGAGACCGTCCGGGAGAAGGAGGTCGCTGAGCAGATCAAGGAAGCCCGCAGCTTCGGTGACCTGTCCGAAAACAGCGAATACGATGAGGCGAAGAACGAGCAGGGCAAGCTGTATTCCAAGATCGCCGAGCTCAAGGAGCTGATCGAGAATGCCGAGATCGTGGACAACATCGACCACGACGTCCCCAAGGACACCGTGACGCTCAGCAGCATCGTGCGCGTGCGGGATGTGGAGGATGATTTTGAGGAATCTTATGAGATCGTCGGCTCCCAGGAGGCAAACCCCAAGGCCGGACGCATCTCTGACGACTCTCCCGTGGGACAGGGCCTGATCGGCCACCGGGCAGGAGAGACCGTTACCATCCACGCCCCCGCCGGGGATCTGGTGTTCGAGATCCTGGCAGTAGAGAACAAGTAAGCATTTTGTGAGGTAGAATATGAGTGAAGTAAAGAATCAAAACGGCGAACAGGAGCAGGAGCTTTCCGAGATCCTGCAGGTACGCCGGGATAAGCTGGCCGCGCTGCAGCAGGAGGGGAGGGACCCCTTCCAGCAGACCAAGTTCGCCCGGACCGCCTGGTCGGAGGAAATCAAGACCGATTACGAGGGCTTTGAAAACAAACAGGTCTCCGTGGCCGGACGCATCATGTCTAAGCGGGGCATGGGCAAAGCCATATTCTGCCACATTAAAGACGACAAGGGCCAGATCCAGCTGTATATCCGCGCCGACGCGGTGAGCCAGCAGGAGTTTGCGGATTTCCGCAAGTACGATATCGGCGACATCATCGGCGTCAGCGGCTATGTGTTCAAGACCAAGACGGAGGAGATTTCCGTCCATGTGGAAAAGGTAACGCTGCTGGCCAAGTCTCTGCGGCCTCTGCCGGAGAAATTCCACGGCATGACCAATACGGAGCTGAAGTACCGCCAGCGCTATGTGGACCTGATCATGAGCGACGAGAGCCGCCGCAACTTCGAGATCCGCTCCCGATTCGTCAGCTATCTGCGCCGCTTCCTGGACGGCCGCGGCTACATGGAAGTGGAGACCCCCGTGCTCAACACCATTTCCGGCGGCGCAACGGCCCGCCCCTTCATCACCCATCACAACACCCTGGATATGGACATGTTCCTGCGTATCGCCACAGAGCTGAACCTGAAGCGGCTGATCGTAGGCGGCATCGAGCGGGTGTACGAGATCGGCAGACAGTTCCGCAACGAGGGCATGGACACCAAGCACAATCCGGAATTTACCACGGTGGAGCTGTATGAGTCCTATGCGGACTTCAACGACATGATGGACCTGTTCGAGGATCTGCTCTCCGGCGCTGCCATGGAGATCCTGGGCGGCTATGACGTGACCTGGCAGGGGCATGAGGTGAGTCTGGCCCCCGGTTTCCGGCGTATGACCATGGCCGAGGCGGTCAAGGAATATCTTGGCCTGGACTTTATGGCCATCGAGGGCGACGAGGCCGCCGTACAGGCTGCCAAGAGCATCGGTGTGGACATGGACAAGGTGGAGCCCACCTGGGGTCATGCTCTGTATGAGTGCTTCGATCAGAAGGTGGAGGAGAAGCTGATCCAGCCCACCTTTATCACCATGCACCCGGTGGACGTCTCTCCGCTGGCCAAGCGCAGCCCGAAGGACCCGCGACTGACCGAGCGCTTTGAGCTGTTCATCTGTGCCAGTGAGATGGGCAACGCCTTCTCCGAGCTGAACGACCCCATCGACCAGAAGCAGCGCTTCCTCAAGCAGGTGGAGCTGCGTGCCAAGGGCGACGAAGAAGCGGGCATGATGGACGATGATTTCATCAACGCCCTGGAGTACGGCATGCCGCCCACCGGCGGTCTGGGCATCGGCATCGACCGCTGCGTGATGCTGCTCACAGGCTGCAACTCCATCCGCGACGTGATCCTCTTCCCGACGATGCGCCCGGAGAACAGCTGAATATGTTTTTATAGCGCTCTGTCGTCCTGACAGGGCGCTTTATATCGTTTCCAACGTTGAAGGAGGAGCCATCCCTTTGGATGCTCCTCCTTCGATCTTTGCACATGGTGCTGATATCTTACAAAAACATTTTTGCGCTGCCGGGGGAGAGATCGAACAGCTGCTCCACATATGTCTCACTGAGGACTTCACCGGCTGGCCCGGAGCGGTCCACGCGGCCGTCGCGCAGACAGACGACCTCGTCCGAAAAAGTCCTGGCCAGCGTCAGCTCGTGGAGGGACATAAGCACGGCCAGCTCCCGCTCCTGAGAAAGCCGCCGCAGCAGCTGCATGAACTCCAGCTTGTGCTTCAGATCCAGATAGGAGGTGGGCTCGTCCAGAATCAGCACCTCCGGCTCCTGGCAGATGGCCCGGGCCAGCAGCACCCGCTGGCGCTGCCCGTCGCTGATCCGGTCAAAATCCCGATCGGCCAGCTCCGAGACGCCTACCAGAGCCATGGCATCCTCCACCTTTTGCCAATCCCCGGCGGAGAGAAGCCCCAGCCGCCCGGTATAGGGATAGCGGCCCAGGGCAACCAACTCCCTGCAGCGCATCAGCTCCGGCTCCGGTTTCTCCGTCAGGACTACGGCCATCATGGAGGCGACCTGCCTGTCAGACAGATCGGAAAATTGGGTACCGCCCAGCTCGATCCGGCCGCGGATCGGCGGCAGCTGGCCCATAAGGGTCCTGATCAGCGTGGTCTTTCCGGCCCCGTTTGGGCCCAGGACGCTGATGATCTGCCCGGGGTATGCCTGCAGCTCGATGTTTTCCACAACGGCCCGCCCCTCGTAACCGATGGTCAAGTCCCGTGTTCGAATACTCGCAGTCTTCATAGGCCCCTCCTCACTGCGCCCGCCGGCTGCGGCGGGTGAGCAGCATCCAGATCACAACCGGCGCGCCGAACACCGCCGTCACCGAGCTGATGCTCAGCTCTGTGGGGGCGAACAGGGTGCGGGCGATCAGATCACAAAACAGGCAGAAGACGCCGCCGCCCAGAAAGCAGGCGGGCAGCATCAGGATGGGCCGGGAAGAGCGAAACAGGCTTTTCACCAGGTGTGGTACCGCGATGCCTACAAAGGAGATAGGCCCGGCAAAGGCGGTGACGGTGGCGGCCAGTACGCTGGACAGCAGGATCAGCGCCATGCGAAAGCGCCGGATGTTCACGCCCATGCTATGGGCGTAACCCTCGCCCAGCTGATAGGCGCTCATGGGCTTGGACAGCAGAAAGCTGAAAACCAGGGCGATCAGCACGGTGATGGCGGCGGCGCGCAGGCTGCCCCAGCTCATGCCTGAGAAGCTGCCCAGGGACCAGTTGTGAAGATTCACGATATTGGAGTCGTCCGCAAAGGTCACTACGATATCGGTGACAGCGGTGCAGATATAACCGATCATGACACCGCAGACGATCAGCAGCGCCATACTGCGCAGCTTCCCGGAGGCCAGCAGGACGACGCCCATGGAGAGCATGGCCCCGATAAAGGCAGCCGCGATCATGCCGACGGAGTGGAGCAGGATACCGTGGGCCATGCAGTAGATCATGGTCAGTGCCACCACCAGCTTCGCCCCGGAGGAGATGCCCAGCACAAAGGGCCCCGCGATGGGGTTGGCGAAAAAGGTCTGCAATTGAAAGCCCGCCACCGACAGCGCGCCGCCCAGCAGCGCCGCGGCCAGCAGCCGGGGCAGCCGGATGTTCCGCACGATGCTGCGGGCGGCCTCGTCGCCGCGGCCCAGCAGCGCGTCGAATACCGCTGCGGCGCCGAGTCTCGTGCTGCCGACCACTGTGTTCAGAAACAGAAGCAGAAGCAGCAGGGCAGCCAGGGCGCAGAAGCAGACGATATAGCGTTTTCTCTGTTTACGCTCCATGGCGTTCTCCCGTCATTTCAGTCGATGTAAAAAGTTCAGTTCGTCCCGGTCGTCTGCCTTTCCGCTCAGGACCGCGTGGATATCCGCGATCATTCCGGCGGAGGCGGAGCTCTGCTGGAACATGTTCTGCCCCGTGCACCAGACGTCGCCGGACTGCACGGCCTTGAAGTCTGCCAGCAGCTCGCTCTTTGCCAGCAGCTGGTCGATGTTGTCCAGACTTCCGTCGATGGTGCTGTTGTAGATCAGCACGTCCGCGTCCCTGGCCCCGGCGTAAAAGCTCTCCATCTGCATATTGACGGTGGACAGAGCATTGTCTTCGCCGTCCAGGTCGTCGAATACATACTGCCCGCCGGCAAGCTCGATCATCTTTGCCACATAGTCGCCGGATTTCCGCACCACCACGGAGCCGGTGGAGTTGATGTGAAAAAAGGCTACGGTCTTGCCGGAGGGCTCGTCCTCGCTGAGGGAAGCAAGAGACCGGATCTGCTCGTCAAAAAAGCGATCCGCCTCCTCTTCGAGACCCAGCAGGAGGCCGTACAGCTTGATCCATTCCACCCGGCCCAGCGGGTGGGATTCATAGCTGGATCGCTCCACCAGTACCGGGATGCCCAGATCCTCCAGCTTTTCCTGAATCTCCGGGCTGTGGTAGATCATGGTGCTTTCAATGACCAGAGCGCAGTTTTGGGCCAGAACCAGCTCAAAATCCGGCGCGCTGTATTTCCCCGCATAGAGCAGGGAGCCGTCCTCCATGGCGGCCGCGACCTCCGGAAGCGCCCAGTTGACCTCTGTGGTGCTGGTCATGCGGATCCTGTCCAGAGCGTGCAGCTGCAGGAACAGATCCATGGCCGAAGAGGCGGCCAGATAGATGCTCCCCAGCGGCTGCCGGAGAATGACCGTGTCCGTGTCATGGTCCGGAACCTCCGCCCCGGGCGGCAGCAGCAGAAAGCGGTCCGTCCCGGCGATGGTGATCAGGCTGGTCCCGTCACTGTAACGGTCCACGGCGAACTGGTCGGCATAGACAAGTTCCATGTGCCCGATGACCTCGGGGGTGGCGGAGCCCGGCGCGGCAGCGGAGCCGCAGCCGGAAAGCAGCAGGGCGAGGATCAGCAGCCAGACGGTAAGATGCAGTTTTTTTCTGCCGCCCCTCACGCTGCTGCCTCGATGGAGGAGGAATCGAACAGCAGGCTGTACGCGATTTCATAGGGCTGGCTCATGGCGGTGGTATCGGCGATAACGGGCATGGGCCGGTCAAAGATCGAGACCGGGACCTCAAAGGTGGAGTTGCCCTCGGTATTGACCGGGAAATACTGGGTGTCGTCGATCTTCATATAGTCATAGTGGGAGCTGCCCCATATGATTTGCGCCGTGACCGCGCCGTCCTGCACGGTCAGCAGGGCGGGGGACTGGATAGATGCTTTGCCGGAGCCGCCGCTGAGCGTCACCTCCACCGTGTAGCTTCCGTCCGCAAGACCCAAGCTTTCCGCTGTGGTGAACATACTGGCGTCAAATGCCTCCAAAGGCAGGGAATCCGCGCGAAACAGCAGGGTGCGGTCATACCACAGTTCCTTTTTGACGCTGAAGGCGGCACAGGGCACACCGGCGTCCAGCGCCTCGATGGGCAGGGTGAAGCTGTGGGGCGCGTCCGCATGCTCCTCCAGGGAAATATAGGTGGAGGGGGCGGCGAACGCGGCCTGCTCGGCAGTGCCTGCGAACATGTAGCGATAGGAATCGCTGCTCATATACAGCACAGCTTCCAGCTTGCCGTCCTTGACGACAAGCTCGCAGTGGTCGGCCTTGAACATGGAGGAGCTGGATTTCATCTCCACGGGGTAAATACCTTCCTTGAGGCTTTCCGCATAGACTGGGACCATGCCGTCCTCCAACACGTCCTCTACCGTGGTCATATCCGCAGCTCCGGCCACCTGAGAGGAAGCGGGAGCCTCCGCCGCTTCGGCAGCGGGAGCTTCCGCAGCGTCGGGCGTTTCAGCAGCGGGGAACGCAGCGACAGTGGGGGACGGACTGGCCTGCCCGCAGCCTGCCAGCAGGGCAAGCGCCATGAGCAGCGCCATGATAAGAGTGAATGTTTGTTTCTTCATGTTTATCACCTGACTAAAAAAGGCCCGGAAACCTCCGGGCCTTTTGGATTTGTAAAGGGATCAGGCTGCCGCGTCGATGGCCGCCTGGGCATGCTGTACAAAGATCTGCTGGATCTCTTCCAGCTCACCAAGGCCGCGGATCAAGCAGGTCACGTCGTAGCCCTCGGCCTCGAAAACGGACTTCCAAGAGTCCTCCTCGTCGCCGGCCATGTCGTTGTTGGCGTGGTCGCCCGCAACGATCATCAGAGGCTCCAGGACCACCTTGGTGTAGCTGCCGGCCTTGACCAGCGCCAGCACGTCGTCCAAAGAGGGAGTGGCCTCCACGGTACCGACGAAATAGTTTTCAGCGCCCATATCGGCCAGGACCTGCTGCATCTGGGCGTAGACCACATTGGAGTCGGCCTCGGTGCCGTGACCCATGAAGCAGATGGCCGTCTCGCCGTCGTCATACTCAGCGGTGGCGTTAACGATGATCTTGGCCACGGCGGCGAAATCCTCGTCGCTGGTCAGCAGCGGTTCGGAGATGATGATCTTGTCGAAAGCGTCGGCATAACCGGCCAGCTCCGCAACCAGATCGTTGTACTCAAAACCGTGCATCAGGTGGGTGGGCTGTACGACCAGGGTCTTTACGCCATTGGCGACGGCCCGGTCCAGCGCCTCGGTCACATTGTCGATGACCTCTCCGTCACGGGAGAGCACATGGTCAATGATGATCTGGCTGGTGAAGCCACGGCGTACGCTCAGCTCGGGGAAGGCCGCGATCAGGGCGCGCTCGATCCCGCCGACGGTGAGGCGGCGGCTGTCGTTGAAGCTGGTACCGAAACTGACCACCAGCAGCTCCGTCTCACCGATGTCGTCCTGGTTCAGGGGATCATCCAGCGAGGCGTCGCCGGTCTCGTAATTTTCTTCTTCCTCTTCTTCCTCCGCAGGAGCGGCCTCCTCAGCGGTGGCGGCTTCCTCCTGCTGGGCGTCAGGGGCTTCCGCATCGGCGGCTGCGGGCTGACTGGCTGCGGGCTGGCTGCTGCCGCAGCCGCTGAGCACACTGACCAGCATGACGGCGATCAACAGATAAGCAAGGATTTTTTTCATTGTACTTCCTCCATTTTCATATGTAAATACCTGGAATGGAATTTTGGACACAAAAAAACCTTTTCCCGAAGGAAAAGGCAACACAAACACGCCCTGTCAAAGACAGCGCGATCCTGGGTCGACCAATTCCTCGTGGCCCGGACAAAGCCCGAATACCCGAGCAGACGGCAGGTTTCCTGGCTCATGGATCCACATGCAAGGCCACCTTCCCGGTGTCTCCCAGTGGCATATCGGACTTGCACTCCCCAAATACAGTGACGGGATCGTACAGGATTCACACCTGTTTCCCTTTTACCCCTCGGCCCATGCGCGGCATGTCGAGGGCACCGCAGCTCTATTGAATTGGTGAAATTTTATCACAACGGCGCGGCGCTTGTCAATTGGCTGCGCGTATTGCGGTGAAAACGAAAAGGCCACCCCGACAGGAGGGTGGCCTTTCTGGTATGCCCGACAGGATTCGAACCTGCGACCTTTGGAGTCGGAGTCCAACACTCTATCCAGCTGAGCTACGGGCACATGTTTCTTTTTGAGCTACGAACAGGATTATACATCAGCGTGGAGCAAATGTCAAAGGGAATCTCAAAACGATACCACATATCTGTGGGGCGGCTGAACTTTTGCACCGGTATCAAAGGACAGCAGGGAAGAGGGATTTGTGAAGACCAAGCGAATGAAAAGTTGCAAATACGAGTGTTTTCGGGTACAATAGAAAAGAACTGAAATACAGGAGTGTAGTATTATGCTTGAGATAAAAGGTTTGAGCTTTGCCGTGACCGAGGAGGAGAAGGAAAAGGAGATCATCCATGACTTGAGTCTCACCATCGAGAACGGGAAATTTGTAGTGATCACGGGCCCCAACGGCAGCGGGAAATCCACCCTGGCCCGGCTGATCATGGGCATCGAACAGCCTATTTCCGGTCAGATCCTGCTGGACGGGCAGGACATCACGGCGCTCGGGATCACCGAGCGGGCCAAGCTGGGCATCAGCTTTGCCTTTCAACAGCCGGTGCGCTTCAAGGGCATCCGGGTCCAGGACCTGCTGCGACTGGCCGCGGGAAAGAACCTTTCCGTGTCTGCTGCCTGTTCCTACCTGTCGGAAGTTGGGCTCTGCGCCAGGGACTACATCGACCGGGAGATCAACGCCTCCCTTTCCGGCGGCGAACTGAAGCGCATCGAGATCGCGACGCTTCTGGCCCGACAGACCAAGCTGAGTCTGTTTGACGAGCCAGAGGCGGGGATCGATCTGTGGAGCTTTCAGAACCTGATCCGCATCTTTGAGAAGATGCGCAGCGAGATCCAGGACAGCTCCATCGTCATCATTTCCCATCAAGAGCGGATCCTGCAGATCGCGGATGAGGTCATCGTTCTGGCGGACGGGCGGATCTCCCGCCGGGGCAGCCCCGACGAGATCCTGCCGGAGCTGATCGGGCGCACAGCGCCTGTCAGCGTATGCCAGAAGCTGCAGTGAGGGGAGGGAAAACAGATGGTAAAGCTTGACGCCATTCAGAAACGGCTGATCGAGGAAATCGCGGATCTGCATTCCGTGCCCTTGGGCGCCTATAATTTCCGCGCCAACGGCGAGCTGGCCGGGCGCAACACCACCGCCAACATCGATATCGTCTCCAAGGAGAACGGCAGCGGCATCGATATCCATATCAAGCCCGGCACAAAGAATGAGAGCGTCCACATCCCGGTGGTGCTTTCCGCAAGCGGCCTGAAGGAGACCGTCTACAATGATTTTTATATCGGCGAGGACTGCGACGTGGTCATCGTGGCCGGCTGCGGGATCGACAACTGCGGCAGCCAGGATTCCGAGCACGACGGCATCCACCGCTTCTTCGTAGGCAAAAACGCTAAGGTGAAGTATGTGGAGAAGCATTACGGCTCCGGCGACGGCAGGGGACAGCGCATCCTCAACCCTGTTACCGAGGCTTACCTGGAGGAGAACAGCTCCATGGAGATGGAGATGGAGCAGATCAAAGGGGTGGACTCCACCGACCGGCAGACCATCGCGAAGCTTGCCGCGGGAGCCAAGCTGGTGGTCAAGGAGCGTCTGATGACCCACGGCAGCCAGCACGCCGTCAGTGCTTATCAGGTGGATCTCAACGGCGCCGGGGCCACGGCGGACGTGGTGTCCCGCTCGGTGGCGAGAGACGATTCCTCCCAGACCTTTAACGCACGCATCACCGGCAACGCCCCCTGCAGCGGCCACACGGAGTGCGACTCCATCATCATGGACAGGGGACACATCCTGGCGATCCCGTCCCTGGAGGCCAACGACGTGGATGCCATGCTGGTCCATGAGGCGGCCATCGGCAAGATCGCCGGGGATCAGCTGGTCAAACTGATGACTCTGGGATTGAGCGAACAGCAGGCCGAGGAACAGATCATCAACGGTTTTTTAAGGTAACAAAAGAAAGACAAGAAGTAACGAATCAACAGGTTGTAGAGGTGGACCAATTTTCAGCCTATCTGACACAACTTACAGGGAACGGCCGGGAAAACACAAAAAATGTGTGAAAATACACAAAAAAGTTGTTGACATAATAACGCTATTTGTGTATAATACAAAGCAGGAGATGGGCGTCACCCATCGGTGTAATCGGCACCATAACCCGAGCGCAAGGAAAATTTACTTGCAGGCCATCAGCGGCCTTGTAGCTGAACGGCTGAGCGGGCAGCCATGGCCCCGGGAGCGGGATACTGCTCCGGGCTATAATAACCGATTAAAAAAACTCCTCCTGAAAAGGAGGAGTTTTTGCATGCAGGCACCTCTATGACACAGGAAAGGGAAAGCCCGGGACTGTACAAATCGACAAATATCCATTATAATAAAACCACAATTTTTGGCTTTGAGGGGGAACGACCATGAAATACACGGCAGCAGTGATCACCATCAGTGACAAAGGGTCTCGCGGCGAGCGCGTCGATACCAGCGGTCCGGCAGTGAGGGCTATGCTGGAGGACGCGGATTTTGACGTGGTATACACTTCCATCATCCCGGACGAAATGGATCAGATCCAGGCGGAGCTGACCAAGTGCGCGGATGAGTTGAAGATCGGCCTTGTGATGACCACCGGCGGCACAGGCTTTTCTCCCCGGGACATCACCCCGGAGGCGACGCTTGCGGTGGTGGAGCGGGAGACCCGCGGCATCCCGGAGGCCATGCGCTATGCCAGCCTGCAGATCACGCCCCGTGGCTGCCTGTCCCGCTCCGCGGCCGGTATCCGTGGCCGGACGCTGATCGTGAATCTGCCCGGCAGTGAGAAGGCAGCGAAGGAAAACCTTGAAGCGGTGTTGAGTCCGATCCATCACGGTATGGACATGCTCTATTCCGCAGGCTCCGCCGACTGCGGCCAGCCGGTGAAGTAAACAACGGCAAGAATATCGGATCTGGTACCATCTCCACCAAACAAAAGCACCGCCTCACGGCGGTGTTTTTGTTTGGCTAAAGATTGCTATTTTGACAGAATGGGGATAATCGTTGTTTCTTATTATGCAGTTACTGGCTACAACGAATGCTATTCCATCATTTCTTCTTGCGGTATAAAACCTTCAACTATCCAAGGTACTTTTTCCGTTGGGACGCCAATTGTTCGTCCTGTGCAGTCAATTAGTTCAACCCATCCATAATCCATGTCAGATGTAAAAGACAGTCTCCGCCGTGGCCAGCAAATCGAACCGTCATCATAGAGAATATCGACTTTGGTAATATAGCTTGGCGTTTCCCGTATGGTTAGCCCGTATGATCCCGTAAACTTGGGGCATTCTGTTGATGCCGTTACTTCTACCGCTGTAATCCTCTTTCCAATCATATCATCAAATAATCGCCCGGCGTGAAACGTCTTTTGGTTAATTCCCGGTTGAATTGATAGGGGAATAGAGTTGAGATCCATGCGCACACTACTGCCCTCGTTGTAGGAAATACACAAAGTATCTCCATCCTCAAACAAAACCATCAGGGGCTCATCTATCTCAGCAAAGCACTGGATTTCAACGCCCTTAGGAAGGAAGGCGTCCGGGTTTGGTATCTGCTCTTTGAGAAGAGGATGCATTCGATCAATAGCATTATAAACGGCTTCGCCAATACCATAATCGGTCCAATTATAGCCCATACCAACAGCAATGATGTCTTTTACGACTCGATCGACAAGGCGCAGTTCATGGACTTTTTGGATGACCTCCTCAGGTGTTTGAAGAATAGACGCAGACCATTCCATAAAGTTGAATTTATTATCTGGGAAAGAGTTTTTTCCTTTAGAGAGGATCATATTTACACCCCCCATTTGACACTGGAATTAGAATACCTTTGAAAACTGGTGTTTTATATTATATGAGCGCCCAATCTCATAAAGCAACAAAAAAATTGCCATCTTCATTAAGATAGCAATCTTTTTTGGTGGGGGAAGGTGGATTCGAACCACCGAAGGCATTGCCAGCAGATTTACAGCCTGTTAAAAATCCAGTGTTTATCGTACTTTTTTGCCCTTTGCAATCATCTTTGTGATACGCCGGTCGAATTTGGACACGTTTTTCTTTTCGTGTTGCTTCCGGAGATCGGTGTAGATCTCCAGAGTCGTCTTGACATTAGCGTGGCCCAGGATGTGCTGCGCTGTGTACACGTCGACCCCGGCCTCATAGAGCAGGGTGGCGGTCCCATGGCGGAGATTGTGGGCCGTGATCGTAGGCTTGTCGTCCTCATCTGTCCAGCCGCGGGCTTTGCAGTAATTAGCCCAGGCCGTTTCCCAATTACTGTCGGTCATGTATCCATCTTTGCCTTTGCGCCCGGCGTAGTAGTCTATGTGTGGGAACAGCCAAGGACCCGGATGGGCGGCGATCCACTGCTGCAATGGCTCCCGCAGCGGCTGGATGATCGGCACCGTGCGGACGCCGGCGGCCGTCTTGGCTTCCGGGATCTGCAGCTCCCAACTGTGTGTGTCCAAATCGGACACACGGCGGCGAAGCGCTTCATTCCGCCGCAGGCCGGTGCAGAGTAGGAAAAACGGAACAAAGCCGAATTGCATATCGTTAGCACCGGCCAGGATCTCCGCGATCACGTCCTCCGTCGGTGCGCTCCGCTTGCCGGTTTTCATGCCTTTGGGCAGCTTGGCCGCAGCTGCGGGATTATAGGGCAGGATCCGCTGGCTCACGGCATAATCGAAGATCCCGCGCCAGATGCTCCGGCGCGTATTTACTACGGTGCGGCTGTAGCTCTGTGCCTTGGCAGCCTGGAGATCCTGCTCCACGTCGGCCACCGTCAGCTGCGTGATATCCTGATCTCCATAAATGGCCACAATATCCTCCAGATGCGGCTTGTAGTTTGCCCAGGTCCGCGCCTTTACCTCATCCCGGTGCAGCGTCTCCCACTGATCCGCTACGGATCGGAGGGTGTGCTGCACCGGTTTTTCTTTTTCCTGGATCCGGAGATAGAGTCGTTCCGGATCTTTATCGCAGATGGTGTGGCGCCGCCCGCTGGGCTTGCCGAATCGGTCAAGGTCGTGCCAATATCCTTGATATCGTCCGTCCGGCCGCAGCGTGAACATGCGGGCGTAGTCGGATTTTTTCACGGAGTACACCTCCCACAGGGATCATATCCCTGGGCAATCAGTTCCTCCCTGGAGCTGGTAACGTCCCTCCTGTTGTCCTGATCGATCTGAGAAACAGCGCCGCAGCCCGGCAGATGAAAAACCTTTGAGGATGTATTGACAACGTAGGAAACGCCCAGGGAACGCACGTCGCCGCTCTGGCCGATCTGCTGTCCGGCCGGTGTGCTGTCCACTATGTCATATTCAATGCCGTCAGCGGAGACCGAAGCCAGGAGCAGGGAAAAATCGATGTTATCATACAGATCGATCTGCACCGTGGCCTCCGGGATCCCTTTGGCCTCGAATTGCTGGTCGATCTGTACCGCGGTCTCCTGCAGGGATTCCAGCAGCTGGGTCCACTGATTGAGATACTTGATATTTTGCAGTGCCGCATTGGCCTCCCGGGCGCCGAAGAAAGACGGCCAGAGATCCACGGTCAGTGCCCGGGTCTCCCAGTCCCAGGACACCTCATTCTGGTGTGGAAAATTATCATCAAACGCCGTCCGGACCTGGCTTGCGATCTCCTGAGCAGCCTGCCGGGCGTCTTTTCCTTCCGATGTCGCCGGCGTGCTCTGCGCAGCTGCGGCGGGCTGCCGCCTTGCAGCAGGCCCGGACGCCAGCTGATTGGACACAAAGACTACGGCCAGCAGAACCCCGAGCGCCAGGAGTATTTTATTTTTCATCGTCAGCCCTCCGTTTTCTCTGCCCGGAGATCCGCCAGGGGATCACCAGGATCAACGCGCATAAGGCAAACAGCCCCGACAGGAGCATGGACGGCTCTCGGCCGTAAAACATCAGATACATGCAGAGCATTGCGGCCGCTGCGGCCCATCGCACCCCGTCCAGAATTGTGAACCGGCGATCCGCAGGCAGCGGTCCTGAGAGGACCAGCAGGCCAAGGCAAAGAAAAATCAAACCGCCGAAAAACAGGCGGTTTGATCGATTCAACGTAAAGGGCAGAGCATTGAGAAGCAGCAACGCCCCGATCAGTGACCGCCGGATCCTGGAAGTCATACACCCACCTCCCGGATGTCCGAATTAAACACCGGACAAATAAACTATATTGCCGTTTCTCCGGCAGATTCTTCTCGAAACGGCTCCAAAGCCAGGCGGACCATATCCCGAGCCCGATCATCGCCGCGGCGCCAGGCCAGGAGCAGGGAGGATTCCTCCAGCGTCAGCTCCGTAGTGGGGAGATCCGAGCGGCCCAACAGATAATCCGCCGTGCAGCCGAAGATATCGCAAAGGCGGCAAATGGTGACGCTGTCGATATCACGAGTTTGGGTTTCGTAGTTGGAAATGGCATTTCTGGAACAGTTTAATAGAGCAGCAAGCTCAGCCTGTTTCATGTTTGAATTAATGCGCAACTCTTTTATCCTGTTCATTTTCACCACCGCCTTGTCAAGAGTATACAACTTTAACCATGAGTTTTTCATCAAAAGTCACGAATCGTAGCAAATCAATGTTAATTTGCTTGACATTTCGCAAAACGCGACTTATTTTATAATTGCGTCACAAAATGCGACGCGCCCGAGGCTTTGACGGCGGCCGTGCCATGCCCTCCAACAAGGCGGCAGATGCTTTATTTTGCCTTTTGTTTTCTCATCTGCCCACCGTCCGGCCTCGGGGAATTATGCAGCGCTGGCCGAATGGCAAGGCACCGGTCTTACCCCGCCGGATCCCGGGTCTTTCGATCTTTCTACCTGGGTGGAGGTCCGAGTCCTCCGCGCTGCGCCACCAGCTTTAGGCAGCTGGAAATCTTCTATCTCCTTTTATCACGTAGCCGGGGAGGCTGATCTGCAGGGCCGATGATCCGGCTATGTGGTAGGGGGAGGGACCACGAGAACAAAAAGGAGAGAAGAACATGAACAGAATCAGAAGAAAGGCCCTGGCCGAGATCCAGGCAAAACTGGAGGAGCTGAAAGACCAACTGGAAACCCTCAAAGATGAGGAGGAGGAATATCGGGACAACATGCCCGAAAACCTGCAGGGCTCTGAGCGCTACGAGATCGCCGACGCCGCCTGCGACAACCTGGACAGCGCCTTTGACAGCCTGGAGGAAGCGATCAGCTACATCGAGGAGGCGTGCGTATGATCACAAAGTATGACATTGGCCAGCAGATCATGTACCCGGCCACGATTAAAGGCATCAACATCGAGGAAGACGGCTCCACAGAATATCTCCTGGAATTCCGCTGCGGGGATCGCGCCCGCAAGCTCTATATCGACGAAGAAACCTTGGAGGAGTTGAACCAATGAGACCACCGATCAGCTACACCGTCCACAAGGACACCCAGATTCTGGGCACCGTGCCCAATCTGGCCCAGGCCGTCAACGCGGCCAAGGGCTACGCCGAGACGCACAACTGCCCGGTCACCGTGACCGCTGTCTATCCGGACGGCCGGTTCAAGGACGTGGAATATCACCCGGACGGCTACATCCGCCAGATCTGGCGGATTGCCCAGAGCGCGCCCTTCTGCCCGGAGCGCGGCACTATCTACCGCAACAGCGGCGGCGGGGAATATCTCTGCACCAGCGCCGACTACACCACCGCATGGATGATCAACATCGCAAGCGGCTGGGCCTTCAAGGCCCACGGCTGCCGCCGGTACCCGGATAACAGTATCGAATGGGATTACAGCACCGACGGCGCGTTCCAGAGCATCCCCAAGGTGAGGATTGAATCGGACGGAAGGGAGGCCGAGTCGTGACGATCTACATCGCCGGCAAGATCACCGGCGAAGCCGATTACTGGCAAAGGTTCAACGACGCCGAGAGCAAACTGCAGGTCGCCTTTCCCTCCGCGTCGATTCTGAATCCGGCATGGCTGCCTGAGGGTATGACGCCCGCGGACTATATGAGCATCTGCCTGCCCATGCTTATGGCTGCCGATCTTGTCTGCTTTCTTCCGGACTGGCAGAACAGCGGCGGCGCCCGGATCGAGCACGCCCTGGCGGAGTATATCGGCAAGCCGATCATCGAGCGAGAGGCAGCGACAACATGAGCGCGTGGATCTACTTAGCCATAGCAGCCGGGCTTTTTGCCCTGATGCTCTACGTCTGCAGAAAGGAACGCGTATGAACCAGGATGAAATCATGCGGCCCGAACTGGGAAGCGCCGAAGCCGGCGTGTTGGGCCTTGTCAATCTAATGAGCTTTAGCCTCGGCGTGGACGAAGCGCTGCTCTCCTACTGGCTGGACAGCTATTATCAGCTGCGGCTGCAGTACGAGCGAGAGAACAGCCCAGAGCCGGACCCCACGATCCTGCACCGGTCCGATCTGGAGGCGGTGCTCCGGCAGCTCTGGGAGGAAACCCTGCACAAGAGCTGCCGTAAAGAGGCCGCCAAGCGGCTGGATGACCGGCAGCAGGTGACGCGGAAAAGGATAGAGCCGGAGATCTATCCGGTGGAACGCATCGCCCCCGCTGATCTGGAGGAGATCCAGGATCCCCTGTCCGGCATGGAGGTCGTCCCACCCGCCCTGTCGCCGGCTGCTGCTGCTGCTGCGTTTAAGAGGCGGACACGGGACTGGCTCCTGGAGCAGCGCGCCGCCGGGCTGACCATCGCCGACATCGTCAAGGCCGGAGCCGGCAAAATCACGGACGGGCAGATCCTGACCATACTTGACGGCGGCAGGCAGCCCATTGAGGTCTATCGAACACTGGACGCTGCTCTGGATAAGGTCGCAATTACAAAAGCCGAAAACTAAGAAAGGAGATACCACGAGAACAATGGATTATTTATGCAAAGGCCTGCAGGGCCTGCCTGCCCGACGTAAGGCCGCCGGCTTTACCCAGGAGGCATTTGCCGAGGCCCTTGGCGTCACGCGCTCCGCTCTCGCTGCATGGGAGACGGGGCGGGCCTGGCCCAGCGCGGCGATCCTGCCGCAGATCGCGGACCTGCTGCTGTGCAGCATTGACGACCTATATAAGCTGCCGGCCCCGGATCCCGGACCGACAGAAGGCTTTATGGGTCCCGACGACGTGGAGAACTGCAGCGGCGCCACCACCGAACAGTATATCGGAGAGGGGAGTGGGACGCCATGAAGGACGACTTTCGGAACATCTACCAAAACGCAAGGCGGACTGCCGGATTGACCCAGGAGCGCTGGGCCGAAGTGCTGGGCATCACGCCGGAGGCCGTGCGCCAGTATGAGCGCGGTGTGATCACGCCGCAGGACGATATTGTCCTACGGATGGCCGAAGTGGCCGGGCAGCATATTATCTGCTACTGGCATTTGCTGCACAAGTCCCGCGTAGCCGCGCAGCTGCTGCCGGATCTGCAGGAGAAAGAACTCCCGGAAGCGGTGCTGTCGCTGCTGGTCCAGATCGAGGCGCTGCAGGACACCGGTCTGCGGGACCTGATCCGGATCGCCGCGGACGGCAAAGTTGATCCCGCAGAGCGCCCAGCATTTGACCATGCGGTTTCGCAGCTGGCGGATCTGATCCAGGCCGCGCTGCACGTGAAGTTTTCAAAGGAGGCGGACGAATGAGAGAGAAGGCCAGTTTTCGGGACGTGATGGCGGCACTTAATGACATGTTCCCGGATCAGGGGATGCTGGGAAAGAATGAGGTGGCCAGATTCCTGGGTGTGTCCCGGTCCACCGTGAGCCGCCGCGGCATCCGCTTCAACCCCGCCACCAACCGAGTGACCAAGGCCGACCTGGCCCGCCAGGTGTGCCTGTAAAAATGAAATAAAAGGAGAACAGAACCATGTATGAAAATCAGTTTTGCGTAGTACGCACGGACCGCGCCGGCGTGTTCTTCGCCAAGGTGGACAAACTGGAGGGCAGCACCGCGCAGCTGCGCGATGCCCGGCGCCTGTGGCGCTGGTATGGCGCCACCGAGTGCCTGCAGCTGGCCCAGGAGGGCGTGAAGCAGCCCGACGAGTGCATGTTCACCCTGACGGTCCCCACCCTGACGGTGCTGGGCGTGATCGAGGTCATCCCCTGCACGGAAGCAGCGGCCAAAAGCCTGGCAGGTGTGAAGACATGGAAGATGTGATAAAGGCGTTTCTTAGTATTAGCTACGGCTACGGCGACGGCGACGGCGACGGCTCCGGCTACGGCTACGGCGACGGCTCCGGCTACGGCTACGGCTCCGGCTCCGGCTCCGGCTCCGGCTCCGGCTCCGGCTCCGGCTACGGCTCCGGCTACGGCTACGGCGACGGCTACGGCTACGGCTCCGGCTCCGGCTACGGCTCCGGCTCCGGCTCCGGCTCCGGCTCCGGCTACGGAATTACTAAATACGATGGCCGGGCCGTCTATCAAATAGACGGAGTCGCTACGCTGATATCCCACGTGCGTGGGGATATGGCCCGCGGGGCGATATTAAACGGTGATCTGACCTTGACCCCTTGTTATATCGTCAAGCAAGAGGACCGGTTTGCACACGGCAGAACCTTGCGGGAGGCCAGGGAGGCCCTCCTGGAAAAGCTGTTTGACGACATGCCAGAGAGTGAACGGATCGAGGCCTTTGTCAAGGCCCACAAGCCCGGCGCTGTCTATCCCAATGCGGACTTTTTCTCCTGGCACCATCGCCTGACCGGTTCCTGTGAAATGGGGCGGCGTCAGTTCGCCAGGGAACACAGCATTGATGTGGACCGCGGATCCATGACGCCGGAGGCATTTATAACCCTGACCCGGAACGCCTACGGCGGCAGCACCATCAGGAAACTGCAGGAATTCTATCCGGAGGCCGAGAAATGAGCAAAAAAAATGCCTGGGCGGCGCTGCATGCCGTCCAGGCCGTGATAACCCTCAAAAGGGCACCACGAGAACAAAACAAGTATATCACGGCCCGCAAGGGCTTGTCAATGGGAGGCTATTAAAATGGATCGCAACCCGGCAAAGCCCTCCTATTGGGCTGTGCTACCAGCGGCTGTGAGATACGATCCGCAGCTACCGGCCAATGCCAAACTGCTGTATGCGGAGATTTCCAGTTTGACCGACCAGAAGGGCTACTGCTACGCAAGCAATGCCTATTTCATCCGGCTTTTTGAGCTGAGCGAGCGAACGATCATCCGATTGCTACGCTCGCTGGAAGCGGCAGGGTATGTCGCTATCGAAGACGACCAGGGCGGGCGCACGGTCCGGAAGATATACGCCGGCGTCAATCCCGCTGCTGCATACCCTGACAAAAATGTCACCCATACCCTGACAAAAATGTCACCCCCCGGTGACAAAAATGTCACCCATACCAAGAAAGATAACAAAAAAGATGACCAACCCCCTAAAGCCCCCAAGGGGGCGGGGGCGGACTATGTGCCGAAGAAGGCTCCGGACTGGAAGCCCGAGCGCTTCGCTGCGTTTTGGAATTACTACCCGCTGCATAAGAGCAAGCAGGCCGCAATCAGAGCCTGGGATAAGCTCAAACCCTCAGACGAGCTGCTGGCTGTTATAGGCAAGGCCCTGAGGAGGCAAATAGCGGACAGTTTGATGAACAAGCGCGAGTGGAAAATCTACGCTTCCACCTACCTGAACGGGGCACGATGGACGGATGAATCTGATCTTTCGCCGCAGCCTTCTGCTGAGCCCGAGGAGGTGGTCGAATGGATCTGACCGCCTGGATGGAAGCGCAGCGGGCTGTGATCGGAGCACTCCTGGTTGATCCGGAGCACTGCGCCGGCGAGATTTTCCAGAAGGCCCGACCGGAGCATTTCCCGGATAAAGCCCTGCTGCACGTCTATGATGCCGCTCGCGGCCTTTGGATGGAGCGCAGCCCCATCGACGCCGTCACCGTCTTGAACGCTGCTGGACCGGCCTACAGGGACCTGATGGCCGACTGCATGCGCGGCACGCCGACGGTGGTCAATCTGCCGGCGTATCTGGACATCCTGAAAAGCAGCGCCCGGCTCGCTGCTATGCAGCGAGCGGCCACGCGCATCCTGGAAGCCAATACCGAGGCGGAGGCTTCCGCCGCCTATGATCAGTTGGGCGAGCAGCTGCGGGCTGCAGCAGACGTGGATGATCTCAGCTGGAGCGAGTGCGTGGGCCGGTACCTGGACCGCATGGGAGACGCCAGCCCCGCCGACTACCTGCACTGGGGCCTCAAACCCCTTGATCAGGTTCTGCAGGTGCCGCTGGGCAAGTTCGTAATCATAGGCGCCGACAGTTCCGTGGGCAAGACGGCTCTGGCGCTGCAGCTGGCCTACCACATGGCCGAGCATGGCCGCCGCGTGGGCTTTTTCTCCCTGGAAACTGACGCCGAAAGCCTGACCGATCGGCTCATGGCCGAAAAGCAGGTGGCGGGGATCGCAATCCCCAGAACAAAGCAAAAGGCGCTGTCCACTGCAGATTATACCAACGCGGCTGACGTCGGGACCCGCAGCGACAAGGTCCCGCTGCGGATCATCAACCGGGCGGAGACCCTGGAGCAGATCCGCAGCCTCACCGTGCAGCATGGCTTCGAGGTCATTTTTGTGGACTACCTGCAGCTGATCAACGCGCCGGGCGATAAGCGCTGGGACATTGTCACAGGGATCTCCATGCAGCTGCACCGCATGGCGCAGCGCTTGAAAGTGACCGTGGTGGGCCTGAGCCAGATCACGCCGCCGGACAAGGCCGGCAGCAAAACCCTGACCATGGACGACCTGCGGGAGAGCCGGCAGTTGAAGCACGACGCCGACGTGATCATGCTTGTTACTCCGGACAATGCCTTCCCGGGCGCCAGAAAGCTGACGATTGCAAAAAACAAGGACGGCAAACGGCAGCAGGCCACATACCTGCACTTTGACGCGGAACACATGACCTTCACACCTGCGACGCGCAGCCACCTGAAAGAGGTCACCGGCCAGGTGATCATGAAGGATCTCCCTGATGGGGAAGGGGGCGAGCTGCCATTTTAGGGATCGGCGACAAGATCCGCTTTAAGCCCGCGGGCTTTTTTGAGAGCACCACGGCTTTTGGCCAGGCGATGCCTGCTCCTGTAGAGGTCACCGGCCAGGTGATCTACATCAACGAAGCGCACAGATATTTCCGCGTAGAATACACCCTGTCCGGCTGCATCGGGCATGAGTGCTTTAAATTTTGACACAGAAAGGGGTACCCATGAGAACAACAGCTATTCTTAACCAAAAAGGCGGCGTGGCCAAAACCACCACGACCGTCAACATGGCGGCGATCCTTGCCGCCGACTACCGGCGCCGCGTCCTGGTGGTGGACGCAGACAGCCAGGCGAACACCACCGAATTCCTGGGCGGCCAGCTTCTGGGCCGCAGCACCTTCGCGGATATGCTTAGGCGTATGGAAGTCAATGACCCGGTATGCAAGACGGGCCTGCCCGGCGTGCAGCTGCTCCCGGCTGACGACAGCCTGATGGATCTGGACCTGAGCAAGGTGGAGGGCAAAACCGTGGACGTGGCCTGCCTGCGCAATTACCTGAAGCAGCACAACACCGCCTTCGATAATGTCCTGGTGGATTGCCCGCCGGCGTTCAACGCGGCAAGTGCCGCGGCCTTGCTGGCGGCGGATGATGTGATTATCCCCATCAAAATGGATGCCTTCTCGCTCCGCGGCATGGCCAATCTGATGCGGCAGATCAAAAACATGCAGAAGATCAACCCACGGCTGCGCCTGGCGGGCCTGCTGCCCACTATGACATATAAAAGCGCCGCGGTGGATGAGGCCATGGAAGTTCTGAAAGCATCCGGCCTCCCTGTTTTCCCAGCGATCCGCCGCACCCCGAAGGTGGACGACATGACATTCGCCGGCACGCCCCTGATCCAGTGCAGCCCCAGGAGCGCTGCCTGCATGGATTATCGCCGCTTTGTGGTCGAATATCTGAAAGGCGGTGAGCTGCATGGCTAAATTCGACATTGTGAGCGTTTTGGGCGACGTGTCCGAATTGAACACCGAGACCGAGCAGATTATACGGATCCCGCTGGATCAGATCGACCCGGATCCGAACAACTTCTACAGCCTGGAAGGCATAGAGGACCTGGCCGGCAGCATTGAGCTGATCGGCCTTCAGCAGCCTCTCCGCGTCCGGCCGAACGGGGACCGATGGATCATCGTTTCCGGCCACCGGCGCCGGGCCGCCTGCATGCTGATCCGGGACGGCGGCAGCGATATGTTTGCCAGCGGTGTGCCGTGCATCCCGGAATACGGCGAAGCCTCTCCGGCTATGCAGGAGCTGCGGCTGATCTACGCCAACGCCATGACCCGCATCCTGAGCCCTGCCGAGCTATCCAAGCAGGCGGAGCGTGTGACGGAACTGCTGTATGAACTGAAAAATCAGGGCGTGGAGTTCAGCGGCCGTATGCGGGAACATGTGGCGAAGGCCTGCCAGGTGAGCGAATCGAAACTGGCCAGGCTCCACGCGATCCGCACGAACCTGGATCCCGGCCTGCTGTCTTTCTTTGACGGCGGTGCGCTGACAGAGGATGCGGCTTATCATCTGAGCCGCCTGCCTGCAGAAGTCCAGCGCCGGGCCGTGGAGAAGATCGAGAACGACAAGAAATTCCGAGCGCCCACCGGCGCCGTTGTGCAGAAGGTGATTAAACAGCTTGACGTCTACGACACGAATCGCCCATGCCCGGCGCACGCCGGCGGCCCCCAATGCCATCACTTGCACGAGGTGATGATCAAGGACCTGTTCCAGCGATATGAATGGGACGTCTGCTCCTGCTCTTTTTGCTGCATGGATTGCGTCCGAAATGATATTTGCAGTAAGGCCTGCAAAGAGGCCAAAGACAAAAACAAACTGAAAAAGGCAGCCGACGCGGAACGTAAAGCAAAGCGGCAGGCCGAGGAAGCAGAGAGGCTCCAGGCTAATGCCAAAAAAATCTGCCGCCGAGCGGAAGCTCTGCTGCCGCTGATCGACGCGGCGAAACTGAAGGACGGCACGAAACTTTATGACGATTGGCAAGCCGCGTCCGTGGCGGACGTAAGAGCCTGGGCCAGAGGTGAGATCAACGAAAATGTTTTCCACAACGAAGCAAGCCTGCTTCCGACCTTCACCCGGGACCTGATTGCTATGGCCAAGCGGCTCAAATGCAGCCCCATGCAGATCCTGGACCCTTCGGCACCGGCAGCGAAAGCGCCTGCCCCTAAGATCGTCTGCGGCTGGTGGCGCGCCGGAATCCCAAGCGATGGCCTGTATGCCTGCAAGTTTAAGCTGTTCACTGACACCGAGCAGATCGGCATTTTCCGCCATAAGGACGGCGGCTGGTGGGTCGGCGCCGATGCGGCTGCTCCAATAAGCCAGAGCTGCAAGATCCTTGCATATTGCCGGCTCCCGGAGGAGGAATGAATTATGTCATGGATCACAGAAATAAGCGATGCCATTGTCGATCGTCGGAGCCCTGACGCAATTCATGATTTGATTCAGGCTGCAATCAGCGACCAAGACACGAAGATCCAGACGCTCATTGATGCCACCAGTCCTGATGACTATCCCATGCTGCTGCTGTCTCTGAAAATAACGGTCGCGCAACTGGAATCGGCATTGCCATCTGAGGCATTGCGGCTGGTGTCCGTTTTGCAGCCACTATGCCGCGGCTTTTTGATCGTGAAGAATATCGAAAGGAGACCGTCCTGATGCCTGACTTTCCTGCTGAATATGTCGCCCTGATCGGCGGCTGCGCCGTGAAGGAAGACGGCGACGCCACTGAATACTGCTTCGGACCTGTCAGCCTGGTGCAGCGCCTGACCCGCTGCAGGGAGTGCATCCGCTGGTTTACACCGGTCGCATTCTCTACGACCGGCGTCTGCGCACTGTCCAAACAGGTCTGCCGCGCTGATTTCTTCTGCGGCGATGGAACGCCAAGAGACCGGGAGGGCTGAGCATGAACCATGACGCCACCCACTGCCTGGACTGTACTCCGGCCTGCCACCATTGCTACCGCGCGGATTTGACGCGGGAACTTGCGGGGCGCCACGATTTGGGCTGGATGCCGCAGAGCTGGGCGCACTTTAAAGGATCATCTGCCTGCCCGCGCTGGCCGAAGGGAAAGGGGCCGCAGACATGACCCGATACTGTAAACGCTTCTACTGCGACGCCCAGGGCGAGCGGATCTGCTGCGCCTCTTGCCGCGATCGTCGGGACTGCGGCAACCCATGTTTGAACCATCCCAGCCGGTGCAGGCTGGAGGACGTGGAAAGGAGGAAACAGAACGATGATTCACGTGCGAAAGGTCCTGCCTGAGTATTTCAACGCCCTGCTGGATGGGACTAAACGCTTTGAGCTCCGCCGTGAGGACCCTGATGCGCCGCGTTTCGCGGTGGGGGACTACCTGGCACTCAATGAGTACGATCCATGCCGGCATGCTGCTCCGGACGATCTCTACACCGGGCGCTGCCTGCTGTTTGAAATCAGCTATGTGCTGCGCGATTTCGAAGGCCTTGCCGCCGACTATGTGGTCCTGGGGCTGAGAACTACGCCGCTCAGCTGGATGGACGGCGGGGAGCTGATCGTCCGCCCCAAGATCTGACGACCATATACAAATATCCCAGAGCCCTCCGAGGCCAAAACAAGGAGGGCTCTGCCCCGTGAAAACTAAAAAAATCATATCGGCCGGACCGCTGGTCCTGGAGGCAATCTACCCGCGCGGCAAAGCCCAAGACACGCCCAAGGCCCGTGCCGCCAAGCGCAAACTGAGCAGCGAGGCCCAACAGCGCATGAACCAAAAATACAGCTATCAAAAATTGGAGCTGCAGCTGGCTGCCAACTACGTGCCCGGTGATCTGTGGGTGACTGTCACCTATGACGATGAGCACCTCCCCAAGAGCCGCAGTCAGGCGAATGCCAATTTTAAGTATTTTTTGCGCAAGCTGCGCGGCGCCCGCGGAAAGAAGGCCCAGCCGGTGGTCCACTGGAACACCGAGCATAAGCATGAGCATGAGGATTATTTTCAGCACCGGCGATGGCACCACCATTTTTTTATCGACGCCACCGGCACCGACTATGAGCTGCTGCGCAGCTGCTGGATCTACGGCGGCAACATCGAAATCCGCCGGATCAAGATCGACAAGGACCACAGCTATGAGACCCTGGCGCGCTACATGTGCAAAGAGTCTCGCGATCGCCCGGGCCTGCGCTGCTGGAGCTACACCCGAAACGCCAAACACCCGGAGGTGGAGACCTTCCCGGTTCCTGACGATACGCCGCTGCAGCCGCCGAAGGGCGCCACGATTTATGAGGAAGCAGGGGAGCGGACCGAGTTTGGATCCTTCCGCTATGTGAAGTACCTGGCGCCGAACTGGCGCAAAGGAAAGCGCCGGCCGCCTGTCCGACGGCGCCGCCGTTGCTGACCTTTTATTTAATTTTTCTGACTTGGGAAAAATATTATTCTTAGGAACAGGAGGCCGAAAGCATTGCAATCTCAAACAGGATGTGGTAAGATATTACCAGCACGGGGCGGCTTTTGGTGCTGCCCATACTGCGAACCAGGGCGGCAGCGGAAACTGCTCCGGATCGTGCCCGGCATGAACGCCGTGAACGTGCCGCTTTACTGCAACAAGTGCAACCGGGAGATCCTGGTTGACGTATACAGAGGCCAGTGCTTTGAAAGCCCGAGCCCGGACACCTGCAAAGGTTGATCTGGGCCCGGGCTTTTTTGTTTTGATGCCATGGCTTTTGATTACAAATCCCCGCGCTGGCTGCGCCTGCGGGCCTCTGTCCTGCGGCAGGCCGGCTACCGGTGCCAATACTTCAAGCGCTACGGACGCCGCGTGGAAGCGGTCCACGTGCACCACATCTGGCCGGCGGAGGACTATCCGCAGTATGCCTGGTGCAGGTGGAACCTGATCGCGCTGAGCCAGGCCGCGCATAACATGATGCACGACCGCAGCACCGGCAAACTGACTGCCGAGGGCGAAGCGCTCCGGAGAAAAACGAGACCCCCCGCCCTCTGACTTTCGATTTTTCTTCCCGCGACGGACCGGGGGCGGCCTACCCGCCCACACGCAGAAAAATTTTCGGAATGGAATTTTTCTGCGGAGGGCGGAAGATGAAATTTATCAAAGACTTTTCGCGCGGCACGCGGGCCGCGGACGTGAACCGCCCGCGCAAACCGCGGACGCAAATCGCAGGAGGCTGCATGGAAGAAAAGATCCGTTTGGAAATGCGGAAAATCGCTGACCTGATCCCTTACGAACACAACGCGAAACTGCACCCGCCTGAACAGATCCAAAAGCTGGTGGGCAGCTTTGACGAATTCGGACGAATCGTGCCCGCCGGCATTGATGACGCCGGAAACCTGATCTATGGCCACGGGCGGATCCTGGCGGCCTTGGCCCGCGGCGATGAGGAATTCCCTTGCGTGGTGATCTCTCACCTGACGGAGACGCAGCGCCGCGCCTTTGTCCACGCAGACAACCTGCTGTCTCAGTCAGATACCGACCAGAAGATCCTGCAGGCGGAAATGGCCGCGCTTCAAGCTGCCGGCTTTGATGTGCGCATCACCGGCTTCGACCCCGACGGGCTGCAGCTCTCCGGAGACGACGGCCCCGCACCATTCTGGGGCGACGTAGAAACCGAAAGCTCCGAGGAGTATGAGGAGTTTGTCGAGAAGTTCAAACCGAAACTGACCACCGACGACGTTTACACCCCGGACCTGGTTTATGACGCGATCAAAGGCTGGGCCCTGGATCATTACGACCTGCACGGTGCAGAGGTGGTCCGCCCGTTTTATCCGGGCGCGGACTATAAGGCCGCAGACTATCCCGCCGGCTGCGTCGTGATAGACAACCCACCCTTTTCAATTCTTTCGGAAATCTGCCGCTGGTACGTCGACCAGGGCATCCGCTTTTTCCTCTTTGCTCCCGGGCTTACTTTGTTTAGCATCGCTTCGGGCGAAATCCATTATTTGCCGGTCAATGTGCAAATCATTTACACCAACGGTGCCAGTATTCCTACGTCATTTGTGACCAACCTGGGCGAATACCGGATCGAGCTGTGCCCGGATCTCTATCAGACTGTAGATGCTGCCAATGCTGAAACGCTTCGACAATTGCGCGGTGGTCAGCAGCCTGTGTATGATTATCCTCATTGTGTGGTAACTGCCCAGATCAACAAGCTGGTTAAATATGGCCAGTCTCTACAGATCCGGGAGGATGAGGCTGCTTTCATCCGGGCGCTTGATGCTCAGAAGGAAAACGGCAAGTCAATATTCGGCGGCGGATTTTTGCTGTCGCAGAAGGCCGCAGCCGAGAAGGCCGCAGCCGAGAAGGCCGCAGCCGAGAAGGCCGCAGCCGAGAAGGCCGCAGCCGAGAAGGCCGCAGCCGAGAAGGCCGCAGCCGTATGTTGGGCCTTGTCAGACCGTGAGAAAGCGCTGCAGGAGAGCCTGGGAGGCGGTGCCGATGGCTGAAATCTACACGCCGCCGTGCCCGGCTTATCTGGCCGGCAGCCTGGCCGCCCGATATGCAGTCCTCGCGCCGCGCCTGGCTGCCATGGGCAGCCTGGATGATCTGACCGTGGACCTGACTGCCAAGTATATACTGGCTGAAAATGAGTACCTGAAGATCTCCGACCTGGTGCAGGAGGCGATCCGCGCCGGGGATCCTGACGGCGCCGGAAAGTGGATCAATGCCCAGGATAAACTGACCAAACAGATCCTGCACCTGAGCGAAGTGCTTGGGATTACCCCGGACGCCCGCCGGACCCGCGGCCTGTTGCTGCCGAATCCATAACCCCATACCGAGGCCATGCTGAAAAGCCAGAGCCCAAACGACTCCAAAACGGAGCGCTTGGGCCCTGGCTTTTTTGCTTTTCAGGAGAACCCATGACACGAGAACAGATCTATAAGGCGCAGCTGATCGAGCTGGGCATTTATGAAAAAGCCTTTGACCCGGAGATCCGAACCCTGGCGGATTTGGAGCGAGATCTCACCCGGGCGCGAAAAGCCTGGTCCGCCACAGTCCCGAAAGGCGCAAAGCCCTCCCTGCTGGATCCGCATTATGCGATCATCAACGGCTTGCGCCGGGAGATCCTGAACCACCGGGAGGCGCTGGGCCTGACGCCCAAAGCGCTGCGCAAGCTGCGAGGCGCTGCCCCGGCCGGCCCAACATCCGGGGAGCTGATCACGGAGCGGCTGGATGCAATTGCCCAGCGCGTGGCCGGCTATGATCTGCCAGCATTGCCGGTGTCCGATTCGGACATCCAGAGCCATGAATAACGCGCCTCACCTGCCGGAGGTCCTGCGCTATGCCCGGGACACCTGGGACGACCACGGCATCGAGGAGTTGCAGCGACTGAGCGCCCGCCGCTTCCTGGATGATCTGGACGGCGGCCGCTGGGACTTCAAGCCGGCCCTGCCGGAATTCTGCATTGAGCTGATGACCGGCCTTTTCACCTTTTCCCAGGGCGAACGCATGGATGGCACGCCCCTGCGCGGGGAAGCGCTGGAGCTGATGCCCTGGCACCTGTTCTGCACCTACAACATCTGCGGCTTTTACCTGCCAGGCACCGAGATCCGACGCTTTACCGAGGCCGATATTTTCGCGCCGCGGAAATCGGTCAAAACCACCTGGGCGGAGGGCCTGCAGACGTCTCTGGCGTTTTGGTATCGCCTCTCCGGCGCCAAAGCCAAGACGGTGGCCGGATCGCTGAAACAGGGCATGGAGGGCTTCGACTGGCTTGTTTATAACTTCATGCGCCTGGGCCTGGTGGCTCCCAACAACCCGCCCGGCAAGCTCCGGCTGCTGGACAGCTCCCTGGGCCACAGCATCGAGGGCGAGATCTGGAACGGACATATTGACCTGGAGACCCTTGCGTTTAAGCCCGACCTGTTCGACTCCTTCAACGCCGCCTTTGTCCATCTGGATGAGCTGGAGCTGTACAAAAACAGCATCCCTTACACCCGACTGCGCGACAGCACAAAGGCCTATTCCAACAAACTGATCCTTTGCACCTTCACCGCCGGCGACAACGGCACCGGCTTTGCGGCTCAGCACCGCAACTACATGGAGGGGATCCTGCGCGGCACCATCACCGGCACCGCAGCGGACCGGACCTTTGTCTTTCTGGCCCAGGCTCCCATGGAGCCGGATGGCAGCATCGACTACAAAAACCCTGCAGTGCATCGGGCCTGCAACCCGGCCTATGGCATCACGATCCGCCCGGACGACATGATCGCCGCGGCGGAGCAGGCGGAGGCTAACCCCGCCCTGCGGAAAGAGTTTTTTACGCGCAGCCTTAACCGATTTGTCAACAGCTACAAGGCCTGGTTTGACATTTCCGAATTCCGCCGCAGCGACGACCACTACGACTGGACTTTGCAGGAACTGCCCGCCCTGGTGCGCAGCTGGTACGGCGGCGCGGATCTTTCCAAACTGCACGACCTGACCGCCGCCTGCATCGTGGGCGAGGTGCCCGCCAGAAAGGCCGCTACGGCCTCCTGGACGCCTCCGGAGGATGTCCTTGTGATTATCCCCCATGCCTGGTTTCCGCGCACAGCGGCGGCGGAGAAGGCCGACAAGGACCAAATCCCGCTGTTCGGCTGGCTAGAGGATGGCTGGCTGGATATGCCAAACGAGCCCAGCATGGACCCCGCGGAGCCGGTCAAACAGTTCCTGAAATGGAAACAGGACCGTTTTATCATCCGCAAAGTGGGCCAGGACCGAAAGTTTGCCCGGCCTTTCTACACGGCCATGCGCAAGGCCGGCTTCCGCGTCCAGGATCAGCCGCAGCTGTATCTGCAGAAATCTGAGGGCTTCCGCTACATCGAGCACAAGGCGAAGGTGGGCTGCCTGTATTACCTGCACGCCGAGCCTTTTGAGTATTGCGTGCAGAACGTGCGGGCCCAGGAAAAGGTGGACGACGCGGTCCAGTACGAAAAGATCGACGACAACTCCCGCATCGACATTTTCGATGCTGCAGTTTTTGCCACTATCCGGCTGCTGATCGAAACCGATCGCAGCAGCGCAGCCGCAGGCTTTATGGACGGCCAGCCGCCCGATGGCCAGCGCACTGCTCCCAATCACTGGAGGTGATCTATTTGCCCCACGTAAAAGTCAAAGCCCGCCCAATGGCCCGAGACAAGCCCAGAGCGCAGGATCCGCCCGGCTATGTCTGGCTGACGGACCGGAAGGGCTTTGAAACCCTCAAATGTCAGGGCTACACGAGCCTGGCGGACAGTCCGGAGGTTTCCACCGGCGTGAACACCATCGCCCGGCTGATCGGCGCCATGACCATCCACCTGATGCAGAACCGGGAAGACGGCGACGTACGGATCCGCAACCCGATCTCCGATATCGTGGACATTGAGCCCAACCGCTACATGACGCGCAGCAACTTCATCCAATGGATCGTGCGCACCCTGTTCCTCCAGGGCCGCGGCAATGCCGTGGTGTTCCCGCTGATCGAGGGCGGCCGGCTTCGGGAGCTGATCCCGATCCCGTCTGCCTATGTCAGCCTGGTCCAGACCGACCTGTGGAACTACATCGTTACGATCAACGGCCGGGAATTCCTCCCGGATGAGGTCCTGCATTTCGTTCTGAATCCGGACAACTTCTTTCCCTGGAAGGGCTCCGGCTACCAGGTGGCGCTTGCCGACGTTGCCAATAACCTGAAACAGGCGGCCACCACGGAGAACGGCTTCATGTCCAGCAAGTGGAAACCGAGCCTGATCATCAAGGTTGATGCACTGTTTGACGAACTGGGCAATCCGATCAGCCGCACGCAGCTGCTGGAGGATTATGTGCAGACCACCGAAGCCGGCCAGCCCTGGCTGATCCCGGCGGAGCAGTTCCAGGTCCAGGAGGTCAAGCCCTTGACGCTCTCCGATCTGGCCCTTGCGGATTTCGTGAAACTGGACAAACAGACGGTGGCCACCATCCTGGGCGTGCCGCCCTTCGTGCTGGGCGTGGGCGATTTCAAGCGCGACGAATGGAATAACTTCATTTCCACCACGATTATGCCCATCGCGCAGCTGATCGAGCAGGAGCTGACCCGAAAACTGCTGACTGCAAAGGACCAGTTTTTCCGGTTCAACGCCCGCAGCCTGCACAACTACAGCATGGACGAACTGGTGAAAGCCGGCTCCGAAATGGTGGACCGCATGGCCATGCGGCGCAATGAGTGGCGCGATTGGATGGGCCTGGAGCCGGATCCGGACATGAATGAGCTGTTGGCTCTTGAAAACTATATCCCGGCCGACCGGCTGGGTGACCAGAGCAAGCTGGTCGGAGGTGAGACATGAAACCTGTGAATATCAAAAAATCCGTTTACACCCTGGCGACGGTGGACGGCAGCCATGCCGAGCTGACCATGTACGGCGATATCTACGAGCGCCGCCCGGTGGACTGGTGGACCGATGAGCCTATCGAAGGCGACTTTATCCTGCTGGATGAATTCTTGCAGGACTTGGACGAAATCCGCCGCTGCACGTCGTTGACGATCCGCATGAACAGCTACGGCGGCGACGCCAACGTGGCCAATGTAATCCACAACCGGCTGCGGGAACTGTCCCGCGGCGGCATGGAGATCACCTGCATCGTGGACGGCGTGGCCATGAGCGGCGGCAGCCTGATCATGTGCGCCTGTGATGAGGTGGAGGTGAACCCCTCCAGCCTGATCATGATCCACAACGCCTGGGGCTTTTTCTGGGGCGGCTACAATGCCCCGCAGCTGCTGGAGCTGGCCGCCCAGCTGGACGCCTACGATCAGATGCAGGCGGCCATTTACGAGCGAAAAACCGGCCTGCCGCAGGAGGAGATCCTGCAGATGATGGCCGAGACCACCTACATGACCGGCACCGAAGCTGTGGAAAAAGGCTTTGCTGATCAGCTGATTGAGGACCCGAACCCGCTGGCGATTGCGGCCAGCGCCGACGGCCGAACGCTGTATATCGGATCCCGCAGCCTGCACCTGGCGCCTGGCATGACCGCGCCGGCCGCACTGGAAAAGATCGAAGCACCCGAAAACTGGAGGGCGCGGATGCTCTCCAAACTGAGAAAGGAGCCGTAAAAATGGCACTGAAAACACTGATGATCCAGAGCAAGATCGACCGCCTGCGCGAGGATCTGCAGCAGCTGCAGGCCCGCGACGGCGAATTCACCGCCCGGGAGGCCAGCCTGACCGGAGACATCGCGGAGGCGCAGACCACCGAGGAGCGCGCTGTCGTCGAGGCAGCTGTTGATGCCTTCGACCGGGAGTTTTCCGAACATGAAAGCGCCAAGGCTGCGCTTTCCGCCCAGATCTCCGAACTCCAGGCGGAGCTGGAGACCCTGGAAGCCAAGACCCCGCCCGCCCCGGCTCAGGCCGCAGCGGAGCACAAAAACGAAAGGATTGATTCTCACATGCAGACTCTCCCTGATTTCCGCGCCCTGCCTATGACCAAGCGTGCCTTTGACGCGCTGCCCATGGCGCAGCGGCAGAGCATCGTCGCCCAGGACGACGTGCAGCAGTTCTTTGCCAAGCTCCGCAGCTTCAACGGCGTCCAGGCGTCCGTAACCGGCGCAGAGCTGACCATCCCCGTGATTTTCCTGGACATCATCAGCGAGAACCGCTTCCGCTATTCCAAACTGATGAACCGCGTCCGGATCCGCAACGTCCGCGGCGAGGCCCGCCAGACCATCGGCGGCACCGTGCCCGAGGCCGTGTGGACCGAGTGCTGCGGCCAGATCAACGAGCTGACCTTCGCGTTTAACCAGCTGACCATGGGCTGTTTCAAGGTGGCCGGCTTTGTGCTGATCTGCAACAGCCTGCTCAACGACAGCGATCTGAACCTGGCCGCCGAGCTGATCGAGATGATCTCCGAGGCCATCGGCAAGGCCAAGGACAAGGCCATCCTGTACGGCAAGGGCGCGGCCTTCAACATGCCCATGGGCATTGTGACCCGTCTGGCCCAGACCTCCAAGCCGGCCTCTTACCCGGCCAATGCGCCCGAGTGGGTGGACCTGCACACCAGCAACATCATTACCATCCCCGCTAACCTGACCGGCGCCGCCTTCTGGAGCGCGCTGCGCCTGGCCACCGGTAATGCCTACACCGAATACAGCCGCGGCGATCAGTCCTGGTGCATGAACTCCAAGACCTACGCCCTCCTGGAGTCCAAGGCCATCGCCACCACCGTCACCGGCGAGTGGGTCGCCATGATCGGCGGCCGCCTGCCCATCATTTCCGGCGACATCGACGTGCTGGAATTCATGCCCGACGGCGACATCGTGGGCGGCTACTTCGACCTGTACCTCTGGGCACAACGTGAAGGCATCGAGCTGGGCAGCGATATCAACGGCTTTACTCTGCGCGTCCAGGACAACACTTTGTTCTGGGGAAAGGAGCGTGCCGACGGCCAGCCCATCATCGCCGGTGCTTTCGTCGCCATGAACATCAACGGCCAGGCTCCCGCCACATCCATGCAGTTTGCGGCCGATAGCGCCAACACCCTGAACGGCCTGCTGCTCCCGGCGGCTGCTGCCGTTGCTGCCGGCTCCACGCTGCAGCTGCGTGCGATCCCCGTGCCCTTCGGCGTGAAGGCTGACGTAACCTACACCAGCGGAACCACGGCCAAGGCTACCGTTGACGCAAACGGCGTTGTGACCGGCGTCGCAGCCGGCAGCAGTGTGATTACAGCCACCGCCGGCAGCTACACTGCGACCTGCACCGTTACGGTGACGGGGGAATAAGTCCGGCGGCTGATGACAGCCCGTCCTCCGATACGCTCAGCCTCTCCAACATGACAAAAAGCCAGCTCCTGGAGCTGGCGGGAGCGCTGGGCGTGGAGGGCGTCAGCGGCCGGATGACTAAGGCTGCCATTATTCAGACCATCGAGGAGGGATAACATGGCCTACCCGTTTGACGCCCAGGCGCTGCTCCCTCTGCTCAAACTGGACCTGGGAATCACCGCCGACATGTTCGACAGCCGCCTGGCGGCCAGGATCAACACCGCCATGGAGCGGATCACGGCCATGGGCATCACACTGGCGGACACGCCGGGAGACCAGGATCTGGTTTTGATGTATGCGGCATGGCTATGGCGCAGCCGGGTGGATCAGGCGCCCATGGGGCGCATGCTGCAGCTGGGGATCAATAATCGCCTGTTTGGCGGCGCTCCGACCGTGGAGGTGCAGCCGTGAAAGAGAGCCTGCACACTCCATGGTCCGACACCTGCAGCTTGATCAGGATCGAAACCGCCACGGACGCCCAGGGCTATGAGACCGAGACGGAGACCGCCTTTCCGATCGCCTGCACCTGGGAGGATGGCACCAGCCAATCCGAGTTTTACCGATCCTACAAGGCCGGCATGCAGGCGTCCAACTCTGTGGAAATCTGGAAGGCGGACATGCTGCGGGCCTGGCCCCGCGGCACGCCTGGCCGCCGTTTCGTGGATTTTGAAGGCCAGCGATATAAGGTCCTGCGGGATTTTCCGTCCGGCTTTGATCTGCAGACTCTCATCCTGTCGGAGGTGATCCGATGACCAACGTGGACGACGCGCTGATGCTGGCTCTGGGACCTCTTTTCCCGGACCGTGTGTTTCCCAACGTCTACACCGGCGACGCCTTGGAATATGTAGTGACCAACTACACGGCGCTGCCGCAGGTGTTTGCCGAGGGCCTGCCCGCTGCGCAGCGCTATCTGGTGGCGGTCCACTATTACCTGCCGGAGAAAGTCAACCCCAATCCCAAAAAGCTGGCGATCAGTTCCGCGCTTTCGGCGCAGGGCTTCACCTGGCCCAGCATCGAAAACGCCAGCGACGCCGAAGGACAGCACTGGGTTATTGAATGCGAGTATGTGAACGGGGGCGGCGTGTATGGCCAAACTTGAACTGGAAGGCTTTTCCGATCTGGACAGCGCGTTTGCCCACATCGCCCAGATCCCCGGCCCTGTGAAAGAAAAAGCCCTGCAGGCCATGGCCAATGTGGCGGCGCCGCAGATCAAGCGCAGCGGCGAAAGCATGGGCGTCCGGGAGCCGGAGGGCCAGGTCCATATCCTGGACGTGATCAAGCTGAGCAAGCCCAAAACAAACGACAGCGGCGGCTATTTGGATATCAACTTCTCCGGGACCAGGACCCGCGGCAACACCAAGACCCGCAACGCGGAGATCGCTTTTGTCAACGAATACGGAAAACGCGGCCAGGAGGCCCGGCCTTTCATCGGCACAGCCATGAACCAGTACGCGGAAAAAATAGCAGAAGCCGGTGCGGATGTCCTCTGGGACTACATCGAGCGCGAATTTGAAAAATAGGAGGAGACCACATGCCTCAATTCGATCTGCGCGGCATCCATGCCGCGTCCTACGTGAACACTGACGGCACGATCACGTATACCAACGCCCAGACCGTGGGCGACGCCATGGCCGTCACTCTGGAGCTCCGCTTTGCCGAGGGCCGGCTGTACGCGGAGAGCTCCCTGGCGGAGTACATGCGCAAAGCGGTGGGCGGCACCATCAGCATCGGCGTGAAGTACATCCCCAGCGCTGCACAGCAGATGATGTTTGGCAGCCGCAGCAAGAGCCGGAGCATCAGCTACACCCCGGAGGGGGAGACCGAAACTGTTACCGCCAACGTCACCGGCCTGGTGATCGGCGGTAAGACCACCGGCAAATATGTCGGCGTGGCATTCTACGCCCCCGACATGGTGGACGGTGTTGAAAAATACACCTGCGTGAAGATTGCCCGCGCCCTTTTTGGCCCGCCGTCCATGAACCTGCAGACCGCTGGCGAGAACATCGTGTTCAACACGCCCACCACAAGCGGCGAGTTCCTGGTGGACGACAGCACCACACAAGACCTGATCGAGGTGGCCATCTGCGATGATGAGACCGCCGCCATCGCTTGGGTGCAGGCGGTGCTGCAGTGATCCGCCTGGAGGAGCTGCCCTTTGAGCTGGGCGGCAAGACCTACAAACTCCGCTGCAACATGAACGTCCTGGCGGACGTCCAGGACGCCTTTGGCGGAGATTTCGGCCAGGCGCTGGACCCGGACAATTCTTTCAAGAGCCTGACGGTGTTTCTGGCTGCCATGCTGAACGATTATGCGGACGAAATGGGCTGGGAGGAGCGCTTCACCGCGCGCAGCCTGGGCCGCGTCCTGAAAAAACACCAGGTCCCCGAGGCCGATATTATGGGCCTTGTGGTGGCCTCTATGGCCGCGCCGACTGCGGTGTCCGATTCGGACACCAGGACCGGTGACCAGGCTCCCGACCAATCGGGAAACTGAAAGGGCGGGCGGAGATCGACTTCGCCCGCTATCTCTCTATCTGGCTTTTCGAGCTGCACATGCCCGAGCGGGATTTCTGGCGAACCATGAACCCGGCCCGGCTGCACACGCTTTTCAACGCCTGGTTCCGGCCCGCCCGGCAGGGCCCGGCGCCGGAGCAGGCGCGGCAGCCCCGGCAAAGCCTGTCCGAATACCTCAGAGGAGGAGGCTGATCCATGGCGACACGCACTGTTAAAGCCCGCGTAGAGCTTGACGGCGAAAAACAATATAAGCAGGCCCTGTCGGAGCTGAACCAGGGCAACAAGGTCCTGGCCTCCGAAATGCGCAAGCTCCAGGCGGAGTATAAGGGAACCACCGAAAGCACCGAATTCCTCACCAAAAAAGGCGAGGTCCTGGAGCGGCAGCTCCTGCAGCAAAAGGACAAGGTGGACACCCTGCGCGCCGCCCTGCAGAATGCCGCCGCCCAGTACGGCGAGGCAGACAGCCGGACCCAGCAATGGGCGGCCCAGCTGAACAACGCGGAGGCGGCCCAGTTCGACCTGGAGCACGCCATTGAGGAAAACAACGCCGCCCTGGAAGGGGAAGACGAGACCATGACCGGCCTGGGCGACACGGTGCAGCAGCTGGCCGGAAAGCTGGGCATCCAGCTGCCGGAGGGCGCCACCAAGGCGCTCAACGGCATGAAGGGCCTGTCTGCCGGCACTGTGGCTGCCATGACCGCCGCGGTGGCCGCGGTGGCGGCCCTGTTCAAGGCCGTGCAGCAGCTGCACCAGATGACGGTAGACGCCGCTGCAGACGTGGATGAGCTGATCACCCAGAGCATGACCACGGGCCTGAGCACGCAAACGCTGCAGCAGTTAAAGTACGCGGAAAACCTGATCGATGTGTCTGTCAGCACCATCTCCGGCAGTCTGACCAAGCTCACCAAAAACATGGCCGATGCCAACGACGGCAACGAGGCCATGGCGGAGAGTTTTGCCTCCCTGGGCGTCCAGATCACGGATTTCTCCACTGGACACCTGCGCAGCGCGGAGGACGTCTTTTATGACGTGATCGACGCCCTGGGCCAGATCCAGAACGGCACCGAGCGCGACGCCGCGGCCATGGAGCTGCTGGGCAAGTCCGCCCAGGATCTCAACCCCCTGATCCTCCAGGGCAGCGACGCCCTGCGGGAGCTTGGCAAAGAGGCGGAGGCCACCGGCTACGTCCTGGATGAGAGCCAGATCCAGAAGCTGGGCGAGGTGGATGATGCCTACCAGCGCATGCAGCTGCAGATCGACGCCACCAAAAAAGAGCTGGCCTCTCAGTTCGCACCGGCCAGCAAGGACGCCATGGAGCTGTTTGCCCGCGTCGTGAAGGCTGCCGGGGATGCACTGTCTCAGTCTGGGCTGATCTCCAACACCGCGTCCATTCTGAAAAGCATCATGTCCATTTTTGATGCCGCCGGCGCCGTTTTCGACGCGCTGCCCAGCTGGATGAATCCCCTGAATCAGCTGTCCGGAGCCCTGCGCGGCCTGGCCACGCTGATGGCCACGATCGCGGACGCCGCCAACCTGATCTCCGGCATCATGCCCTGGAACTGGGGATCCGGCCGTGCGGCCACTGCGCTGGGCCTGAACATGAGCAACGGGCAGATGAGCAACCTGCAGCAGCTGCGCTATGGCGGCAACTACGCCAGCTACGGCAACAGCTACAACGCAGCCACCGGCCTGTATTCCGGCAACTATTTCGCCGGCAACGCCACCGGCAACGACAACTGGCGCGGCGGCCTCACCTGGGTGGGGGAGGCCGGTCCGGAGCTGGCCGCACTCCCTGCCGGCACCCGGATCTTTTCCGCCCAGGAGAGCCGGCAGGCCATGGGCGGCGACACGTATGTTTTCAACATCGACCCGGCAAACATCCGAGAATTCAACGACCTGGTCCGGATTGCGGAAAATGCCCGCATCGTCAGCAGAATGAGGTGAGAGGATGGCAAAGCAAACCATAAATCTTGCACTTGCAAAAAGTGCCATGATCTTTGCAAGCTTACCAGATTATACAGTTATATCAGACGATAGCTATTTTTTAATTGATGATCCTGATATCGACACCCGGATGGCAGTGCTTGGGTTTGAGCCTTTTCCGTCTGCGCTTCGGCATAATAGGCTCTATTCTGTTGCTGTTAAGTGCTATGTGAAATCTAACTATCAAAAACTGGCGCCGTTTTCCTTGTATCGTGCTCCGGAAAGTATGAGCGATTTCTCCCCTTCTTCTACGACCTGGAACAGCGTACAAGGACGATATTGGCACTTTATTGGGACTGTTGGCTTAAGCTTTGCTCTTAGTAATATCGGTCAATATATAGAGGCTACTACTCCGAATCTGGAAGTAACAGGTAATGCCGATGCAGTAAAAGAATACGCCCCTGAATTGATATCTAAACCAATTGGTTTGAGGGGTGGCGGATTTTATCTTAGTGTTAGTAACGATTTCCCGCCTGTTTTAGTGGTCGAATACGATGATTCGATAACTGTCCCGTCTCAAATAATTGCCGATAATAATACCACTGGATATGTGAATCCCCATGAAGCTCAAACGTTTTATTGGCATTATGAGGAAAACGACCCGGACGGATATCATGCAATAGGACCGATTGAGCAGGCGTCAGCTGTATTCTATTGGCGAGTAGGTGCAACCGGGGATTGGAATCAAATCGCCATCAACTCTGATCAGGAAAGTGTAACAATACCCGCGGAAACCTTCACAGGTGGCTCTGTGATTACCTGGAAAGTTTCGGGGACCGATACTGTTGGCCAGGTCAGCGAGACACCCGTCAATATCATAACCATTGCGGACTCGCTCAGAACGTCCAGCGCTATCTCCCCAGTCAGTGCGATTGTTCCTGACGCTGAACCTACAGTGTTCCAATGGACGTCATCGAACTCACACGGGACAGCGCAAACTGGAGCTGATTTACAGTATAGTTTTAACGGAGGTGCCTGGACTGATCTCGCGCACATAGACGGAGCCTCCACAGAATACACCGCCGCCATCGGGACTTTTGAAGCCGGCAACTATCAATGGCGCGTGCGCACTTATAACGTAGATGGCAATGCAGGCAACTGGAGCCCGGCGGCCGCTTTCATTTATATGGCAGCGCCTGTCGTCCAATCATTGTATGCTACGCCGGTGCCGTTTTCCCTGATATCTTGGCAGGCCGTAAATCAACAAGCCTATAACATCACAATTGACGGCGTGGATCTTGGGACATTTTTCGGAGACTCAAAAGATTTTCAGCTCACTGAATTTTTGAATGATGGGCAGCATTCCGTGACCGTGAAAGTCCAGAACATCTTCAGCCTGTGGAGCGAGCCGGCCACTTACACTTTCAGCGTTTCCAATGTCCAAGGCCAGGCGGTCGAGCTTGCAGCTGCATTTGAGATTGATGCAGCCCTTTCATGGGAAACGGAAAGCACCGACGCCCAGTTTCTGATCTATCGTGATGATCAGAAAATCGGATCCACGGGCCAACTGGTTTTCACCGACCGCTTTGTGCTGGGCCAGCATAGCTATTATGTGCTCAACGTGCTGCCGGGCGGCTACTACACCAAGAGCAACGTGGTCACCGGAACAATGAAGGCCTGCACCACCGTGATCGACACGCTGCAGGATCCGTCCGGCTGGATGGAGCTGCGGCTGACAGCCAACGACCCGGATGAGCAAATTATCAGCTACCAGCGCACCGCCAGCCTCCGGCACTTTACCGGATCCGTTTACCCGGTTCTGGAGCTGGCCAAGTATGAGGACGGCTCCGGCACCTACGACGTGGCCTTTCCGGATCTGCCGAGCGCTCAGGCCTTCGAGGCGCTGAAAGGCAAGGTGGTCATCATCAAAAGCCGCGGCGGAAATGTGGTGATCGGCGCGCTGCTGCAGCTGCAGAAACGGGTGGGGGACTTCTTTATCGCATACGATTTCACGGTGCAGCGGATCGCCTGGGAGGATTTTGTCGATGATCAGAACGGTTGACGTCAGGATCCGGGTCCTGCGCGGCGGCGCCCAATACTCGGAGCTATACCCGATCGAAGGCTCCGCACCGCAGCTGCGCATGGATGACAGCGGAGGTATCCCCACAGCGTTGTCCGGGGATTTTGTGATCAACCCGGCCGTGGACTGGCTGGCTGATGAGCTGCAGCCGGTTTTGGAGATCGACGGCGCTGAAACGGAGCTGGGGATCTATCTCCCGGCTACGGTAACCGAAACCGAGGACAGCACCACAAAGTCTCTGCACGTGGAGGCTTATGACCGCTGCTGGCTGGTCCGGGACAACCGGACGGAGACGCTGCTCTATCTGGCTGCCGGCACCAATTACGTGGAGGCCGTCCGAGGCCTCCTGGTGGATTGCGGGATCCCTCTGATCCTGTCGACGCCAACGACGGAAACGCTCCTCACGGCACGGCAGGACTGGCCGGTGGGCACGTCTTACCTGGACATCGTCAACCAGCTGCTGGCAGAGATCAACTACAAAGCCCTCTGGTTTAACAACCAGGGCGTGGCTATGGTGGAGCCTATGGCTACGCCTACGGCGGCCCAGATCAGCCACACGCTGGACAAGGACCAAATCACGAGCCTGCTGCTTCCCCAGATCCAGAGCGAGTCCGACATCTACAGCGCGCCGAATGTTTTTATTTGCATTTGCTCAAACGCGGATCTGTCGACGCCTTTGGTGGCTACGGTGGAAAATAACAACCCCCAGAGCCCGCTGTCCATCATGCGCCGTGGGCGTCGGATCGTGACCGTGGTCAATGTGGACAACATCGCCAGCCAGACCGCGCTGCAGGCATACGCCACGCGGCTGCTGTTTGACTCCATGACGACCGGCGAGGTGATCAACGTCAGCACGGCTCTGCTGCCGGGCTTCGGCGTGGACGACGTGACGGCGCTGCACTATGGCGATTTGGCGGCGATCTGTATCGAGCGCGGCTGGACCATGGAGCTCAAACCGGGCGGGACCATGACCCATAAACTGGAGAGGGTGGTGTATAACATTGAGACAGGATGAGTATTTCCCCGAGCAGGGGACCGCATCGCTGCCGTCCAGCCTGATGCTGGCCAAGGTGGGCAACTACACCTCCGGCGCCGGCACCACTTTGATCTTTGACGGCCAGACGGCCGCCACAACAAAACGTTTCAAACGCCTGAGCACTTACACCCCGTCGGCGGGTGCGCGTGTTCTGGTGGCCAAAATCGGCGGCTCCTATGTGATCCTGGGCGCCGTTGTCAATTAGGAGGGATAACCATGGCACTGCGCAGAGCCTGCAGCTATCAGGCCAACATAAAAACACCCGAGGCGCCGGACACATATTCCGCCATTCTGGTCACCTTCCAGCAGAATCAGCAGAACCTGTTCAACCTGGACAAGTCTCAGCTGATAATTGGGGAGGAACTGGTCACAGTGCAGCTGGATCAGGAACAGACCCGGCAGTTTCAGGCCGGAGTCCCTGCATTCCTTCAGATCCGGGCGTATAAGAGCCAGTATGAGGCGCCGGGCTCCAAAGTCTGGACCCTGGACGTTTACCCGGCCCTCAATGATGAGGTGCTGTCATGAGCCAATACTGCGACAGTTTCTTCGATATGTGGGAGACCGCCGATGGTTTCAACATGTACGAGGACAATGAGGACGAATTCCAGTCCTGGAACGGCCTGCGCGGTCCCCGTGGCTATCCCGGCGAGCCGGGAACCGGCTTGACGATCGGCGGCCGTGTCGACAGCGTGGAGGAGCTGCCGTCAACCGGCAGCAGCTCTGTCGTCTGGCTGGTGGGCACGGAGGCCCCATATGAGGGCTACATCTACCAGGGCGGCTCCTGGGTCGATATCGGCCAGGTGGGCGCCGGCTTGGTGGGGCCCCCGGGTGCTCCCGGCCCTGCCGGGCCCGCCGGCCCTGCCGGGGCAGATGGTGAGGACGGGGCTCCCGGTCCTGCCGGGCCCCAGGGACCGCAAGGCCCCCAGGGCGAAACGGGTCCTGCTGGACCCCAAGGACCGCAAGGCCCCCAGGGCGACGATTATGTTTTGACCACCGAGGACATGCAGACGATCGCCGGCATGGTTGACCCCGCCGAGATCGGCGCCGCTTTGGCGTCTACGCACCAGATCAAAACATACTATGCGCTTTCTCAGATCAGTGACAGCCTGGGCACCACGCCGCGGCTGCAGTCTGTTTGGATGGCGTTGCCCTCATACAGCCTGCTGATCGTTGACGCATCGGAAATTGATCCACAGGATCTCCCCGCCGCTGCTGGAACGCTTGAATTGTACAGGCCGGCCGTGGCTCAGCGCGGCTTTATAGAATTCCATGGACAGAGATCAACCGGGTCGACGGCTACGTATATAATGCGTCCATCTATCACCGGCGCCACAGGAGGCTGGGAACAGATAAGCGGCACTGTGCTGATCTGCCGGACGGCTTTTTCGATCCCGGCTGCGGGCGCATCAGTTTCCTATGACATGGTCGGGCTGACAGCAGACCATCATTTGACCAGATGGAACTTTTCCGCATCCGCGGAGAATTCACCGCCTGCGGACCTGACCTGGACGACATACGACGGTTATTTTACTATTACCAACACCGCTGGCACTACATCTGAGACCATGCAGCCCATCTTCGCAAAGCCGCAGCCGGTCACCATCACAAACCACTAAAAGGAGGCCAGGAAACATGGACGAAGTATATTTCATGCACCGGATCAGGCGCACTAACGGCACTTGGGACAAGGGGATCGAGATCAAGGACCAGGGGACCGGACCGGAGAACCTGGAAGCTGCAAAACAGAGCTACTACGCCTATCTGGGCGCGTATGCCTACAATCACAATGCCGACACCGACTACGTGGCCTGCTATATCACGGACGCGGATGCAAACAGGATCCTGTGGGAGCGGTGGAAAAGGCGAGAGGCCGAGCCAGAACTGGCAGAGGAGGACACCGATGAATAACATCTTTGGCGCGCAGCGCCTCCACACACACACACACACACACACACACACACACACACACACACACACACGGGCAGGGCCCGATCTACCGAAAGGAGGACGCGCTGGGTTAATCCTGTGTCCTCCGAGACTCCCGAAAGGGGGTCTGAGGCGGTCTGAGCAATCAGACAGGCTGACTGATACCATCGGGGAGGTGGCTCCCTGATGGCAAGTGGAACGATTGCAAAGCCGTTTACACAAGCAGATTTGCCTGGGCAGTTTGTGGTGGAATATGTGGCATCAGGTGCGTTTAACATTGCTGCTGGCAGTGACGGTAATAAGACATTTTCAATCGAAAAGACCGGCTATACTCCACTTGGCATTGTTGGTCATTCATTTCCCAGCTCTGGTTCTGCCGCAATGTGTGTTTATCGGCTATATCTATCGGGAAGTAATGCCGTTGCTTATTGCAAAAACAACGGGAGCAACGCTTACACAGGCACAATTCGTGTATATGTCCTTTATGTTGCAAACTAAATCAGCCAGCCAAGCCAAAACGGTATGGCAACAGGATCAATTAAACCAAACCCGACAAAGCGCACGAGCGGCAACTGGACGTGGTGGGAGTTTGAGACCGGATTAATTATTGGCATCGCCGCAATACCCGTTTCATATACCCCGAGCACACAGGCGGGGAGCGTGTACAGGACTGCGAGCGCAGTTTCACTCGGGAGTACGCCATTTGAGTTTTCAAAAGGTGAATTCACGGTTATGGCTTCGCAGGTGCAATGGACGGCAAACCCGTCCGTAAGCCCGAACACGCAGGAACTGGCGTGCTATTTCATTTCAGCTACGGACTCTGCGAGAACTCCTACCGCTCATGTGGTTTTTGTCGGGGAAAAATAACCCAGCGCCATGGAATCATGGCAACAGGAAAAATTCAAATGACGCCGAAAAGCGGCACTGAGGGGAACTGGACATGGGTACGCATCGGCAGCATTGTGATATGCACAATTACAATATCGCTGACTAATGTGTCAATTACGACATCCGCGAATGGGGAATATTACGGGCAAATCGATACGGGCGTACACCCACCGAGTGTGCTGAAAAGCGTTATAAACACTTTCGCCTCTGTCGGTACCGGGTCAACATCTGGCGGCATCCGATTGAACCGAGCTATCCTATGGGGACCGGGTGATTCCAACACAATCTCCGTTATTCTGGCGGCTAACACATCGAGAACTGGGTCTAACTATGCTGTATCATTTATGGCGGTTGGTTCTGCGGTATAAGTGGTGCAATTGATGGAGGCATAAAAAGATGAGCAAGCGAGAAATTTGGAACTACTGGCGCCAGCTTGGCTATAGCGAGAAGGCTACGGCTGCCATCATGGGCAACATTGGACCCGAGAGCGCTTTCCAATCGAACAACGTGGAGGATCGCTGTCCGCTGTCTGATGCGGAATATACCGCAGCTGTGGACAATGGAACCATAAGCCGCCAGCAGTTTTGCTTCGACGGCTACGGCTACGGCTACTATCAGCATACTTTCCACGAAAGAAAAGCCGGCCTTTTTGATCTGGCAAAGGCACGCGGCCGCAGCGTGTCCGATTCGGACACCCAACACGATTGGGCCAACACGGAGCTGCACCAGGCAGAGTATTCGGCAGTGCTGCGCACGCTGCAGTCTGACGCCAGCCTCGCGGAAATGACCCGGGTATTTATGTGCCAGTTTGAACGGCCGGGAGATCAAAGCCAGGCAGCGATTAATTACCGGATCGGCGTAGCCACGGCGATCTTGCAGGAATTTGCCGGCAGTTCAGTACAGGATCCCGGTGCGGGTCTGACGTCGCCGGCGGAAAAATATTGGCCGCCGCGCATGTTGGACCAGTCTATGACCGGCCCGGATGTTTTTGCGCTACAGGGAATCCTGTGCGCCCGAGGCTACTACAAGGGCGACATATCCGGTCGCTTTGGTGCCGGATTGGACGCAGCGTTGCGCGATTTCCAGCGGGCTGCTGGTCTAAGCGTGGACGGTGTGGCAGGGCCGTTGACCTGGGCCGCGCTGTGCAGACTATAAAAAGGAGGATAAAACAATGAACGCACCCGATAAGGCTACAGAGATCAAGGCAGCCGCCGCTGCTGTGATCGCATTTCTAACCAGTCTGTGGGGATGGTTAGGCTGGGCTGTCTGCATCTTTGCCGCAGCCATGCTCCTGGACTGGATCACCGGCAGTTTGGCTGCCCGATCAAAAGGGGAGTGGTCCAGCACCGTGGCCAGGCAGGGGCTTTGGCATAAGCTTGGCGAAATCGTGGCTCTGCTGGTGGCGGCCTTGTGTGACATTGCGATCGCCATAATTATCAACACTGCCGCGGCACCACTCCTGGGCGGATTTGAGTACCGAAACTATTTAACGTTGATCGTCTCTATCTGGTACATTTTCACAGAACTGGGAAGCATCATCGAAAATGCCGAAAAGCTCGGAGCTCCGGTCCCCGCGTGGCTGCTGAAAGTTATCGGGCATTTCAAGAAACAGGTCGACGAGACCGAAATTGTTGAGTAAAAGAAAAGATCCCGCTGGCCTATCCCAGCGGGATCTTTTTGCAATCAATTTTGCAATCAAATACTGCACCATTTTGCGCCATGTTGCACCATTTTGAGCAAGCACATTCCGGAAAATGCAGCCGGAAATAGGCAAACAAAAAGCCCGGAAACCCGCTGCTTCTGCGGATTTCCGGGCTTTGGTGGGGGAAGGTGGATTCGAACCACCGAAGGCATTGCCAGCAGATTTACAGTCTGTCCCCTTTGGCCACTCGGGAATTCCCCCATATGCAATTGCCAGGCCTTTGAACTCAGACAGTGGAGCTGGTGGACGGACTCGAACCCCCGACCTGCTGATTACAAATCAGCTGCTCTACCAACTGAGCTACACCAGCATCTAACCGGCTCGACTATAATAGCAAATCTGCCCGGGTTTGTCAACCGTCATTTTTCGCAAAAGCGTAAAATAGTATTCAATACTTTCCAGCTTTATGGACAGCCGGAATTGAAAAAAATAATAGAGTATGTTATGATACTTGTCGAAATCTGTAACATCTGATAGGGGAGCTTATGAGAACTGCCGTCCGGCTCCGTTGGGGCCTGCTGATCGTCGCCTTTGCGCTGATCATACTTGCCTTGTTTTTGATCATAAAGTTCCGTAAAGAGAAAGCGCCGGAACCGACAGTGGACCTGCATGAGGGCCAGGTCTATGTCTACGATGGCTTTGATTGGGTCTGGATGACACCGCTGGAGGGGGTCCCGGTCAATCCCATCAAAAAAGAGGACTTTGTCAACCAGGGGACGACGCCGGTCTATCTGGGCAGCGACTACACCCTGCGCCGGGGGATCGACGTTTCCGAGCACCAGCACAGCGTGGATTGGGCCAAGGTCGCCGCCTGCGACGTGGATTTTGCCTTTATCCGCCTCGGCCGTCGGGGCTATACAGAGGGCGGCTTGTTTGAAGATCCCTATTACCGTGACAATATCTCCGGCGCGCAGGCGAACGGCATCGACGTAGGCGTTTATTTCTTCTCCCAGGCGGTCACCGTCCAGGAGGCCATTGAGGAGGCCAACTTTGTTATTGAACGCCTGGCGGGCTATCGGATCAACATGCCGGTGGTTTTTGACTGGGAAAAGATCCCCGATATGGACGAAGCCCGCACCAAGGATCTGAGCATGGAGACCCGCACGGATTGCGCCGTGGCGTTTTGCCAGACCTTGAGGAACGCGGGCTATGAGCCCTGCGTATACTTCAATCGGAATCTCGGTTACTACGGCTATGACCTGAGACGGCTTACAGATTACCTCTTCTGGTTTTCCCTGCCGGAGATGGGTTACCCCAGCTTCTACTACGCGGTGGATTTTTGGCAGTACAGCTTTACGGAGACCATCGCCGGGGTAGAGGGGACGGCGGATATGAACATGATGCTGATCCCCACGGCATCGGCGGCAGATGCGGCGGAAAGTAAATAAAAGGGATTTCTCCCTTGATTTTTAAGGAGACATGTTATATACTCATTCCAGTTCGCCGGTGTGATGGAATGGTAGACGTAGCGGATTCAAAATCCGCCGATGGCAACATCGTGTGGGTTCGAGTCCCACCACCGGCACCAAAAAGGGGCTTCCGAAAGGAAGCCCCTTTTTGGTGGCCCGCCTGCGGCGGGCGAAGATCCGCTTCGCTCAAATCGGCAGGAGGGGAAGCCCATCCCCTCCTGCACTACCCCATTAAAGACGGAATCCGGTTCGGATTTGGATTGTCAAAGGACTCGAACCCGAGGGCTCTTGGCAACATGCCGGCGGCACCAGCGGTCAATGATCCGAGCGTTGTGTATAATTGACTTCCGCGGGATGAAACTGATATAAACAACCTGAAAACGTTGCGTCTGCAACATGAAAAGGCGGCCGCCGCGGTATAATATCTGTGATAGAACGAAGCAAGGTGGTGAATTGTCTTGCTGGATCAATCTATTTCCCCGCGGGATGTTCCCCTTTTTGACGGGATCAAAGAGGAGGAGCTTTCAGATCTTCTGCTGTGCATGAAGGCCAGAAACCGTCGGTACCACAAAGGGGAGTATATCCTCCTGGATCAGGACGAGGTGCAGGAGGTGGGCGTGGTCCTCAGCGGCATGGTGCACATGCTGAAGGAGGATTCCCAGGGGCACAACACGCTGATCACATACTTGGAAAAGGGCGACGTCCTGGGCGAGAGCTTTGCGGTGAAAGAGGAGAAAAACTCCTACGTATCCTTTTTCGCCGCGACGGATGCGCATATCCTGTTTTTGTCTCTGAGCCAGATCCTGCATCCCTGCAAAAAGAACTGCCCCTTCCACGGACGGGTGGCGAAGAATCTGCTGCAGCTGATCGGAGAGAAAAATCTGCGACTCATGGAGCGGATCGAAGTGGCCTCCAAGACCACGCTGCGGGAAAAGATCATGGCCTATCTGATGCTGTTGGAGGCAAAGCAGGGGCAGAAATACATCGAGGTGCCCCTGAACCGTTCGGAGATGGCGAGTTTTCTGCACAGCAACCGCAGCGCCATGTCCCGGGAACTGATGGCCATGAAGGCGGACGGACTGATCGATTATGACGGCAACACCTTTGTGCTGAAAAAATAAGCTTCTGCATCAAATGAAATAATGAGAGCGCCCCTCCTGTCTCGTTGCAGCCGCAACGGATAGGAGGGACCTTATGCTTTATACTGTAAACGTATCGTTATGCCTATCTTTTGAACCCGGCGAAATCTGGCACGAATAAGGAGCGCGGGATCGATATGGATAAAAAGCTGAAGAAACAGCAACGCCTTGACATGATCGGCGCCGGCTGCGGGATCGTCCTGCTGGTGCTCCTGATCGGCAGCATCATCCTGGGCAACCGGGTGGTCACCACCGGCGCAAACGCCGCGGATATCCCCGCGGAGGCAATGACGCTGACCGGAACGGCCGACGGCCGCAACGGGCCCGTCTCGGTGGAGCTTGTCGCCACAGCGGACAAGATCTATCAGATCAAGGTGACGGAGCAGAGCGAGACAGACGGCATCGGCACCGTGGCGGTGGATGAGCTGCCCGGCCGGATTTATGAGGCGCAGAGTCTGGATGTGGACGCGGTTTCCGGCGCCACCATCACCTCTACCGCCATCAAGGCCGCCGTTCAGGACGCCCTGGCCTCCGGCGGGATTGACGCGGCTGCCTTTGGCTCTGCCGGAGATCCGGCGGCTGCGACCGCAAAGCAGATCGCCAGGAAGGTGGAGACCCACTCCGGCGTCACCGTTCTGCACGCCTCTGACTGGGCGGAGCAGTACCCAGATATCTATGAGAGCTGGACCATGACCCGCAGCAGCGATGAGGTGGTGGACTATCTGGAGCAGTATCCCATGCTGCCCACGCTCTATGAGCCCTACGGCTTCGCCTATTACTACGGCAGCGCCCGCGGCCACATGTACGACGTGGAGGATATCGAGGCCACCGGCCGTCCCCACGCCCTGGCCAACTGCTGGACCTGCAAGACCCCGGACTTCACCAACATGGTCAACGAGATGGGCGACGAGGCCTATCAGCTGGCCTGGACAGACGTGCAGCAGCAGGTCGTGGATCCCATCAGCTGCTACAACTGCCACGCCAATACCCCCGGTGAGATCACCATCACCCATACCTACTGGATCGACGCGGTGGGCGAGGACTTCGACAGCATCGCCCCGGCGAACCTGGCCTGCGGTCAGTGCCACAACGAGTATTACTTCGATCCGGCCACCAAGGCCACCAAGATCGCCCACAACAGCTTGGAGAGCATGGATCCGACGACCATGCTGGCCTTCTTCAACGACGCCTCCAACTTCTCCAACGGTGAGATCTTCACCGACTATACCAATCCACGCACCGGTGTCAAGCAGATCAAGGTGCAGCACCCCGAGTTTGAGACCTTCCTGGGTGCCGGCAGCCAGCACGCCAAGGACTTTACCTGCGCTGACTGCCACATGCCTGACGCGGTGAACGCGGATGGCGAGACCTACCGCAGCCATGAGCTGATTAGCCCTCTGGACAACCCCGAGCTGATCGCCAACAACTGCTCGTCCTGCCATGCGGATCTGGTGTCCGAGGTACACGCCGTACAGGAGCAGGTGGAGTCCCGTACATACTCCGTGGGTTACGAGCTGGAGTATCTGACCGAGCTGCTGGCGGCCGCTGTGGAGAGCGGTGAATACACCGAGGAGGAGCTGGATGCTGTCCGCTCCCTGGCCCGTGACGCCCAGTTCTATTGGGACTTCGTCTTCGTGGAGAATGCCGAAGGCGCCCACAACCCCACGCTGACCTATGACTGCCTGGACAAGGCGGAGGCCCTGACCAACCGGGCCATCGGCCTGCTGCGTTAAATCCATAATCCCCATGCCGCCCGCCCGAACAGGGCGAGCGGCAGTTTCGTTTTTTGGAGTGGTTCCATGAAAAAAGTATTGCATTTCTTCCGGTCCATGCGCTTTGGGATCCTGCTGCTGATCCTGATCGCCCTGTGCTCCGTGGCCGGGTCGCTGATCCCCCAGGACAAGGCGGTCTCCTGGTACGCCCAGAACTACGGCTCCTTCCACGGCGTGATCCTGATGCTGCGCCTGCACCGGATCTTTGAAAGCTGGTATTTCATCCTGCTGCTGGTTCTGCTGTGCCTGAATCTGACGCTGTGCTCCCTGGTGCGGATCGTGAACGTGGTGCAAGATCGGAACAGGATCGTTCAGCGGACGGCGAAGATGAAGGACCAGGTGTGCCTGAACAGCGAGGGAACGGCAAGGCTCAGGCAATATCTGACCGAGATCCGCTGCCGCGGGGAGGACTGCGACGGGGTCTGGGTCTATCGGAAAAACAGTGTGGGCCGTTACGGCTCCTTCATCATCCATCTGTCCATCCTGCTGATCGTGATCTTCGGCGCAGGAGCACTGTACCTGCCTGTGGTGGTGGACCGCTCCTGCTTCCCCGGGGAGAGCGTGCACATGGAGGACGGTACGGAGATCGCGGTCGATTCCTTCCACATCGAGGACGCCACCGGGCGGCTGGATTATTCCAGCCGGATCCGGGTACGGCTGAGCGACGGCCGGACCAGCGACTGGGCGGATATCCGTGTCAACCATCCCTTTTCCTTCGGGAGCTATAAGATCTATCAGCAGACCTACGGCACAGCCGGGTCCGTCACCGTGACCAACCTGGCCACCGGGGGCAGTGATGATTTCATTCTGACCGAGACAACTCTGCTTTCCCTGGACGGGGCCAACGGCCTGTGGTATGAGGCGGTCTATCCCGGATACGTCGTGGACCCCGGCGGGCGGATGACCCTCATCACCTCCACCTCCGGCCGCTATGAGGACCCGGTGTATGAGGTGCTTCTGGCGGAAAACGGCAGCGTCAGCCCCATGCTGGCGTTCCCGGAGGAGGAGCTGGAAGCGGGAGGCCTGCGCTTTCATTTCAACGCCCCGGTGGAATACCCGGGCCTGCGCGTCAAGCACACGCCTACGGTCATCAACGCCCTGCTGATCGCTGCCTTCGTGCTGCTGATCCTGGGGCTGTACATCAGCTTCTTCATGCCGCCGGTGCTGGTGAAAGTGGACGGGCAGGGCTATGCCGTCGGCGGCCCCAAGCCGGAGGGGATCCGGATCGAATTGGACGAGCTGCTGCAGGATTGCAGATTGGAGGATCACGAATGAAAGTCCTGTTTTTTCTCACCTTTATCCTTTACGCCACTGCTGTGATCTTGCAGTTTACCGGCACGGCCTTCAAAAAAGAGAAGCTGCTGAAGATATCCTGGCCGGTGTTTCTGCTGGCCTTCGCCGTGCATCTGGTCTTCACCGCGGCGCGGGGTGTGGTCGCCGGGCGGATCCCGCTTTCCAATCAGTTCGAATTCGCCAACGCTTTTGCCTGGGGCGTGGCCCTGATGCTGATCGTCATCCGCAGACGGATGAAGGCCGACTGGCTGTCTGTGGCGGCCATGCCCATGACGCTGCTGGTGCTGACTTACGCGGCGCTGCAACCTATGGAGATCCACGATCTGATGCCCGCTCTGCGCAGCGCCTGGTTCGGCATCCACATCGGCTCCGCCGTGCTCTCCTATGCCGCCTTTGTAGTAGCGGGCTGTATCGGCCTGCGCTACATCCTGTTGGCAAAGAAAAACACGGAGGACGGGGAGAGCAGGCTGCGGCAGATGGATTATCTCAGCTACCGGCTGGTGGCCTTCGGCTTCCTGTTTTTGACCGTTGTGATCCTGTCCGGCGCGATCTGGGCCGAGCAGGCCTGGTCCGCCTTCTGGACCTGGGACCCCAAGGAGGTCTGGGCGCTGATCACCTGGATCATCTACGCGGTCTATCTCCACCTGCGCCTGCGCAGCAAGCGCAAGGGGGTCGTCATGGCCTGGTTCCTGGTCATCGCGGTGCCGGTGGTGTTCTTCACCTTCGCGGGGGTAAACACCCTCCTGCCGGGGCTGCATTCCTACGGCTGAGCCTGTCATTCCCAAAAGCTCCCGTCTTCGGACGGGGGCTTTTTCCATTATATGAAAAAAGTTTTTCCTTTTTCCCGGATTTCTGTTATGATAGTTCCATTGAAAGAAGGGAACGCTTCGATGAGGATACTGCTCAAGCTGCTGAAAAAGTACTGGTACTTTGCCGTACTGGCCGCCGGCTTCATGGTCGCGGAGGTGTACGTGGACCTGTACCAGCCCAGGATGATGGCCACGATCGTGGACGACGGTATCCTGGGACTTCATAACGGCGGTGTCTCCGATCTCCAACTGGTGATCTCCACAGGGATCAAAATGCTGCTGGTGGTCCTGGCGGGCGGCGTCTGCGGCATGCTCTCCGGCGTGTTCAGCAACGTCACCGGACAGAACTACGGCAACGATATCCGCAAGGCCTGCTTTCGAAAGATCATGCATTTTTCTTTCGAGCAGACAGATGATTTCTCCACCGGCTCGCTGATCACCCGTATCACCAGCGACGTGACCCAGGTCCAGCAGCTGGTCATGCAGATGATCCGCGGCTTCGTGCGCTGCCTGATGTTCTTCGTGGGCGGCACCACGGCGCTGCTGAGCCTGGACGTGTCTTTCGGCGTGGTGGTGGCCTGCGCCTTCCCGCTGATCCTGATCGACGTGATCTTTGTGGTCTGGCGCACCAATCCGCTGTTCACGGTGCTGCAGGAGAGCCTGGACAAGCTCAACAGCATCATCCAGGAGAACGTCAACGGCATCCGGGTGGTGAAGGCCTTCATTCAGGAGAAGACAGAGGCCCGGCGCTTTGACAACGCCAACCGCCATCTGGTGGAAACCCAGTTCAATGTCCAGATGATGATGTCCTTCCTGCGCCCGGTGATGAACATCGTGCTGAATATCGGCATCGTCAGCATCATCTACATCGGCTCCATCCAGGTGCAGGGCGGCAAGATGGCGCCCGGCGCCGTCATGGCGGCCATCACCTATATCTCCCAGATCCTCAACGGCATGATGATGCTGGCCATGATCTTCCAGACGCTCTCCCGCGGCCTGGCTTCCGCCAAGCGGCTGGAGGCGGTCATCACCACGGACCCCGGTCTGGAAAAGCTGGAAAACGGATATACGCAGCCGCAGCAGAAGGGTTCCGTCAGCTTCCGGAGCGTGAGCTTTGTCTATCCGGAAAGCGGCAAGCGGGTGCTGCGCAGGATCAACCTGGATATCGCGCCCGGGGAGACGGTGGGCATCATCGGCGCCACCGGCTGCGGCAAGACCTCGCTGGTGAGCCTGATCCCGCGCTTTTACGACGCGGCGTCCGGCAAGATCCTGGTGGACGGCGTGGACGTGCGCGCCTACGATCTGGCGGAGCTTCGGCAGAAGGTGACGGTCTGCCTGCAAAAGAGCGAGCTGTTCAGCACCACCATCCGGGACAACATCGCCATCGGCGATCCCAAGGCCTCGGAGGAGGAGATCTGCGCCGCGGCCAGAGCCGCCCAGGCGGACGACTTCATCCGCCAGCAGCCGGAGGGCTACGACACCCCGGTGGCCGAGGGCGGTATGAGCCTGTCCGGCGGCCAGCGGCAGCGCATCGCCATCAGCCGGGCGCTGCTGAAAAAGGGTGAGATCCTGATCTTCGACGACTCCACCAGCGCCCTGGACCTGCGGACGGAGGCGGCCCTGTACGCGGCGCTGCGGGAGCAGTACGCCGACGTGACCAAGATCATCATCGCCCAGCGCGTGGCCTCGGTCAAAAACGCAGACCGCATCGTGGTGCTGGATAACGGCACTATCGCTGCCTGCGGCAGCCATGAGCAGCTGCTGCGGACCAGCGCGGTGTACCGGGGTATTTACGATTCCCAGCTGAAGGACAGCGAGGAGACGGAGAAAGGAGGCCAGGCATGAGCACGGTGAAAGCCACATCCTCCGTAGCCCAGCAGGGCTTCCGGCCCGGCCACCGGCAGAGCATGGGCGCGCCCACGGAAAAGCCCAAGGAGGGCAGGAAGACCCTGCGCAGGCTGCTGAGCTATTTCAGCCCGGAGATCAAATACGTGATCTTCCTGGCCCTGGTGGTGATCGTCACGGTTCTGGCCAGTGTCATCACCCCCAGCCTCCAGAGCAGGGCCATCGACGATCTGGTGTCCGGCGCCTTTGGGCAGATTCCCCATATCCTGGGCATCATGCTGGCGCTGTATCTGATCCACGGCGGCGCGACGCTGCTGCAGGGCTTCTTGTCGGCGCGGCTGTCGCAGCGGGTGATCTACCGCCTGCGCGGCGAGCTGTTCAGCAAGGTCATCAGCCTGCCCATCCCGTATCTGGACAGCCACTCCCACGGCGATATCATGAGCCGTATGACCAACGACGCGGAGAATGTGTCCAATGTGATCAGCTCGTCCCTGTCCTCGCTGTTTTCGGGCGTGCTGACGCTGATCGGCACCGTGGCGGTGATGCTGTCCTACAGCGTGCCCCTGACCCTGCTCACCTGCGTGACGGTGGTCCTGTCGGTGGTGATGACCCGGGTCATGTCCAGGCTGATGCGCCGCTATTATCTCAGGCGGCAGGAGCTGCTGGGCAGTGTGAACGGCATCGTGGAGGAGAAGGTGACCGCCATCAAGACCGTGGCCGCCTACAACCTGCAGGAGAGCAGCATCGAAGAATTCACCCAGGCCAGCGATGAGCTGACCAGGATCGGCATCATCGCGGACGTGATCGGCAACGCCATGGGCCCGCTGATGAATATGCTCAACAACCTGTCCTTCGTGATCGTGGCGGCCTTCGGCGCCTGGTTTGCCCTGCGGGGGATGATCTCCGTGGGCGTCATCTCCGCCTTTATCATCTACTCCAAGCAGTTCTCCCGGCCCATCAACGAGCTGGCGCAGCTGTATGGGCAGATCGAGACCGCCGTGGCCGGCGCGGAGCGCATTTTCTCTATCCTGGATACCGCCAGCGAGGACAAGAGCGGCGCCCGGGAGCTGCCGATCACGGAGGGCGTGATCGAGTTCAAGCATGTGGACTTCAGCTACGTGCCCGGCAAGCAGATCATCTACGACTTCAATCTGAAGATCGAGGCGGGCAAGAAGATCGCCCTGGTGGGCTCCACCGGCTCGGGCAAGACCACCGTCGTCAACCTCCTGATGCGCTTTTATGACATCGACGCGGGGGAGATCACCGTGGACGGAGAGAATATCAAGGACATCTCCTGCGACGTGCTGCGCGACTCGGTGGGCATCGTGCTGCAGGATTCGGTACTCTTTACCGACACCGTCCGGGCCAACCTGAAATACGCCGATCCGACCATCACGGACAAGAAAATGATCGAGGCGGCGGAGAGCTCCAACTGCGACAAGGTGGTGGCGGCCCTGCCCGAGGGCTACGACACGGTCCTGACCGGGGCGGGCGCCAACCTGTCCCAGGGCCAACGGCAGCTGCTGACCATCGGACGGGCCTTCCTGTCCTATCCGAAGATCCTGATCTTGGACGAGGCCACCTCCAGCGTGGATACCCGGACGGAGCAGCATATCCAGAACGCCATGGTGGAGCTGATGAAGGATCGCACCAGCCTGATCATCGCCCACAGGCTCTCCACCATCCAGGACGCGGACATGATCGTGGTCATGGACCACGGACACATCATCGAGACCGGCACCCATGCGGAGCTTCTGGCGCAGAAAGGCAATTACTACGAGCTGTACATGACCCAGTTTGCCGGAAACGCCACCTGATATGTGAACGAAGCAAATGCCGCGCCGCCCCGCAGAGACGGCGCGGTTTGCTATAAAATGGAACAATATTGCGCAAAATCCGTCTATCAGTCCGGAAAGGATATTTGCCATTTCGGCAAAGCTCTGGTATAATTCTCCCGTATTTGAAAAAGCCGCCGCGGGCGGCAGGAAGACAGAAAGCAAGGACTGGAGGGATAGGAATGCTCAAGAATCTCCATAATATGCCGGCCGCCGGTTTCGTCGTCATCGTCATCATCGGGATCCTGTTTGTGCTGTCCATCGTGCTGCTGTTCCACACCTACCTGCGCTATAAGGTGCTGGCGGGGAAGGCCAGGGGCAGCGGGGAGGAGAGCCGCGGCTTCAAGGCCGTGCTGCTGGACGAATACATAGCGGCCTATAAACAGTACGGACAGGACGTGAACACCCCCGCCATCATCACCGATACGGTGAACGGCCGCCTGTCCGGGCTGCTGCTGTGCGAGCGTTTTTTGAACAATGCCGTGTCCCTGTTCGTGACCCTGGGCCTGTTCGGCACCTTCCTGGGCCTGAGCCTGGCGGTGGCGTCGCTGACGGAGCTGATCGGCTACAGCAACTCCACCGAATGGCTCAGCGTGCTGGACAGCGTGGGCGGCGGCCTGATGTCCGCCCTGTCGGGCATGGGTGTGGCCTTCTACACCTCACTGGTGGGCGCGGGCTGCTCCATTTTGCTGACCATCCTGCGCACCATCTTCAATCCTCAGACCCAGCGGGAACGCTTGGAGACCAAGCTGGAGCTGTGGCTGGATACGGAGATCGCCCCTACGCTGTACACCGAGGCCTCCAGGGATGACGCGGACCTGGTCAAGCGGATGATCGCCGCTATGGACGCGGCGGTCACCGAGTTCAAGACCACTATGAATACCGCCGCCGCGGCCTATATCGACGCCACCAACGGCTCCGCCAATGTGCTCAGCCGGGCCATGGACGGCGGCAAGCTGATGGTGGAGTCCTTCGACAGGACTGTGACCAAATTCAACGAGGGCGTGCACGACTTCTCCGAGGTGGACTACAATCTGCGGGGCAGCGTGGAGCGCATGGATCTGGCGGTGCGTGATCTGGCCAACGCCATGCGGGAGATCAACCGCCGTATGGAGGGCGTGCACAAATGAGAAGACAGTACGCAGGGCGCGTCACTGCGCTGAACAAAACGTCTGACGGGGAACAGGGCTTCTGGCCATCCTATGCGGACATGATGTCGGCGGTCGCTCTGATCCTGTTCTTCCTGATGCTTCTCTCCTATATCCAGAATCTGATCACCGGCAACAATCTGCAGAGCACCCAGGAGAAATTGGCCAATACGGAGATGCAGCTTGTCAGCACCGAGGAAGACCTGGCCAGCGCCGAGCTGGAGTTGGAGGACATGGAGAAGACCCTGGCTCTGACGCTGCAGCAGGTGGAGAAGGCCGAGAGCGATCTTGAAAAGATCACCATCGACCTGGACGAGGCCAAGCTGACGCTCACCCAGCAGCAGCAGGATCTGGACGAACAGAACAAGCAGCTGGCCAGCCAGAACAAGCTGCTGGCCGATCAGAAGGCCCTGATCGGGGAGCAGGAGCAGTATATGAAGGCCGCCAATGAGGAGCTGCTTGCCATGCGCAGCCAGATGCAGACCATCGCGGTGCTGCGCCTGTCCATCCTGGAGCAGATCCGGGACGCTGTGGCCAAGGTGATGGGGGACTCCTCCAAGGTGAGCATCGGCGAGAGCGGGAACATCATTCTGGACGAGAGCATCCTGTTCGACGTGGGCTCCGCCGAGATCAAACCGGAAGCCGCGCCTGCGCTCAATCAGCTGGTGACGGTGTTCGAAGCTTTCCTGCAGGACAGCGAAAACGCCAAGTATGTGGACAGCATCGTCATTTCCGGCCATACCGACAGCACCGGCAGCGACGAGGACAACCGCATCCTGTCCACCGACCGGGCCAACTCCGTGCTCAACTATCTGCTGGCCGGACAGGGCGGAAAGCTCAACCGCTATTCCTCCTTCTTCTGCGCCGCGGGCTACGGCGAGACCCGCCCCGTCGCCGGCAACGACACGGAAGAAGGGCGGGCCCAGAACCGCCGCATCGAGCTGTCCATCATTCTGAAGGACGACAGCGTCATGGATATCGTGGAGAGCTATCTGGACATCGATCTGCCCAGCAGCGCCGCGAATTCCACAGGCACAGGAACTGACGGCGGTACGGCCGCGAGCGCCGGAAGAAAAGCTTCCTGAGAAAGAAGGAAAGAAGAATGGGTTTATTCGATAAACTGCGAAAGAACGATCTGGAGACCGGGCTGCGGCAGTTTCGGGAGACCCCGGGCGCGCTGCTGATCGACGTGCGGAACCGGGACGAGTATGCCGAGGGACATGTGCCCGGCAGCATCAACCTGAGCCTGAAGCAGCTGCGGGAGATCGACGAGATCGCCGAGGGCTATGATCAGCCGCTGTTTTTGTACTGCCTCAGCGGCGCCCGCAGCAGCCAGGCGGCGGCCATGCTGAAGGACCGGGACTACACCGACGTGCGCAGCATCGGCGGCGTCCAGGGCTATCAGGGACAGCTGGTAAAATAATGGAAAGCCGGAACGGATCCCGTTCCGGCTTTCAGCATAAAAAGGGCCCCGCACAGCCGGGAGGCAGTGCGGGGCAAAATCAGGAGAGAAAAAGAGAGGTCATTATGCCAGAGCGGCGCCAAGAGCCTTGCAGGCGGCGAGGGCGTCTTCGTCGGGGGCGTCGTTGCAGATGACGGAATCGACGGCCAGCACCGCACCGGCGGCCTTGCAGTCATCCTCCCAATTGCGCATCCACTCTCCGTCGCCCCAACCATAGGAGCCGAACAGGGCGATGGACTTGCCGGAGAGCTTGCCCTTAACGCCTTCGAACATGGGCTCGAATTCGCTGTCCTCCAGGGACTCGCTGCCCATAGCTGGGCAGCCGAAGGCTATGGCGTCGAAGCCGTCCACGAGAGAATCGCTGAACTCAGTGGCTGTATACTTGCTTACACTGGCGCCCGCGCCTTGGGCGCCGCTGACGACGGCTTTGGCCATTTCCTCGGTGTTGCCGGTCCCGCTCCAGAATACAACTGCTACTTTTTTCATGTGGTTTCTTTCCTTTCCTTTTCAGACCGATACCGCGAGCTCCGCCAGGCCATGGCCTGCGCTCAGTGATCTGCAGTAGGAGTCTGTACATTTTTTATACTGTTCGAAGGTGCGGCGGGCTTTGTTCTCGTCGCCGTAAACCTTCCAATAGCCGATGAATTTATAGTTCTGCGCCTTGTTGTCGATAAAACCCCGCACGTCCTCCGGCGGATAGCTGAGGAACAAACCGATCTCGTGGGGGAAATCTTTGCTCTCGCACAGACGCTTTTTCAGTCGCTGGATACACTGTTCCAGACCCAGCCCTCCGTATCCGGCCTCGTTCAGGATCTCTATGGCCGTCTTGTCACACAGATCCCGCCTAAGTCCGGCTGGCCGAAACAGATAAAGGAGGGCTCTTCCCTTGCTGAAGCGCAGGGGAAGGATCCGCAGACCATGGGGAGCCAAAGTACGGTTGAGGGATCGGACGTCCTCTGTCATGTCCTGGCGGGATCCATAGGCAAAGGTGAAGAGACTTCCAGTCTTGATCCCCGCCAGGGTGGGGGCGCAGCATTGTACAAACAGGTCCTCAGACATGGAAAACCTCCTGCATAAGAAAAGGATTCACCCTTATTGTGCCGCGTGCTTCTCAAGAATATTCCGAAGTGCGGAGAGGGAACTGGTGTGGCAGTGCTCGATGATGGTGTCCTTGCCCTTGAGCTGGCACATGGCGCCGTGCAGCATCTTGTGGGACATGGTGCCGGTGAAGAAGATCATCAAGTCGGGGCTGCCCAATTTGTCCTTCAAGCCGCCGCGGGGTTTGGTGAAGACCTTGGCCTGACACTGGTAGGCTTCGCACAGCTCCTTGTAGCGGCGCTCCATACATTCGTTCCCGCCTAAAATCACAACGCTCATGGTACCCCTCCCACTGAGTTAAATACGTCTAACCACGACACAAAAAAAGAAAAGCACAAGGTTCGCGACGGTTAAATATCTCTAACCTCAATGGCAGTATACCTGACATTTCCCAGCTTGTCAATAGGATATCACGCGATTTGTGAGAAAGTTTTTTGCCGCCGCGCATTGATTTACCGCCGCCGGCAAGCTATAATGTTTCCAGTTTACGGAAAGGAGACGGCGCTATGGAAAACATTCTTGTCGTATTGCCTGTGGAGCAGCGCCATCGGGACAAGCTGGAGGCGGCTGCGCCCGGGCAGCGCTTCGTATATACCTGCGGGGCGGAACCCACGCGGGAGCAGATCCTCGCGGCGGATATCATCATCGGAAACGTACCCGCCGGGCCGCTTGCCGCAGCGGACAGGCTCAAATGGCTGCAGCTGAATTCCGCCGGGGCCGACGCCTATATCAAGCCCGGCGTACTGCGCCCGGGCTTGATCCTGACCAACGCCTCCGGCGCCTACGGCAAGGCCGTCTCGGAGCACGCCTTCGCCATGACGCTGATGCTTACGAAAAAGCTGCACCTGTACCGGGACGCCCAGCGGCAGAGCCGCTGGACTGACTACGGTACGGTCAGCTCCCTCAGTGATGCCATCGTGCTGGTGGTGGGACTGGGGGATATCGGGCTTCGCTACGCACGCCTGACCAAGGCCATGGGCGCCTATGTGATCGGCGTGAAACGCCGGGCGGGAGCATGCCCCGAGGGCGTGGATGAGCTGTATACCACGGATGCGCTCTTTGATTTGCTGCCCCGGGCGGACGTGATCATGTCCATCCTGCCGGGCTCCGCGGGGACCTATCATATGTATACCGCGGCGTATTTTGACCGCATGAAGGAGAGCGCCGTCTTCATCAACTGCGGCCGCGGCGGCGTAGTGGACGGCGCCGTCCTGTACGAGGCTCTGACCCGGGGGAAGATCGCCGCGGCGGGCATCGACGTGACGGAGCCGGAGCCGCTGCCCGCGGACAGCCCCCTCTGGCAGCTGGACAATCTGCTGATCACGCCCCACGTCTCCGGCTTCTATCATCTGCCGGAAACCTTTGAGCGGATCGTGGACATCGCGGCGGAAAACCTGGCCATCTACTTTGCCGGCGGCACGGTCAAAAACATCGTGGATTTCGAGACCGGTTACCGGCACTGAAAAAGTGGAAGGAAATGATAAAAAATGTATGGAAATACGCAGGGGCCTGTGGTATAATTTTTGCGGTTTTTTAATCTGGATCGAATGGGGGAGACAGAGAGATGAAGTGCCCGTTTTGCGGTTATTCCGAAAGTAAAGTGATCGACTCGAGGCCGGCCGAAGAGGGGGCGACGATCCGCCGCCGCCGTGAGTGCCTGGCCTGCCAGAAGCGTTTTACCACCTATGAGATCATCGAGCGGCTCCCGCTGGTGGTCGTGAAGAGGGACGGCAGCCGCCAGTCCTTCGACAAGGTAAAACTCATCAACGGCATGGTCCGCGCCTGTGAGAAGCGGCCCGTGCCCCTGCAGACGCTGGAGCAGATCGCCGATGATATCGAGCAGGAGCTGCAGAGCAATCTGGAGCGGGAGATCAGCACCGTGGAGATCGGCGAGATGGTCATGGCCCGGCTCAAAAATGTGGACGAGGTTGCCTACGTCCGTTTTGCCTCCGTCTACCGCAGCTTCAAGGATATCAACACCTTTATGGAGGAATTGTCCAAGCTCCTTACGGAGAAGTAAGACTTCAGAAGATTGTTCCGACGGATGGGTGTTCCATGTAGTCTATGATCTCCAGCCGGTAGCGCAGGCGGGCAAAAGCCGCCGGAAGGGCGTCCCGATCCTTCTGGAGCAGCAGCTGCTGCAGATCATAGAAAGCGTCCGCTGCGGCATCCACATCCGGGTGCCGTAGAAACACGTTCGTGTAGCTTCGCGCGTCCTGCCAGATGGAAAAACCGTTGTCAAAGCAGACGGCCGCTGTTTCGAAATCCCTTCGCAGGGCGGCGCTCTCCGCCCGGTTGAGGTTGACACCGATCTGTTCCAGCAGCCTGTCTGCCCGTACGATGTTCAGCGCGGCGGCGCCGATCAGGAGCGACAGCAGCCCCGCGGCGATCCATTCTCGTTTCATGTTTTCCGCTCCTTCCTGGCAAAATAGATCTGGCCCGCGCCGTTCACGGTCATTATGAAAACCTGCGCGGCGTCTTCCGCTCCGTTTTCGCGGAGCCTGTCGGCAAGCCAGTTTTGATCCAGGCCCAGATGGCGCAGGTTCGCATCCAGGATCCGCCCGTCGCTGATGACGATGGTGGAAAGGCCCGTGTCGGGGGCCGGGAGGCCCAGCTGGGCGGCGGTCACCGGCGCCTCGGACGGATAGGGGATAACGTTCAGCTTCCCGTCCGTTTCCAAAATGGCGTACTCGATCTTGCGGATGTCGCTGCGGCCCTGGCTGCGCAGCTCTTGCATCAGCTCGTCCAGGGTAAAGCGGTTCCTGCGCATTTCCCGCTGGACGATCTGGCCCCGGGCGATGAGGACGCTGGGCTTTCCGAAGAAGACCGTCCGCAGCCGGATGCTCTTCATGGTGAGGCCCGCGATCAGCACCTCACAGCAGAAGAGCGTGATGATTGGTACCAGACCGTTGATCAGCGGGATCCCCATGTCCTGCAGGGGATGGGAGGCCAGATCGGCGATCAGCGCGCCCAGAACGAATTCGGACAGCTCCAGTTCCCCCAGCTGACGCTTGCCCAGGATCCGCATGGTGATCAGCAGGGCGAAGTAGATGATCAGGGTCCGGCAGATGACGATCGCCATATAAACACCTCGCGTTTCTTTTTGCTTTTGCATTAGTTTGCCCGGAAAACGGGCTTTTATTGAGGGTAGCCATGAAAACGATTTGCGCATCCTATCAGGAAGCGGTCGCCGCGGCCGCGGATCAGATCACAGAGCTGGCGGCGTCCAAGCCCGAAGCGGTGTTGGCGGTCGCCGCGGGGGAGACGATGGTACCGCTCTTCGCGGAGCTTGCGGACCGCTGTCAACAGGGGCGGCTGAGCCTGAAGGACTGCCGTCTGTTTTCCGTGGCGGAGTATATCGGCGCGGAACCGGGAAAGACCTGTCGGCATATGCTGGAGTCCCAGCTCGTGGAGAAGACGAATCTTCAGCCGGAAAACTGCGTTTTCCTCGAGGAAGAGAATTTGGATCAATATGACCGGCTGATTGCGTCCGCCGGCGGCTTGGATCTGGCGGTCCTGGGCCTGGGCGTCAACGCCCACATCGGCTTTAACGAGCCCGCCACTCCCTTTGATTCCCTGACCCACCGGCAGAAGCTCACCGACGCCACCAAGCGCCAGAAAGCGGCGCGGTTCGGCGGATTCGAGGCCGTGCCCGCCTACGGTTTGACCATGGGGATCAAGACCCTGGTCGAAGCCCGGGAGATCCTTCTCCTGGCCCTGGGCGAGGAAAAGGCCGAGGCGGCCTTCAAGATGCTTTACGCCCGCACGGACAGCGCAGTCCCTGCGGCGTTCCTGCAGCTTCCCAGCCGGGTCACGGTGTACCTGGACGAGGCGGCCGGCGCGAAGCTGTAAACGATCATGACAATATCCGCTTCCATATAAAACATCTTAGAAAAGGAGAAGGAATATGATTACCATTCAAGAACTGCTGGATCTGGACAAGACCATAGCCGCCGAGCTGTTCGCGGGCAAGACCTACCCCTGGGAGGTGCTGGACGAGATCAAGCCCTTCATTCTGAAGCTGGGCGAGACCCTGAGCCCGGAGGAATTCGATCATCCCTCCGAGGGGGTGTGGATCGCCAAGGACGCGACGGTGTTCCCCTCAGCCTATATCGGATCCCCCTGCATCATCGACCACAGCGCGGAGGTGCGCCACTGCGCCTTTATCCGCGGCAGTGCCATCGTCGGCAAGAACGCGGTGGTGGGCAACTCCGTGGAGCTGAAAAACGTTGTTTTGTTCGACAACGTGCAGACCCCGCACTACAACTATGTGGGCGACTCTGTGCTGGGCTACAAGGCCCACATGGGCGCGGGCTCCATCACCTCCAACGTGAAGAGCGACAAGACCCTCGTTGTGGTGAAAGAGCCGGGCAATCCCATCGAGACCGGACGCAAGAAATTCGGCGCCATTCTGGGGGACAACGTGGAAGTGGGCTGCAACAGCGTGCTCAATCCCGGCACCGTGGTGGGCCGCCGCTCCAACATCTATCCCACCTCCTGCGTGCGCGGCGTCATCCCCTCCGACAGCATCTACAAAGACAAGAACGACATCGCCGCCAAAGAGTGATCGCGGCGTTCAACGCAAAATACGGAGACTGTATCATACAGTCTCCGTATCCTTTTATACCATGCTCCGGTATTCCGTGCTCTCGGTGACGCTGTCCGGCGGGAAGAATTCCTCCACCGGGAAATTGATGCGGCTGAACAGCTCACAGGGATCGTCCGGCGTACTGCCCGGGCACTCCTTGTCGGGCAGGCTGTAATCGTAGGCCGGGATCAGCAGCTGGGTGTCCCGCTCCAGGCGGACGATGCTGAACTGACCAATGGTGGCGTACCAGCGCCGTCCCGCATCGGTGAGGACCAGCGCCTCGGGGAAAGCGGAGAGGATGAACTCGGGGATCACGCGGCCTTCCGCCTCGGCCAGCGGCGTCACGTCCGCGTCCACCACCTTCATGTGCAGGGCGATGGGATCCACCGCGTTCAACACGGCGATGGGCAGATCTTCATTCACCACTGTGGGGACTGTGGTTTCGGAGGAGAAGGTCATGGCGCTGCCCTCACTGCCGAAAAGCATGACCCGCTTATCGAAGATGGCCAGCCCCTTCACCGTCTGGGCGCTTGGGAAGGCCTCCCCGGTCACCCGGTAGAAGTATGTGCAGTCGATGGTGTAATAGCCCCGGTTGAAGCTGATGGGTTCCACGTTCAGCGCCGTGTACAGCAGCTCCGCTGAGCGGGGACGGATGCTCATCGCGCTGTCGATCACAGCCTGAGAACTGACGATGGGATAGACCCGCAGATCATCCACACAGTCCTTGTCGCGGCAGCTGTCGAAGATCTTGCGCGTATTGATGGATACGGCCTCGTGAATGACCGCTGCGGCGTCCACGGGACCGGGTACGACTCTGTCAGCCATAGCAATACCTCCTGTCGCATAGCTTGAAAAAAACTTCAGTACAGTCTATGCGCCGGGGCCGCGTATGTGTTATTTATGTCTTGAAAAATCTGTCCCTTGCAGTATAATAGTTCTATGTTTTGCCGGATCAAGGAGGGCGCGCCATGGATCAGTTTGGGTTCATTCATGAGAAACTGGATATCAAGATCCTGATTTTGTTCATTCTCCGCCGCCTGCCCGGCACGGTGGATCCGGAGACCCTGCTGGAGCTCTGCCAGGTGGACAGCGGGATCGGTTATTTTGACTATTCCGACTGCCTGAGCGAACTGACGGAGACCGGCCACGTGGAGCAGAACGACGAGGGCTATACCATCACGGAAAAGGGGAAACGCAACGCCGACGCGGTGGAGAGCAGCCTGCCCTATTCCGTGCGGGTCAAGGCGCTCAAACTGATCGCCCCGGTGGAGGAGCGGATGCGCCGGGCGGCGATGATCACGGCCCGCCATGAAACCGGCAGGGACGGCTGCTTTGTGGAGCTGGCCATGTCCGACGGCAAGGGAGAGATCATCCATCTGAAGCTTCTCTGTTCCGGCGAGGAGCAGGCGCAGCAGATCGAAAAGCATTTTCGTAAGGACGCGGAGAGCTATTATCAGAAGATCGCCGCGCTGCTTTCTGAATAAAAAGGAGAAACAAGATGCACACCAGTATTCCCGAAGGCTACAAGAGCCTCCTGACCATCTATGACACCCAGAAGGCGATCAGTCTGCTGCACCGGCTGTTCGAGGATCGGCTCGGCGCGCTGCTGAACCTGTACCGGGTCTCCGCTCCGCTGTTCGTGGATGAGAACTCCGGCCTGAACGACAATCTGAACGGCTACGAGCGCCCTGTCAGCTTTGACATCCTGCGCTCCGACCATAAGGCCCAGGTGGTCCAGTCCCTGGCCAAGTGGAAGCGCCTGGCCCTCAAGCGCTACGGTTTCTACCCCGGCAAGGGCCTGTATACCGATATGAACGCCATCCGCCGGGACGAGGATGAGCTGGACAATCTGCACTCGGTCTACGTGGATCAGTGGGACTGGGAGAAGGTCATCCTGCCGGAGAACCGGAATCTGGATTATCTGAAGCTGACGGTGATGGATATCGTCACCGCCATCTGCGACACCCAGGACACCATCCAGGCCATCTACCCCCAGCTGCAGACCCTGGGAAAGCTGGAGCGCCGCGTCACCTTCGTTACAGCACAGGAGTTGGAGGACATGTTCCCGGACCTGACGCCCAAGGAGCGGGAGAACGCCTATCTGAAGGACCACAAGACCACCTTCATCATCGGTATCGGCGGGGCGCTGCGCTCCGGCAAGCCCCACGACGGGCGGGCGCCGGACTATGACGACTGGGCGCTCAACGGGGATATCATGTTCTGGAACGATCTGCTGGGCTGCGCTTTTGAGGTCTCCTCCATGGGCATCCGGGTCGATCCCGCTTCCCTGGACCGGCAGCTGCGTCTGTCGGGCTGCGACGACCGGCGGGCGCTGCCGTACCACAAGGCGCTTTTAAACGGCGAGCTTCCGCTGACCATCGGCGGCGGCATCGGCCAGTCCCGCGTGTCCATGCTGCTGCTGGGCAAGGCCCACATCGGCGAGGTCCAGGCCTCGATCTGGGACCAGGACACCGTGGATATCTGCGAAAAAGCCGGCGTGATGCTGTTATAAAAAAGAGAAGCGGGCACCGTTTGGTGCCCGCTGAAACTATGTTTTTCAGAGTTTGGACAGGACGATCAGCAGGATGCCCTCTGCCGCAGAGATCTCCGCGGTATCTTCCACCCACTCGTTGCTGACGCCGAAGGGGAAACGGTTGGTGACTTCCGCGTCCCGCAGGGGATACTTGGCGCCGGATACGCTTACCCCGGTGCAGCGATCCGTGACGGCGAAGACGGACAGGGACCAGCCTTCCCGGCGGGGGATGCGGAGACTGCCGTTTTGCAGAGTCGTGACGAAGGTGTCTTCCGCCCGGATCGAGGCGCGCAGTCCGTGGGCCTGGGCAAAGGCCAGGGCCTGGAGATTGGCCAGCGCGTGGTCCAGCCGCCCGCCCAGGGCGCAAAGCAGCAGGACCTCCTCAAAGCCATGCTCCACCGCGTAGCGGATGGCGATCATGGTGTCGGTGTCGTCCTTCTCGGACTGAAACCGCTTGACCGGAATCCCCGGGTCGATCTGGCCGCCGTAGGAATCGAAGTCGCTGACCACCAGGTCAGGCAAGACGCCGCAGCGCTTGGCGTAGGTATAGCCTTTGTCGCAGGCGATTACAAAATCGGCAGGGGACAGGCCCTCAATGGGCGAAAACTCCCCGCCGCTGATGATGACGCAGCGTTTGGACATGATGCTTCTCCTTGCAACAACAGCCCCCATCAGAGGATGGGGGCTGTTTTAATGGAGCGGATGATGGGAGTCGAACCCACCTTATCGGCTTGGGAAGCCGGAGTTCTACCGATGAACTACATCCGCAAGTGCAGATAGTATATCACGGCGGCAAAAAAAATTCAATAGGAAATCGGAACTGTTTTCGGGCAAATTTCGTCCTGTTGTACAGGGGCTTTGCGATAGGATGGAGGGAACAGAGCGCAAAGCCGGCGCGCTATTTTCCTGTTGCTTTTTAAGGCGTAATCCACTATATTGGTATCAGAATCCAACAGGCGATTTATTAAATGCAAGATACTGCATAGATTCGAAAGGAGAAACATCATGGGTCTTATCGCAGCGGCTTTGGGAGCAGCCACCGGCGTGCTCTCCGATCAGTGGAAAGAGTATTTTTATTGTGACGCGCTTCCCAACAACGTTCTTGCCGTCAAGGGCAGAAAGAGAGTGACGGGCCTGTCCTCCAACAACGGCAACGACAATATCATTTCCAGCGGCTCCATCATCGCCGTGGCCGACGGTCAGTGCATGCTGATCGTGGAGCAGGGCAAAATCGTGGACGTGTGCGCCGTGCCCGGCGAGTACAGGTATGACGCCTCCACCGAGCCCTCTGTTTTCAATGGCAATCTGGGCGACGGCATCCTGGAGGTGTTTGAGCGCATCGGCAAGCGCTTCACCTTCGGCGGCCAGGCGCCCAAGGACCAGCGGGTCTATTATTTCAACACCAAGGAGCTGACCGGCAACAAGTACGGCACACCTTCTCCGGTGCCCTTCCGCGTGGTCGATAAAAACATCAACCTGGATATGGACATCTCCATTCGCTGCTTCGGTGAATACAGCTATCGGATCGCAAACCCGCTGCTGTTCTACAGCAACATCTGCGGCAACGTGACCACGGCCTACACCCGCGACCAGTTGGAGGGCCAGATGAAGACCGAGCTGCTGACCGCTCTGCAGCCCGCCTTCGCGCGCATCTCCGAGATGGGCGTGCGCTATTCCGCCCTGCCCGGACATACCACGGAGCTGGCCGCCGCGCTCAATGAGGAGCTGTCCGCCAAGTGGCGTGACCTGCGCGGCATTGAGATCGTCTCCATCGGCGTTTCCAGCGTGAAGGCCAATGAGGAAGACGAGAAGATGATCAAGGAGCTGCAGCGCAACGCCACCTTCCGGGATCCCAACATGGCCGCCGCCCACCTGGTGGGCGCCCAGGCTTCCGCCATGCAGGCGGCCGCCGCCAACGAGGGTGCCGGCGCCCCCATGGCCTTCATGGGCATGAATATGGCCGGAGCTGCCGGCGGCGTCAACGCCCAGGGGCTGTATCAGATGGGCCAGCAGGCCGCACCGGCCGCCAACACCTGGACCTGCCCCAGCTGCGGCACGGCGGCGACCGGCAAGTTCTGCCCGGAGTGCGGCGCCAAAAAGCCGGAGCCTGTGAGCGCCAACTCCTGGATCTGTGTCAGCTGCGGCACCGCCAACAAGGGCAAGTTCTGCGCCGAGTGCGGCGCCAAAAAGCCTGCGGGCGCGCCCCAGTACAAGTGTGATAAGTGCGGCTGGGAGCCTGCTGACCCGCAGCACCCGCCCAAGTTCTGCCCGGAGTGCGGCGATCCCTTTGACAGTGGGGATACTGTCTGATCGGAGTTGAGAGATCATTAGCAAGTTGCGCAAAAACCACGGCAAATATATAGCGGCGCTGCTGCTGAGCGCCCTGTGTCTGCTGCTCGCCGCCTGCGGGGAGGAGGTACCTGACGCGGGGAAATATCTCTGCGTCTCGGTGGAGTCCGACGGCTTCCGGTGGGAGCCGGAGGCGCTTTTCCCCGAGGGGGTGGAGCTGGAGCTGGGCACCGGCGGCAGAGGAGTCCTCACGGCCGGGGATCTGAGCGGCACCTTCCGCTGGAGCCTCAGCGGGACAAAGCTGAGTTTGAACCTTGGCGGCGAGCGCGCGGGCGGTACGCTGCAGGACGGCGTGCTGGATCTGCGCCTGTCCGATGGGGAGATGCTGCTGCATTTCCTGAGGGAGGACCTGGCGGAGCAGCAGCCGAAACCGCTTGACCAATCGGCCTACGATGCGCTGGTTTCCCGGTGGTGCGGCGACTGGTTCGGCCGCTGGACGCTGCGCAATGTGCAGGGGACCTTCGCGGAGACCTGGTATGACTGCTGCGCGTCCATCCGTGCCGTACCGGAGGATCATACGCTGATCCTGACGCTCTGGGACGAGGACGGCTCCCGGGACGCGCCTATGGCGCGGGTGGAGTTTTCCGCGGAAGCGGAGAAGGGACCGGCCCTTTCCACAAGGGGCAGCTTCTGGTTCCAGGAGATCGGCCCGGGCGACTGGGCCCTGGACCCGGACAGCGCCGGTTTTCCCGACATGCTCCTGTTGAGCGGCCACCATGACGGCGGGGGAGAGGTCTTTGACTATGAGATCACGCTCCGTCCCTGGGGGCGCGCATGGGACGATGTGGCGAAGAAGGACAGCTTCCGGCTGCCGTTTCGATATGAGTGGTATCTGACGCAGATCGAGGCGGGCGAGCCTATGCCGGAGGCTTTGCCGCCGGCGGCATAAGCGCAAGTTTTAGGAGGATAACGATGCCTTCACAGATAACCAACTATCAGTGCCCTCGCTGCACGGGGCCGCTGCACTATGCGGGGAGCAGCGGTATGGTGGAGTGCGACTACTGCGGCAGCAGCTTCACTGTGCAGGAGATCGAGGCGCTGTATGCGGATAAGATCGAGCAGGCCGAGCAGACCGGCGTGGCTGCCGCGCAGCAGCAGACCGCGGACGCTGAGGCGGATTACGACGCGGATTGGGACTGCGACAGCGCGGGCTCCGAATGGGGCGCGGACGCGGCGGGGATGAAGCAGTACAGCTGTCCCTCCTGCGGCGCGGAGCTGATCTGTGACGCCACCACCGCGGCCACCAGCTGCCCCTACTGCGGCAATCCCACCGTGGTGCCCGCCCAGTTCCATGGCGGCCTGAAGCCGGACTACATCCTGCCCTTCAAGCTCAGCAAAGAGCAGGCCGTGCAGGCGCTCACCAAGTATTATAAAGGAAAAAAGCTGCTGCCCAAGACCTTCGCGGACAGCAACCATATCGAGGAGATCAAGGGGGTCTATGTGCCATTCTGGCTCTTCAACGGCGAGGCGGATGTGGAGATGAACTTCGCCGCCACCCGTGTCTATACCAGCCGTCGCGGCAACCAGCGGATCACGGAGACGGACCATTTCGACCTTCTGCGCGGGGGCCGGGTCTCCTTCTCCCGGATCCCAGTGGACGCCTCCACCAAGATGCCGGACTCCCATATGGACGCCATCGAGCCCTTTGACTACACGGATCTGAAGCCTTTTTCCACGGCTTATCTGCCTGGCTTCCTGGCGGATATCTATGACGTGCCGCCCCAGAGCTGCGCGTCGCGTGCGGATGAGCGGGCCACCAATACCGCAAAGCACATCGTGGAAAATACCGTGAGCGGCTATTCCACCTGCACGCCCACCTCGGCCAGGGTGCGCCTGCGCCGGGGCCGGGTCGACTATGCCCTGATGCCCGTCTGGATGCTCAGCACCCGCTGGAACGGCAAGAGCTTTCTGTTCGCCATGAATGGTCAGAGCGGCAAGCTGATCGGCGATCTGCCTGTCTCCACAGGACGCTATTGGGCGCGCTTTGCCGGGATCGCGGCGCCGATCGCAGCGGCGCTTGCGGCGCTGATGTTTTTCCTGTAAGGAGGCGCCGATGAAGAAACGATTGTTTTGTCTGGGGCTGCTCCTGCTTCTGATCTGCTCTTTCCTGGGTGTGACCGCCTATGCGGCAGCCGATGAGGAGCAGGTCCGGCTAGCCTACGTGACGGACGTCACCGGCAGCATCAGCGAAAGTCAGCGGGATTCCTTGAGTCAACTGGCGGGACAGATCTCGGAGCAGTACAGCTGCGGCGTTTATATCGTGGTCGTCGACAACTACGAGGAGTATAACAGCGAAGGGATCGAGGAGTGCGCGGAGGGGATCTACCGCTTCTATGATTTGGGCTGGGGCGACCAGCGGGACGGCGTGATGCTGATCATGAGCATGAACCAGCGGGAGTATGACATCGCGGCCTACGGCGATTTCGGCAACGCGGCCTTTACCGACTACGGCAAGGACTATCTGGCCCAGAGCTTTCTGGATGATTTCCGGCGAAACGACTGGTACAGCGGCTTTCAGGATTATCTGAATACGGCGGCCTCCATGCTGTCCAGCGCCCGCCAGGGCGAGCCGGTGGATATCGTCTGGGAAGAGCGGGAACCTGAGGGACCGGGCCCGGTGGCAAAGCTCATCATGGCTCTGCTGCCGTCCAGCGTCGCTGCCTTCTTTATCACCAACGGCGACAAGCGGAAAATGAAGACCGCGGTCAGCAAGCGGACCGCGGAGGATTATGTGGTGCCCGGCGGCATTAATCTGTATCTGCACGAGGACCGCTTCCTCCACCGCTCTCGACATGTGGAGGTCATTCAGAACCGGCCGCGGGATTCCGGCGGCAGCCACCACGGCGGCGGGACTACGGTCCACTCCAGCGGGTTTTCCCACCACAGCGGAAAATTCTGAATCCGTACAAGATAAGAAAATGCCATCCGGCAGCGGATGGCATTTTCTTATTTGGAGAGGACGAAGGGGAGCCCCAGCCTGTAGGGGGAACCGGGAAGATCCTGCGCTACATGGGCTCTGGCCGCCTCCGGCTGGGTGATGGCGAGGCCCGCCAGCCGGTCGATCCCGAAGTCCAGAAGCGCGGGACACAGCGGCACGGAGGGGCCGGTCAATACCGTATAGGCGTCGCAGCTGAGCGCCAGCAGCCGGGGCAGGGTCTTGTTGATGAGGGAGCTGCCGGTGATCAGCACGATATCGCACTGGGGGAGCAGGACCTCGCAGGCGGGGTCCGGATAGTCGCCCTGCTTGGGGTCACGCTCCAGATAGTAGATCTGCTTGGCCTGCTGATGCATACGCTTGCTGCCACGCATGTGCCCCACGACTCCCACGGTCTTTCCGGTGAAATCCAGATCATCGGTATAATGGATCTCAAGAGGAACGTAATTGTTGCCGGCCTGGACACGTTCAGCGGTGTTGAGCGCGGCGTTGATGGCGGCGAGGGCCAGGCTGGCCTCCTCCAGGTTCCAGCTTTTCAGTGCTGCTGCTGCCTGGGCAAGCGGCAGGCCCGGGAATCCCTGCGGATAGACCGGCGGGACCGTGCTGCCCGGAGTGGCCATGGCCATCCCGCAGCGATCGTCCGCGCTGACACAGGCCCAAAGGCTCCCCGTCAGCGTAGCGGTGATCGGCCGGTTTGAATGTATCTCTTCAATAAGGCACTCATAGAGCGCAAAAAAATCGTTCATGGGGAATCTCCCTGTCCGAATGCTGTTTTCCTTTATTATACGGCTTTTTTCCATCCACGTAAAGAGGCGCTGAAAGGAATTTCCTGCTTTTCCTTTCAGCGCCCAGGTTGGGTGCATTGTCCGGTTTAATGGACTCGGCTTGTTGTATGCTGTAAGCAGAAATGAAAAGACGGGAGGTCTTGAATATGCGCGGTTACTTTACGGCAGGCGGCTATTACGGCAATGTGAACGGCAGGTACATGCTGTTCTCCTCGGAATCGGAATACTACGAGATGGTCCGGCAGGACACGGAGGATGAGGACTGAACGGCGGCCTTATACAGCCTGCCCATAAAATGGCCAAACCCGGCGCGTTTCCGTTCGCCGGGTTTGGCCATTTTTCCTCTTGACAGAAAGGGCCGGCAGAACTATAATGCATACATCAATCACATTAGTCAGATAAAGCGATAAAGCGAGGAGCCTTATGAGCAACTGGGTATCAGAAGATGTAAAAGAACTGTTTCGCGCCATTGTGAGCCTGGAAACGGAGGAAGAATGCCGTATGTTTTTCGAAGACGCCTGCACGGTCCGGGAGATCATTGAGATCGCTCAGCGTCTGAAGGTGGCAAAGCTGCTGCACTCCAAAACCAGCTACAGCGCCATTAACAAGGAGACCGGCGTCAGTTCCGCGACCATCAGCCGGGTCAGCCGCTGTCTTGATTATGGCAGCGGCGGCTACCAGCTGGTGCTGGAGCGGCTGGAGAAGGAGAGCGCAGAATGATCGACGAGAGAGTTCTGAAAAGTGAAGAACGGGCGGTGTACGCCCTGCGCTCTCTGTATGGAAAGTACGGCTACCGGGCCTATAAGATGAGCAAGTTCGAGGAATATGATCTCTATGTGCGCAACAAGGACTTTCTGATCAGCGACCGGATCATCACCTTTAACGATACCGACGGCAAGCTGATGGCGCTGAAGCCGGACGTGACCCTCTCCATCATCAAGAACCTGGACGAGCAGCCCGGCTGCAAGCAGAAGGTCTGCTATAACGAGAACGTCTACCGGGTCTCCGGCAGCACCCGGCAGTTCAAGGAGATCATGCAGGCGGGGCTGGAGTGTATCGGCGCCCTGGACCGCTACGATCTCTATGAGGTGGTGTCTCTGGCGGCGGAGAGCCTGGCGCTGATCTCAGAGGATTTCGTGCTGGACGTCTCCCACCTGGGGATCCTGACCGCCATGCTGGAGGAGAGCAGCGGCGATGTGCAGCTGCGTCGGGAGCTGACCCGTTACATTGCGGCAAAGAACCCCCATGATCTGGAGCGGGTCTGCAGAGAAAACGGGATCTCCCCGGAAAAGACCGCGGCCATTTGTAAATTCATCGGCATCTACGGCGACATGGACAGCGTGCTCCGCCGTTTGGAACCCCTGTGCACCGGCGAGGCCGCGCGGGCTGCCCTGGCAGAGCTGGAGCAGCTGCGGAAGCTGCTGGATGACTGCCCCTGGAAGGATAAGATCCATTTTGATTTTTCCATTGTCAACGATATGGACTACTATAACGGCATCGTGTTCCAGGGCTTTCTCAGCGGGATCTGCGAGAGTGTGCTGTCCGGCGGTCAGTATGACAAGCTGATCCAAAAAATGGGCAGAAGCGGCGGCGCCGTGGGCTTCGCTCTGTATCTGGACCTGCTGGAGGATCTGGGCCGGACGGAGCGTGACCGGGATGTGGACGTGCTGCTGCTGTACGACGAGGAGGACGCGGCCCTGGCGGCCAGGGAAACCAAGCGCCTGATCGGTGAGGGCAAGAGCGTCAGCGCCCAGAGAGCGATCCCCGAGAAGCTGCGCTATGGTCGGGTCTTGGATCTGCGGAAGGAGGGGCGCGTATGATCAATGTTGCGCTGCCCAAGGGGCGTCTCGGCGAGAGCGTATACGCCATGTTTGAGACGGCGGGCTATGAGTGCCCGGCCATCAAAGAGAACAACCGCAAGCTGATCTTTGAAAACGAGGCTGTGGGGATCCGTTTCTTCTGGGTCAAGCCCTCGGACGTTTCCATCTATGTGGAGCGGGGGTCTGCGGATATCGGTGTTGCGGGAAAGGACATCCTGCTGGAATATCAGCCGGACATCTATGAGCTGCTGGACCTGAACATCGGCAAGTGCCGTATGGCCGTGGCGGCCCCCAGGGGCTACCATGACAGCGGCGAGCGGACCTTGAAGGTGGCCACCAAGTTCAGCCATATCGCCAGCCGCTACTATGCGGATCGGGGTCGGGACATCGACATCATCAAGCTCAACGGTTCCATCGAGATCGCGCCGATCCTGGGACTGTCCGATGTGATCGTGGACATCGTGGAGACCGGTACGACCCTGCGGGAAAACGACCTGGAGGTGGTGGCGACTGTGGTGCCCATCAGCGCCCGGCTGATCGCCAACAAAGCCGCCTTCAAATTCAAGACAAAGCAGATCGAGGAGATCACAGCAAAACTGAAAGGCTTGGTAGTGAAGAATGATTCGGATCTTTGATTACGGCGAAGTCTCCAACGATCAGATCTTTGCCCGCAGAGGCAGCAGCGCCGATGTGGAAAAGGTCGTATCGGAGATCATCGCGCAGGTTGTTGAAAAGGGCGACGAGGCCCTGTTTGCCTATACCAGAAAATTCGATAAAGTGGAGCTTGCGTCCCTGGAAGTGAGCGAGGCGGAGTTTGCGGAGGCCATGGCCTCGGTGGACGACGAGTTCCTGAGTATCCTGCGGGAGGCGGCGGACAACATCCGCGCCTACCACGAAAAGCAGGTGCGGCGGGATTATGTGATGATGGAGAGGGACGGCGTGATCCTGGGACAGAAGATCACGCCCATCGAGAAGGTGGGTCTCTACGTCCCCAACGGGACGGCCGCCTATCCCTCCACGGTTTTGATGGATGCCATTCCCGCGAAGATCGCCGGCTGTAGCGAGCTGGTCATGGTGACGCCGCCCTCCCGGAACGGGAAGGTGGACCCCTTTATCCTGGCTGCGGCCAGGGTCTCAGGGATCGATCGGGTGTTCAAGGTGGGCGGCGCCCAGGCGGTGGCAGCTCTGGCCTATGGCACCGAGAGCGTGCCCGCGGTCTATAAGATCGTCGGCCCCGGCAACGCCTATGTGGCGGAGGCCAAAAAGCAGGTCTACGGCAAGGTGGCCATCGACGTGGTGGCCGGGCCCAGCGAGGTGCTGGCAGTGGCGGACGACAGCTGTGACGCCCGGATCGTGGCAGCGGATCTGCTGTCCCAGGCGGAGCACGACGTGATGTCCACCGCGGTGCTGGTGACGGACAGCCGAGCCTTCGCTGAGCAGGTGGCGGCGGAGATGGACCGCCAGGTGCGGCTCCTGCCCCGCTATGAGATCGCCAATGCGTCCGTGGAAAACAATGGCATGATCATCGTGGTGGACAGCCTGGACGTGGCCATCGACGTGGCCAACGAGATCGCCCCGGAGCATCTGGAGCTCTGCATGGACGAGCCCTTTTCCTATCTGGACCGGGTGAAAAACGCAGGCTCCATCTTCCTGGGCAAGAACTGCCCGGAGGCCCTGGGGGACTACATGGCGGGGCCCAATCACACCCTGCCCACCGGCGGCATCGCCAAGTTCGCCTCGCCCCTGTCCGTGGATGATTTCGTGAAGAAATCCCAGTTTACCTATTACACCGGCGAGGCTCTGTCCAAAATCGCCGGCAAGATCGCCATATTTGCCAGAAATGAGGGCCTGGAGGGCCACGCCCGCAGCGTGCTCTCCCGCTTTGAGGATACGATATGAGCAGCTTTTTTACCAAGCGCTATGCGGCGCTGGAGCCCTATACTCCCGGGGAACAGCCCCAGGACATGCAGTATGTCAAGCTCAATACCAATGAATCGCCCTTCCCGCCCTCGCCGGGAGTGGCCGCCGCGGTGGCGGCGGAATGCGCCAGGCTGCAGCTGTACTCCGATCCGGAGAGCCGGAAACTCACGGAGAAGCTTGCGGAGGTCTACGGCGTCAAGCCGGAGCAGGTGCTCATGACCAACGGTTCGGACGAGATTCTGAACTTCGCCTTCATGGCCTTCGCCGACGAGGAGCGGCCCCTGGTCTTTCCGGATATCAGCTATGGCTTTTATCCCGTCTTTGCCCAGCTCAACCACATCCCCTATGAGGAGATCCCGCTGAAGGAGGATTTCAGCATCGATCCGGCAGATTACTGCGGCGGGGGAAAGACCGTGGTGCTCGCCAATCCCAACGCGCCCACGGGAATGTCCCTGAGCCTGCAGCAGATCGAGCAGATCGTGGCGGGCAACCCGGACGGCGTGGTCATCGTGGACGAGGCCTATGTGGATTTCGGCGGGGAGAGCGCCGTCTGCCTGGTGGATCGGTATGAAAACCTGCTGGTCACGGGGACCTTTTCCAAGTCCCGCTCCATGGCGGGGGCCCGGCTGGGTTTCGGGATCGGGAATGCGGCGCTGATCCGGGATCTGAATACCATCAAGTATTCCACCAATCCTTACAATGTAAACCGGATGACCTCCGCAGCCGGCATCGCCGCGCTGGAGGAAAACGAGTACTATCTGGCCAACTGCCGTGTTATCATGGCCAATCGGGAGTATACGGCTGAGGCGCTGCGCGCCCTTGGGTTTGAGGTCCTGCCCTCCTGTGCCAACTTCATTTTTGCCCGGCGGCCCGGCGTGGACGGGGGAGAACTGTACCGCAGCCTGAAAGCCAGAGGGATCTTGGTCCGGCATTTTGACAAGCCCCGGATCCGGGACTTCCTGCGCATCAGCATTGGTACAAGAGAACAGATGGAGCGCTTTGTGGAAGGCGTCAAACAGTGTTTGGAGGCGTGAACATGAGAACAGCGGAGATCAAGCGGAAGACCGCGGAGACGGATATTGTCCTCAGTCTGGATCTGGACGGCAGCGGAAAGGTACAGTGCGAGACCGGGATCGGCTTTCTGGACCACATGCTGACCCTGTTTGCCAGGCACGGCGGCTTCGATCTGGAGCTGAAGTGCCAGGGGGACACCTGGGTGGACTTTCACCACAGCACGGAGGACATCGGCATTTGCCTCGGCAAAGCGGTGGCCCAGGCCCTGGGAGACAAGAAGGGCATCGTCCGCTATGGCGATATCATCCTGCCTATGGACGAGGCGCTGATCGTGTGCGCCGTTGATATCTCCGGCCGGGGAGAGAGTTATTTCGCGCTGGACATCCCCACGGAAAAGGTGGGGGACTTCGACACGGAGCTGTGCGAGGAGTTCTTCCGGGCCTTTGCGAGGGATGCCGGCGTGACGCTGCACCTGCGCCAGCTGAGCGGGAAAAATTCCCACCACATCATTGAGGGCGCTTTCAAGGCCTTTGCCAGAAGTCTGGCCAAAGCAGCGGCCATCGACGAGAAGAACGCGGACAGAGTGCCGTCGACCAAGGGGATGCTGGGATGATCGCAGTCATTGATTATGGCGTGGGAAACCTGTTTTCCCTGTGCTCCTCGCTCCGTTATATCGGGGCGGACACTGTTGTGACGGCGGACCCGGCGCAGATCCGGGCGGCGGATAAGATCATCCTGCCGGGTGTGGGCGCCTTCGGCGACGCGGCGGATAAGCTGCGCGCCGGCGGCCTGGACACCGTGGTAAAGGAAGAAGCCGCTGCCGGGAAAGAGATCCTGGGGATCTGTCTGGGCATGCAGCTGCTCTTTGAAAAAAGCTATGAATATGGCGAGCATGCGGGCCTGGGCCTGCTCAAGGGCCGGGTGGTCGACATGAACGGAAGGATCCCGGAAAACCTGATGATCCCGCACATCGGCTGGAACGGCATGATCTTTAAACGCAAGCATAAGCTGCTGCGCTATCTCCGGGAGGGGGACTGCGTGTACTTCGTCCACTCCTTCTATGCCGAGGACTGCGAGGAAAGTCTGATTGCAACGGCGGAATACGGCCGGGAGCTGACCGCGATCGTGGCCAAAGACAACGTGATGGGCTGTCAGTTCCACCCGGAAAAAAGCGGTGAAGTAGGGCTGAATATCTTGCGCGCCTTCTGTGAGGAGGATGCCATATGATCCTGCTTCCGGCAATCGATCTGTACGAAAAAAAAGCAGTCCGCCTGTTCAAGGGAGACTACGCGCAGATGACCGTATACAGCGAGGATCCCCTCGCAGTGGCGCGGGACTTTGCCCGCTGCGGGGCCCGGTGGATCCATATGGTGGACCTGGAGGGCGCGCGCGACGGCGGCACGCCCAATCTGGAGATCGTGACCGGCGTGGCGAAGGAGACCGGCCTCTCTGTGGAGGTCGGCGGCGGTATCCGCGATATGGAGACCATAGAGCGTTATATTGCCGGCGGCGTTTCCCGGGTGATCCTGGGGACGGCGGCGGTGCAGAACGAGGCGCTGCTGCGGCAGGCCGTGGCGGCCTATGGGGAAAAGATCGCGGTAGGCGCGGATATCCGCGACGGCTTTATCGCCATCAAGGGCTGGCTGGAAAGCTCCGCCAGGTCCTTTGCGGATTTCCTGGCCGGGATGCAGGAGATCGGAGTGCAGACGGTGATCTGCACGGATATTTCCCGGGACGGGGCCATGCGCGGGACGAATCTGGAATTGTACGGGCAGCTGTCGAAGCAGTATTCCATGCAGATCGTGGCTTCCGGCGGCGTGTCCGGCATGGAGGACGTACGGGCCCTGAAGGAGCTGGGACTGTACGGCGCCATTATTGGGAAGGCCTATTATACCGGGGCGCTGGATCTGGCGAAAGCGATCGAGGTGGCAAGATGATCACAAAGAGAATCATACCCTGTCTGGACGTGAAAAACGGCCGTGTGGTCAAGGGCGTCAATTTTGAGGGCGTCCGGGACGTCTCCTCGCCGGTGGACCTGGGGAAGTATTACTCCGACCACGGCGCGGACGAACTGGTCTTTTACGATATCACCGCCTCCTATGAGGAGCGGGCCTTGTTTACGGATATCCTGCGCCGGGTGGCGGAGACCATCTTCATTCCCCTGACGGTGGGCGGCGGGATCAACACCGTGGAGGACTTCGACCGGGTGCTCAAGTGCGGCGCCGACAAGGTCAGCGTCAACTCCGGGGCCATCCGCAATCCCTCCCTGGTAGGGGAGGCCGCCCGAAAGTACGGAGATCAGTGCGTGGTGCTTTCCGCGGACGTGAAGCGCGTGGACGGCAGTTTTCGCATCTTTGCCAAGGGCGGCCGGGAGGACACCGGCATGGAGGCCATCTCCTGGATCAAAAAGTGTGTGAACATGGGGGCCGGCGAGGTGGTGGTCAATTCCATCGACACCGACGGCGTCAAGCAGGGCTTTGACATCGAGATGCTCCGTGCGGTGCGGGAGGCCGTCAAGGTACCGGTGATCGCCTCCGGCGGCGCGGGCTCCATGGCGGATTTTGTCCGGCTGTTCAAGGAGATCCCGGATATCGACGCGGGCTTGGCCGCTTCCGTTTTCCATTTCGGAGAAATCCAGATCCCGGATCTGAAACGGGAGCTGCGGAGAAATGACATTGTGGTGAGGCTGTAACGATGATCAACATTGACGAACTGAAATTTGATGAGAAGGGTTTGATCCCGGCTGTGGTGGTGGACGCGGTCAGCAAAAAGGTGCTGACGGTGGCCTATATGAATCGGGAAAGCCTGGCGATCTCCATGGAAAAGGGCCTGACCTGCTTCTGGAGCCGCTCCCGTCAGGAACTGTGGCTGAAAGGGGAGACCAGCGGCAATTACCAGCACATCGTCTCCATCACGGCGGACTGCGACAAGGACGCGCTCCTGGTCATGGTGGAGAAGGACGGCCCGGCCTGCCATCTGGGGACGGACTCCTGCTTTTCCAATCCGCTGTGGTACAGCGACAGCCTGTCGGAGTTCAGCCTCCAGGGCCTCTACGATCTGCTGCAGGGGCGCAAGGAGGAACGGCCGGAGGGCTCCTATACCAGTTATCTGTTCGACAAGGGCATCGACAAGATCCTGAAAAAGGTGGGCGAGGAGTGCACCGAGGTGATCATCGCCTCCAAAGCCGACGACAAAAAGGAGACCGTCTATGAGGTGGCGGATCTGGCCTACCATGTGATGGTGATGATGGTCCAGATGGGCATCAGCGTGGAGGACGTGCAGAGAGAGCTGGCCTCCCGCCACGTGATCGACCACAAGGTCAAGCAGGAGAAAATGACCCAATGAGCCTCTCCAACTACCATACCCATACCCGTTACTGTGACGGAAAGGACAGCCCCGAGGAACTGGTGCTGGAAGCGATCCGCCTCGGCTGCCCGGAGCTGGGCTTTTCCGGGCACTCATATCTGCCCTTCACCGACTGGACCATGAGCGAAGCGGGGACGGCGGCCTATATGCGGGAAATCCGTCGGCTGCAGGAGAAGTATCGGGATCGGATCCGGCTGTATCTGGGGATCGAATATGATATCTGTTCTGACCTCGATACCAGCCCCTTTGACTATGTGATCGGCAGCGTCCATTACCTGTATCGGGACGGCTGTTATCTGCCTGTGGATGAGAGCAGGGAAGACCAGATCACCCTGGTCAATGAACATTACGGCGGGGACTTTTACAGCTTTGTCGAGGATTACTATGCCGCCGTGTCGGAGGTCTGCGAAAAGACGAAATGCGATATCGTAGGGCATTTTGACTTGGTGACTAAGTTCAACGAGGGCGGATGCCTCTTTGACACGTCGCACCCCAGATATCGGAAGGCGGCGCTGGAAGCCATGGACCGGCTGCTGCAGCATCCCGTTTTTTTCGAGATCAACACAGGGGCTATGTCCCGGGGGTACAGGACTTGCCCTTATCCGGAATCCTTCCTGCTGCAGGAGCTTGAGAAGCGCGGGGCGCCGCTGATCCTGTCCTCGGACTGTCACGACAAGAGAAACCTTCTCTATGGACTTGAAGAGCTGCAGGGGAGCGCAAAGGGGATCCGGCCCAGACTGTTTATGGATTAAACAGAGAATAAAAAACGACTGTCTCTTTCGAGACAGCCGTTTTTTGTATATGCTGTGAGGGGATCAGATTCTCATGCAGACGTCCCAGGCACGCCACACGACGGTACGCAGGTTGCCGATGGCAACGCAGTCACCGACGCGGTGGACATGGGCGCTCTTCTCACCGACGGGAGCGGGAACGAAGCCGATGCCGTTGACAACAGCGTCGCACTCGACCTTGAAGGTCTCATCGGGAGTCTTGATGACGCAGTAGCCGTCACCGATCTCGGTGATGGTGCTGTGCAGGTACACGGGAACCTTGTGATACTCCATGGCGTCGCGCAGGAAGGAGGTGTTGGCAAGGCAGGTGGCCTGAGCCGCGACCAGGTCGTTGCCGTACTCGACGATGACGGGGTGCTTGCCGGCCAGGACCAGATCGTAAGCTGCCTCGCAGGAGGACTGACCGCCGCCGAGGAATACGATCTTGTCGCCTTCAACAGACTTCTCACGCAGGAGCTGACGGAAGGACTTGGTCTTCTCAAAGCCCTTGATGTTGGGCATGGATCTGGGAACGGAACCGGTGCAGACGATGATCTCATCAAAGCTGCGCTTGATGGTGCCCAGGTCGTTGACCTCGGAATTGAAGCGAACTTCAATGTTGTAGCGCTTGATCTCGTCTCTGTACCAGCTGATCAGCTTCTTGTCATTCTCTTTGAAGGTCATGGCAGAAGCGGTCAGGAACAGGCCGCCCAGCTGATCTTCCTTCTCGAAGATCACGGGGTTGTGACCGCGCTTTTTCAGAACCAGAGCGCACTCCATACCACCGACGCCGCCGCCGATGATGGCGACCTTCTTGGGCTTCTTGGTGGGGACGATCTTGTAGCGGTTGTGCTGCATGGTGGGCGGGTTCAGAGCGCAGCGGGCCAGGTGCAGGGAGTCGCCCAGGGACTGCATGTTCTCGGTGCCGTTGGCCTTGGAGAAGTTGAAGCAGCCGTTGTGGCAGCGGATGCAGGGACGGATCTCGTTCTCGCGGCCGGTCTTGATCTTGGTGACCCAGTTCTCGTCGACCAGGTTCTGACGGGCGATGGCGATGGCGTCCAGACGGCCGGCGGCGATCTCTTCCGCGGCCTTCTCCGGCGTCATGCGGCCGGCGCAGGCAACAGGGATATCAATGAACTGACGGATATGCTCGACGTCTGCCAGGTTGCAGTTGTCGGGCATATACTGAGGCGGATGTGCCCAGTACCAGGCGTCGTAAGTACCGTTGTCGCAGTTGAGGAAGTCGTAGCCGGCATCCTGCAGGATCTTGACGGCCTTTTCGGACTCAGCCAGGTCACGGCCGAACTCCTCAAACTCCTCGTAAGGCATGGCGCCCTTGCGCCAGCCCTTTGTGCAGGAACGGACGGAGTAACGCAGGGAGACGGGGAAGTCGTCGCCGGCCTGCTTCTTGATCTCCTGAACGATCTCGGTGGCAAAGCGGAGACGATTCTCCAGGGAGCCGCCGTACTGGTCGGTGCGGAAGTTCATGTTGGCAATGGCGAACTGGTCCAGGTTGTAGCCCTCATGGACAGCGTGGATCTCAACGCCGTCGATACCGGCCTCACGCAGCTTCTTGGCGGTAGCGCCAAAGTGCCACACCATTTCCTGGATCTCTTCAATGGTGAAGGGACGGGAATTCAGGTTGTCAGCCCAGCGGTTGGGGGTCTCGGAAGCGGAGGCGCAGCTGTACTGCACGTCCACGATGGGGCTGGCCAGCTTGTTCAGCAGATCGTTTCTGGCGAGAGCGGCCATCCAGGGGGTAACGGCCATGGAACGACCGAAGCCGCCGGCCAGCTGGATAAAAAGCTTACCGCCGGTCTTGTGGTACTCTTCCATATAGGGCTTGAGCACTCTGTACATCTGACGGTTGGAGTCCAGCCATTTTCTGCCCATGGTGTCACGAATGACCTGCATGCCGGGGAGGACCAGGCCGACGCCGTCCTTGGCACGCTTCAGCAGGAAGTCCGCGCCTTCCAGGTCAAAGTGGGAAGGCTCCAGCCAGCCGAACAGGGTGGTGCCGCCCATGGAACATTGCACGATGCGGTTGGGAATTTCTACTTCTCCGATTTTGAACGGAGTAAATAGAGGTTCGTAAATAGCGTTCATAAAATATCCCCTTTTTCAGTAATTTTTCCGTGTGCGATTAAGGAAGCAAAGCTCTGACAAAGTCGATCGGCCACATCAGCAGGTCGCCGCCGAGACGGACCTTATCGAGGATGGCCAGATAAAGATCCTCACCAAGCACTGCAAACAGCTTCTCCTGAACTTCGGCCTTTTGCGCCAGCTTGCCGCACAGGTAGGCGATGCCGCCAAAACACGCGAGGAACAAGAGCTTCTTTGCTGCTTTTTTCATGTTTTCCCCTCCTGTAAAATTTTGATTGCGATTTGATTGCTCATATTATACCGCAGTGTAACAATTATAATTGGAAATCCAAAAATAGTCAAGGCCAAGTTGTGCAAATTGAACAACTTGACCTTGTTTTAGAATCTCAGAAACTGGTGTTTAGACAAAAGATGAGCGACTGTCACCAAAGCTTTTATTTTTTGAAGCTATCCTTCAGAGCAACGGCGCGGTTGAACACCAGATGACCGGGAGCCGCGTCTCTGTTGTCCAGGCAGAAGTAGCCCTGGCGCATGAACTGATAGCCGGTGGAGTTCTTTCCGGGCTCCGGCATGGGAGCTTCAGCGAGGCTGGCTTCCACCTTGCAATGGTGCAAAATCACGAGACTTTCGGGATTGATATAGTCCAGGAAATTCTTATCCGGGCCGTCGGGATCGGGATCGGTGAAGAGATAGTCGTAAAGCCGCACCTCGGCGTCGGCACAGGTGGCGGCGTCCACCCAGTGGATGGTGGCGCCCTTGACCTTGCGCCCGTCGGCGGGATCGCCGCCCCGGCTGTCGGGATCGTATTCGCACAGGACCTCGGTCACATTCCCGGCTTCGTCTTTTACGCAGCCGGTGCAGGTGACCAGATACGCCCCCTTGAGCCGCACCTCATAGCCGGGATGCAGACGCTTATACTTGGGTGCGGGGATCTCCATGAAGTCGTCCGCCTCGATCCACAGGTTCCGGGAGAAGCTGACCTGGCGGCTGCCGTCCTCAGGCTTGAGGGGGTTGTTCTCGATGGTCAGCAGCTCACTCTGTCCCTCCGGATAGTTGGTGACGGTGAGCTTGATGGGGTGCAGGACTGCCATGACCCGGCGGGCGTTCTCATTCAGATCATCCCGCAGGCAGCTCTCCAGCAGGGCCCAGTCCACCGTGGAGTCCACCTTGGAGACGCCGATGCGCTCGCAGAAATTGCGGATGGACCGGGAGGTATAACCCCGGCGGCGGAGACCGCAGAGGGTGGGCATTCTGGGATCGTCCCAGCCGGAGACCCGCTTTTCCTCCACCAGCTGGCGCAGCTTGCGCTTGGACATGACGGTGTAATTGATACCCAGGCGGGCAAACTCGATCTGCCGGGGCTTGATGCCCGGGATGGAGACGTTGGAAACCACCCAGTCATACAGGGGCCGGTGGTCCTCATACTCCAGAGAGCAAAGGGAGTGGGTGATGCCTTCCAGCGCGTCCTGGATGGGATGGGCAAAATCATACATGGGGAAGATGCACCACTTGTTGCCCTGGCGGTGATGCTCGATGTAGCGGATGCGGTAGAGTACCGGGTCGCGCATGTTGAAGTTGCCGCTGGCCAGGTCGATCTTGGCCCGCAGGGTATAGCGGCCCTCCTCGAATTCCCCGTCGCGCATGCGCCGGAACAGGTCCAGGTTCTCCTCGATGGGCCGGTCCCGCCAGGGACTGACGGCGGGCCGGGTGGTGTCGCCCCGGTATTCCCGGAACTGCTCGGGTGTCAGCTCACATACATAGGCCAGACCCTTGCGGATCAGTTCCAGAGCGTACTCGTAGGTCTTCTCAAAATAGTCCGAGCCGTAGAAGAAACGGTCGCCCCAGTCAAAGCCCAGCCAGTGGATATCCTCCTGGATGGCGTCCACATATTCCGTATCCTCTTTGGCGGGGTTGGTATCGTCCATCCGCAGATTACAGATGCCGCCAAAGCGCTCCGCGGTGCTGAAGTCGATGGTCAGCGCCTTGCAGTGACCGATATGCAGATAGCCGTTGGGCTCCGGCGGGAAACGGGTGTGCACCTGCATCCCATAGCAGCGCTGTCCCTCGGACAGGTCCTCCTGCACAAAGGCTTCGATAAAGTTTCTTGCGTTCTCGTCCATTTTGCGTACCTCTCTGTATAAAGTGCGCAAATAGTATACTCTATTTTTGGATTGATTACAATATGATTCTGCAAGGATTGTCCCAAAATAAAAACTGTGATAAACTAAGAAAAAAGCTTGCAAAATGGGAAAAGGCCGATTATAATATACACAATTAAATTTTACAAAATCAATCCAAAGGAGAAGGAATATGTCTGATACGTTTGACGTCATTATCGTCGGCGGCGGCGCCGCGGCCACTTCCGCGGCCCTGACCTGCCTCAACCGCAGCAAGACCGTGGGCGTAGTAGCCAACAAGGCGGATACCAGCAGTCTTTACAAAGCGGAAAAGGTCACCAACTATCCCGGCCTGCCGCCCATGACGGGTTCCGAGATGACCGCGCTGTTTCGTAAACAGCTGGAGGAGAGCGGGGCGGAGATCATCACAGGGCGCGCCCTGTCGGTCATGCCCATGGGCGACAGCTTCGGCGTGGCCGTCGGCAGCGACTATTACATGTGCAAGGCGGTCATTCTGGCCGCGGGCATCACCCGGGAAAAGCTCTATCCCGGCGAGGCGGAGTATCTGGGCCGGGGCGTCAGCTATTGCGCCACCTGCGACGGCATGCTCTATCGCGGCAAGACGGTTGCCGTGGTAGGCGCCGGGGAAGAGGCCAAGGTGGACGCAGACTTTCTGGAGGGGATCGGCTGCACGGTGCTGCGCTTCCCGCAGAACGGCCGCTACGAGGTCCGCGGGGAGAAGAAGGCGAACACCCTGGTATTCGCCGGTGAGGAGCATAAGGTGGACTGCGTGTTCATCATCAAGGATACCGTATCGGTGACCAAGCTCGTGCCCGGCCTGGAATATGCTGACGGCGGCATCGCGGTGGACCGGCACATGGCCACCAACGTGCCCGGCGTGTTTGCCGCCGGTGACTGCACCGGCAAGCCCTTCCAGCTGGCCAAGGCGGCCGGCGAGGGCAATGTGGCGGCCCTGTCCGCCTGCGATTACATCGCAAAGCTGGGATGAACTGAACAAATTTATAACGATCGTTTTGTAACGGTTGACAAACTTTCCGGCATATATTATAATTTCCGCATGATTTTTGATGCGCGTTGACGAGCAGGAGTACACAGCAGGCGGACTTCAGAGAAGAGGCGGGTGGTGCGAGCCTCCAGGATGCCCTGTGGAAGGTCGGCTCTGAGCGCCCGGGGTGAAGGGGTGACCTGTGTAGCTTCGGCGTAAGGTCTGCGTTAAGGGCCGGAGAGTGCCGCAGCAATGCGGAATTCAGGTGGTACCGCGGTAATGATTATCGCCCTGAGACGGAAACGTCTCAGGGCGTTTCCCATTCTGATCAGGAGGGAAGACGAATGAAAGAACTTCCGAAAGTGTACGAACCCCAGAAGGTGGAAAAAAAGATCTACGACATGTGGATGCAGGGCGGCTATTTCAAGGGTGAGATCGATCCCGATAAAGAGCCGTTCTCCATCGTGATGCCGCCCCCCAACGTGACCGGTCAGCTGCACATGGGTCACGCTCTGGACGCGACGCTCCAGGATATCCTGACCCGCTATAAGCGGATGCAGGGCTATTCCGCCATGTGGCTGCCGGGACAGGATCACGCCGGTATCGCCACGCAGATCCGTGTCGAGCAGGAGCTGCGGGAGAAGGAGGGCCTGAGCCGTTACGATCTGGGCCGCGAGAAATTCCTGGAGCGGGTATGGGACTGGAAAAACCAGTTCGGCAACCGCATCATCGAGCAGCAGAAGAGCCTGGGCGTCTCCTGCGACTGGGACCGCAACCGCTTCACCATGGACGAGACCTGCGCCAGGGCCGTCCGCGAGACCTTCTGCGAGTTGTACGACAAGGGGCTCATTTACAAGGGCAGCCGCATCATCAACTGGTGTCCCCACTGCCGCACCGCTTTGTCGGACGCGGAGGTGGAATATAAGGACATGCCCGGCAGCTTCTGGCATATCCGCTACCCCATCGAGGATTCCGACGAGGAATTCATCATCGCCACCACCCGGCCGGAGACCATGCTGGGCGACTCCGGCGTGGCTGTCCACCCGGACGATGCGCGCTATGCGCACCTGGTGGGGAAGAACGCCATCCTGCCCCTGGTGGGCCGCAAGCTGCCCATCGTGGCGGACGACTATGTGGAGCTGGGCTTCGGCACCGGCGCCGTGAAGATGACCCCCTGCCACGACCCCAACGACTATGAGGTGGGCCTGCGCCACGGCCTGGAGCAGATCCAGTGCATCGACGAGGATGCGAAGATCATCAACGGCGGCAAGTACGACGGCATGGACCGTTATGAAGCCCGCAAGGCCATCGTGGCCGATCTGGAGGAGCAGGGCTATCTGGTCAAGACCGAGCCCTACAACCACAACGTGGGCTGCTGCTATCGCTGCGGCACCGTGGTGGAGCCGCTGACCAGCCCCCAGTGGTTTGTGAAGATGAAGCCCCTGGCCAAGGCCGCCATCGACGTGGTCAAGGACGGGCGCATCAAATTCGTGCCCGAGCGCTTTACCAAGACCTATCTGAACTGGATGGAGAACGTGCACGACTGGTGCATTTCCCGCCAGCTGTGGTGGGGCCACCAGATCCCCGCCTGGTACTGTGCCGACTGCGGTCATATCACCGTATCCAGGCAGGACGCCTGTGAGTGCGAGAACTGCCACAGCAAGAACATCACCCGGGATGCGGATGTGTTGGATACCTGGTTCTCTTCCGCCCTGTGGCCCTTCTCCACCATGGGCTGGCCCGACAAAAACGACACTCTGGATTATTGGTATCCCACCACGGTCATGGTCACCGGCTACGACATCATCTTCTTCTGGGTTGCCCGCATGATCTTCTCCGGCATGGAGCAGATGAAGGAGGAGCCCTTCTACACGGTGTTCATCCACGGCATCGTCCGCGACAGCCTGGGCCGCAAGATGTCCAAATCCCTGGGCAACGGCATCGATCCGCTGGAGATCGTGGAGAAGTACGGCGCCGACGCGCTGCGCTACAACCTGATCACCGGCAACTCTCCCGGCAACGACATGCGCTTCTACGTGGAGAAGTGCGAGGCCATGCGCAATTTCTGCAACAAGCTGTGGAACGCTTCCCGCTTCGTGATGATGAATCTGACCATCGATAAGAACGAACTGCCCGAGGAGCTGGAGATCGAGGACAAGTGGATCCTCTCCAAGCTCAACGACGTGGTCAGGGAAGTCTGCGAGAACATGGACAGCTTCGAGCTGGGCGTGGCCGCGGGCAAGATCTATGACTTCATCTGGGACAGCTTCTGCGACTGGTATATCGAGTTGACCAAGCCCCGCCTCAACGGTGAGGATGAGGTGTCCAAGCTGGCGGCTCAGAAGGTGCTGCTGTATGTGCTGACGGAGATTTTGAAGCTGGTGCATCCCTTCATGCCCTTCATCACAGAGGAGATCTGGCAGGCGCTGCCCCATGAGGGCGAGGCGCTGATGATCGCCAGGTATCCCGAGTACAGCGAGGCGCTGAGTTTCCCCGAGGATGAGCAGAGCTTTGAGATGGTCATGGCGGCCATCAAGGCTGTCCGCGCCCGCCGCAGCGATATGAACGTGCCGCCTTCCCGCAAGGCCCACCTGTTCATCGCTACCGACAGGAAGGCCGCGTTTGAGGCCGGCTTGAGCTATATCAAAAAGCTGGCCTACGCCAGTGAGGTCGAGGTCGCTGACATGCCGCCCGCCGGCAGCGAGAGCATGGTCTCCGTGGTCACGGACAACGCCCGCATGTTCATGCCCATGGCGGAGCTGGTGGATCTGGAGAAGGAGAAAGCCCGGATCGAAAAGGAACTGGCCAACGCCGAAAAGCAGCTGGCCGGGCAGAATGCCAAGCTGGCCAATGAGAATTTTGTGACCCGGGCCCCCGAGGCCGTGGTCAATGTGGAGCGGGAAAAGAAGGCAAAGCTGGAGGCGCTGATCGTCAACCTGAGGTCCAGCCTTGAAAATCTGGGCAAATAAGCCCATTCGACAAGCTTCACAGAGAAAATAGAATAAAATGGCGCTGCAGCCGTAAAGCTGCGGCGCTATTTTTTATCCAGAAAGGGGAGCGAAATGAACATCCATACCGCATTTTCCGCCGGCAGACTCACGCTCTATCTGTCCGGCGAACTGGACCACCACGAAGCGCGGTCAGCTGCAGGACTGATCGATCAGCTGCTGGACGAGTATCTGCCCCGTGACTGTGCCGTGGATATGTCCGGGCTGAATTTCATGGATTCCTCCGGCATTGCGGTGATCATCCGCATCAGCAGGAGGCTTAAGGACATGGGCGGCAGAGTGTGGATCGAAAACCCGGCGGGACAGCCCCGCCGGGTACTGGACGCCTCGGGGATCGATCGGCTGGTCCCCGTGGCCATCAGCAGATAGGAGGAAGACGAAATGAACGCACAAAACTACATAAAACTGGATTTTCCAAGCCAGAGCTGCAACGAGGCTTTTGCCCGCACGGCCGCCGCGGCCTTCGCCGCCCAGCTGGACCCGACCCTGGAAGAGATAGGCGATATCAAGACCGCCGTCTCCGAAGCCGTGACCAACTGCATCGTACACGCCTATCCCAAGGAGATCGGGCGGATCAGCATGCGGCTGCGGATCCTGCCGGACGGACAGCTGGAGATCTCCGTCCGGGACTGGGGCTGCGGGATCGAGAATGTGGAACAGGCCATGAAGCCGCTCTTCACCACCGGCGGAGAGGAGCGCGGCGGTATGGGCTTTACCATCATGGACAGCTTCATGGACAGGCTCCGGGTCCGCTCCGCGCCGGGAAAGGGGACCACAGTGGTCATGGTACGGGCCCTGCGGCAGCGCCGGAAAAGGATATGAGCGAGGAGCTCTATGAGGCGATCCGTGCGGCTCAGGCCGGGGACCGGGAGGCAGCCGGCAGACTGGTGGAAGAAAACGCGGGACTGATCTGGAGCGTGGCCCGGCGCTATTTCGGTCGGGGCACCGACCCGGAGGACCTGTACCAACTGGGCTGCGTAGGCTTCCTGAAAGCCATCGAAGGTTTTGATCTGAGCTACGGCACCCGGTTTTCCACCTACGCGGTTCCCAAGATCTCCGGGGAGATCCGGCGCTTTCTCCGGGATGACGGGACGGTGAAGGTCAGCCGCGGGATCAAGGAGCAGGCGGCGCAGATCCGGGCCGCCCGCACGGCGCTGGAACAGCGGATGGGACGGGAGCCCACCATCACCGAGCTTGCCAGAGAGACGGGAATGACCCCGGAGGATATCGCCTTTGCCGAGACGGCTACCGGTCCCGCCGAGAGCCTGCAGCGGGAGAGCGGCGACGACGGCTTTACCCTGGAGCACGTGCTGGGCGACTACGCTGCGGAAGAGCGCATGGTGGAGCACGTGGCCCTGCGGGCGGTGATCGAGAAGCTGCCGGAACGGGAGCGCCAGGTGGTGGCGCTGCGCTATTATCACGGCATGACCCAGCAAAACTGCGCCAGGGTGATGCGGGTCTCTCAGGTGCAGATCTCCCGCCTGGAACGGCGGGCGGTAGAGCTGCTGCGCCAATGGCTCCAGGCTTAAGACCGGGTCTCGTTCCGGCATGTGCGGAATGATCAGATTCCCGGAAAGCGAAAGGAAATCTTTGTCTATTTTTCTGCTTGACAAGAGAGAGGGGAGAGATTATATTTATTTACAGTGTTAAAGAGCCGTAAGGAGAAGCCTATGAACGCCCGTTTTTATACCGCATATTATTACTTTACTGTCACGCAGCGGTAAGGGTAATTTGTGGTGCAAAGATAGGCTGAAGAGTTTGCTTTCAATGCTGCACAGGTTACGCCTGTGCAGCTTTTTCTTTTCCGTAAAACGGTTCAAATCATAGGAGGAAAGAATCATGATCGTTGTATTGAAGCACGGAACATCTCCCGACAGACAGGAGCAGCTGATCCACTGGCTGAAGAATCTGGGACTGCAGATCCACGTTTCCAAGGGCGAGTCCTATACGGTCCTCGGCCTTGTGGGCGACACCAGCCGTGTGGATATGGACCTGGTGGGCAGCCTGGATATCGTGGATGCGGTCAAGCGCGTTTCCGAGCCCTTCAAGTGCTGCAACCGGAAGTTCCACCCGGAGGATACCGTGGTGGAAGTAGGCGATGTAAAGATCGGCGGCGGTCATTTTGCCATGATCGCGGGTCCCTGCTCCGTGGAGAGCGAGGAGCAGATCGTGGCGGTGGCGAAGGCGGTAAAGGCCTCCGGCGCAGATCTGCTGCGCGGCGGCGCCTTCAAGCCCCGTACTTCCCCCTATGATTTCGCGGGCCTTAAGGCCGAAGGTCTGGAGCTGCTGAAGATCGCCAGAGCGGAGACGGGCCTGCCCTTTGTGACCGAGCTGATGAACATCATGGATCTGGACCTGTTCGAGGACGTGGACGTGATCCAGGTGGGCGCGCGGAACATGCAGAACTTCGACCTGCTGCGGGAGCTGGGCAAGGTGGACAAGCCCATCCTCTTAAAGCGCGGTCTGGCCAATACCCTGAAGGAACTGCTCATGAGCGCGGAGTACATCATGGCCAGCGGCAACGAGCAGGTCATGCTCTGCGAGCGGGGCATCCGCACCTTCAGCGATTATACCCGCAATACCCTGGACCTCTCTGCGGTCCCCATGCTGCGGGAGCTGAGCCATCTGCCCATCATCGTGGATCCCAGCCACGCCACCGGCATTGCCCGCCTGGTGCCGCCTATGGCCCTGGCGGCCACGGCTGCCGGCGCGGACGGCCTGATCATCGAGGTCCACAACGATCCCATCCACGCCCTCTGCGACGGCGCCCAGTCCCTGCGGCCGGAGGAGTATGACAAGCTGGCGGCCAAGGTCCGCAGCATCCGGGGGGTCGTGGCATGAAAGTCGGCATTGTCGGACTGGGCCTGATCGGAGGATCCCTGGCAAAGGCATACAAGGCGGCGGGGCACCAGGTCCTGGCCCATAACCGCAGCCGCTCCACGCTGGATTTTGCCATGCTCAGCGGCGCGGTGGATGAGGAATTGACAAGGGAAAATATCAGCGATTGTGATCTTGTCCTGGTGGCGGTCTATCCTCAGGCGGCCATCGACTATCTGAAGGAGATGGGCCCCTATATCGGGAAAAAGCCCATCGTTATCGACTGCTGCGGCACCAAGCGCGTGGTCTGTGAGGCCTGTTTTCCAATTGCGGAGGAGTACAGCTTCACCTATCTGGGCGGTCATCCTATGGCGGGCACCCAGTATTCCGGCTTCAAATATGCCAAGGCGGATCTGTATCAGGGGGCGCCCATGGTGATCGTACCGCCGCGCTTTGACGATATCGAGCTGTTGGGCCGGGTCAAGGAGCTGCTGGCGCCTGCGGGCTTCGGTTCCTTTTCCGTCACCACGGCGGACAAGCACGACGCCATGATCGCCTTCACCTCACAGATGGCCCACGTGGTGTCCAACGCCTACATCAAGAGCCCGACCGCCGGGGTCCACAAGGGCTTTTCCGCAGGCAGCTACAAGGATATGACCCGTGTGGCCTGGCTCAATCCCCAGATGTGGGCGGAGCTGTTTCTGGAAAATAAGGACTGCCTGCTGTACGAGCTGGATCTGTTCATCAGCAGCCTGCAGCAGTACAAGGAGGCCATGGAGACCGACGATCTGGACCGGCTGGTCCGACTTCTGGATGAAGGGAGAAAGCGCAAGGAGGAGGTGGACGGCTGATGACCGTCGTTCCCGTGAAAGCTTCCCGTGATTATGAGGTGCTGATCGGCGCCGGGCTCCTGGACGAGCTGGGCAGCCGACTGCGCAGGGTCAGCGGTGCGAAGACCGCCGCCGTGATCTCGGGCGAGCATGTGTTCCCTCTGTATGGGGCGCGAGCGATCGCCTCTCTCGAGGCGGCGGGTTTTCGGGTGATCCACTATGTGCTGCCCCAGGGGGAGGCGGCCAAGAGCCTCGCCGTCTATGGGAAACTGCTGGATTTTCTGTCGGTCAACCGCATGACCCGCGGAGATGTCCTCGTCGCCCTGGGCGGCGGCGTGACCGGGGATCTGACCGGCTTTGCGGCTGCCACCTATCAAAGGGGCGTCGGCTTTGTCCAGGTGCCCACGACCCTGCTTGCGGCGGTGGATTCCTCCGTGGGCGGCAAGACCGCCATCAATCTGCCCACAGGCAAAAACCAGGTGGGCTGTTTCTACCAGCCGCTGCTGGTCCTGTGCGATCCGACTGTACTGGATACCCTGCCGGAAGAGGAATTCCGATGCGGCAGCGCGGAGGTCCTGAAATACGGCGTTCTGGGCAGCCGGGCCTTTTTCGATGAACTGGTGCGCACGCCCATCCATAAGCAGCTGGAGCATGTGATCCGGACCTGCGTGGAGATGAAACGGGATATCGTGGCCGAAGACGAATTTGACCGGGGAAAGCGGCAGCTGCTGAATCTGGGTCACTCCTTTGGCCATGCAGTGGAGGCCTGCAGCGGCTTTACGGTGCTGCACGGACAGGCCGTGGCCATCGGCATGGCGGCCATCACCCGGGCCGCCGCGGCGAAGGGCTGCTGCAGCCAAGAGACTGTGGACGAGCTGCTGGCCGCATTGGAGCAGTTCGGCCTGCCGACGCACACAGAGTATCCGCTGGACGACATGGTCCGGTCGGTGTATACGGATAAAAAGCTGGACGGCGATACCATGCATCTGGTGGTGCCGGAGGCCATCGGCCGCTGCCGGATCCAGGCGGTCCCGATCACAGAGGTCAGGGACTGGATGCGGCTTGGAGGGATCGGATGAACAAGACACTTACACCGGGAGAGCGCACAGGCTGCGTCCGGGTCCCGGCGTCCAAATCCCAGGCCCACCGACTGCTGATCTGTGCCGCGCTGGGAACAGGGGAGACGCTGATCTGCTGCGACGGGATCTCCAAAGATATCAAGGCCACCATGGATTGCCTTACTGCCCTGGGGGCTGAGATCTTGCTCCTGCCGGACGGACAGATCCTGGTAAAGCCCATTCGGGCCGTCCCTGCGAGAGCGGATCTGTATTGCGGTGAGAGCGGTTCCACCCTGCGTTTCCTGCTGCCGCTGGCAGGCGCCCTGGGCGCGAACGCGGTTTTCCACATGGAGGGGCGGCTGCCCAAGCGGCCACTGGCGCCGCTGGATGAGCAGTTGCGCGCTCACGGTATGCAGATCGAGCAGGAAGACGATCTGCTCCTCTGCGGCGGGCAACTGCGCCCCGGCGCGTATACCCTGCCGGGCAACGTGTCCTCCCAATACATTTCCGGCCTGCTGATGGCCCTGCCGCTTTTGCCGGGGGACAGCAGCCTGACGGTCAGCGGACAGGTGGAGTCGGCGGCCTATATCACCATGACGGAGGACGCCCTGTCGCTCTCCGGCATAAGACTTGAAAAGAACGATAACCGATACAGCATTCCCGGCAGGCAGCGGGCAAAGCTGCCGGAGCAGCTGCAGGTGGAGGCGGATTATTCCAACGCGGCCTTCTTTCTGAGCATCGGCGCCCTGTCAGGACCCGGGATGAATGTCAAGGGGCTTTCCCCGGATTCCTCCCAGGGCGACAAGGCGGTTTTGGAGATCCTGGAGCGCTGCGGCGCGGAACTATGGATCCGGGAGGATGCCGTGTGGATCCGCAGAAGTGAGCTTCGCGGCTGTAAGATCGACGCAGCGCCTGTTCCGGATCTGATCCCGGTGCTGGCTGTTGTGGCTTCTGTGGCGAAAGGAGAGACCCGGATCGTCAATGCTGCCCGCCTGCGGCTGAAGGAATCCGACCGGCTGGCCAGCACCACACAAATGCTCAAGGCCCTGGGCGCGGACATCACGGAATTGGACGACGGTCTTGTGATCCACGGTGTGGAGGCCTTGACCGGCGGCACGGTGGACGCCTGCGGCGATCACCGGATCGCTATGGCGGCGGCTGTGGCCGCCTGCGCCTGTACAGGTCCGGTGAACGTCATCGGCGCGGAATGCGTACAGAAGTCCTATCCTCGCTTCTGGGAGGATTATGAGCAATTGACAGGAGGCGAAGTATGAGCAGCAGTTACGGAGAGAATTTTCATCTGACCATTTTCGGCCAGTCCCATTCTCCGGCCATCGGCGTGACCATGGAGGGCATTCCCGCCGGGGAGGACTTGGATCTGGAGGAGCTGCAGCGCTTTCTGAACCGGCGCGCGCCCGGGAATAATGCTTATTCTACCGCCCGCAAGGAGGCGGACGTGCCGGAATTCGTGTCGGGATTAAAAGGAAATATCACCTGCGGCGTGCCCATTACGGCACTCATCCGCAATACCGATACCCGTTCCCAGGATTATTCCGGTCTGGACCGCGTGCCGCGGCCCGGCCACGCGGACTATACCGCGGCGGTGAAATACTTCGGAGCCCAGGACTACGCAGGCGGAGGGCATTTCTCCGGGCGTCTGACGGCTCCGCTCTGCATCGCGGGCGGGATCTGCATCCAGCTTCTGCGCAAAGAGGAGATCGGGATCATCTCCCGGATCGCCTCCATCGGCGGCGTTCGGGATGAGGGCGCCCTGACCGCTTCCACCGCGGAGAAGGCTTTCCCCACGGTCAGCGATGAGCGGGGAGAAGAAATGCAGGCGCGGATTGCCCAGGTAAAAGCGGAGGGCGACTCCGTGGGCGGCGTGATCGAGTGTGCGGTGCTGGGCCTGCCCGCCGGACTGGGCGACCCCATGTTCGACGGCATGGAGAACCGGATCGCCGCCATCGTATTCGGCATCCCTGCTGTCAAGGGCATCGAGTTTGGCGAGGGCTTTGCCGCGGCGGAGCTGTGCGGCAGCGAGAACAACGATTGCTTTACCGTCGAGGGAGGCAAGGTGGTGACCACGACCAACCACAGCGGCGGCATCCTGGGCGGTATCACCAACGGTATGCCTCTGTGCTTTCGGGTGGCGGTCAAGCCCACCGCGTCCATTGCCAAAGAGCAGGACAGCGTGGATCTGCAGACGCTGCAGCCGGAAAAGCTGACGGTGACAGGGCGGCACGATCCCTGCATCGTGCCCCGGGCCGTGCCCGTTGTGGAGGCCGCGGCGGCCATCGCGGTATACGACGCGCTGCTCCAGCGCAGAAAAGAGATGAGGTGACGTGACTATGGACCTGAAAGAATGCAGAAGGGAGATCGACTCCATCGACGATCAGCTGCTGGAGCTGTTTGCCAGGCGCATGGGTGTCTCGGCCCAGGTGGCGGCCTACAAAAAGGAACACGGGCTGCCTGTCCTTGACGCTGCCCGGGAGCGGGAAAAGCTGAACGATGTGCTGCAGAAGAGCCCGGAGGGCATCGGGGAGTACGCGGTGAGCCTGTTCTCCCTCATCATGGACCTCAGCCGCAGCAGCCAGAACCGGCTGCTGGGGACTCATACCGAGCTGACGAAGCAGATCACCCAGGCCATCGAGATCACACCCCGGCTGTTCCCGGCCAATGCAACAGTGGCCTGCCAGGGGGTGGAGGGCGCCTATTCCCAGATCGCGTGCGAGAAGCTGTTCAAGCTGCCGAGCATCTCCTATTATCCCAGCTTCGGCTCGGTGTTCACCGCCATTGAGGAGGGAAAGTGCCGCTACGGTGTGATCCCCCTGGAAAACAGCACGGCCGGGTCCGTGAACGCGGTTTATGATCTGATGATGCAGCACAACTTTCGTATCGTCCGCAGTGTGCGGATCAAGGTGGACCACAATCTGCTGGTCAAGCCCGGGACTCAACTGAGCGATATTCGGGAGATCTATTCCCACGAGCAGGCCATCAGCCAGTGCGCGGGCTTCCTGCAGAAGCTCAGCGGCGTCAAGGTGATCCCCTGCGCCAATACGGCTGTGGCAGCCAAAATGGTGTCCGAGGCAGGGGACAACAGCGTGGCAGCCCTGTCCTCCCGTTCGTGCATGAAGCTGTACGGCCTCTCCTGCCTGGCGGAGTCGGTGCAGGACAAGGGCAACAACCACACCCGCTTTATCTGCATCAGCAAGGACCTGGAAATTTACCCCGGCGCTGACCGGACCAGTCTGATGCTGGTGCTGCCACATACGCCCGGCTCTCTGTATAAGGCCCTGTCCCGCTTCTATGCGCTGGGGATCAACCTGATCAAGCTGGAGAGCCGCCCGCTGCCGGACCGAAACTTCGAATTCATGTTTTATTTCGACCTGGATATATCGGTCTATTCACCGCAGTTTATCCAGTTGATGGGGGAGCTGGAATCCATCAGTGAGGACTGCTCTTACCTGGGCAGCTACAGTGAGGTGATATGATGCTCAAATGCGGACTTTTGGGGGAAAAGCTGGGGCACAGCTATTCCCCGGCCATCCACAGCATGCTGGCAGACTACGAGTATAAGCTCTATGAGCGCAGCCCCGAGGACGTTGAGGCCTTCATCCGGCATGGCGAATGGGATGGGCTGAACGTGACCATACCCTACAAGAAGACGGTGATGCCCTTCTGCGACCAGCTGTCCGAAACGGCAAAGCGAATCGGCAGTGTCAACACACTGGTGCGGCGAGCGGACGGCAGCATCTTCGGAGACAATACAGATGCCTACGGCTTCGAGCGCCTGGTGCGGCGCAGCGGCATCCAGATCCAGGGGAAGAAGGCACTGGTCCTGGGCAGCGGCGGCGCGTCCGTGACGGTGTGCGACGTGCTGCAAACGCTGGGAGCCGCCAGCGTCACGGTCATCTCCCGGGGTGGGGAGAACAATTACGGCAATCTGGAACAGCACGCCGACGCTCAGATCATCGCCAACACCACGCCCCTTGGAATGTACCCCAACACGGGCAAAGCGGCGGTGGATCTGCGTCAGTTCCCAAAATGCGAGGGCGTGCTGGACGTAGTCTACAACCCGGCCCGTACGGCGCTGATGCTGCAGGCGGAAGCTCTGCACATCCCCTGCGCCAGCGGCTTGTATATGCTGGTGGCCCAGGCCAAGCGCAGCTCGGAGCTGTTCACTGGCACAAGCATCGACGACAGTCAGATCGACCGCATCGAGCATATACTGGCCTCCTCCATGCAGAACGTGGTGATCATCGGCATGCCCGGCAGCGGGAAAAGCACGGTTTCCGCCGCCCTGGGACAGAGGCTTGGCCGCCCGGTCCGGGAGGCGGACGCCCTGATCGCGGAGCAGGCCGGCTGCAGCATCCCGGAGATTTTTGCTGCCCAGGGGGAGGAGGGCTTCCGGAAGCTGGAAACAGAGGTGCTCGCGCAGCTGGGAAAACAGTCCGGCGCCATCCTGTCCACTGGCGGGGGCTGCGTGACCCGGGCGGAAAACTATCCCTTGCTGCACCAGAACGGGACGATCTTCTGGCTCCAGCGGGACACGGCGCTTCTGCCCAGAGACGGCCGCCCCATCTCCCTGCGCAGCGATCTGAACGAACTCTATGAAAAGCGCAGACCCATGTATGAGGCCTTTGCCGACTATGTGATCGACAACAACGGCAGCCTGGAAGAGACGGTAGAAAAGATCCTGGAGGTGCTGGCATGAGGCTTCTGGTGATCAACGGGCCCAACATCAACATGTTGGGGATCCGGGAGCCGTCTATCTACGGCAAGGAGGATTTCCATGCGCTGCAGGAGCTGGTGCGGAAAACCTGCAGCCAGGAGGGCATTGAGGTGGAGCTGTTCCAGTCCAACCATGAGGGCGCCATCGTGGACAAGATCCAGAGCGCTTACGGCGTCATGGATGGGATCGTGATCAACCCGGCCGCCTACACCCATACCAGTGTGGCCATCCTGGACGCGCTGAAAGCGGTGGCCATCCCGGCGGTTGAGGTCCACATCTCCGATGTGAAAACCCGGGAGGATTTCCGCCAAATCTCCTACGCGGGCATGGCCTGCATCAAGACTTATATGGGGCTGGGACTTGACGGATACCGGCAGGCGATATTATATTTAAAACAATATCTGAACGAACACGGCGTGGGGTAAGAGAGTATGATCGCAGTTTTTGTGAATATGGCGACGGTACTGATCGGCAGTGTGCTGGGCATCCTGTTTCGCAACCGTTTGAAGGTCGAGCTGCAGAACGCCGTCATGCGTGTGCTGGCCTTGTGCACCCTGGTCATCGGCATTTCCAGCGCCATCGCCACCCGGGAGCTGCTGTGTGTGATCATCTGCCTGGTGCTGGGCACGGTGCTGGGGGAGCTGATCCGTATCGACGACGGCATCGAGAACGCGGGAGACTTCATCAAGAATAAGGTGCTGAAAGGTAAGGTGAAGGAAAACCGTTTTACCGAGGGCTTCGTGTCCGCCTGCATCCTGTTTTGCATCGGTTCTATGACCATTGTGGGCTCCCTGGAGGCCGGTATCAACCACAACTACAGCATCATCTACGCCAAGAGCACCCTGGACTTTGTGTCCTCCATGGCCTTTGGCGCGGCTATGGGCTTTGGGGTGACCTGTTCGGTACTGTTCATCCTGGTGTTTCAGGGGGGGCTGACCCTGTTAGCCGGGCTGGTGGGTCCGGCGCTGAGTACCGCTGTGGTCACGGAGATGTCCGCTGTGGGCGGTACCATTCTGATCGGGATGGGGCTCAACATGGTGGGGGCCTTAAATGAGCGGGTCAAAGTGGCCAATATGCTGCCGGCCATCTTCCTGCCCATCGCCTATTTCCCCATAGCAAACTGGCTGAGCAGCCTGTTCTGAAAAAGAAAAGAGAGCAAGTCCGGCGCGTCTGTGTTCGACGCGCCGGACTTGCTTTTTTGTGGTTTATTTGTCTTTCAAACTGTTCAGATAGGCGGCGGGACCGCTGTCATATATGCTCTCACCGGTGCTGTCTATGGCCACGGTCAGGGGCATGTCCCGGACCTGCAGCCTGCGCACGGCCTCACAGCCCAGATCCTCCCAGCAGAGCACTTCCAGGGCTTCCACACAGGCGCCCATCAACGCGCCGGCGCCGCCCATGGCGGCCAGATACACGGCGCCGTTTCGACGTATGGCGTCCACCACGGCGGCACTGCGGCCGCCCTTACCGATCATGACGCTCTGGCCAAGATCCAGCAGCCGGGGGGAGAAGGCGTCCATCCGGCCGGAAGTGGTGGGACCGGCGGAGCCGATCACCTGACCGGGCTGCTCCGGGGTGGGACCCACATAGTAGATCACACTGCCCTCCAGCGGGAAGGGGAGCGGCTGCCCCGCATCCAAAAGCTCCATGAGCCGTTTGTGGGCGGCGTCCCGGGCGGTATAGACCGTACCGGAGAGCAGCACCCGGTCCCCGGCACGGAGCAGAGAGAGCTGTTCCTTCGTGATCGGTGTTTGCAGTCTGTATTCCATAGGGCACCTCACAGCTCGCCGCTGGCGCGGCGGGTCACATGACAGCTGATATTCACAGCCACGGGCAGTCCGGCCACATGGGTGGGCATGGTCTCGATACAAAGCCCCAGCGCTGTGGTCCGGCCGCCGAAGCCCTGGGGGCCGATGCCCAGACGGTTGATCTCCTCCAACAGCTCCGCTTCCAAAGCGGCGTAGTAGGGATCCGGATTCGTCTGGTCGATGGGGCGAAGCAGCGCGTGCTTTGCCAGGGCGGCCACCTTGTCAAAGGTACCGCCGATCCCCACGCCGACCACAATGGGCGGGCAGGGGTTGGCGCCGGCCGCGGCGACGGTGTCGATGATAAATTTCTTGACGCCCTCCACACCGTCCGCCGGTTTCAGCATGGCGAGCCTGCTCATGTTTTCACTGCCGAAGCCCTTGGGGACAACGGTGAGCTTAAGCGCGTCTCCCGGGACAAACTCCACGGTGATGGCCGCGGGGGTATTGTCCTCGGTGTTGACCCGACGCAGCGGATCGCCCACCACGCTCTTTCGCAGATAGCCCTCCCTATAGCCCCGACGAACACCCTCCTGGATCGCCTCCTGGAAATTTCCTTCGACGTGGACGTCCTGTCCCAACTCCGCGAAGACACAGGCGAGACCCGTGTCCTGGCAGATGGGCAGCGCCTTCTCCCGAGCGGCGTCCAGATTGGCGCAGAGTACGGACAGCGTCTCTTTTGCCAGGGGCCAGGGCTCCGATCCTGCGGCCCCGGTCATGGCGCGGACGATATCTTCCGGCAGCTCCCGGTTTGCCCGGATGCAGAGCTCTGCGACCAGGTCGCGGATTTGATCGGCATGGATGGTTTTCATGTTCGCTTTCTCCCTTTCAGAAAAGAGGTCCCGGTCTCAGAGATCACCACGGAGAGGAAGATCAGAAGAAACCCGACTACCAGCTTGAGCGTCAGCGCCTCGTGATAAAAAATCACCGAGCTGAACGCCCCGAAGACCGCCTCAAAGGTCAGAATAACGGCGGCCGTGGACGAGGGCGTATAACGGATGCCCCAGGCCTGCAGAAAAAAGCACAGCCCCGTGCATACCACCGCCATGTACAGGATGCTGCCCCACAGGGCGGGCGTGACCTGCTGGGCCCGATGCTCAAACAGGAGCGTTCCGATCCAGCAGATGACAGCCGCCGCGGCAAATTCGATGGCGGAAATGCACACCGCTTCACAATTGGAAACGTAGCGCTCCATCATAATGATCAGAAGGGCATAAAAGATCCCGCACAGCAGCGTGAGGATATCGCCGCGGTTCAGCCCCGCGGTCTCGCCGCCCAGGGAGACGAAGCCGATCCCGATCATGCACAGGAAAGCGGCCACAATATTGTATGCGGCGGGCTTTTTCCTGTAGATCGCCCAGGCAAGGAAGGGGACCAGCACGCAATAGACCGCGGTGAGGAAGGCGTTTTTCCCCGGGGTCGTATATTTGAGCCCATAGGTCTGCACGATATAAGCGGCGGCCAGGCAGGCACCGATCAGGATGCTGCCCCGCACGTTTTCCCGTGTCATATGCAGGAGCTTCCTGTTGGCAAACAGGGCAAACAGCAGCGCGGCAATGGAAAAGCGGACGGCCAGGATCCACAGGATATCGACCTGATATAGAGCGTTTTTCAATACCACGAAGGAGGTGCCCCAGAAAAAGGTTGCGGTAAAGAGGGCCAGGCGGCCCCAAATGGTCTTTTTCGTTTTCATGCTTCTTTGGTCATGTGCTGGGCTGCTGCGCGCAGCATCAGCTTTTTGATGCCGATCTGTTCGAAGTTGATCTCGATCAGATAATCACCGCCCATGGGCGTCATCTTCACGATCACACCGCTGCCGAAGGCCTTGTGCTTTACATTGTCTCCCAGCGCGAAAGCGGGAAGGGCCGCCGCAGCAGCCGGTCGCGGCGCTGCGGGAGCGGCGACCTTGTAGGAGCGGGAGGGCTGCGCCTTGTAGGCAAAGCCCAGATCCCGGCTGCGGTCACTGTAGGCGTAGCCCTTGGGGATGTTCTTGTGGATATGCTCCTGGGGGATCTCATCCACAAAGCGGGAGACCCGATTGGCGGTGGTCCGGCCGAACAGCATACGCTGCCGGGCACAGACCATGTAGAGCTGCCGCTTGGCACGGGTGATGGCCACGTAGCAGAGGCGGCGCTCCTCTTCCATCTCCTCCTGCTCGCCGATGGCGCGCATGCCGGGGAAGATGCTCTCCTCCATGCCCACCAGAAACACCGTGGGGAATTCCAGACCTTTGGCGCTGTGCATGGTCATCATGACGACGCTGTCCGAATCCTGGTCGTAATTGTCCAGATCCGTGTACAGAGCCACGTTGGCCAAATAGCCCTCCAGTGTGGTGTCGCCGGACTCTTTCATATAGGAGAGGATGCTGCTCTTGAGTTCCTTGACGTTTTCCGCCCGGGTGGCGTCCTTGGGATCGGTGGACTCCTCCAGGATGCGCAGGTATCCGGTCTTTTCCAGAAGCTCGTCATAGAGAAGGTCCGGGGTGTTGTTTTCCGCAAAGCTCCGCAGATCCCGGATCAAAATGGCAAACTGGCGCATGCGCAGACCGGCGCGGGACAGCTCCTGATAGCGATCCGCCCGGCTGATGATCTCATAGATGCTGGTCTGCTCTGCGGCGGCAAGCTGCCGCGCGATCTCCAGGCTCCGCTCACCGATGCCCCGGGTAGGGCTGTTGATGATGCGGCTCAGGCGCAGATCGTCCGCCGGAACGGCGATCACGTTCAGGTAAGCCAGCAGATCCTTGATCTCCGCGTGGTCGAAAAAGCGGGTGCCGCCGATGATCCGGTAGGGGATGCCCTGCCGCTTGAAGGCAAATTCCAGCTGGCTGGACTGGGCGTTCATGCGGTACAGGATCGCGTGATCCCGCCAGTTGGCGCCCTGGCTATAGGCGCTCATGATGGTGGAGGCCACGAACTGCGCCTCCTCATGCTCGTTGTCGGCACAGTATAATTCGATCTGGGTGCCGTTGCCCTTGCTGGTCCAGAGCTCCTTGCCCTTGCGGCCCAGATTGTTGCGGATGACGGCGTTCGCCGCGTCCAGGATATGGGCGGTGCTGCGGTAGTTCTGCTCCAGCCGTATGGTGCGGCAGTTTTTATATTGCTCCTCAAAGGACAGAATATTTTCAATGGTTGCGCCGCGGAACTTGTAGATGCTCTGGTCGTCGTCGCCCACGACGCAGATGTTGCCCCAGCCGTCGGCCAGGGTGGCGGCCAGCAGATACTGCAGGTGGTTGGTATCCTGGTACTCGTCGATCAGCACATAGCGGAAGCGGCGCTGCCAATACTCGCACACATCGTCATGCTCCTGCAGGAGCTTCACGGTGAAGAAGATCAGATCGTCAAAGTCCATGGCGTTGGCGGCAAACATCCGGCGCGTGTACTCCACGTACAGATCGCCGATCCTGGACCGCCGGATATCGGAGGAGGCTCTGGCCTGCTGCCGGTATTCCTCCGCGCCGACGTAACTGTCCTTGGCCCGGCTGATCTCCGCCAGCACGGCCCGGGGAGGGAAGATCTTGTCGTCCAGATCCATATCCTTCAGGATCCGCTTCATGAGGCTCTGACTGTCGGCGGTGTCGTAAATGCTGAAATTGTCCCCAAAACCCAGCTTGTCCGCGTCCCGGCGCAGGATGCGCACACAGGCGGAGTGGAAGGTGCAGGCCCAGATGTCGTTGGCCTCGGGACCCAGCATCCGCTCCAATCGGGATTTCAACTCGCCGGCGGCCTTGTTGGTAAAGGTGATGGCCAGGATGCGCCAGGGGGCGACCGGATCGACAGCGGCCAGCTTTTCCGCCTCCGGGCCGCCGGACAGGAGCAGCTGCAGCTGCTTTTCATCCGCCCCGTCGGGGATCTCATCACTGTCCGCGGCGCAGCCGTATTTGAGCAGATTGGCGATACGGTTGATCAAAACCGTGGTCTTGCCGCTGCCCGCGCCGGCCAGGATCAGCAGGGGGCCCTCCGTAGCCATGACGGCCTCCAGCTGCATGTCGTTCAGCCCGGAAAAATCGGCGCGGATCAAGGCGCGTCGGGCTTCAATATATCGTTTTTCAAAATCAGTCATCATGGCGTTGATTTTATCATAAAGCGGAGCTTTTAACAAGGCGAAAAAAGTAACGGAGTCTCGTCACGGGCTGGGCCGGTTTGTCTTGCAAAGTATACAAGGGAAGTATTGCTGTTGCAATCCGAGGGGATTTCAGTTATTATAATTCCAATGATTTTTCTGAGAGAAAACCTATGGATACAAACAACAGTTTTTTCAAAAGAATAGGCAAAGCGATGACGGATCCCCGCTACATCAAACCCCTGCTGATCATCATCTGCATTCTGGCCGTGCTGCTGTCGGCGCTGATCGTCATGGCAGGTCTGCAGGTGCGGCGGGAGAAGCAGGCGGAGCTTGCCCAGACCATGGCTGCGGAGAGCATGGAGGAGCAGGAGCTGCCGCCTGTCATGCTGACGGCTTACTCCACCCGGGCGGATCTGAACATCGCGGTCCTCGACGTGGACGGCACCGCGATCGAAGGACAGCGCTTTTCCGTATGGGTCCGGTATCCAGACGGCGAGAGCTACCGTTTCGATACGGAGGAGGATGGGACCTGCTATCTGTATGGGCTGCCGGGCGGGGAATACTCGCTGGAGGTACAGTCTTCCGGCGCTTACGCCTCCGCGGGTCCGGTCATCTGCACGGTCGTGGGCACAGACGATGACCCGGCCGCGGAGCAGGGACTCCCCGTGCTGGATGAAAACGGCGATCCCAGGTATCGTTATCAAGCGCTGCTGGGACCTCACGGCTATCTGCTCTCCAAGCGCAGCCATGAAGAAAGCCGGGTCCTGCCTGTAGACAGCGACGGGGACGGCACCCCGGATTACGGCGTAGAGCTGGCTCAATTGCCGGCCGGTGTGAATGAGGACGGAGAGGCCTATGAGGCCGCAGCCTATCGCCGTACCGTAAGGCTCTATGAGGATGACAACCGCCCGGTCGCGGATTATGCCATCGAGGCAGTTCCGCTGACCGATCCCGCCGGACCGCTGCGCGGCTGGCAGGTGCTGGACGGCGTCACCTATTACTACGAAAACGGCTATCCTGCGACCGGCCTGCGGCGCATCGACGGAAAGCTCTATTATTTCGACCCCCAAGGAGCGCGGGCGAAAGCATTGGGCATCGACGCCTCGTACTATAACGAGCATATCGATTGGAAAACCGTAAAAGCCGCAGGCATCGATTTCGCCATCGTGCGGATCGGCGGACGCGGCTGGACCTCCGGCGCGCCTTACGGAGATCTGAGGACCCATGAATATCTGATGGAGGCGCAGGAGGCTGGCGTAAAAACAGGCGTATACTTTTATACCTCTGCCATCAACACCCGTGAGGCCATGGAAGAGGCCCAGGCTGCCCTGCGGACTCTGGACGGGATCCAGCTGGAGCTGCCCATCTTCATCGACATGGAGTTTTCCGGGGAGAATCCCTGGGGCCGGGCGGACCGGCTGACCACGGCGGAGCGCACGGAGATCATCCGCACCTTCTGTGAGACTGTTCGCCACGCGGGGTATTCCGCCGGCATCTATTCCGGCCAGTATTTCTACCAGAGGACGCTCTATTATCCGGCCCTCTCCGGCTATACCATCTGGATGGCCAATTACACCTATTACGGACAGCTGCCGGACTTCCCGGAGCGCTATGATATCTGGCAGTTTACCGAGCGCGGGACCGTGCCCGGCGTTCCGGGGCGGGTGGATCTGAACGTGATGTTCTGAGCCTTTGCCCGGCCGCAAGCTTTTTTGATCCCGGGACTTGCCTTTTGCAGGCGGGATATGGTAACATTGCATGCTGATTGCATGCTGATTACAATTGATAGGAGAGGCAGCATAGAGCTGCCATGGTTAACGATATGCCCGATATGAAAAATGAGATCCAGCGGCGACGGACCTTCGCGATTATCTCCCATCCCGACGCCGGCAAAACCACACTGACCGAAAAGCTGCTGCTTTACGGCGGAGCCATACAGCTGGCCGGTTCGGTCAAAGGAAAGGCCACGGCCCGCCATGCCGTGTCCGACTGGATGGAGCTGGAAAAGCAGCGCGGTATCTCGATCACATCCTCCGTCATGCAGTTTGAGTACGAGGGCTACTGTATCAACATTCTGGACACGCCGGGACACCAGGACTTCTCCGAAGATACCTACCGCACGCTGATGGCGGCGGACTCCGCGGTGATGGTCATCGACGCGGCCAAGGGCATTGAGCCCCAGACCCGCAAGCTCTTCAAGATCTGCGCCATGCGGCACATCCCGATCTTCACCTTCATCAACAAGCTGGACCGGGAGGCCCGCAGCCCCTACGATCTGATGGAGGAGCTGGAAAACGAGTTTGGTATCGGCACCTATCCCATGAACTGGCCCATCGGCTGCGGCCAGGACTTCAAGGGCGTGTACGACCGGGAAAAGCAGGAGATCCTGGCTTTCAACGAATTCCACCGTGGCCAGAGCCGGATCCAGGCCATCGCCTGCCGCATGGAGGAGACGGAAAAGCTGGACGAGCTGATCGGCTCCCGTCTGCGCCAGGTGCTGGCGGACGACATTGAGCTGCTGGACGGCGCGGGCTATGAGTTCGACATCGAGCAGGTGCGGCAGGGAAAACTGAGCCCCGTCTTCTTCGGCTCGGCTTTGAACAACTTCGGCGTGGAGCCTTTTCTGGAGAGCTTCCTGAAAATGACCATGCCGCCGCTGCCCCGGATCTCCGGGGAGGAGATCGTGGATCCCTTCGATCCCCATTTCTCCGCTTTCGTTTTCAAGATCCAGGCGAATATGAACAAGGCTCACCGGGACAGGATCGCCTTTATGCGCATCTGCTCCGGGCGTTTTGAGCGGGACAAGGAGTATTTCCACGTTCAGGGCGGGAAGGCCCTGCGCCTGGCCCAGCCCCAGCAGCTGATGGCCCAGGAGCGTGCCATCATCGACGAGGCCTACGCCGGGGATATCATCGGCGTGTTTGATCCCGGCCTCTTTTCCATCGGCGACACCATCTGCGAAAAAGGCATGAATCTCTGCTTTGAAGGGATCCCCACCTTCGCCCCGGAGCATTTCGCGGCGGTAGAGCGTGTGGACACCATGAAGCGCAAGCAGTTTGAAAAGGGGATCATGCAGATCGCCCAGGAGGGCGCCATTCAGATCTTCCACGAGCCGCACACTGGCGTGGAGGAAGTAATCGTGGGCGTTGTGGGCGTGCTGCAGTTTGAGGTGCTGGAGTACCGCCTGAAGACGGAATACGGCGTGGATATCCGTCGCCGCTCCATGCCCTTTGAGCTGGTCCGCTGGGTGGAGAACGAGGACGTGGATATCCGCTCGCTGAACCTGACCAGCGATACCAAATGGGTGCAGGATTTCAAAGGCAACAATCTGCTGCTCTTCACCTCACCCTGGTGCGTCAACTGGGCGCTCCAGAAAAACGAGGGCCTGCAGCTGCGGGAATTCAACCGGGACTGATACGGAGGAAAATACATGGCCGGAAGCATCAAGATCGAGATTTTCAAGAAGAAGGAAGCTGAGGAGTTCACCGCCTGCCTGGCAGACCCGGAAAGCCGTCTGGACGCGGGCGGGGGCGCGGCCATGTGCGCGGCGCTCTCCGCCTCGCTCCTGTGCCGGGCGGCCAGGCTGACTGCGGCTGCGGGAAATACGGATGAGGCGCTGGATTACATCGTCCGCAATGGGGAGACCCTGCGCAAGTACATGGTCCATCTGATTGACGAGGATGTGCGCTGCCGCGGCCCGCTGCGCAAGGCGAAACAGGAGGGCGACCCGGTGCGCATTGACGCCGCAAGTGAATCCGCTGTCAGCGTGTGCGAGGAAATCGTCAACATGTCCATGAAGGCGCTGGAGATGCAGCGGGATCTGGCTGAGATCTGCTGTGAGGATGCGCAGGCTTACGTTCTGGAAAGCGCGGAGCTGGCCATGGCGGCCATGAGGACGGCCATGCATTATATCCTCAACCTGAGCTCCAAGAGCATGGACGAGACCTACCGCTTCGTCACGAAACGGGAAAACCAGATCACTCTGGAACAGGCGATCCCCGTATATGAGGCGATCCGCTCCAAGCTGGCCAAGTAAAACCGTGCCGCGGCAGTGGAAGCTGCCGCGGCGCTTTTTCTTAAGAATTCATAAATTCCGCTCCGGCGGCCCGCTTTGCTTGCCAATTCGGTGCCGGTAGTGTATAATCCGAATAGTTGTTAAGAAATGGATTCCTGACGGGAGGTACAGCCATGAATGAGAATATTTTGAAACTGAAAGAGTGGATCGCCAACAGCGACAACGTGGTTTTCTTCGGCGGCGCCGGCGTCAGTACGGAGAGCGGGATCCCCGATTTCCGCAGTGTGGACGGCCTGTACAACCAGAAGTGGAAATACCCGCCGGAAACCATTCTGAGCCACAGCTTCTTTGAACGCTATCCGGAGGAGTATTACCGCTTCCATCGGGAAAAGCTGGTCATCGACGGTGTGCAGCCCAACCGGGCCCATCTGCGGCTGGCGGAGCTGGAGCGGGAAGGAAAGCTGCGGGCGGTGATCACGCAGAACATCGACGGTCTGCACCAGGCCGCCGGAAGCAAGAACGTGCTGGAGCTGCATGGCAGCATCCTGCGGGCCTATTGCTCCCGCTGCCGCCGCCCCTATCCCCAGGAGGAGATGAACAAGGGGACCGGCCTGCCGCGCTGCAGCTGCGGCGGCATCATCCGCCCGGATATCGTCCTGTATGAGGAGCCGCTGGACCAGGATATCGTCTCTTCCGCGGTCCACTATATCCGCAACGCGGATGTGCTCATCATCGGCGGGACTTCGCTGAACGTCTATCCCGCCGCGGGATTGATCAACTATTACCGGGGAAATAAGCTGGCGCTGGTGAACCTGAGCGAGACACCCTATGACCACTACGCGGATCTGATCATCCACGAGAAGATCGGCGAAGTGTTCAGCCAGATTTGAAAAATGAGCCGCGTGTGAAAGCGGCGGAACGGAGAGAGAAATGGCCCAGGGTAAGCTGATCGTGCTGGAAGGCATCGACGGCAGCGGAAAATCTTCGCAGTATCGCCGCCTGTGCGCACGAATGGAACAAGACCGAATCGCCTATAATCATATTGTGTTTCCCCGGTACGAGCAGGAGAGCAGCGCCCTGATCCGCATGTACCTGGCCGGAGAGTTCGGGACCCATCCCAATGATGTGAACGCCTACGCCGCGTCCATGTTCTACGCGGTGGACCGCTATGCGGCCTACAAGACAGACTGGGGGAAACTCTATGAAAACGGCGCTTTGATCCTCTCTGACCGGTATACCACATCCAACGCCGTCCATCAGGGGGCCAAGCTGCCGGAGGATGAATTGCCGGATTTCTTCGCCTGGCTGTCCGATCTGGAATACGGCAAGATGGGTCTGCCCAGGCCGGACCTGGTGATCTATCTGGATGTGGATATCCAGACCTCCCTGGCCCGTATGCGCCGCCGGGAGGCCAGGCACCACACCAAGGCGGATATCCATGAGAAGGATACCTCTTATCTGGAGCGCTGCCTGCGCACGGCACAGCTGGCTGCGGAGTACTACGGCTGGACGCGGATCCCGTTTTTGAAGGACGGGAAAGAGCGGGAGCTGATGGAGAAGAATGACGAGATCTATCGGGTCCTCCGCGACTATATATAAATAAAAATGGGGCTTCCGAAGAAGCCCCGGGTCTTGCGCCTCAGCAGCCGCAGCCGCAGCCGTTGTTGTTATTGTCGCAGCCACAGCCGCAGCCAAAGCCGCTGCCGTTGCAGCCGAAGAGAATGATGATGAGGATCAGGATCCAGAGACCGTTGTTATTGTTGCAGAACATGTTGCTACCCTTTCTCCGCGCTATGGAATTTGTTCCTCTTCCGCCCCGCGCGGAGGACGGCGAGGTCCGCTGGCGGGAACAGAGCGCGGTATCCCACGCTCGTGCCATTTTATGCGGCGTCGGAGCCTTGGGTTACAGAGGATAAAACGAAGATCAGGGAGGTCAAATATGGCTGAAGATCTTGATAAGATAAATGAAGTGTTTCGCCTGCATGACGAGAAGGCCGCGGAAACCGGTCGTCTTTCCGCAGTGGAAAAGAAAGAAAAAGCGGCTCCCATCCGGGCGATGGACAAGCTGCTGATCGATGAGAGCGGCGAGCAGGCTCACAATTATACAGGCGACGAGGAGTCGGAGCGGGATTACCGTCCGGTCCGGCAGAGCCACGAATATAAGTCCGGCTGCCTGGGCGGGATCATGTATTTTGTTTTCATCCTCTGCGTCAGCGTGATCCTGGCCTGCCTGGCCTGGATGGCCGCCAGCGATATGCTGGCCCTGAACAAGGATGATTTCACCGCCAAGGTAACGCTGCCCATGAGCATCTTTACCTCCGAAACGGTGGACACCTTTGACGAAAAGGGCAACAAGACCGGCACCGAGCGGGTGACCAAAGCGGATATCGGCTATGTGGCGGATACGCTGAAGGACGCGGGACTCATCCAGTATAAGTGGCTGTTTGAATCCTTCTGCCGTTTTTCCCACGCGGACGAGAAGGTCCGCCCGGGCGAGTATGAGCTGCAGTCCAGCTTCGACTACCGGGCACTGGTACAGAATATGCGGCCCGGCTCCAGCGCGGCGCTGACCATCGACGTGACCTTCCCGGAGGGCTTCAATATGCGGCAGATCTTTATGCGTCTGGAAGAGAAGGGCGTCAGCAGCTTTGACGATCTGATGGAGGCCGCAGCGGAGTACAAGTTCAACTACAGCTTCCTGGAGAACAAAGAGACCGGTGACGCCTCTCGTCTTGAGGGATATCTGTTCCCGGACACCTACCAGTTCTATGTGGGGATGCAGGCCTCCAGCGCCATCAACAAGTTCCTGGAGAACTTCCACTATGTGCTGTCGGCGGATATGCTGCAGATGGCGGAGAACCGCGGCCTGAGCATCGACGAGGTCGTGACGGTCGCCTCCATGATCGAGCGCGAGGCGGCCAACGATTCGGAGCGTGCCAGGATCGCGTCGGTCATCTACAATCGCTTGGCGGCCAATATGCCGCTGGGTCTGGAATCCACCATCCTCTACGCCCATCCGGAGCATGAGGGCGCGCCCACGGCGGAGATGATCGCCGAGGACAGCCCCTACAACACCCTGAACCACACCGGGCTGCCGCCAACGCCCATCTGCAACCCGGGCCGCGCGTCTATTATGGCGGCGCTGAGTCCCGAGACCACCAACTACTATTATTTCACGCTGGATACGGATACCGGCATGCACCGCTTCTTCACCAACTATGCCGAGTTTGAGGCCTTCGTGGCCACCCAGAATTATGGCTGAGCAGCCTGAACTGCTCTCGCCGGCGGGGGACAGGGAGCGCCTGCTGATGGCGCTCCACTACGGGGCAGACGCGGTCTATCTGGCCGGGCGGCAATTCGGCATGCGCGCCGCCGCGGCCAACTTTGCGGATGATGAGCTGCGGGAGGCGGTGCGCCTGGCCCATGGCATGGGCAGGCGGATCCATGTGACCTGCAACACCCTGCCCATCGAAGACGAACTCAAACAGCTGCCGGAGTATCTGAGTTTTCTGCAGGACGCCGGCGTGGACGCTCTGATCATCGCGGATCTGGGTGTGCTGGAGCTTGCCAAGCGCTATGCGCCCCGGGTCGCCCGCCATGTGAGCACCCAGTTGGGCGTGATCAACAGCGCCACGGCCAACGCCCTGTTCGAGCTGGGGGCCGATACGGTGGTGCTGGCCCGGGAGACCCGGTTGGAGGATATCCGCAAGATCCGCGCCAACACGGCGCCGGAGCTGCGCTTGGAGGCCTTTGTGCACGGGGCCATGTGCGTGTCTTTCTCCGGACGCTGCCTGCTTTCCAACTATATGACCGGGCGGGACGCCAACCGGGGCCAGTGTGCCCAGCCCTGCCGCTGGAAGTACCACCTGGTGGAGGAGACACGGCCGGGAGAGTATTTTGAGATCACCGAGGACGGCGGTACCCATATCCTCAATTCCCGGGACATGCGCATGATCGAGCATATCCCCGAATTGCTGGAGGCGGGCGTCAGCAGCTTCAAGATCGAGGGGCGGATGAAATCTGCCTACTACACGGCCATCGTCACCAATGCCTACCGGCAGGCCGTCGACGCCGCCGTGGCGGGCAAAGCTCTGGACCCGGTTTGGGTGGCGGAAACGGATGCGGTGAGCCACCGGCCGTATTCCACGGGGTTTTACTTCGGCGATCCCGGACAGTACTATCCGGACTCCATGTATGACAGCACCGCCGAGGTGATGGCGGTGGTCCAGTCCTGCGATGGGGAGGGAAACGCGATCCTGACCCAGCGCAACAAGTTCCATAAGGGCGACAGCCTGGAACTGGTGCGGCCCGGTGAAAAGCCCGTGCCTTTTGCGGCGCGGCAGATTTTTGACGCTGAGGGCGCGGAGATCGAGGATACCCGCCGCGCCATGATGGAGATCCGCATGAAACTGCCCTGCGCGGCGTCGCAGTTTTCCATTGTCAGAAAGCGCAAATGAGGCTGGGCGGCGCTTGACAAACGGCGCCGATGTGGTAAAATATGCAACGTTGATACATAAGGGCTATGACGAAACGAGTCAGCCTGAGGACAGCACAGAGAGGGGCCGGACGGTGCGAGACCCCGTGTCCGGAGCTGACAGCCACTTCCGAGCCTTCCCGGGAAACCGGGGCGTATGCCTGCGTTAAAGGCGCTGAGAGGCCGCATTGCGGCAAATCAGGGTGGTACCGCGAATTCACCTTCGCCCCTGCCGGGGCGGAGGTCTATTTTTTTGGAGGACGACTATGAAAAATTACGGTTTGAACGAGCTGCGCGAGATGTTCCTCAGCTTTTTTGAAAGCAAGGGGCATCTTCGGCTTCCCAGCTTTTCGCTGATCCCACAGAACGACGCAAGTCTTCTGCTCATAAACTCCGGCATGGCGCCCATGAAGCCCTACTTCAAGGGCGAGCAGGAGCCGCCCCGCAAGCGGGTCTGCACCTGTCAGAAGTGCATCCGGACCGGTGATATCGAGAACATCGGCAAGACCGCCCGTCACGGCACCTATTTTGAGATGCTGGGCAACTTCTCCTTCGGCGATTACTTTAAGCATGAGGCTATTGCCTGGAGCTGGGAGTTTTTGACCTCCCCCCAGTGGGTGGGCCTCGACCCGGACAGGCTCTATCCCTCCGTATACGTGGATGACGATGAGGCCTGGGAGATCTGGAACAAGGAGATCGGCATCCCGGCCGAACGCATCTTCCGCTTCGGCAAGGAGGATAATTTCTGGGAGCATGGCGCCGGCCCCTGCGGCCCCTGCTCGGAGATCTACTACGACCGGGGCGAGAAGTACGGCTGCGGCAAGCCTGACTGCACCGTGGGCTGCGACTGTGACCGGTACATCGAGGTCTGGAACAACGTGTTCTCCCAGTTCGACAATGACGGCGAGGGCCACTACTCCGACCTGATCCAGAAGAATATCGATACCGGCATGGGCCTGGAGCGCCTGGCGGTGGTCTGCCAGGGAGTGGACTCCCTGTTCGACGTGGACACGGTCATGAACATCACCCACAAGGTCAGCGAGCTGACCGGGGCTTTCTATGGCAAGAGCCACGAGATGGACGTGTCGCTGCGCGTCATCACCGACCATATCCGCAGCGCGACCTTTATGATCTGTGACGGCGTACTGCCCTCCAATGAAGGCCGCGGCTACGTGCTCCGCCGTCTGCTGCGCCGGGCGGCCCGCCACGGCAAGCTGCTGGGTGTGAACGAGCCCTTCCTGTACAACGTGATCGATACGGTCATCCACGAAAATGAGTGCCAGTATCCCGAACTGCGGGAGAAGCAGGCTTACATCACCCGTGTGGTCAAGACCGAGGAAGAGAACTTTGCCAAGACCATCGACGCCGGCATGAAGATTTTTGCCGACCTGCTGGCGGAGCATAAGGCCAAGGGCGAGAGCGTATTCTCCGGCGCGGACGCTTTCAAGCTGTACGACACCTATGGCTTCCCCATCGATCTGACCATTGAGATGTGCTCCGACGAGGGGATGAGCGTGGACGAGCAGGGCTTCCGGGACCTGATGGAGGAGCAGCGCGTGCGCGCCCGCAAGGCCCGTGAGGCGTTGGGCGACCTGGGCTGGGCCGGGATCGACTTCGGAAAGGAGATGCCGGAGACCAGGTTTGTGGGCTATGACCGGGAGTGCACCGAGGCCAGGATCCTGGCCATCGTGGCCGACGGGGAGTTCCGCGAGGAAATCGCGGCCGGTACCGAGGCGATCATCGTTCTGGACCAGACTGCTCTGTATGCCGAAATGGGCGGCCAGGTGGCGGATCACGGCTGGATCGAACTGGGAGACAGCTGCTTCAAGGTCAGCGATGTGCAGAAGAACAAGGGCGGCAAATACATGCATTACGGCAAGCTGGAAAGCGGCGATCTGAAGCTGGGCGACACCGTGACGGCCCGCTACTGCACCAAGCGGCGCGCGGCCATCCGCCGCGCTCACAGCGCCACCCATCTGCTGCAGAAGGCTCTCCGGGATGTGCTGGGGGACCACGTGCACCAGGCGGGCTCTCTGGTGGAGCCGGACTTTCTGCGCTTTGATTTTACGCATTTCTCCGCCGTCACACCGGAGCAGCTGCGCCAGGTAGAGGACGCGGTGAACACGGCCATCTTGGCGGGATATCCGGTGGAGGTCAGGGAGATGAGCCTGGCCGACGCCAGAAACAGCGGCGCGACCGCTCTGTTCGGCGAGAAATACGGCGATGTGGTTCGCGTGGTCAGCATGGGCGATTACAGTGTGGAGCTCTGCGGCGGCACCCATCTGGAGAATACCGCCATGGCCGGCGGCTTCCACATCAGCTCCGAGGGATCTGTGGCTTCCGGCGTGCGGCGCATCGAGGCTACCACAGGTCTGAAGACCCTGGAGCGCCTGCACGCGGATATCGACACCCTCGCTTCTGTGGCAGCGCTGTTCAAGGCAAATCCCGCCGACGTGCTGGGCAAGGTGGAGCAGCAGGCGGCCGAACTGAAAGAGGCCAGGCGTGTGATCCAGCAGTACAAGGACAAGGAATCTGCCGGCGGGGCGGACGCCATGCTGAAGTCTGCCAAAGAGATCGGAGGACTGCGCGTACTCACGGCAAAGGTGGAGGGCGACGCCAACGCCCTGCGCAAGCTGGGCGACGCCCTGCGGGACAAGGACAGCGCGGTCGTGGCTGTCATGGCAGCGGTCAACGGGGAGAAGATCACCTTCCAGTGTGTCTGCGGAAAGGACGCAGTTGCCAGGGGGATCCGTGCCGGGGACATCATCAAGAGCATCACCGCCATCGCCGGCGGCAAGGGCGGCGGCAAGCCGGACTCCGCCATGGGCGGCGGCAACGATCTGAGCAAGCTGGACGCGGCTTTGGCGGCAGTCGAAGCCTTCGTATCGGATAAACTTTAAGGAGGATAACCATGAGAGACGAAAATTGCCTGTTTTGCAAGATCATCAGCGGCGAGATCCCCAGCACCAAGGTCTATGAGGACGACTATGTGTTCGCATTCCGGGATATCAATCCCCAGGCACCGACCCATGTCCTGGTCGTGCCCAAGGCGCATATCGCCTGCGTCGATGCAATCGACGGGGAAAACTCCGTCTATGTGGCAAAGAGCTTTGAAGCCATCGCCAAGATCGCCAAGGCCGAGGGCCTGGACACCGGCTATCGGGTCATCAACAACTGCGGGGAGGATGGCGGCCAGACCGTCATGCACCTGCACTTCCATCTGATCGGCGGCGTGAAGCTCTCCGAGAAGATCGTCTGATCATAGGCACAGCCGCAGGGGTCCTGGACCTCTGCGGCTGTTATTCTGTTTGGTTCGGCAGGTGAGGGAGATGCGAAAACTGGCAACGGCTGCGCTGGCCTTTTCGGCTGCGGTCTTTGCGGCAAACTACATATTGCCTACGGCCTGGCCGCCGGTTTTTGCGATCGCCCTTGCCGTCGGCGGGGCGGTGCTCACAGCCTTCCACAGGAAGTGGCTGCGCGGCTTTGTCATCGTGTCGATCGCGGCGGCGGTGGGCTTTGGGCTGTTCTTTATCCATGCCCAGCGCACCACAGTGAAAGCTCGGGAACTGGACGGCACAAGCCGCGAGCTGACTGTGCGGCTTCTGGACTATCCCCAGGTGTACGACAGCTATTGCCGGGCAAGCGTCCGCGTGGAAGGGGAGGGGCTGCCCCGCCTCAACGCGCTGTTGTATGATAGCGATATGTGGATCGCCGGCGCGGAGCCGGGCCAGCTCCTGCGCTTTACCGGCAGCCTGAAAGCGGCCGATACCAAATACGGCGAAGATTATGATTATTACAATTCCCGGGACATCTATCTGACCATCAACGCCAGATCGGCTGTTGCCGTGGTGGATCGGGGCTTTGATCTGCGCACGATCCCGGCGCGGCTGCATCATTTCCTCGCGCAACTGGCGGAGCGCGTTTTCCCACAGGATGTGTCCGCCTATATGAAGGCGCTGATGCTGGGCGACAAGTCCGGGCTGTACGAGGATCCGGGAATGAAGCTGGCTTTGACCAGGGCCGGTTTCATGCAAGTAGTGGCGGTATCGGGTATGCATATCGCGTATCTGGTGACCCTGCTGCAGCTGCTGTTGGGCAAAAACCGCCGCAGCTCGCTGCTGTGCATCGGGCTGGTCTGGCTGTTCGTGCTGACCACCGGGGCGAGCCCCTCAGCGGTCCGAGCCGGGATCATGCAGAGTTTCCTGCTGTTTGCGCCTGTCGTGAAGCGGGAGAACGATCCGCTGACCTCCCTGTCCACGGCTCTCGCGCTTATCCTGCTCTGGAATCCCTATGCGGCGGCCAGTGTCAGCCTGCAGCTGTCCTTCTCCTCCATGGCGGGCCTCATGTGCTTTTCCGACTGGTTCCGAGCCCTTTTGCATATCCCGCTGCCTGCCGGCAGGCTTGGTCGGGTTTTGAGGAGCTTCCTGGATGTGGCGGTCACTTCTCTGAGCGCATTGGTCTTTACGCTCCCGCTGGCGGCCATCCATTTCGGGTATGCCGCGATCCTGTCGCCGCTGACCGGCATACTTGCCATGTGGACAGTGCCCATCTGCTTCTGCGGCGCCTATATCAGCTGCGCCCTGGGAGCGATCATACCGGCCTTGGGTTCACTGGCGGGATGGCTGGTGGCATGGCCCGCCCGCTTCCTGCTGCTGGTCGCCCGGCTCAGCTCGGCGATCCCGTTTTCGCTGGTGTATATGCAAAACGAACTGGGCCTGCTGTGGCTGATCTTCTGCTATGCGGCCTTCATCATATTGGCGCTTTGCCGGGTGAATCGATGGCTGAAGCTGCTGATCCCGACGGTTCTGTCCGCGGCGGCGCTGTTTCTCATTCTTTTCCTCACGCGTATAGGCTATGAGCGTTTGCCGGGCGTGATCTCAGTCCTGGATGTGGGCGAAGGGCAGTGCATCACAGCCTTCGCCGGGGAGCGCACGTTGATGATCGACTGCGGCGGACAGTGGACCCTGGACAACGCGGGAGAGACGGCAGGCGCCTATTTGAGAGCCTGCGGGAGAGAGCGGGTAGATTTGCTTCTGCTTAGCCATCTGCATGAGGACCATCTGAACGGCGTCCCGTTGTTGCTGGAGATGCTGCCGGTGGAGCAGATCATTCTGCCGGTGCCGGAAGACAGGGAGCTTCCGGCCTTCGATGAGATCCGGAAAACCGCCGCCGCCCATGGGACACAGCTGCTGGTCCTTCAGAACGATCTGGTGTTCAGGCTTGATGATGTCAGCATAGCTCTCTTTGCGCCGACTGAGAATACAGATGCAGATGCCAACGAGCGCTGCATCATGGCGAAGGTCTCCCTGGGCAGCTACGACATGTTGGTGACCGGGGATTCACCCGCGGCGGAGGAAGAAGCCCTGCTGGCGCGCCAGACCATTACGGGAGCGGAGCTTCTGATCGTAGGGCACCATGGCTCCAAAACATCCAGCGGTGAAGAATTGCTGGGAAGCATCGGAGCCGACACGGCAGTAATCAGCTGCGGCTATAACCGTTACGGACACCCGGACCAGGAAACTCTTGAACGCCTGGCGCGTTACAGGTATAATGTATACAGAACTGACAGAGACGGGACCATAGTGATCCGGGTGGGGCAGGAATATGGCGAAACGAACTGACAAAAACGATAAACGGCTGAATTACCCGGCTGCTGTGCGGCAGCTGAAGGAGCAGGGCCCGCAGAGGCTGTATTTCCTGTGGGGACCCGAGGACTACCTGCGGGAAGATTATCTGACGAAGCTGAAAAAGATCTGCCTCCCGGAGGGGGAGGACAGCTTCAGCTTCAAGCGCCTGGACGGCCCGGAGTTGGACCGGCAGGAACTGCGCCAGGCCATCGACGCCATGCCCTTCCTGACGGAGCGCAGCTTTGTGGAGATCCGCAATGTGGACCTGAACAAGCTGGGCGACGCGGATGGCTGTCTGAAGCTGCTGACGGATATTCCAGACTATTGCACTGTGGCGCTGGTCCAGTCCGCACAGTTTGAGCCGGACGGCCGGCTGAAATTCCTCAAGGGCCTTCGGGAGATCGCCGTAGAGCTGAAATTTACCCAGCAGCCCCAGGGGATGCTGATCGACTGGATCTCTCGTCGTTTTGCGGCGGCCGGGAAGCGTATCGACCTGGAGGCCGCCCAACGGCTGATCTTCATCAGCGGCGATCTGATGAACCGGCTGATTCCGGAGATTGACAAGGTCTCCGCTTATGCCAAAGAGGAGCGGGTCACGGCAGCGGATGTGGAGGCGGTGGCCAATCACATCCCCGAGGCTGTGATCTTCGACATGACGGATCAGATATCCCAGAAGCAGTATAATACCGCCGTGAGCACCCTGGCTGAGCTGCTGGCGGATAAAAACAATGAGCCCATCCCCATGCTGGCCATGCTGGGCGTACAGATGCGAAAGCTGTACGCTGCGCGGCTCGCCATTGAGGAAGGGCTGGGGAATCAATATGTGATGGAGGTCTGCGCCATCAAGCACGACTTCATCGCCAACCGGCTGCTGCAGTCTGCCAGAGGCTTTACTTTGGCGCAGCTGCAGCGGGCGGTGGAGCTGTGCGCGGAGACGGACTACCGCATCAAGAGCAGCGGGCAGGACGACCGCGAACTGTTCAAGGAGACGGTCCTGCGGATCGCGGCGGGGGAGGACCATGCGCAGGATTAAAGAGGTCATTGTCGTCGAAGGGCGCTATGATAAAAACGCTTTGAGCCAGGTAGTGGACGCGGTGATCCTGGAGACCAGCGGCTTCGGGATCTTCAACGACAGGCAAAGGCAGAAGCTGCTGCGGACTATGGCCGAAAAGCGGGGCCTGATCGTGCTGACCGACCCGGACGGCGCGGGCTTCATGATTCGGAATTTTATTAAGTCCTGTATCGAGCCGGCTCTGATGAAGCAGGCATACGTTCCCGATATCCACGGAAAAGAGCGCAGGAAAGCCGCTCCCTCCAAGGAGGGGAAGCTGGGGGTGGAGGGCATGCGGCCTCAGATCCTGCTGGCAGCCTTGGAGCGGGCCGGGGCGACCTTTGACGATGGGGAGCCGAGCAACAATCATAATGCGCCCATCACCAAAGCGGATCTTTACGCCAAAGGGCTCAGCGGGAAAAACGGAAGCAGTCAAGCGCGGAAAGAACTGCTGCAGCAGCTTGAACTGCCGGAGCGGCTGACAGCGGACGGCCTGCTGGACGTACTCAACGCGGTCATGAGCCGGGAAGAATTCTACGCGCTTTGAAGATCCTCCACGATTGCGGGCAGCAGCATGCCGATCAGCAGGACCGCCTGAGCGGTCTCATTCAGGGCCTGAGCGGTCATATACAGAGTGTAGTGTTCCAGCATTTCGCCGTTCCAGGTGATCAGAAGCAGCACGGCGCCCAGCAGCAGCACGCAGCTGAGCTGGATGCTGCGGATGAATATGGACCAGGAAAGCGGGCACATGCCCAGCATGCGCCGCAGGATCGGCTTCAGCTTCATATGTATCACTCCCGGCCTATTATACCGAAACACCTTGCGGCGCAGCAAGGATCAAATTCTTCCAACAAAAGGGGACCATCCGCAGAGGATGATCCCCTTTTGGCCCCCACGAGAGGATTCGCATGCATTCTCTTTTTACGGGGTAAAAAGAGAATAAAGTATTCACCAGATTCGAATCCTCTCATGAAAAAAGTTGTCACCCCAAGAGGGGCAACAGCTTTTTATGGCACCCACGAGAGGATTCGAACCTCCGACCCCTCGCTTAGGAGGCGAGTGCTCTATCCTGCTGAGCTACGTGGGCATATTGATTTTGCTCAGACATTTTACCGCAGTTTTGAAACAGTGTCAACAGCAAGATCCCCCGGCTATTTGGCCGGGGGATCGCTTTTACATAGCTTCGATCTCTTTGATGATATACTCGTTGCCTGTCACCAGGAAGGTGTTGCCGCTCTTGCAGTAGGGACAGATCTTGGCATACTGCATAGTGGGGTAGGTCTGACCGCAGTCCTGGCAATAAGTGACAGCCTTCAGTTCTTCGATCTTCAGCTCCGTATTCTGAAAATGCTCCGTCTTCTTGCGGGCGTAGAGCCAGAAGTCCTGGAGATAGTCAGGGATGATCCCGCTGACTTCTCCAACTTCCAGGGTGATGGAGGCGACCTCTTTCAGGTCGTTTTCCACCATCAGCTTTTCCACCGTGTCGATGACGTAATAGATGGTTCCCAGCTCGTGCATTACTTATTCTTCCGGATAATACGAATCTGCTTTGCCGCGTGCTTGAGCATGGGACCGACCTTGTCCTCGCAGCGGACCAGGTTGGAGGCCTCCGGCACGTCGCGCTCCAGATGGATGGCGTCAAACATGCACTTGGTGGTGCACAGACCGCAGCCGATGCAGCGGTTCCGGTCCACGACGCTGACACCGCAGCCCAGGCAGCGGCTGGCTTCCGTCTTGACCTGCTCTTCCGTGAAGGTGAGGCGGTCGTGCTCAAAGGACTTTGCCTTGGCGGCGTCATGCAGGATGGGCTGCCGGGCGGGCCGGTCGAAGCTGTCCACCCCCAGAACGATCTCGTCTTTGTTCAGCTCGTAGAACTCACGCAGGTTGCGGCCGCGGGTCAGGCTCTGACCGTCCTGGACGAAGCGGTGCAGAGACTCGGCGCCTTCACGGCCGGCGGCAATGGCGTCAATGGCGAACTTGGGTCCGGTGAACACGTCGCCGCCCACGAAGATATCCTTCTGCTCGGTCTGATAGGTGACGGCATCGGCCAGGGCGTTGCCCTTCTTGCCGGTCTTGAGCTCGCCCACATCCAGGCCGCCCCAGTCGATGGACTGGCCAACAGCGGCCAGGATCGAGTCGACCTCGATGGTCTCGAACTTGCCGGTGCCGACAGGGGAGCGGCGACCCTTCTCATCGGGCTCGCCCAGTTCCATGATCTCTACCTTGAGACCGCATACCTTGCCGTCAGCGCCAATGATCTCCGCGGGAGCGTTCAGGAAGCAGAACTTCACGCCCTCTTCCTTGGCCTCGGCGATCTCTTCCTTGTCGGCGGGCATCTCGGCCTCGCTGCGGCGGTAGATCACGTAGGTATCCGCACCCAGACGGACAGCCGTACGGCACACGTCCATGGCAACGTTGCCGCCGCCGATGACCGCGCACTTCTTGCCGATCTCGGGCTTGTTGCCCAGGTTGACCTGGCGCAGGAAGTCCACACCGCCGTATACGCCGGTCAGATCCTCGCCGGGGATGTTGAGCTTGGAGCTCTTCTGGGCGCCGATGGCCACATAGAAGCCCTTGTAACCCTCAGCGCGCAGCTGCTCAATGGTGATATCCTTGCCGACCTCAGTGTTCATCTGGAAGTGGACGCCCATCTTCTCCAGAACCTCGATCTCACCCTTGAGGGCGCTGCGGTCCAGGCGGTAGCTGGGAATGCCCATGACCAGCATGCCGCCGGGGGCGGGATTGCGGTCAAAGACGGTCACATTGACGTAACCCATGCGGGCCAGGTAGTAGGCGCAGCTGAGACCGGCGGGACCGGCGCCGATGATGGCGATCTTCTCCTCGTAGTCCTTGTCGATGGGACGGCGGCGAATGAGTTCAGGCACGTAACGCTCGTCGCTCTTCAGATCCTGCTCGGCGATGAACTTCTTGATCTCGTCGATGGCCAGGGCCTTATCGATGGAGCCGCGGGTGCAGGCGTCCTCGCAGCGGCGGTTGCAGACATGACCGCAGACAGAGGGGAAGGGGTTGTCCTGCTTGATGAGCTTCAGCGCGTCCAGATAGCGGCCTTCCTTGGCCAGCTTGATGTAACCCTGAATGGCAATATGTGCGGGACATGCGGTCTTGCAGGGGGCGGTGCCGGACTCGTGACAGTTTTTGCGGTTGTCTGCCACATAGTTCCAGTTCCACTTGTCTTCGCCCCACTTGAGGCCACTGGGCAGCTCCTGCTTGGGATACTCCACTTCGCCCTTCTTGGTGCAGAGCTTCTGGCCCAGTTTGACGGCGCCAGCGGGACAGACCTCCACGCACTTGCCGCAGGCCACGCAGTTTTCCTTGTTCACATGGGCGCGGTAGGCGGAAGCGGAAAGGTTCGGGGTGTTGAACAACTGGCTGGTGCGCAGCGCAAAACAGACGCCCAGGTCGCAGTTGCACAGACCGAAGATCTTGTCCACGCCGTCAATGTTTGTGGTCTGATGTACGTAGCCGTTGTCCTCAGCACGCTGGCAGATCGCCAGAGCTTCTTCCTTGGTGATGGGACGGCCTTTGCCGGTCTCGACCAGATATTCGGCAAAGTCGCCCAGACCGATGCAGCAGTCGTCCTGGATCTCGCCGGAGCCCTCGTTAAAGAGGCGGCGGGCGTTGCGGCAGGAACAGTAGCCCACAGAGAGCTTGCCGTCATACTTGTCCAGCCAGTGGGAAATGTGCTCGATGGAAAGGGAAGTATTCTCAGACGCGATGGCCTTCTCCACGGGGATGACGTGCATGCCGATGCCGTCGCCGCCGGGAGGGATCAGATGGGTCTTGCCGGCCAGGGGCAGATAGGTCATCTTGTCAAAGCACTCGGCCAGCTCGGGATATTTCTCGACTTGCCAAAGGACCATGTTGGTCATCTCGGCGATGCCGGGGACGAACACCTGTACGTAGTACTGCTTCTCATGCTGCGGGTTTTCCCGGTGGTATTCTACCGCGCCGGTCATGCAGGCTTTTTCCAGCAGTTCTTCCACATGCTTGGGATCCTTGCCGGTGATTTTTGCGATCTCCTCCAGGGTCTTGGGCTGACGGAGGCCCATTTTCAGCATGATCTCAGCCTGTTCATCGCTCTCCAGCGCGCGATTCAGGATGATGTATTCCGGATCCTCCTCTGTCAGCTTTTTGATGCCGAACTTATACGGGATACGGTCCGTGATCATTTTGCCAAGGTCGAACAGAATTTCTCTTGCCATGTCAGATCTCCTCTCAAGATTGGTGGTAAATGGTCAAAAAAGATTAAACTGTTAATTTTTTTGCTTGTACACAACCACTTTATCATATTGTTTCAAAATAGTCACTATACATTTTGCGTATTTATGCTGAATTTTTGTGCAGGTTGCCGCCAGAAAAAAGGGCTCTGCCCGGCAGGACAGAGCATGTGAGCAGGTTCATTTAGGGCACTGCTTCCCGGTGTTGTCGATCATGGTTTCGCCTGAGAGGATGATCTGCGATATGGGGACGATGCGGTAGCCGTCTGCCAGCAGGGACTCGATGATGCCAGGCAGGGCCGCGGGGGTGTTCTCGGCAGCGTTGTGGAAGAGGATGATGCTGCCCGGCTCAACACTTTTCAGGACCCGGCGCTGGATCTCATCGGCGGAAATGCCCTTCCAGTCGAGGCTGTCGCTTTCCCATATAGCTGAAACCTATTGAAAACACTGGCTTTTCCAACGAGCATTTTAACGAAACCAAATTCCAAGGGGGCGGAAAAGGTCATTTAAAGAAATTGAATATTTTCGATGTCCATAGTATAATAAAATCAAAAAAACAAGCGCATTCAAAGGAAAAGTGGACATGGATTATCTCCGCGTGTTCCGGGCTTTTTTGCGTGCACGCAGAGTAAATGACATACGAAAGAGAGCAGACTATGAAAAAATTCGCGGTGTTCAGCGGCTTTCTGGGCTCCGGCAAAACAACGACTATGATGGCTCTGACGAAATATTACGCAGCGCATTATGGAAAAGCCGCTATGATTTCAAATGATCTGGGTGAAGGCGTCACGCTTGCCGATCATCGCCTGGCGCAGCTCAATGGCGTGAATGCCTCAGAGATCACCGATGAGTGCATTTGCTTTTGCCACGACGTGCTGACACGGCAGTTGAACGCATATTATGACGACGGATGCGAGCTGGTTATCTCGGACATCCCGGGCTTTGGCGTGGGCGCGCTGGAGCACGTATACCACGGCTTGACCGAGGGTTATCCCGGGCAGTTCCAACTGGCCCCGTTTACCGTGCTCATTGAACCTTGCAATGCGGCCTTGCTGCGCAGCGGGCGAGAGAGCGATGCGGCGTATATTCTGCGCGCCCAGCTGTTGGAAGCGGACCTGATCGTACTGAATAAGTGCGATTTGCTTGGAGAGGAAGAGCTCACGGCAGACAGAGCCTGGCTTGTCGAGAACTATCCCCAGGCGGAAGTCCTGGCGATCAGCGCGGCAAAGGGAGATGGTCTTGGGAAATTGGCCCAGGCTTTGCGGCAGGGCGAAGCCTCCATGCGGCATCCGGCGATCGACTATGACGACGAAAATCTGCAAAACGCCATGGACCAAGTGACGGAATACTACCTCGAATACCACGCTAGGGTTTGCTGCGATTACTTTGACGGGACGGAATATCTGAAGGATCTGGCCTTCATGATCCAGGCGGAGCTGCAGGCCGGAGGGTTTGAGATCCCCCATTTGAAGCTGTTGGCCTGGAACGCGGAGGGGGATTACGCCAAAGTCGACCTGCAGGGAGTGGAGCGTCCTATTGAGACGGAGCGTTGTTTCAAAGGACCTTGTACCGAGATCAGCGTATCTCTGAACGCAAATGCAGTCAGCCCGGCGGACAAGCTGGATGCGATCATTTCGGAAGCGGTGAAGGTGGCGGCCTTGATGCATCGTTTGGACTATACGGTGTTCAAGAAGGAATGCTTCAATCTTGGTGAATGAGCCTTTTTGATCTTTTGCCGGGTTTTGTATGGTATAGCCCAGGATCTCGGCAGCCTTGGCAGAGCTGCCGCCCTCGACGACTCTCCGTAAAACAACATATGGAAACAGAAAAAACATGGTGATCATTTCAGAAAGGATGAAAAGAAAATGGCGACAGCGAATGAGGAATTTGTAAAGAGATGGTACGGCAGCCCGACAGTGGGAAACTCAAATGTGATCTCGAGAAACTATCTGGACTCTCTGCTCATTGAGACAAGGTATATGAACTCCGGTACGCCGTCCACGGAATTTACGCTCTATGGGGAAACCTTTGCTTCGCCCATCATGTCAGCGGCCCTTTCGCATATCGATCATTTCATGTATGAAGGTGCTGCTGACAGCCTGGTGCGCGGAGTAGTCGCCGCCAATGCGGCGTTCTGGTACGGCATGGCTCCCGATGAGGAAATCGAGCGCTTCGTGAGTGCGGGGGCAAGGGTGATCGAAATCATCAAGCCCTTTGCCGACAGGGATAAAATCTATATGAAAATAGAGCATGCGGAAAAGTGCGGACTGCTGGCCGTGGGGATCGATATCGACCATGTCTTCGCCAATGATGGGTCCCCGTGCATCTGTTTCGGCGAAGAGCTTCGCGCCTTAACAACGGCAGAATTGGCAGATATCTGCAGAGCATCAAAGCTGCCGGTCATCGCAAAGGGCGTTCTCAGCGCTTATGACGCGGAGGAAACTTTGAAAGCCGGCGTACAGGGTATGGCCCTTTCTCACCATCATAACCGGATCGAATTTGCGGTTGCTCCGCTGCAGGTGCTGCCGGTCATTACCGAAATCGTAGAAGGAAGCATTCCTCTGTTTGTGGACTGCATGATACAAACCGGTATGGATGCCTTTAAAGCGCTTGCGTTGGGCGCAACGGCTGTGGGGATTGGTCGGCCGCTGATGACGGCGATCAAGAACGATCCCGAAAACGGCGTAAGAGATTACCTGCTGAAAGCCAACCAGGAGCTTGCCAAGGCAATGGCGTATACGGGGTGCACGGACTTGTCCAGGATAGATTCGAGTGTGATTCATTTCCGCGAACGGTAGATCCCGCCCCGCCAGGCAAGACCGAGTGAATACCTGTGATTGGCGAGGGGAAAGGATTCGATTATGCTGTTTTGTCACGCAAATGTGTTCACCCCGGATGGCTACGTTTACGGCGGCTTTCGGGTGGAGGACGGGCGCTTTACCGAGATTCTTCCCGGGCTAGACCGGGGAGACCTGGACCTGGGCGGCGCCAAGGTGCTGCCGGGCCTGGTGGATATCCATACCCACGGAAACTCCGGGGCGGACTTCTCAGACGGAAGTTTGGAAGGCCTGACCCTTATGGCCGGATATCTGGCCCAAAATGGTATCACCGGCTTTGCGCCTGCCTCCATGACCCTGCCCTATGAGAAGCTGGCCAAGGCTTTTGAGACGGCTGCGCGGCTGCGCCGTCAAAGCCCCACGGGCTGTGCCCGGATACAGGGCATCCACATGGAGGGGCCGTTCCTGGCTGAAAAGAAAAAAGGCGCCCAGAACGGCGATTATCTGCGCGGGCCGGATCATGCGGCTTTCCAGGCCCTGTATGAGAGCAGCGAAGGAATGATCCGGATCGTAGATATTGCGCCTGAACTGCCGGGAGCAATCGCTTTTATCGAAAAGGCAAAGGCCCTGTGTACGGTGTCTGTTGCCCATACGGATGCAGACTATGAACAGGCCGCCGCGGCCTTTGACGCCGGAGCTTCCCATCTGACGCATCTGTTCAACGCAATGTCGCCTATCCATCACCGCAGCCCCGGTGTGATCGGCGCGGCAAGCGAGCGGGACGGTGTGATCGCGGAACTCATCTGCGACGGACACCACATTCATCCCAGCGCCGTGCGCATGGCCTTCAAGCTGTTTCCCGGGCGGATCTGTCTCGTGTCGGACGCTTTGCGCTGCTGCGGGATGCCGGAAGGGGAATACGAGCTGGGCGGCCAGACTGTATATTTGAAAGCAGGGATCGCCAAGATGTCCGACGGGACCATAGCAGGTTCAGCCACGAATCTCTTTGACTGCATGCGAAATGCGATCCGCTTCGGGATCCCGGAGGAAGAGGCGATCCGTGCTGCGACGATCCTGCCGGCATGCCAGATCGGCGCGGCGGACAGCGTCGGCAGCATTGAGGCAGGGAAGTGTGCGGATTTTGTGGTTTGCGACCGGATGCTGAATCGAAAAGCAGTCTACATAGGGGGTACAAGAATCCAAGCTCGTGAAGATGAAAGTCCGTAATAAGTTTTCAACAGATAAAAAGACTCTGCTTCTGCCGTTACGGCAGGAACAGAGTCTTTTTTCATGATTCATATGTTTTTACGGACATACCGCGAAGCCCTGTCCCCAGAGACAGCCGCCACAGGTCGGCGCAAGGGACCCGATGCAGTCCGTCTCGTTTTCTTCCAACAAGTCGCAGCCGCCGCAAAACAGACAGGGGGCATACTTGAATTCATGTACGCGTTGGCGAAAACAACGATAATCATCGCTGTTCCAGATCTCCCCGAGACTTTTTTCAAAGATGTTCCCGAAGGCGTGGTGCCAGATCCTGCGTTTGTGATCACCCAGGTATGTATCCGCCGTGTGGAGCAGCCCCATGCAGGGAGAGACGTCCCCGTCCCAGCGGATGAAGCAGTGGCCTTCTTCGATGAAACGGCACCAGTTGGAGCGGCGGGTGACAGGCTTTCCCTTCCAGGAGAACAGCTCCGCCTCTTGAAGGCTCTCTTCATCAGGGAAAAGCAGATCCTTATAGCGTGTCGAGAATTTGAACATGGGGATCTGCGTCCCCATATCGAAGCCCTCAAAGCGCCAGGTATAGCCGATCTTGTCGGTGACGGCCTTGATGGCTGCCACGTCGCACATGGGCCAGAGCGCCTGCTCAATATCCTCCGCGCGGTTGGGGATGATGTGGCTCAGGTTCAGATCGTCAGCTCCGAAATGTTCGGCAAATTCCCTGATACGGCGGAGGCTGGCGATATTGTCCCGCATGACGACAGCCGTCATGCCGAGACGGACATCCGATCCCTGCCGGAGCTTATTGAAGGCCTCCAAATTTCCGAGAACCAGGCCAAAATCGCTGCCGATCTGGATCTTCCCATAATTCTCATACAGCTCGTCAATGGAGACCCAAATGCGAGAAACGCCCGCTTTCAGCAAGTCCCGGGCTTTCTCACGCGTCAGCAAGGTCCCGTTCGAAACAAGCTCAACTTTTTTCCCATGCGCTGCGGCAAGGGCCGCCATCTCAGCCAGGGCAGGATGAACGAGCGGTTCCCCCATGCCGCCGAAGAAGACCGTTTCGGTCTCTTTCAGTGCAGGATCATCCAATAAGCGCGCAAAGACCGCCGGATCGAGGTCCCCGAAGCGCTCGCCGAGCCAGCTGTGGCGGAAGCACATCTTGCATTTCAGGTTGCAGCGGGAGGAAACTTCCACGTACAGTTTTTGAATCACATCTTCCATTTTCACCTCAAGCGTATGGTTATCAGATCAGAATATACACTCCATTTCCATGTCCGAAAGGTCCGCCACATAGAGATGCCCGGTCTCCAGCGGCCGTCCTGTCAGAAGTCTGGTACAGAGCGCCACCTGCAAAGCGGCACAAAACGGAGGCGTGAAAGAGAGTGAGGCTTTACTGCGCAGACCGACTCCTTCAGGATAGATCCTGTCCAGGAGATCGTCACCCGGCAGGATGACAGCCGCCTGCGCGGTCCAGGCGCAGATCGCGCCATGGATCATTGGCACACCCTCCTCTGTGCATGCGTGGGCGAGAATACGGCGCGCCCGGATGTTATCCAGTGCGTCCAGTACGGCGTCGCAGCCCCGGATCAGCTCCGCAGCGTTTTCTTCCGTCACGAATTCGGAAATCGGGATAAAACGGACGTCCGGATTCACCAGCGCGGCGCGCATGGCCGCCGCCTCTGCCTTGGACTCTCCCAGAATGGAAGGTGAGGAAAGAAGCTGGCGGTTCAGGTTCGAGGTTTCAAAAGTATCACCGTCGGCAGCGCGGATCGTCCCCACCCCGAGACGCAGCAGCATCTCGATGAGATAGCCCCCGAGGCCGCCGCAGCCTGCTACGAATACAGTTTTTGTGCGTAAAATGGTGCATTCCTGCTCGGTCAGGGCTCCAAGGTTTCGGATATATCTCTCGTCCATGTTCAGCCGCCTCCCACCGGCGGGAAAAGGGAGATGACGTCGCCGTCCTTCACGGGATCTTCAGGCTTGGAGTGGAATCCGTTGATGAGGAGGATCGCGACCTCTTCGGGCTTGATCTCACAGAGACGGAGGATGTCCCCGGCGACAGCGGCTTTTTCCGCGTCGACTTGCATGACTTTTCCCCGGCCGTCACGCAATGTTGCAAAAAAGCGTACTTCGATCATGAAATCACTTCCTTAGATATTCAAAAAGGGAGAGGCGGGCAGCCTCTCCCTTATTGCGTATTATCTTACTTTCCGACACACTCGTCAAGGCCCAGCTTCTTCAAAGTCTCGTCGGTGGGGAAGGCGTTGACCCAGCCGCGGGCTTCATAGTACTGCGGCAGGGTGATATCGAGCTTGCTGACCATGCCCTTGGAAGGACCGTTGGAAATGGGCTCGGTCAGCAGGCGCTTGGGCAGGCGGTCATCCTCCGGCTTCATACCGGCGGCCTTGTTGAACATACGCTCGATGTTGAAGATGCGATCACCAACCTCCAGAAGCTCCTCCGGCGTATAGTTCGTGCCGGTGGCGGCATTGAGCAGGGAAGCATACTCGGGAGCGCCCAGAGCAAAGGAGGTGAACAGGCAGTTGCCCATGGAGTCGATAACAGCGGTCAAATCCTGGAAGGTCTTGGCCCAACCGGCTTTCTCTTCGGTCAGGGTGCGGTCCAGCTGGGCCGGAATACCGAGAACTTCGGGGGCGATCATATAGCCGCGGACGTGAGCAGCGCCGCAGTTGGCGGTGGCATAGTTGATGCCGATACCCTGAATGGCACGGGCGTCATAGGCGGGGATCTCCTGCTTTTTGACGCTCATGGAGAACTCGGGGTGACCATAGGCCTCGCACAGACGGGCGGAGCCGGAGCTCATGAGCCATTCCAGCTCGGTCTGAGGATCGCCCATACGCTTGGTCCATTCGGTCAGTGCTTTCTTGCTGCCCCACTCCAGAGGAACGCCGCCGCAGTCCTCCTCCTTGATGTAGCCGCGCTGGTAAAGCTCCATGGCAGCGGCAATGGTGCAGGGCACGCCGATGGCGTCCAAGCCGTACTCGTTGCAGAGACGGTTGGCCTCGTCGATGGTGTAGAGATCGTCGTTGCCGCAGTCGCTGCCGTAAGCCCACAGAGGCTCATACTCGGGGCCGCCGACGATCTTGTCGTCATGCTTGATAATACGGCCGCAGGCGATGGGGCAGTGGTAGCAGGCGCCGGGCTTGACCAGATACTTCTCTGCCAGAGTCTCGCCGGAGAACTCGTCGGCGGTGGGGCAATAGCTCTCCTGCCAGTTCTTGGTGGGCAGGGCGCCGATGCCGTTGATGACGTTGACCAGGGAAGCGGTGCCCAGGGCGCGCAGACCTTCGCCGGTGAGGGGATTGGCGGTCATGATCTTCAGGCAGTTCTTGTTGGCCTCCTTCAGAGCTTCCACATCGGCGATGACGTCCAGCTGCTTGCGGGTGGCGGTGACCACGATGGCCTTGAGCTTTTTGCTGCCCATGACGGCTCCGGTGCCGGAACGGCCGGCAGCGCGGTCCTTGTCGTTCATAACGGCGGCCAGCAGCACCTGCTTTTCACCGGCAGGGCCGATGTTCAGCACGGAACAGTTGGCGCCGTGTTTCTCCTTCAGCTTGTCGTCCATCTCTTCACTCAGAACGCCCAGATACTCTCTGGCGTCCAGGATCTCGATCTTGTCGTCCTCGATGTTCAGGTAGCACCAGTCAGGGGCCTGGCCTTCGACGATCAGCGCATCCCAGCCGGCGAACTTGAGCTTGGCGCCCCAGATGCCGCCGGAGTTGGCGCAGGCGATCATGCCGGTCAGAGGAGACTTGGTGACGACCATGTAACGGCCGGAGGACGGGGAATTGGAGCCGGTCATGGGGCCAGTGATGTAAACGAGCTTGTTGTCCGGGGACAGGGGATCGACTGCGGCAACACCCTCATCATAGAGGATCTTGGTGCCCAGACCACGGCCGCCGATGAACTTCTGGGCGACCTTCAGGTCCAGCGGTTCCGCTTTGATCTCGCCGGTGGTGAGATTGATGCGGGCGATTTTTTCGTAGTATGCGCAGCTCATGTGTATACCTCCTGAGTTTAGAAAGAATGAAATACAGTCTATTCAGATTTGCCTGATCATATTATATTTTATGCTTTTTTCCCCCACAAGCTTTTGGGAGGATTTCCGTGTGAACTGATACGAAATGATATGATTCACATAATAGCCCCGCGTTTTTATGTGCGCGAAATGATACGAAACAGCATGAAAATGGATAAAGCTTCAGGGCGCCGAAGGCTTGTATCATGCGTTTAAAATCGTTATAATGATTATCGGAAGGCGAAATCAATCGAGGCTTCGATTGATTTCGCTGCCAAACCTGTCGTTTGGCAGCGAATGATTCTTATAAATCATTCGCCCGATGCTCATTGCAATGCTTATATGGCAAAACAGCTGGGCTGTTTTGCTGCGCAGCAAAGCTGCGCGGCGAAAAGCTTTTTGGCTTTTCGCCATCATATAATCGTTATAATACTGTTGCAAGTCAGAGAGAAAGGCGGCGGCTGCATGGCACAGAACAAATCCCTCTCCACCCAGGAGGTGGCGGAGCTTCTGCACGTGAGCAAATCCACCATTTATGAGCTGATCCGCAGAGCTGAGATTAACTCTTATAAGATCGGACGCAAGGTGCGTTTCACCCAGGACGATGTGGACGCCTATATCGCGCGCTCCCGCCATGAGCAGAGCGTCCAGCCGGTAAAGCGGGTGGAGATCCACAGCGCCCTGCTCAAGCCTGAAACGATATCCGGTGATTCTCTTGTGATCTCCGGACAGGATGTGGTGCTGGACATCCTGACAAATTATCTGCACCAGTCCGGCGTCAGCGCCCAGCGATGCTATCTGAACAGCTTTGAGGGCCTGCTGGCCTTGTACGAGGGACGGGTAAACGCAGCGGCCTGCCATCTTTACGATGCGGAAGAAAAGACCTTCAATACGCCCTTTGTGAAAAAACTGCTGCCCGGCGTGCCGGTGGCTCTGATCAATATCTCCTATCGGAGCCAGGGCTTCTATGTGGCGGCCGGAAATCCCAAGGAGATCCGCGGCTGGAGGGATCTGGCAAGGCGGGACATTTCTATTCTCAACCGAAGTGTCGGATCCAGTGCGCGCATCCTGCTGGACGGGCAGCTGCACCGGCTGAGGCTGGACGCCGGAGAGATCAAAGGATATGACCGGGAAATGAGTTCTCATCTGACCATGGCTGCCGCCATCGCGGAAGGCGAGGCGGATCTTGCCATAGGGACCGAGCGGATCTCCCGTCAGATCGAGGGCCTGGACTTTATCCCGCTGCTGGAAGAGCGTTTTGACCTGGTCGTTCGGAAGGCTTTCCTGGAAAGCGAGAGCGGCGAAAAGCTGCTTGCCATTCTGCGTTCCGTGCCGTTCAAAAAGGAAATCAGGCATTTTACCGGCAACGATTACCGGGATATGGGAAAAATTATGGCGGAGGTGTGAGCCATGCTGCAAGTGAAAACACCGGAAGAAGTACTGGCGCTGATTCAAAGCAAGTTTCAGCCTCTGCCGAATCATACGGAATCGGTGCCGCTGACGGAGGCCCTTGGGCGTGTGCTGGCGGAGCCGGTCACCGCAGAGGAGTATGTGCCGGACTTTGACCGTTCCACTGTGGACGGTTATGCCTGCCGGGCGTCTGATACCTTTGGATGCTCTGACGCCATCCCCGCCATCCTGACGCTTGCCGGACAGGTGCTGATGGGAGAAGGAGCGGATTATGGGCTCTCCCGCGACAGCTGCGTCTATGTGCCCACCGGCGGCGCGATCCCCAGGGGAGCGGACTGCGCGGTAATGATCGAATATACCGAGGACTATGGCGACGGCACCATCGGTGTGCTCAAGCCCGGAGCGCCGGGGATGAATCTGATCTTTCGGGGGGACGATGTATTCCCGGGCAAGGTGGTCCTCCCGCCCGGGCGAGTTTTGACCGCCCAGGACATCGGCGCGCTGGCGGCCATCGGAAAGGTCACGGTTCCGGTGGCGCGCAGAGTGAGGGTCGGCGTGATCTCCACAGGAGACGAACTGGTGCCGCCCGAAAAGGCGCCGGGACCCGGCCAGGTGCGGGATGTGAATTCGCCCCTGCTGACAGCTATGTTGACGGATTTCGGCGCGGAGCCGGTCAATTACGGAATCGTCGTGGACGATGAGCAGCTCCTGCGGAAGAAGATGGAGACCGCGGCTGCAGAGTGCGACGCGGTGCTGATCTCCGGCGGCAGCAGTGTGGGCGTAAAGGACGCGGCCTGCCGCATCATCGAAAGTATGGGGGAGCTGCTGCTGCATGGCATCGCCATTAAGCCCGGGAAACCCACCATCATAGGCAGGGCAGGCAACAAACCGCTGATCGGGCTACCGGGGCATCCTGTGGCCGCCTGTTTTGTGGCGCAGCTTTTTGTGCTGCCTTTGCTGGCTAGGCTCATGGGCAGGACGCAGGAAGCATACACAGTCACAGCGGAGCTGACGGAGAGCGTCGGCGCCAACCACGGCAGAGAACAGATCAACGCCTGCCACCTGCGCAGGGAGAACGGCAGACTGCTGGCGGCACCCATCCGCTCAAAATCCGGATTGATCACACAGCTGGCCGGGGCGGACGGGTATTTCATCATAGAACGCGACTGCGAAGGTTTGCCAAAAGGCGCACAGGTGCAGGTTACTTTATACTGAGAGAAGGACAAACATATGGGATTTGAATATTTGACCAACGTACCGCTGGAGAAGGCAAGGAAAGAATATCTCTGGAAGCTGCAGGATCAGGGATTTGAAATGCAGACTGAGATCGTTTCCGTACAGGATTCCTATGGGCGTATTACATCCCGGGCGGTCTATGCCGACATCAACGCCCCCCACTACGCGGCCAGCGCAATGGACGGCGTGGCTCTCCGGGCAAAGGACAGCTTTGGCGCTACGGAGACCACCCCGGTCACCCTGTCAGAGGACCAGTTCGTCGTAGTAGACACCGGCGACCCGGTCCCCGAGAACTGCGACGCGGTCATTATGGTGGAGGATATCGTCAAGAACGATGACGGCAGCATCACCATTCATGCGGCGGCTGCGCCCTGGCAGCACATCCGGCAGATCGGTGAGGATATCTGTGCCGGGGAGATGATCCTGCCCAGCTTCATGGAGGTCACTCCCGCCGCCATCGGCGCCATGATCGCAGGCGGCGTACTCTCTCTTGAGGTCATCCGACGCCCTGTGGTTGGCATCATCCCCACAGGGGATGAGATCATCCCGCCCTGCGCCGATCCCAAGCCGGGGGATATCCTGGAATTCAATTCCTCCATCTTTTCCGCCATGCTGCTGGATTGGGGCGCGGAGCCGAAGACCTATCCCATCGTGCCGGACAGCTTTGCGGATATCCGGGACATGGTTGCCAAGGCCGCGGATGAATGCGACATGGTGATCCTGAACGCCGGCTCCTCCGCCGGACGGGACGATTACTCCACCGCCGCGGTGCGTGAGATCGGCGAGGTCCTTTATCACGGCATCGCCATCAAGCCCGGAAAGCCGGCGATCCTCGGTTACCGTGGGGCGAAGCCCATCCTGGGGGTACCTGGCTATCCGGTTTCCGGCATAATTGTGATCGAGGAATTCCTGCGGCCGTTGATCGACGCCTGGTACGGGCGGGAGCATGAGACCGGAAGCCGCACACGGGCAAAGCTGACCCGCCCGGTGGTCTCCGGCTTGAAGTATCAGGAATATGTGCGGCTTCGTATGGGCTATGTGGAAGGCCGGCTCATGGCCTCCCCGCTGCCGAGAGGAAGCGGCGTCGTCTCCTCCTTCATGAAAGCAGACGGCATGCTTGAAGTCCCCCAGGGCACGGAAGGCTATACGGCGGGCGAGGAGGTCCGCATCCGCCTGCTCAAGGAAAAGGGGCAGTTGAAAAACACTCTGGTCGTGATCGGCAGCCACGATCCGCTGCTGGATGAGCTGGCGGATCTGATCCACCGTGAGGACCACCGTATTTTCCTTTCTTCCGCCCATGTGGGCTCTATGGGCGGCATCATGGCCATCCGCCGGGGCGAGGCCCATGCGGCGGGCATTCACCTGCTGGATACCGAGACAGGCGAGTACAACCGCCGGTATATCAGGAAATACTTCCCCAACGGCGGGGTCTATCTGGTGCGCTGCGTGGGCCGCCAGCAGGGGCTGATGCTGCAGAAGGGCAATCCGCTGGATATCAAGTGCTTTGCGGACATTGTGAGGGACGGCGTACGCTATGTGAACCGGCAGAAGGGTTCCGGCACACGAATCCTGACAGACTACCTGTGCCAGAAGAAAGGGGTGGATCCTGACCGGGTCTACGGCTATGAACGGGAGGAAATGACCCACAACGCGGTCGCTGTGCAGATTGCGGGCGGCAGTGCGGACGTAGGCATGGGTATCTATTCCGCGGCAAAGCTCTATGATCTGGATTTCCTGCCGATCTGTGTGGAGGAGTATGATCTCCTGATCCCGGAGAAGGTCTGGAATTCCGGTCTGGTGCGGCAGCTGATCCGTACGCTCAAGAGTTCGGAATTCAGCAGGCGCATCGAGGCTATGGGCGGCTACACCCTGGACCGTCCGGGTGAGATCATCGACGTGTTCTGATGCAGAGCTTTGATGTCGTCGTCATCGGTGGCGGTTTGCTGGGCTGCTTTGCCGCCCGAAACCTAAGCCGATGGGATTTGCATATTGCGCTGATCGAGGCGCGGGAGGACGTCTGTACCGGTATCTCCCGCGCCAACACTGCTATCGTCTACCCGGGCTATGACCACAGGCCGGGGACGCTCAAGGCGAAGATGACCGTCAGGGCCAATGGTTCTTTTGACAGCCTGTGCCGGGAGCTGGATGTGCCGTTCTGCCGTTGCGGCTCTCTGATGGTGAGCTATGGCGAGCAGGCTGACGCGGTGCTGCGCAAAAAGTATGAAAACGGTTTGAGCATGGGAGTGTCTGAGCTGCGTTTATTGCGCGGTGAAGAGGCCGTGAAGATGGAGCCCTGTCTCGCGCCCGGCGTCACGTCGGCGCTATATGCGCCTACGGCCGGGACAGTGAATCCCTGGGAGCTTGGTATCGCCGCCTGTGAAAACGCAGTCGCCAACGGGATAGCACTCTGCCTCAACACCCGCGTGTTCGCCATCAGCCATACAACGGACAGCTACCGGATCGAGACGAACCGGGATGTGTTTTCCGCGCGTGCGGTCATCAATTGCGCGGGGCTGTATGCTGACCGGGTACAGGAACTGGTTTTTCCCACATCGGTGCACATTGTTCCCGATGGGGCGGATTATCTGGTCCTGGATAAGGCGGCAGCAAACTTGCCGACCCATATCATCCAGTATGAGCCGGAGGACGGCGGCAAAGGCTTCAACGCTGTGCCCACGGTAGAGGGCAGCCTGCTGCTGGGCCCCTCAGAACGGGATAACGAGACCGATTTTGCCGTGAGCGAGAAGGGTATTTCCTTCGTTTATGGGCGGGCAGGGCGTATTTTGCCCGGACTGGATCTGAACGAAGTCATTCGCTCTTTTGCCGCGGTGCGGCCCAATCCCCGGCGGGAGGATGGAAGCAGCATCGGCAGCTTTGTGATCGAAAACCCGGCGCCGGGTTTCTGGAGCCTGATCGGGATCAAGACGCCGGGTCTCACCTGCGCCAATGAGCTGGGAAGCTACGTGGCGGAGAGAGCGGCTGAACAATTGGCTGCCGAACGCAACGAGAGCTTTGACCCGTGCAGAAAGGGGATTAAAAAAGTTCGCGGTATACCTTTGGAGCGGAGAAACGCGGCCATCCAGGCAGATCCGAACTTCGGCGAGGTGATCTGCTGCTGCGAGGATGTGACCAAGGCTGAAGTACTCGATGCAATCCGCAGAGGGGCGACGACTCTGGACGGCGTCAAGCGCAGGACCGGAACTGGAATGGGGCGCTGCCAGGGCAGCCGCTGCCAGCAGAAGCTGATCACGCTATTGGCGCAGGAGCTGGGCATTTCCGAAGAAGAGGTCACAAAGGACGGTAAGGGTTCTGAGATCCTGGGAGGCGGCCGGGATGAAAACTGAATTGTTGATCATCGGCGCGGGTGCAGCCGGAATAGCTGCGGCGACCGCTGCCTGGGACGCAGGGTGCCGGGACATCGTGCTGGCGGACCGAAGAGAACGACCCGGCGGCATCCTGCCCCAGTGCCTGCACGAGGGCTTTGGTCATGCGCAGTACGGCAGAGAACTGACCGGACCGGAATATGCCCAGCAGATCGCGCAGAAGCTGAATCAGACCGGTGTGCGTCTTGTTTTAGGCACAGAGGTGCTGGCAGTCTACGGGAATAAATCCGCCGTTTTGTCTGACCGCAGCGGTTTGACGCAGCTGCATTTTGAGCGCTTGATCCTGGCTTCTGGCTGCCGGGAAAAAAGCATAGGATCGCTTCCTGTCGTGGGTACACGGCCGGCCGGGATCTTTACCGCCGGGCAGGCCCAGGAGATGATAAATCTCCACGGGCAGGACCTGGGGAAAGAGATCCTGATCCTGGGCAGCGGCGATCTGGGCTTTATCATGGCCCGGCAGTTCGCGCAGTCCGGGAAGCACGTGATCGCTCTTGTGGAAAAAGAAGCCCACTATGGCGGCATGGCTCGCAATTACCACCGCTGTGTTGAACCCTACAAGATTCCGATCCTTTATCATACGACAGTCGCGGAGATCCATGGCTCTGGCCGGATCACCGGTGTGACGCTGCGGCATCTGGACGGCGGCGGGGAAGAGGAGATCCCCTGCGATACGCTCATCACCGCTCTGGGCTTGCTCCCGGAACGGGATCTGGTGCGCGGTCTGGGCGAGCCCGAATGGCTCTTTTTCGCCGGGAATTGTCACCGGGTGCATGACCTGGTGGACTCGGCTGTAAGCGAGGCCGAAAGGATAGGGCGCGCTGCGGCAGAATGAGGCCAAAAAAAGGGCCTGGCAGCTCGCACAAGCTGCCAGGCCTGCATTTTGGCTTTTTCGCTTATCCGCCGGCGGAGAGAAAGCGTAGTTTGAAAGCCCTGTGGATTCTTTCGGTTTTTTCTTCTTCCCCTGAAAAATGGACTTGTGTACGGCAGATGGGATACCTGCCGATCATCCTGTCTGGCAGCACGGTCAGACCTACCTGACAGCCGTCAAAAGAATATGCCCCCGCATCTTCCAGGGGAATACCGCCGATCGCAAGCAGAAATTCATTGATCCGCTCCTGTGAAATGCTCCAAATCTCCGTGATCTCCATGATGCTTACTCCCGGTTTTGTTTGTCTGGTCTTATACAGTCATTATTTTAAACGAATACGGAAGCTTTTCCCAGAGGGAAAATATATTATTTCGTGTTGTTTCGTATAGTTTGGCACAATTCCGTAAAAGCGCGAATTGAATCACAGCGAAAAATGTGATACACTTGCATCCAGTCGAATACGCTTCCGAGTAAGCGGTGGACGAGCCTCTTTCCGGGAACAAAAAGCGGCGCAGGATTACTGTGTCCGTATTGTTCTGGACAGAGGTTTTTTAATTTAAATCTGGAGGAGAAAAAATGAAAAAGACAATATCCCTGTTGCTTGCACTGGTCATGATCTTTGCCCTTGCCGCCTGCGGCAGCCAGACCGCCGCCCCCGCGGCGACGGAAGCTCCCGCGCCGGCGGAAGAGCCCGCTGCCGAGCCCGCGGCTGAGCCGGTTGCTGAAGAGCCTGCTGAACCGGAAGCCGACGCCCTTGTGGTCGATACCACGATCCTCAAGGAAGCCGACGACAACATGATCAACACCTACACGCTGCTGGCTGTCAATCCCGACGCGCCCTTCGTGGACGCTGACGGCAACGCGGTCGCGGATGTGGAGCTGAACACCGTGGGCGCTGCTGCTCTTATCAACTGGCTGCTGAGCGAGGAAGGCCAGGACATGGCCGCAAACTATGGCTTTGCCGAGTATGGCGAGTACCTGTTCTACCTGAAGGACGACCGGCCCATCTCCACGGCTGAGATCCCCGCCGCCACCGAAGAGACCAAGCTGATCCGCCTGTCCACCACCACCTCCGTCAATGACTCCGGCCTGCTGGGCTACCTGCTGCCGGTCTTTGAAGAGAAATACGGCTATGAGGTGGAGGTCTACTCCGCCGGCACGGGCAAGGCCATTGCCAACGCAAAGATGGGCAATGCCGACCTGATCCTGGTCCATTCCAAAAAGCAGGAGGAAGCTTTTGTGGAAGAAGGCTTCGCCTATGTGCTGGAGGGCATGGAAGCTGAGCGCATGAGCTACATGTACAACTACTTCGTACTCTGCGGCCCCTCTGCCGACCCTGCCGGCGTGAAGGATGCTGCCGACGTGCTGGAGGCCTTCAAGGCCATTGCTGACGGCAAGTACACCTTCATCTCCCGCGGCGACGGTTCCGGCACTCACACCAAGGAGCTGGCCCTCTGGCCTGAGGACCTGGGCATCACTGCTGAAGCAGACAGCTTTGCCGATTACACCGATTGGTACGTCTCTGCCAATGCCGGCATGGGCGCATGCCTGGTCATGGCTGAGGAGATGGGCGCCTATATCCTCACTGACAAGGCCACCTTCCTGACCTTCGTTGCCAACGACGGCGTCATGTAAGCCTTGATTTACAGAGCGTTTTCGATTAAGATAGCCTTGGGAGTCCTCTCCCAAGGCTATCGTTTCATGAGGTTGCCATGGGTTCTTCGATTCAAAAAGCCATAGCCCTGATCCTCTCGGCGGATCGGGAACTGCTGAATATCCTGGGCACCACCGCACGGGTCAGCCTTAGCAGTTCCGTGATCGCGCTGCTGATCGGTGTGCCCATCGGCATCTGGCTGGGGACCTGCCGTTTTCACGGACGCGGCACCCTGGTGGTCATCAACCGTACGCTTATGGGTATGCCGCCGGTGGTCTGCGGCCTGCTGTTTTATATGCTCTTTTCCGGCATTGGGCCCTTCAGGCACCTGAAGCTGCTGTTCACCGTGAAGCTCATGATCCTGGCCCAAGTGGTACTGATCACGCCCATCGTTGTCGGCAATATGGAGACCTATGTCTCGGACATCGCCCCCGCTATGCGGGAGACGTCAAAGGGGCTGGGCTTTGGCCCGGGAAAGCGATTCCTGCTCTTGCTCAATGAATGCGTGTATTCCATTTTCTCCGTTTATCTGCTGGCCTTCGCCCGCGCCATCGCGGAGGTGGGAGCCGTATCCATGGTAGGTGGTGCGATCGCATGGAAGACCAACGTGATGACCACAGCCATCATGCAGTATACCAACCGGGGCAACTTTACCCTGGGTATCGCGCTGGGGCTGATCCTGATGAGTCTGTCGCTGGTCGTGAACGTGGTGATGAGTCTGATGCAGAGGAGGATGAGCCGATGAAGATCCTCCCCCTGAAAAAGACCTATGCCGGGAAGAAAGTGCTGGATCTGCCGGAGATCGAACTGCCGGAGGGACAGATCACCGCAGTAATTGGCGCAAACGGCAGCGGAAAGTCCACCCTGGCAAAGCTGCTTGCCGGGATCGAGCGCCCGGATCAAAAGAACTGGAAGGCCCCGGAGGTCAGTGTGGGCTACATGCCGCAGAAGAGCTATGCTTTTCGCATGAGCACTGCGCGCAACATCGCCATGAACGGCGCCGATCTGGAGCGCATTGGACGATTGATGAAAGCGCTGCAGCTGGAGCCGCTTGCAAAGCAGCGGGCAAAGAAGCTCTCCGGCGGGGAGACGGCCCGAATGGCACTGGCAAGACTCCTGATGGGGAGCTATGAGCTCTTGATCCTGGATGAAACGACCGCAGCCATGGATATGGAATCCACGCTCGCAGCGGAAAAGCTGGTACAAGACTATTGTCAGGAGACCGGCTGTGCTGTGCTGCTGATCACCCACAGCATCCAGCAGGCCCGACGGCTTGCGGAGCACGTCCTTTTCCTCCACGGCGGCGAGTTGGTGGAAGAGGGGAGGACCGAACAACTTCTGACTGCCCCGATCCGGGATGAGACGAAACAGTTCCTGGAGTTTTACGGGGTATAGCATATGGATCGGAGGGGGCAAGCCCAAATCGGCTTTCCTCAACCTCTAATAAAACGGACCCAATATCGTGTACATCATGATGGATGTACAAAGGATATTGAGTCCGTTTTCTTTTTTTCAAGAAGCTGTCAGTCCGGCGAAAGGGAATCACTCGTTCTGTATCCGCTCTTTATATGCTTTTCCCCGGTCCTCCATGGCCTTGAGGATCGGACGTATGGATTCGCCCGGCTCGGTCAGCGCATATTCTACCCGGGGAGGGATCTCCGGGTAGGCGGTGGGGAGGATCTCGCTTCTTTACTCGCAGAAGATCGTCAGTGAAATATTGCCGTTGCCGAGTCGATCGGTCAGTTCCTGTAAAGTCAGATCCATGACCTTTCCAAGCCTCGTATAGGCCCACGAGTTGGAGCCGTAGAAGATGACGATCTGATTTCCGCCATAGAGGACGATATCTCCAGCCTCTGTGACAATCTGCACATCGTCCCGCGGCAGGTTCGTTCCGATGGACCCGACCTGCTCAAAACCGCCGTACATAGACATGGCGATCGTCAGCGGTTCATCCGCTGCAAGCTCCCGCAGGGCGGCAACGCTCTCATTGTCTTCCCATTGGACAGCGACCTCTGTCTCTCCGATCAGCAGCTTCAATTCTGTTTCCCCCTCATTTTCGATTTGTGTGCTCTCTGTGCTTTCCATAACTGCAGGCACCTGTGTGGGAACAGATGCAGACGCTGCATTTGGCGTCTGCGCTGTATTTGCGTCTGGGTGTGTCGAACTGCTCCCGCAGGCAGAGAGCAAGACAGAGCAAATCAGCGACAGTAAGATGAGCCGTTTATTCCTCATACCGCCCTGCCCATTTCGTATGCCTTATCCAGTGCGGGGCTGCCCTGGATCTCACCCGCCTCTGTCACGCCGCCGCCAAAGACTGTGCCGGCAAATCGGGCCTTTTCAAAGCACTCGATCCAACCCTCCAGTCCGCTTTGCGCTCTCTGAGGTACATAGTCCGCAGCCTCCGCGGCGGAGGAAAGGAAGTATACGTCCCGGAAGCGATAGTCCGCTATGAACAGGGGATTGGCCCGATCCAGCAGCGTCTTCATCTGGCCGCTCATTTCGTAGTAGTAAATGGGCGTGGCGAAAACAAGCACGTCGGCTTGCTCCATCTTGGGAACGATCGCAGCCATGTCGTCCTTGATGACGCACTTGCCCGTTTTCTGACAGGCAAAGCAGCCCAGGCAGAAGCGAATGTTCTTTTCGCGCATGCGAATGATCTCCACATCGTTGTTGGCTTCGTTTGCGCCGCTGGCAAAAGCCTCGGCTAAGGCTTCGGAGTTGCTGTTTTTGCGGGGGCTGGTGGAGAGAATCAGTACTTTTTTATTCATACGTATCGCCCTTTCTTAATGTGTATTCCAGATAATCCAGGCAGCTGATCTTTCGTTCTTCTGCGTGAATGCCGTCCAGAAGTTCCTTCCGGTGTTGGGACAGGAGCCTTTTCGCTTTCGCAGTCTGTCCTTTCGTATAGAGCTTCATGAACTCTTTTGCTGCCGCATCATCACAGCCGGCGTCCCGCAGGGCCCGGGAAAGCTCCTCGCCGCTCATTTCAGATTGTCCTTGAAGAAGCGCTCCAGTTTGCCAAAGGGAATGCGATCCACCCGGTCATAGAGGTCGATGTGCTCGGCGTCCTCCACGATGTACAGCTCCTTGGGCTCGGCAGCCATGTCGTAGGCCCTCTGGCTGAATCCGAGAGAGTGAGCGCGGTCGCCGGCGATAAAGAGAATGGGCCGGGGGCTGATCTCCTGGATATAATCCAGGGCGAAGAAGTTCATCATGGAGAGCATGGAAGTGGTGGTAAAGCCGCCGCTGGCGTTGGGGTGATGGCCGCGCGGTACTGCATAAAAGCGGTTCCACTCGTCGGTGAGCGGATCGACCTGCGGGCGCTTGTCGTACTCGTAGGGCTCCTCTGGAAAGGTAGGGATGTATTCGGGCGTGCCGTTTTCAAAGTCCGCCCAGCGCTGCAGGGAAAGCTGCTGCTTCATTCCTTCGATTACGGCCCTGTCCTCGCCAAACATTTTGCGGCCGTCGGTGATGTTGTACATGCTGGTGGTGGCAATAGCCTTGATGCGGGTGTCTACCTGAGCGGCGCTGATGGCAAAGCCGCCGGAGCCGCAGATGCCGATGACGCCGATCTTCTCCCGGTCCACATAGGGAAGCTTCACGCCCAGAAAATCCACCGCGGCGGAGAAGCTCTCCGCGAAGAGATCCGGGCTGGAGACATGCCGGGGTTCTCCGCCGGATTCACCCATATAGACCTGATCGAAGGTCAACACCACAAAGCCGCGCCGGGCCAGCTCATTGGCATAGACGCAGGGCCCCTGCTCCTTCACCCCGCCGTAGGGTGCGCCCACGATCAGCGCAGGATGTTTTTGACTTTTATTCAGGTTTTTAGCGGTATAGACGTCTGCCGCGATAGCGATGCCATAGCGGTTGTTGTAGCGCACATGCCGGCGCTCAACATTTTCGTTCAGCCTGGTGATATATCCGTAAGACATTATGAATTCCTCCGTTTCATGGATGTCTCAATTATAGCGAAGAAATAAAATATTATCAAATACTTATATTTGATAGGAAAGTATGCTATACTTGTATGGAAAGGAGGCCTGTACAATGGATATACGACTCATGCAATACTACCTGGCCGTGGTACGCGAGGGCAACATCTCTGCCGCAGCTGAGGCGCTTCATGTGTCGCAGCCTGCACTCTCCCGGCAGATGAAAGACCTTGAAGAGGAGTTGGGCGTCACCTTGTTCCGGCGCGGAAGCCGGAGGATTACTTTGACAGAGGAAGGCATGATCCTGCGCAAACGTGCGGAGGAGATGCTGCGGCTCATGCAGCTGACTGAGGCAGAACTGACGCAGGCACGCGATACGGTCACGGGCGAGATACATATAGGCGCCGGGGAATCACACGCCTTTCATTTCCTTTCTCGTGCGGCGGGGCAGCTCATGCAGGAGCATCCCGGCATCCGCTTCCATGTGGTCAGCGGGGACACGGCGGATCTGATGGATCAGCTTGGGAACGGGCTTCTGGATTTTGCACTCATCTTCAGTGAGTTTGATCACGCATTGTATCACAGCGTTGTTTTGCCCCAGGAGGATCGCTTTGGCGTTCTCATGCGGCGGGACAGTGAGTTGGCAAAAAAAGAAGTCATCTCGATGGACGATCTGATCGGTAAACCGCTTCTGATCTCTCGCGCGGCGGACAGGCAGCTGTGGAACGGGGACGAAACGCAGCAAATGAACGTGGTCGGAACCTATAATCTGATCTATAATGCTTCGCTGATGGTGGAGGACGGCCTTGGCTATGCGCTCTGCTTTGATAAGCTCATCAATGTTTCCGGCGACAGCGTCTTATGCTTTCGTCCACTGATACCGGAGATCCGTGTTCAGGGTACACTGATCTGGAAGCGGTATCAGGTTTTGCCGCCGGTGGTGAGGATGTTCGTATCACTTTTACGCGAATCATGAACTCTTGTGTGAATGAGAATAACCGGCAAACGCAGGCGTCGTGTAAGCCAAAATGCCTCATTCATGGTCAGTGCAGTTGAGACCATGTATGAGGCATTTTGTATCTGTTGCTTTGGGGCGTTACATCGAGTAGTTTTTCATCTGCTCAATGATCAGCTTGCCGACGGTATCGGCGAAAAGGGAAAAGTCACGGATCCTGATAAAGTCCTGGCCGTATACCATCCTTGCGGAGGGAAGATTCTCATCCTCACCCGTAAAGATGCAGACGACGGAGACCCCGTCGGACCGCAAGCGGCGGACTTCATGCGCCGTATCGGTAAGCGCCCGGATCGCATCATAGCTGACGCCTACGTCCCGCTCGTCTTTCCGGATCTTTGCCACGTCCAAGGGTTTGACATCGGAGAGAACGATGAGCATTTTATGTTCATATGGAGCCCGGGACATCAGATTTGCCGCGGCCCGGATGGCGAGGCCGTCCCGGTTGCAGCCCTCTGTGTAATAATCAAATATGCTGGAGTTGTCGCTGGCGGATGCATAGTCGTTGAACGAGCGCATGATCGTAAATCCGCTCATGGAGCAGAAACTCATCACCCTGCAAGGAACATGGCAGCGGGAAAGCGCCTCCGCAACGATATAGGCCTGCGAGGAGATTTTGGCCGCCCTGTCGGTTTGAGAGTGGGAGGCGTCCAGGAGGATATCCACGCTCATGTCCCCGGCGTTCTCGTTCTCGATCTTTTTGAAAAACTTTTCATCATCCAGTCTGGCAGCTCTCCATGCAAGTGCCGGATCGATCCTGCCCGAATTGGCTTTCACATGTGCGGGCTGCATATGCAGGAGAACGGAATTCATGATATTGGTACTGAGCTTGGAGATGAGAAGCCTGTTCTGCAGCAGGTTTTTCTGATAGTAGGCGCGGTTGTTGGCAACGAGCTCTTCCCTGCGTTTTCTCTGATGAAGCTCAAAGGTGTTGTAGATCCCGCGCAGCTCACCGATCTCGCCCTTCGTATAGAAGAGATGCGTAAATTTGTGATTGCCGGTACATAGCTGCTTTTCCAACTGTGTGACCTGCTCCGGCGAATAGATCGATTTCCCGAATTTCGTTTCCAGAAAGTCGCGGAGTTCTGATTCGGTCAGCTTTGTGCTGAGAGAAAAGTCCCCGTCCCAGCCGGGCACGTCGCCGTGATACAGCCCCTTATCATGCATAACGAACAGGCCCCTCTGCAGGAAGCTGTCAACCGACATCCTTCTGAGATGGGGCAGTCTGTTCTTCAGGCGGATTTTGCCATCCCCATACAGACCATAGTGCTCAAAGAAATACTGCCTTGCGCTTTCGACGATCTCATCCGTCGTCATGCCGGCGTCGAACAGCAGATCCGTTTGGGCGGGGGAGGGTCGGATTCGCGCCAGAACAGGGCGGCTGGAAAGCTCTCTCTGGAAGAGAACGGGTTCGAGCGACCTCCAGAAGATGGTCTCATAAACAGCAGCGTTTTTATACTTGTCAAGCATGGCAAACAGCTTTTCCAGCTTCCCATACTCACAGTGGCGTCTTGCGGAACCGAAGATGATGTTCCAATAGATGTCCACATCGCCGTTGCTGTCATAGGCCTTGAAGTCCGGCGCGAAGGAATAGTCCCCGGCACAGTTCCATATGATGTTGTCAGCACGCCTTTTCTGAAGGTCTGTGATATTCTGATCCATAGTGTGGGGGGCGGCCTTTGCCGTCAGCTGTTTTCCTTAACGAAAATATCCTCTTTCTTCAGCTTGCCGTCAATGCGGGCGGAGACGATGTCTTCGACCAGTGTTCTCTCAAATTCATCAAAGCTCTTGTTGATGATTGCGATGTTCAGCGCATCCCGCATGGACAGGCCGTGCGCAACGAGATTGACCGAAGCCAGAAGGCCGCGCAGATCCAGCGCTTTCGTTGAGATTTCAGAGCTTTCACATTTCTTTCGGATCTCTTCAAAGAGCGCTGTGAGCTGGGAGGCATACTCCGTCTTGAGCGTCGGATGCTGCTGGATCAGGAGCTTTTCAAGATTGGCGCCGGAGATAATGGGCATGTTGATGACCATGAATCGAGAGGTGAGAGCCTCGTTGAGCTCCCGCGTTCCGGCGTAACCGTAGTTCATGGTGGCGATGAAGCGGGTCGAGGGGGCGAGACTGATCCTGCTGTAGCCGGGGACATCGATGATCCGTCTGAAGTCCAGCGTCGCGTGAAGGACGGCGAGGGACTCATTCTTCGCCATGTTGATCTCGTCCAGAACACCGAAGCCGCCGGCCTCGGCACAGGCATAAATCGGGCCCTTTCGGAAGGAGACCTCACCGTTTTTAAAGGTGTCGGTACCGATCAGGCTCGAGGCGTCGGTGTTCAGGTAAAAGGAGACGTCCCACTCGGGCCTGCCGAAAACCGCGGAAAGGTTTTCCGCAAGCACGTTTTTGCCGGTCGCCTTAGGCCCGACAAGAAGAATGTTTTCCCCGGACAAAATGGCGGTGATCGCCAATTGCCAAATCTCATTGCCATAGTATTTGAACTTCGGGGAAGGGATCCTGATCCTGTCGTTTTCAGCGACGGGAAAATCTTTCCGATATTGTTCTATGCGGGCGATCAGCTTTTCCTCAATGCCCTCTTGCCTTAAAAAATCAAGCATGCTTATCAATCCTCCTGACCAAAGACTGGCTTGTTTATCAGTTTATTCTTACGGCGTTCTTCTGTCAACTGAGATCGAAAAAAATGCGATCGGATTCATTATAAGGATAGAAAACGAAACGCAGCTTCAGGATCCTTTGAAACCGGGCATCCCTGAGCTGCGTTCCGCTTGTTATGTCTGATTGACTCCGTTTCTTACAGCAGGGCTTTGACGCAGGCTTCCACATCCGCCATGTCGGCAGTGGGCTCAAATCGTGCCACCACGTTTCCTTCCCGGTCGATGACGAACTTGGTGAAGTTCCATTTGATATCAGACTTCTTGTCCCAATCGGGATCGGCCTCGGCAAACATCTTTTCCAGCAGCTCCTTGTACGGATGCGCCTGGAAGCCCTCAAAGCCTTTCTGGGACTTCAGATAGGTGTAGAGCGGCAGCTCATTTTTGCCGTTGACCTCCGCTTTCTTCATCTGCGGGAAGGTGGTGTTGAAGTGCATGGTGCAAAACGCATGGATCTCTTCATCCGAACCGGGCGCCTGGCCGCCGAACTGGTTGCAGGGGATATCCAGGATCTCCAGCCCCTGCTCATGGTAATCCTTGTACAGCTGCTCAATGGGCGCATACTGAGGCGTGAAGCCGCAGCCGGTGGCTGTGTTGACGACAAGAATGACCTTGCCCTTGTAGTCGGAGAGCTTCAGTTCCTCGCCCTTGCCGGTGGTAACAGAATAATCGTAAATCATGCTCACTTCTCCTAATTGATGAATTTAAAGCACTTCTTATGCCATTCCGGGGCATCCGGCATCGGACTGCCTGTGAGGACAGCGGAAATGACGTGCCGATAGATGGTCAGCAGAACGCCGCAGCAAACAACGCAGCATTCGATGATCGCCTTACAATAGTTTTTGATTTTTGCGAACATAATGGAACGCTCCTTTTCTTGTGCTGCGGCTCAAAGGCCAAGAAGCTCCGTCCAGGTTTTGACTTCTTCCTCGCTGCCATCGGCACCCAGGCGTTTCCCCGCATCCACGGTCACATCGTCACCGACAAGGCCCTTGATGTGCGCGGAGGCATTTTCCACACCGCTGATGCCGGAGGTGCAGAAGGGGATGATTTTCTTCCCGGAGAAGTTGTGGGCATCCAGAAAAGTGTCGACGATAGCGGTCTCACGGCCCCACCAGATCGGCGTACCAACAAAAACCACGTCATACTGTTCCATATTCTCCACCTTGCCGATCATGGCCGGGCGGCAGCTCTCGTCCTGCATCTCTCGGTTGGCGCGGCAGTCCTTCACGTTAAAGTTGAGATCCTCCGCAGTATAGGGAACCTCGGGCTTGATCTCAAACAGATCGGCGTTTTCGAGCCGGGCAAGCTCCTCTGCGACCTTCGCGGTGTTGCCGGTAGCGGAAAAATAGGCGACCAATACTTTGCTCATAGTTCATAACCTCCATTTATGATTCTGTACACGGTATCCCGTGCGGTAATACGAAAAATGTTTTGGAATGATCCAGCCTGGAATATTTCAGGCAGAAGCTTCCCCTTCGACAAAGCCTGTGGTGACGCCATGGGACGCGATCTCGGCCAGCGCAGCATCCATGATCGATTCTTTTTCGCTCAGGATGTCGGCAAATTCCTTACCGTCATGAACGAATACCATGCGGAAGTAGTCAAAGTTTGCCTGCCCGCAGCACATACGCGCCTGGGTTTGCTGGACCCGGATAAAGGCGCGGTCCATCTCGCTGTAGGGAATATATTTTACGCGCAAACCATCGCGAAAATAAACCCCGAGAGAACCGATGCGAAGTTTATCAAAAACCTTGGCATTATCATAATCGGTATTAACTTCCGGCGTATCCACAGTACCGCCTGTCGTTGAGAATTTTTTATCGGCCATTTTATGCTCCTCCTGAAAGATTACAGAAAGCGAACAATTAAATTTTGAACAATTTAAATTATACACATGTTTCATAAGATTTGCAATAAGAAAAACGTTCTGTTTTTCAAATAATGAGACAAATGGGGCATATTCTCTCGTCTTTCGCAATCTGCATGGTGGAATGGATGAGAAGGGCTGACAAAAAGCAATGCTCGAAACTGTTATTACGTTTCGAGCATTGCTTTTTTGCTCCATGGGGCCTACTTTTTCAGAAGCGGTGCGCCGGAATGCCAGGCTTTTCCACAGATCTCGCCCACCGCATAATAGTCGTTTCGCATCTGGTCAAAGAGGAAAGTGTTGAGTTTACCGCAGTCGATACGGCCCAGCTCATCCAACACCTTCTCGTCGGCCAGCACATTCACGATCTCTCCCAGCACGCGCAGGCCGTAGGGCTGCTCTTGCATCTCAAGCACCTTGCATTCCAGTGTCAGCGGATACTCGGTGATGATGGGCGCATCCACGCGCTCACTCTTCACTGCGTGCAGCCCGGTGCGTTCAAACTTGTCGGCAACCTTGACGGCACTGGCGATCCCCATATAATCGGATTCTGCCAGTGTATCGATACCGGGCACGGACAGTGTGAAGGCGCCCCTCGCTCTGAGATTTGCGACGGTCTTGTGCTCGTCCTCCAGATTGAGGGCCACCATATTCTCCGCGCAGATCCCGCCCCAGGCCATGGGCATAGAGTCTACGGTGCCGTCCTCGTTATAAGTCCCGATCATATAAACGGGCATGGGAAACAGATAGGGCTTCACGCCAAAGTCTTTCATTTCGTTTTCCTCCTGAATTCTTACGGTATGAAAGTTTGCTTTTTGTGCTTATTATAGCTATTAATGATTCACAATACAAAGTACTTGCCGCATACGCAATCACATAAAGAGACAAGTTCAACGCCATTGGATCTGCGCTTTTTTCCGCGGCGGGGTGCGCAGATAGCTCACATCGGGATATCCGACCGCGAGGCAGGTTACAACGTGATCCTCATCCCGCAACCCGAGGAATGCCCTCAGTGGGATGCTGGTTTCCGCAAGTCGGGTCAAGAAGCCCACATATAAGACGCCGAGTCCCATGGCGGCCGCCTGCATCTCCATATTGCAGGAGGCAATGGCGGCGTTGACGGGATTTGGTGAAAGCGTCAGGATCACCGCGGGCGCGCCTTTAAAGAGAAAATCATTGTCGTCAAAATGGACCCGGCTGAGACTCATGGGTGGGGGAAAAACTCGATAAAAAGCCGCCTCGTCATATTGGAGACTGCGCAATTCGCGCATAGCAAGATCACGAAGCACTTCCGTCTCCTGGGTGAAAACGAGATAAGATACGTTCTGCGCGTTGCTGGCGGTGGGGCTGAAGCGCCCGGCCTCCAGCATGGTCAGCAGTTCCTTTTCGGAAGGACAGGCCCGTTTGAAATGACGAACGGATCGCCTGGTTTTGATCGCATGGAGCAAAGCCTCGGCAGTGATACCAAAGCCGCTGCCAATCGGCTCCACGTCGGACATATCATATGTCCCGCCTTCGATCCGCACCGAGTCAGTGGGACAGACGGCGATGCAGTGGCCGCAGTGAAAACAGTCTTTGGTGATCTCGGCCTTTCCCGCTGTGATCGAGATCGCCTGAGCCAGGCAGTCGTCTCTGCAATGCCCGCATCCGATACAGGTTTCTTTATCGATAATGACCATGTACGCACCACCTTTCCGTGCAACAATACTATAACGAATGACTTGCTGTTATGCAAGTGAAAATAATATTCAAATAGGGAGAGCCTTTTTATCGGAAGTATGCTATCATAAGCGATGAGAAAAAAACGAAAGAAGATAAAAATATGTACGATTACATTCACTATGATTCCCCGCTGGGGATGTTGACGGTAGCTGCCGAGGGCGATGCTCTGATCGCCTTGGTGATCCGGGGACAAAAGTATGAAGAACGGCACCTGGCAGGTGAGCGGCGGGAGTTGGAGACACCGGTTTTGCATCAGGCGAAAATATGGCTTGATCGTTATTTCGCGGGTGACCGGCCGGATTCAGAAGAATTGCCGCTGGACCCCAAAGGCACCGCCTTTCAGCTGCGGGTGTGGCGGACGCTGCTGCAGATCCCCTATGGGCAGACGGAGAGTTACGGCGCCATTGCCGCGCGTTTGGGAAGCTCAGCACGGGCGGTGGGCAGCGCTGTGGGGCGCAATCCCTTAACGATCATTGTGCCTTGCCATCGGGTGCTGGGCAGTGACGGCAGCCTGTGCGGCTATGCCGGCGGGTTGGAGAACAAGAAAAAACTCTTAACGCTGGAGGGCTGGTACAAATCGTAGAGAGAGTAACGTGCACCGGCATGGGCAGCCTCATCCACGCCTCGGCGTGGTGCAGCATGGCAATATTCGCATTGTTAAATGTGACAGGCTTGCGTATGGGCCAAATTCACAGTAAAATATTTTTTAAAAATGGGCAGCTCCAAATATGGCAGCGGACTTCCGCTGAGGATGCTTAAGACGGGGAATCCGTGTAAGGAGGAGAGCTGAATGAAGCATATCCTGATCCACGGTCGCCGCGGGGCGGGGAAAAGCACGATGATCGAAAAGCTGGTATCGGAGTTAGATGTTCCGATCTATGGCTTCTATACCCGCACAGTGCAAACCAATGATGCGGGCTATCATCAGATCTATATGTACCCGGCGGGCAGAGTGAAGCGGCATACCAGCGAGGATAACCATGTGGGCGACTGCAATACCCGGGAGCGTACCGTTAACCTTCAGGTTTTCGATACCCTGGGAGTGGAATACCTGCAGGCCCAGCCTGGCGGGATCCTGGTCATGGATGAGATCGGGTTTATGGAGCAGGATTCCGAACTCTTTTGCAAAGCGGTCCTGCGAGCCCTGGACGGGGATATCCCGGTGCTGGCCGGGGTCAAAGCGGGTGTGGACGTCCCTTTCCTGCGTCAGGTTATGGGACATCCAAAGGTGGAAGTGTATGAATTGAATCCGGATAAGCGGCAGGAGATCTATGAGCAGATCCTGCCCCAGGTCCGTGCCTGGAACGAGGCGCTGCGCGGATGCTGAAGCACTTCGGGTTTACCCGGACTGGCTGGTTCCGGCAAAAAACAACCGGTTTCTAATCAACTCCTGATCAGAAACCGGTTGTTTTTGTCTATTGCTTATCTCAACAGATCCAATGCGCTGTCAGTCTACAGCAGGGCCTCAGCCGTTTCGGGCAGGGCGCTTATACTTGGCATAACGACGGGGGATGAAGTCGTCTGCCTCTGAGAAGATCTGCTCAGCTTTGACGCATAAGGAGAACCTTATGCTTTTTTCAAGCGGATGGGATTTTGCGATTCACACGGTACGCCGGTCTGGCATAAACCGCAGCCATATCGGGGCGCATGCACTGCGCGGGATGCCGTGATGTGAGCGCCGCAGATCATATGATTTTTCCCGTGGATGGGATCGATCGCCTTTGCCGGGCAGCGCCTTACGCAGGCAAGACAGTGGATGCAATTATCGTAAATGCCGGTAAAAGGTCTGGGGTCAGGCTCCAAAGCAGCGCTGACCAGAACGCTGCCGAAACGTCCCGCCATGCCTTTTTCGGTAATAAATCCCTTGGACAGCCCGAAGGTCCCCATTGCGCACACGTAGGCGGCATGCCGCTCCGACCAACGGCTTCCGAAGCTGTCTTCCTGAATCTCCGAATAGCCTTCGATCCCTTTTCCCGCGGTCAGCTGCTGCCAGCGGGGATCGGCGGAGGGAACGCAGGCTTCATAACCCCACTCCCGAAACCAGGCAGCCATGGCTTCCGTATAGGCGAGGATATAATTCTGACCCTCGATCCGAGCGTAGGCCCAAAGCGTCGATGCGATTTGTTCTTCCTGCCGATTGCTCTTTCGGATTTCTTCGCTTGTCGGGAAAAAGAATGAGATCACCGTCTGCGCTTCCGGGAGCCACTCATTCGGGCTCATATGCCATGGTCCGATGACGTCCGGCGCCTTATATGTCTGAAACAGGGGATCGTTCGCCGACCCAAAGCCTACAAGCGGGGCGTCGTACATCCGTATACCGGAATACCTGGGGTCGATTCCCATATCTTCGCTGAGTATATTACCGGGAACGCGGCTCCAGAGCTCCTTTGCGTACGCTCTAATGGTTTCCTTGTTTATTGTTTTCAAAGCTCGATCCATGATTTCACATCTCCTTATCCGCCAAACTGTTTATTATCTTCAGCAGCTTCAGATAAAAGGGACGAATGTTGTTGATTTTTATGATCCCACCCTGCAAGGATATGTGATCCCCGTGATAGGTGGGCATAAGCTGCCAAATACCGGGTCGGACGCGGTCGGGATCATAAGCAATACCGGGGGCGTCCATGGGCGCCATGGCGGAAACAGTGTTGACCAATCCGTCATTTTCCCGCCATTCAGGGCCGATCAAAAGACCTCCCACAGTCGAGCCCGTGTACCTTCCCATGCGCAGAGAGCTTCTGCAAAACAATTGTATAAATCATATCATGCGAATAGATTGTTTTCAATCAATATATAATATGACTTTTAACCGGCTTGCCAATTCAATCGAAAGCACCTGCGTGCCTGCAATGCGGAATTTTTGTGAGCCTTGGCAACAAGAGCCCTTTGCAGCGGACCTTATCGATGATATACTGAAACAAATCAGCAGAGTGATTTTTCATGATTTGGAACACAGATTGAAAGATGTTGGAGCGCGTTCGGAGCATTGTCCGGTTTTAGGGACAGCGCTTGTGTCAATATGATCATATGATCCAAAAACGCCGAGAAAGCAGGTATTTGCAAAATGGACTTCAAGCCGGAACATACAGAGTGGGAAACCATGACCCGGGAAGAAAAGAACCACCAATTATATCTGAATCAAAAGAACATGTTGGATATGTTTCTGGAGCATGGCGCGATCTCCCAGGCTCAGCACGACAAAAGCCTGCGGGATCTGACGGAGAAGATGGGAGAGACGGCATGAGCGCCGCTCGCAGAAAAAACAAATCTTCTCAACCGGGGAAATTACCACATGAGGAGTGGAGCATATGACTTTTGAACATCTGAACCAGGCCCAGTTGGATGCGGTCACTACGACAGAGGGCTTTGTCCGGGTCATTGCCGGAGCAGGCTCCGGAAAGACGCGGGCGCTGTCCAACCGCTTTGCGTTCCTGGTCAATGAAATGGGTATCTTACCGGGGAACATCCTCTGCGTCACGTTTACAAACAAGGCTGCCAATGAGATGCGGCAGAGGATCCATAATCTGACCGGCGACAACGATACCGGCTATATCAATACCTTCCACGGCTTCTGCGTCTCAGTCCTGCAGGAGGACAGCTGCGCCGTACAATATCCAAAGCGCTTTCTGGTGCTGGATAATTCCGATATTGATTCCATGCTGAAGATCATTTACGAGGAGCGGGGCCTGACTCTTAGGGATATGACCTTTTCCAATGCCCGGGATATGATCGAGATCCAGAAGCTTTTCAAAAAGCCGGAATACTATCTGGATATGATCACCATGTCTCTCGACACCCTGCATGAGAAATACCTGCAGGCTGCGTCCACCAATGATATCATTTTCTACGGATATCTGTACCAGGAGAAAAAGTGCTTCGGCCTCGACTATAACGATCTGATCAAGTTCTCGCTGTATATCTTCCGGGAGAATCCGGAGATCCGTCTCAAGTGGCAGCAGCGGCTGGAGTATATCATGATCGATGAATTCCAGGACATCGACCTGCTGCAGTATCAGTTGATGGAGGTGTTGTGCGATTATCACAAGAACCTGTTTATCGTAGGCGATCCGGATCAGACCGTCTATACCTGGCGGGGCGCCAATGTGAAGTATCTTTTGGACTTTGATAAGCAGTACCCCGCAGCAAGAACGATCATGATGATGCAGAACTACCGCTCCACGCCCCAGATCCTCTCTGCAGCCAACTCCCTGATCGACAAAAACCGCAGCCGGATCAAGAAGGAGCTGATCCCTGTTTTGCCCGGCGGAGAGAGCGTACTCTGTCACCATGCGGCCAATGCCGAAAAGGAGGCTGAGTGGATCGCTTTTCAGATGCAGGAGCTCCATGACAGGGGAGTGCCTTTCCGGGAGATGACCGTACTCTACCGTGCCCACTATGTGACGCGCATTCTCGAAGAGATCTTGCAGAAGCGAAAGGTCCCGTATGCCATCTACAGCGGCGTTCCTTTTTTCGGACGGATGGAGATCAAGGACGCCCTGAGCTATCTGCGGATGATCGCCTATAAAGATGATCTGTCCTTTCGCCGTATCGTCAACACGCCCAAACGCAATATGGGCCAGCGCCGCATGCGGTTTCTGGAGGAATATGCGGCAAAGCACGCTTGCTCTCTCTACGATGCCCTCTGCCGCAGGCTGGAGGATGAGATATTCAAGGGGACAAAAGCTGCGGGTTTTATAAAGCTGATCGAAGCCTTCGCATCAGACTACTCGGAGCGCCCTGTTTCCGAAGTGCTCTCGGATCTCCTGAATGCCAGCCGTTATGAGGAAATGCTGCGCACAGAGGGAAGCCAGGAGCGCCTTGACAATCTGGCGGAGCTGAAGCAGTCGGTATACGAGTACGAAACCAGCTGTGGGGAAGAGGCGACCTTGGAGCATTATCTGGCCCATGTAGCGCTCTTCACCAACAGCGATGCGGAAAGCAGCGCCGATAAGGTCAAGCTGATGACGGTTCACGCCGCAAAAGGCTTGGAATTCCCTTACGTTTTTCTTTGCGAGATGAACGAAGGGATCTTTCCTTCAAGAAAGACCAGCACTCTGCCCGGTATGGAAGAAGAACGGCGGCTGGCTTTTGTGGCTATGACCCGGGCGGAAAAACGCCTGTTCCTCTCCGAGGCTGAGGGGCGAAATATTGACGGTTCCCCGCGTTATCCCTCCCGATTTCTCCTGGATATTTCTCCGAAGCTCCTGGAGTATACGGAGCCGCCCCGGGAGGGGCTCATCCGGGACGCACGGGATTATATCGCCGCCAACGAAAAGCGTTTGCCGGAGGCGGAGCCGGAGACCTTTGCCATCGGTCAGCGGGTCAGGCATTCGATCATGGGCCCCGGAACGGTTGTGGATATCGACACGGTCAAAGGGGCGCATATCGTTCAGTTCGACGGTATCGCAACGCCGCGGGCGATCTCTTTCCGCGCCAGGCTTGAACCGGCAGGAGATTGAGCCGCAACAAAAGAAATGATCTGCCCGGAGTGCGGTGTTCACAAACTGAATGAAGATGAATCAGAAGCGCGATTGAAATGTGAGGTAAGAGAACATGCAGAAGGTACGAATCACAGTAAAAAAGATCGCCCGGTACGACGATCTGATGGAGCAATATGAAAATCCCATTGAGCATGCCTGCATGATGCGGCTCGGTCAGACCTTTATCTGTAATGGCTGGGAGCGGCCGAAGGACTTCTGCGGCAGCGCCTGGGATACGGTTTCACCCTTTGTCATGACGCTGGCCCACGGCGGGGAGAACTTCTATGACGGCTGGATGAAGAATCCGAAGTCCGCTATGATCTCCTGCAACGACGGCTTTCGACCGGTGAGTTTTTTGTTGGAGACGATGGACGAGAATGCAGAATGAAGGTAATTAACTGATCAATGTGATCAAATAGCCGCCGGTGAGGCAAAAGACGGAAGCCATCCAAGGGGGCGCAAATGTGCGCCTGTCTTGGATGGCTCTTCTATGTCCAAATCCTGTTTTGCAAGGAATTATCGGCGATATACGATCTGGCCGTTTATGATGGTGATGTATGCCTGTTTTTTGGCTGGGCTTGCTGCTCATCCTCTTTTTCTCTGTGAAGCTCGGCTGGTTTCCACCGTCAGGCCTCACCAGCTTCCGTCATGTTGTTCTGCCCGCTTTCACGCTGGGCACACAGTCGATCGCTGTTTTCGCCCGCATGACACGTTCCAGTATGCTCGAAGTGATTCGGCAGGACTATATCCGTACCGTCAGAGCCAAAGGGCAGTCAGAGACACGTATTACGATGGATCACGTGCTCAGAAACGCGCTTGTCCCCATTGTCACCGTAGTGGGAATTCAATTTGGCAATCTGTTGGGCGGTGCGGTGCTCTGTGAGACAATCTTCTCCATCAATGGTGTTGGCCGTCTGATGGTTGATGCGATCAAACAGCGTGATTTTCCCGTGGTCCAGGGCGGTGTTCTGTTCATTTCTCTGGCTTTCTGCCTGATCAATCTGATCATTGATATCGTGTATGCATTTCTTGATCCGAAGATCAAATCTCAATATAAGTAGGGAGAGGGTGAGGAAATGAAGCAGACAAAAGAAAAACGTTACAGCTTTGCTAAAGAGACAATCGCGCGCCTTTTGAAAAACAAACTGGCAGTGTTCGGTATGCTTGTTCTCTGCGTGTTGGTATTGACCGCTGTCTTTGCGGACCATATTGCACCCTATGCCTACGATGAGATGGATCTGCTTAACGCTTATCAGTCACCCAACAGTGAGCATATCTTCGGCACAGACGAGTTCGGCCGTGATATTTTCAGCCGCGTGGTCTATGGATCCCGCATCTCTCTGAAGGTCGGATTCATTGCCGTGGGCATCTCCGTGGTCGCTGGCGGGCTTCTTGGCGCTGTTGCCGGTTACTATGGCGGTTGGACGGATAATCTGATCATGCGTGCTATGGACGTGATCATGTCCATTCCTGCAACGCTGCTGGCTATCTCCATTGCAGCTGCCTTGGGCGCCGGACTTACAAATCTGATGATTGCAACAGGCATAGCTTCGATACCCACTTACGCCCGTATCGTCCGCGCCTCTGTACTTGGGATCAAGGAACAGGAGTTCGTGGAGGCGGCAAGGGCTGTGGGGACACGGGACTTTACCATTTTGTGCAAGCATATCCTGCCCAACTGCCTGGCGCCGATCATTGTGCAGGCGACCCTGGGCGTTGCGTTTGCCATCCTGACTGCGGCGGGACTGAGCTTTATTGGCCTTGGCATTGAGCCGCCCACTCCGGAGTGGGGCGCTATGCTCTCCAATGCCCGGACCTATATTCGCGACTACTCTTATATGTGCCTGTTCCCGGGACTCGCCATCGCCATCACGATATTCAGTCTGAATGTGCTGGGCGACGGACTTCGGGACGCACTGGATCCGAAGCTCAGACAGTAAAGAAAGGTCACAGAGCGTATGAAAGATTTTTTGAGGATAGATGGCCTGACTGTGGAATATCGCTCCGGCAATCGCCGCGTTCACGCGGTGAACGAACTTGACCTGCAGGTAGGCGAGGGTGAAGTGCTTGGCTTTGTAGGAGAAACCGGCGCAGGAAAAACGACAACGGCGCTGAGTATTCTTCGCATTCTCCCCGATCCACCGGCTAAGGTGCTGGGCGGAAAAGTGATATTTAAGGATAGGGATATTTTTCAGCTGAGCGAGCGGGAAATGCGCGCGATCCGCGGCGAAGAGATCGCTATGATTTTTCAGGACCCCATGACTTCTCTGGATCCTGTGAAGACCGTCGGCGATCAGATTTGTGAAATGATCCTCCTCCATCAGCATTGTTCCAGAAAAGAAGCCTGGCAAAAGGCGGGGGACATGCTGGAGACTGTTGGGATCGACCGTGAACGGGCGAGTGAATATCCTCACCAGTTTTCAGGCGGTATGAAACAGCGGGTGGTCATTGCCATCGCGCTTTCCTGCAAGCCGGCGCTTCTCATCGCGGACGAGCCGACTACCGCGCTGGATGTAACGATTCAGGCGCAAATCCTGGAACTCATGAAAGAACTGAAAAAAGAATACCAGTCTTCCATGATCCTGATTACCCATGACCTTGGGATCGTTGCCGAGATTTGCGATAACGTCGCCATCATGTATGCGGGCGGTGTGGTGGAATACGGAAATGTTTATGATATCTATAAGGATCCGCGCCATCCCTACACCCAGGCATTATTTGATTCCATCCCGGATGTGCACCGGATCCAGGATCGGCTGAAGGTGATCACCGGACTTCCGCCGGATCCCACCGATATTCCTTCCGGCTGCCCCTTCCATCCCCGCTGCCCCCATTGTACCGAGCGGTGCAAAACAGAGAAACCGGAGGCTGTGTATCTGAATGAAACGCACTGGGCCAAATGCTTCCATGCCCGGGAGGGGAGGAACGACAATGGGTGAACCGCTGCTGGAGGTTCGGCATCTTAAAAAGTATTTCCCGACCAAAAAGGGCTTGCTCTATGCCGTCGACGATGTGAGCTTCTCCATCGAAGAAGGAAAAACATTGGGGCTCGTTGGAGAATCCGGCTGCGGAAAATCCACGACCGGCCGTGTGATCCTGCGTCTCCATGAGGCCACCGGTGGGGAAGTGCTGTACCGGGGGAAAAACATCCTGGAGCTCAGTTCGCGTGAAATGCGTGAAATGCGCAAAAAAATGCAGATCGTGTTTCAGGATCCGTATTCTTCTCTAAACCCGAGGCTGAGTGTAAAGGGCCTGATTGAGGAATCTTTGCTTCAACAGAGCCGCGGCATGAGTTCCGCCGAGAGAGAAAAAAAGGTGCTGGAGATCATGGACATGGTGGGCCTGGAGCGAAGACTTGCCCATTCTTACCCCCATGAGTTGGATGGCGGCCGCCGGCAGCGCATCGGCATTGCGCGGGCCCTGATTCTGGAACCTGAGTTCGTCGTGCTGGATGAGCCGGTATCCGCTTTGGATGTATGCGTTCAGGCACAGATCTTGAATCTGCTCATGGATCTTCAAAAAGAGCTGAAGCTTACCTATCTGTTTATCTCCCACAATTTGAGCGTGGTGAAACATATCAGCGATCAGATCGCGGTGATGTATCTGGGCAAGCTGGTGGAGATGGCCGATCATGAGACCATCTTCAACGCGCCTCAGCATCCCTATACCAAAGCGCTGCTTTCTGCAATCCCCATTCCCGATCCCACGGCCCAAACAGACAGGATCATTCTTGAGGGCGATGTGACAAGCCCCATCAATCCGCCTCCCGGCTGCAGGTTCCGCAGCCGCTGCCGTTGGGCCATGCCGGAATGTGCGCAGTGCGCTCCGGAGCTTATGCAGGTGGGAAATAGTACCGTGGCCTGTCATTTGTGCCGTGGGGAACAGAAATAAACAATGAACACCAATGTAGAACAACAATTCAAAGCGCTCATGCAGAAGATCGACTATCTCACCAATATCAGTCAGACGCTCTCCTGGGACATGCGGGTTACGATGCCAAAGGGGGTGGCTGAATATCGTGGGGCTGAGATGGGTTTTCTGGCTGGACAGATCCACGCGCTGGAGACTTCGCCGGAAATGGGAACGCTGATACGGGAATTGGAGTTATCACCATCGTCGGATCCCTTGCTGCAGGCAATGGTGAAAAAGGCGCGTAAAAATTTTGATAAGCTTTCCAGGGTGCCGGAGGAGCTCTATGCCGCCTATGCGGATCACAATTTAAAAACGGAGCATGTGTGGGCGGAAGCAAGAGAGAAGCATGATTTCCGGATGGTCCTTCCTTATTTGAAGCAGGAGTTCGCTTACAAGAAGGAACTGATCAGCTGCGCAGGTTTCGCAGACGACCCGGTGACAGGCCTCATGGACGAATGGGAAGAGGGCACTACGCGGCAGCAGATCAATTGTTTGTATGAGGAACTTAAGGCCTATCTGGTGCCGTTTGTTCAGCGCCTTCGCGAGGAACCGCAGCCGGATCCCACGCCCCTGCAAGGAGCCTTTCCCAAGGAAAAGCAAAAGGCATTCTGCCGTGAGGTCCTTCAGACAGTAGGATATGATTTCGACAAAGGCCGCGTGGATGAAGGGGCACACCCCTATACCACGTTCAACTTCCGAAATGATATCCGCTTTACCTGCCGTTACTTTGAGGATGATTTCACCCGTGCCGTACTGTCCAGTTTACATGAGGGCGGGCATGCCATTCATTGGCAGAATATGGACCCTGCTTTGGACGGGACAACGCTTGCAGTATCGACCTCACTGCCGATCGATGAGTCGCAGGCGCGTTTTCAGGAAAATATGTTGGGGCGCAGCCTGCCATTTTGGGAGCATTTCCTGCCGGCGGCGGAGAAGTATTTCCCCGAGCTGAAGGGTATGTCTCCGGAGCGATTCTATCGTGCTTTGAACGCGCTCCGTATTTCACCCCTGCGCCTCACGTCGGATGAGCTCAGTTATAATCTACACCTCATTTTGCGGTATGAGTTGGAGAAGGCGCTTTTGGACGGAAGCCTGGCTTTTGAGGAGCTTCCGGCGGCCTGGAACGAGCTTTCAAGCTCCTATCTTGGCGTATGTCCTCAAAATGACACGGAAGGCGTGCTGCAGGATATGCATTGGTTCAGCGGCTATATCTGCTATTTCCAGAGCTATATGCTTGGCAATTGCTACGACGGTCATTTCCTTTACGCCATGAAGAAAGACGTTCCCGCTATGTTCGATCAAATCCGGCACGGAGATTTTTCGCAGATATTGAATTGGAATGTGTCCCATATCCATCGCTTCGCGTCCACAAAGACGCCCCATCAGGTGCTGTGGGATGCAGCAGGCGAGGAGCTTTCGGCCGGACCCTATCTGCGGTACTTAACAGAAAAATATACAGATATTTACAGACTGTAATTCGGCTATATTCAGGAGTATGAAATGAACGGGAAATATACACGTATTCGATGCGGCCGCTTGTATGACGGTGTGACAGAGGAGTGGAAGAACGATCAACAGATCCTTGTAGAGGATGATCGCATCGTCGCTGTTGGCTCATCGGTCCCGGTACCCGAAGGGACCGGAGAGATCGATCTGAGCGCCTATCAGGTGACGCCCGGCTTGATCGACGCCCATATGCATATGGACTTTCTGGACTGGCATACGATCCGGGAAGAGGTCTATTCCACTTCCGAAGAGGCAAAAACCTTAGCCATTGCACACTGCGCCAAAAAAGCGCTGCTGCGAGGCTTTACAACGGTTCGCCATGTGGGCGGCATCACCAGCAAGGGTTACGGTGTGCTGGATGTTAAACGGGCGATCGCGGCAGGGTATCTGGAAGGAGCGCGCATCGTAGCGGCTCCGCTGTTTTTGTGCTCGCCGGGCAGCCACGGAGATCTCTCCCAAGGGTTTTCCAGGAATCCTGAACTGTCTGCGCTGCTCCAACAGCAAAGAACGACACTTGGAAACGGCAAGGATTTTTTTGTTGGCGCTGTTCGGGAACAGATCAAGTATGGGAGCGACTTTATCAAGATCATGGCCACAGGAGGCTTTTTTACTCCCAATGACACGCCTGTGCAGCAGCAACTCAATGACGAGGAGCTGGAAGCCATCATCCGCACAGCGCATGAGCTTGGCAAGACTGTGACTGCTCATGTATATACCCCGGCGCTCATGCAGAAGCTCATCCGTTTTGGTATTGACGGCATGGAACACGGCTCCCTTATGGACGATGAGACGGCGGCCATGTTCGAGGAAAAAGGCTTGTATCTGGTGCCGACCTTTTCGCCCTATGAGGAGGCGGTCCATTATGATCCGGAAGCGCTGAAAGATAAGCAGCCGGAGTTCCGTCAGAAGCTGGAATTGTACAAGGACGCGCTTCAGGCCGCCCGCGAGGTCATTTGCAGAAGCAACATCAAATTGGGATATGGAACAGACTTCGTAGCCAATCATCAGAACTACGAAAGCGGCTATGAGTTCATGGCCTGGATGAACAGCGGGATGGACCCCTTCCGGGCGCTGAAAGCCGCCACCCGTATCAATGCTGAGATTTTGGGGCTTTCTGATGAGATCGGTTCCATCGAGCCGGGAAAAGTAGCAGACATTTCCGCATGGCGTCGGGACATTATGCACGATCCGAAAGCACTGCTTGATTGCGCGTTTGTCATGAAGTCCGGTAAGACATATGAGACCGAGTCTTGTCTTGCATGAGCAATGAATTTGAAGAGAAGATTAGTAAAGAGACGGTATCTGTATTGCTGCAGATACCGTCTCATTAAGCATTTTTTCTTGAGATCTTTTATCGGTGCAACTGCGAAATGGACAAGGTTGTGTCGATGATCGGCCCCGGGATGCTCTTTCAGCGCACGCACAATGGTGTCCGGTCCCTGATCCAGGCAGGCGTCCCCTCTGGTATGGATCGTGATCTGCATACCATGAGTATGGGCATAAAAGACCGGAGCATTCAGATCCTCATCGAGGAACAGAGAGAACCCGCAATTGCCTTTGTCGTCCGTACAGGGGACGCTCAGATGCGTGCATCCAACACGAATGAATATGTATAATGTTGCAAATGCACCGATCATTTTGCAGCATATCTTGTCGGTATTTCCAATTGCGTTTTGCTGTTTAGCGTGATAAAGTATACACATGATTGAGGTGCGCCTGCGATGAATCCGCGCAGACAACGGGCAATCGCTGTGCGGAAAAGGCAAAGGCGCCGAAATCCATGAAAGGCGCCTGAACTTTCATGGGTTGGGACACAGCAGAACATGCTGTGTACTGTCGCGTAAAGCGGAGCGCAGTCCAATACGATTTCGTTGTATGGCACGCGCGAAAGCGCGTGTTTTTGTTTACACACAGTGCCGGGCGGGAAATGCAGTCCGGTGAACAAAAAAAGAAAGAGGGACAAACATGAAGAAGCTACTCTCCATCGCATTGGTTCTGGTACTGGCCCTGGGCTTGCTGGCCGGCTGCGGCAGCAGCAACAGCGGCGCCGCCTCCAGCGGTACAGCGCCTGCGGCAGATACCAAGATCCTGTACCATGTGCACAACACATCTCCTTATGTGACGTTGGACCCCAGTATCGAATACTCCAACGGCATGATGGTATTGCAGAACGTCTATGAGACACTGACCCATTACAATCCCGAGACCGGCGACGTGGATCCCATGCTGGCCACTTCCTGGACACCTAACGACGACGGTACCGTTTGGGTCTTCCAGATCCGGGACGACGTGGTCTTCCACGACGGCAGCAAGCTGACCGCTCAGCAGGTGGTCAATTCCATTAAGCGTTCCATGGATCTGGGACAGGGCGGCGCCTATGTCTGGGATGCGGTCCTGGAGGAAAATGGCGGCAGCATCGAGGCTACCGGCGAGTATGAGGTCACCATCAGCTGCGGTTATCCCTGCGCCATGGATCTGGTCGCTTCCTCGGCCTATGCGGCCTATATCATGTCCGACAGCGTGATCGACAAGGACACCGCCTGGTTCAATGAGGGCCATGACGGCGGCTCCGGCCCCTATGTGATCACTCAGGCTAACGGCGACAGCGTGGTGCTCCAGGCCTTTGCGGATTACCGCGGCGGCTGGAATGACAATCAGTATCAGAACGTGATCATCCGCGAGGTCGCGGAGTCCAGCGCCCGTCGCCAGATGCTGGAGACCGGTGAGGCCCAGCTCTCCTGCGAGTTCTCCGCCACGGATCTGGAGGCTTTGGAGGCCCAGACCGGCAAAGTCCATGCTTACAAGGCGGAGACCTTCAACAACGTCATTATGTTTATCAATTCTGAGACTGAGCCGGGCAGCAACGTGGACTTCCGCCGTGCATTGGCTTACGCCTTCCCCTATGACGAGACGGTCAGCCAGGTCCTCAACGGAAATGCCGAGCAGTCTGTGGGTACCGTCCCCACCGGCCTCTGGGGCCACAGCGATGAAATTTTCCAGTACAGCCTGGATATGGACAAAGCGAAGGAGTATCTGGATAAGTCCGGCGTGAATACCGACGGGCTGAAGCTGACAGTCACCTATATGAGCGGCGACGATGCTTACGCCAGCATGCTGCAGCTCTACCAGGTTAATCTCCGTCAGCTCGGTATCGACCTGGAGCTCAAGAGCATGGAGTGGGATCAGCAGTGGGCCCAGGCTCAGAACACCGATCCCGCCAACCGGCAGGATATGTTTCTCTTTATCTGGTGGCCCGATTACGCCGATCCTGTCAGCTGGTTTACCTCCCTGCTGCACAGCGAGGATGAAATTACCTATAACCTGTCCTATCTGCATGACGAGCAGTTGGATGCACTGATCGACGACGCGGTAGCCTTGACCGTTACTGACCGCGACGCGGCAGAGGCCAACTATATCGAAGCGCAGAAGCTGGTAGCCGATCAGGCATACTATCTGAATCTCTACGATCAGATGCACACCTATATCATCAGCAACAGCATCGACGGTGTGGCGGAGAACCCCTCCTACTCCTATGCCATCGACTACTACAAGGTAATCGCCAAGTAAGCCGGTGCCCGGGACGCAAACGCACCTCGGAAGGCGGACGCCGTCTGCCTTTCATAGGGAGCCACACATCCCTGCCCCAGTAAATCAGACCAAAATGGCTGCCCCGGATCCCGGGGTGGGCCATTTTGGCGCATGATGGGAGAACAACGGAATGCTCAAGTATATCATCAAACGAATCCTCAGCAGCATCATCGTGCTGCTGGGCGTCATTACGATCACCTTTTTTATCGCCCGGGTGATCCCCTCCAATCCGGAAGTGAAGTGGGCCGGACAGCGAGCCACCCAAGAACAGCTGGAGGCCGCCCGGATCGAGCTGGGCCTGGACAAGTCCCTGCCGGAGCAGTATGTGATCTACCTGCGGGATCTGCTCCACGGCAATCTGGGCATGAGCCTGAACACACACCAGCCCGTCGCGACGGAACTCAAGCGCTACATGCCCGCCACTCTGGAGCTGGTGCTGCTGGCCTTTCTGCTGGCGGTTTTGATCGGTATCCCGTTGGGCATCTACTCAGCCAAGAAGAAGGATAAGATGCTGGACCATGTGAGCCGCTTTTTCTCCATCGGCGCGGTGTCCCTGCCCACCTTCTGGGTGGCGCTGTTTCTGCAGCTGATCTTCTACAAGAGTCTGAGCCTGCTGCCCATCGGCGGCCGGATCAGTGTGGAAGCCACCATCTTCCAGTCCATGCCCAAGATCACGGGGCTGCTGTTGCTGGACTGCCTGCTCACCGGCAACTTCGCTCTGATGGGCGACGCCTTCCGGCACATCATCTTGCCCTGCATCACCATTTCCCTGTATCCCATCGGCCTGGTGGCCCGCATGACCCGCAGCGCCCTGCTGGAGATCCTGGGTGAAGACTACATCACCGCCGGCCACAGCTACGGCCTGCGGGACAGCAAGATGCTCTGGAAGTACGCGCTGAAAAACAGCCTGGGTACCACCGCCACGGACGTGGCGCTGTCCATGGGCTATACGCTGACCGACACCTTTCTGGTGGAGGCCATCTTCTCCTGGCCCGGCATCGGCAGCTATATCGCCAATGCTGTCACTTCACTGGACTATCCCGCCATCATCGGCGTGACCTTGTTCGGCGCCTGCTGTTACATCATCCTGAACCTGCTGGCGGACATCATCATCGCGTCCGATCCGCGGGTGCGTCTGTAAGGGGGTGGGACGGTGAACAATCTGATCCAGACCCTCAAGCCCAGGATCGAGAGCTTCCGGGAAAGCATGTACCTGCTGGCGCGCAACAAGCTGAGCCTGCTGGCGCTTATCGTGCTGGTGCTGCTGGTGCTGTCGGCCATCTTCGCAAAAGTCCTTATTCCTTACCCCCAGGATATTGCCGATGCCAGCCATATTGAGATCAAGCTCCAGCCCCCAAGCGCCGAACACTGGATGGGCACCGATGAGTTGGGCCGTGATATTTTCAGCCGTGTGGTATACGGGGCAAGGGTGTCCCTCAGCTCCGCGCTGGGTGCCGTGGGCCTTTCCTTGCTGATTGGGATCCCTCTGGGCGCTATCGCCGGCAGCTTCGGCGGCTGGGTAGATAACGTGATCATGCGGCTGACGGATATCTTCCTCAGCTTTCCGCCGCTGCTGCTGGCTATCGCCATGGTGGCCATTATGGGCAGCGGGCTCAACAACGCCATTCTGGCCATCTCGCTTTCCTGGTGGCCCTGGTATACCCGTTTGCTGCGCGGCCAGGCCATCTCTGTCAAGGAGCGCAAATTCGTGCAGGCGGCGGAGACCATTGGCACCAGCCGGCTGAAAATCATTTTCAAGCATATCATCCCCAACTGCATCAGCCCTGTCATTGTGCAGGCCTCCATGGATATCGGCGGCGTCATCCTGACGCTGGCAAGCTTGTCTTTCCTGGGTCTGGGCGCTCAATTGCCCACACCGGAATGGGGGCTTATGATTTCTATGGGCCGGACCTATTTCCCGGACAAATGGTGGTACTGTATTTTCCCGGGCGTGGCCATCTTCATTACCGTACTGTGCTTCAACCTTCTGGGCGACGCGATCCGTGAGATCCTGGATCCCAAGACCCGGAAAAAGTGAGGAGGCTGGACGATGGCATATTTTGAAATCAACAATCTGCACATTACCCATAAGTCCTACGAGGGCGAAAAAGATGTGCTGCAGATCGATCATCTGGAGATCCAGCGCGGTGAGACCTATGGCCTGGTGGGCGAATCCGGCCAGGGCAAGACCGTCTTGGCTTTGGCTGTTCAGCAGCTGCTGGCCTGCCCGCCGGGGAAGATCGTATCCGGTGAGGTACTGCTGGACGGGCAGGACCTGCTGAAACTGAACCAGAAGCAGATGCAGCGGAGTATCCGCGGCAGCAAGATGGCCATGATCTTCCAAGATCCCATGAGCTGCCTCAACCCGGTGTTTACCGTAGGCAGCATCATGACCGATGTGCTGCATACCAGAAGGCAGGGACTGGGGCGAAAGGAAGCGACGCGGGAAGCGGTGTCACTTCTGCAGGAGGTTAAGCTGGCCGATGCGGAGAGCATCCTTTCCAAGTATCCCCACCAGCTGTCCGGCGGGCAGCGGCAGCGTGTGATCATCGCTTTGGCGCTTGCCTGCGGCGCGGAGTTTCTGATCGCGGACGAACCGACGAGAAATCTGGATGTGACGATCCAGGCCAGCATCCTGAAACTTCTGAAGGAGCTGCAGCTAAAGCGCGGCATGACAGTTCTTTTTATCGCCAACAACCTGAGTCTGGTCTCCGCCTTCTGTGACCGCGTGGGCATCCTCTATGGCGGCAGGATCATTGAGGAGAACGACACCGCCGCTCTGATCCAAAACCCGCAGCAGGAGTATACCCGAGTTCTGCTGGAGGCAGTGAATACGGAGAGCCGTATCGCCGATCCCGTGGAGAGTGGGGAAGAACTGCTGCGCGTGGATCATCTGAAAAAATATTTCGATATCAACGACGATATCAAGCATCAGAAACACCTGTGTCTCAAAGCTGTGGATGATGTGAGCTTCACCCTGAATAAGGGCGAGGTGCTGGGCATTGTGGGCGAATCCGGCTGCGGAAAGTCCACGCTTGTCAACACCATCCTCAACCTCTTTGAGCCCACCGAGGGTGAGGTTTGGTTTGAAGGCCAGCAAGCCCTGGGGGGCGGGAAGAAAGGCGGCAACGCCTTTAAGAAAAACGTGCAGATCGTTTTCCAGGATCCTTACTGGTCGCTCAATCCCCGCTGGCTCATCAAAGACATCGTAGCTGAACCCATCGAGGTCTATGAGCATCTTGGAGAGGCGGAGAAACTCACACGTGTCAAGGAACTGCTTGCCATGGTCGGCATCGGGGAGGACGCCTGCTACAAGTATCCGCATGAGTTTTCCGGCGGCCAGCGCCAGCGTATCGCCATTGCGCGCTCCCTGGCCTCCCAACCTAAACTCGTGGTTCTGGATGAGCCCACCAGCTCCATTGATGTGTTCAGCCAGGAGCAGATCCTGGCCCTTATCAAGGATCTGAAAAAGCGTTTTGGCCTGACCAATATCCTGATCAGCCATGACCTGGGCGTGGTTCACGAGCTGGCCAACAAGATCGCCGTCATGTATCTGGGCAAGATCGTGGAGTTCGGCTCGGCCGAGGATGTGTTCCGCCACCCTATCCACCCCTATACCCGGGCGCTGTTCGATTCCATCCCCACGCTGACGACACGGGGCATGGACGCCCTCAAGACGCTGGAAGGGCAGATCCCCAGCCCCATCAACCCGCCTCCCGGCTGCGCCTTTCACGAGCGCTGCGCCTATGCCTGCGATAAATGCAGCCAGTGCGCACCACAGCCGGAGGATATGGGCGGCGGGCGCATGGTGAGCTGCCTGCGTGCCCGTGAGTTGGCTGAAGGCTGAGAGATAACGGATATACGGATATGGCTTATTGATATTGGAAGAGAAGGAGATGCGGATATGAGAGTTTTGACGCGTGAAGAATTGTTGGATATCCTGTGGGGCTGCACCATCCTAGGTACAGGCGGCGGCGGCAGCCTTGAAGAGGGGATCAAACAGATCGACGAGGCTTTGGCAGCAGGGAAGCAGTTCAAGCTGGTTAGCTTTGACGAGCTGCCGGACGACGCCGTGATCGGGACCCCCTATGCCTGCGGCGCGATCAGCCCGCTAACCGAGGAAGAGACCAAGAAATACGCCCGCCTGAAGGAATTGGAGGAGAGCTTCTATCTGGCCAATATGCGCCAGCTGGAGAGCTTCCTCGGTAAAGAAGTGTCCGCTGTGATCTCCACAGAGCTGGGCGGCGGCAACACCGCTACAGCCTTTTACGTGGGCGCTATGACGGATCGGTTGATCGTGGACGGCGATCCGGCCGGGCGCAGCGTGCCCGCGCTGCAGCACTCCACTTACTACCTGAAGGGCGTTCCCATGTGCCCTATGGCGGTGATGAATGAGTTTGGTGAGGGCGCAGTGTTCACGAACGTGTTTGACGACGAGCGGGGCGAGGACCTGGTCCGGGCTCTGGCTGTGGTCAGCCGAAATACGATCGCGGTCATGGATCACGTCAATACTGCGGCGGTGCTGAAGGATGCCGTGATCCGCGGCGCCATCAGCTATGCGGAAGCCATCGGGAAGGCCTATCGTCGAACTCTTGCACAGGGCGGGGACTATGTCCAGGCTGTCACTGACACGGGAAAAGGTAAGCTGATGTTCTGCGGTATGGTGACAGAGAGCGCCTTTGAGACCCGGGACGGCTATACCTACGGTGACACCCTTATCGAGGGCGAGGGCAACTGGGCCGGTCACAAGCTGCATCTCTGGTATCAGAACGAGAACATCATCAGCTGGCTGGACGGCGAGATCTTCGTCACGGTGCCGGATCTGATCTGCCTGTTCAACCTGGACAAGGCCGAGCCGCAGCTCAATCCCTATGCCGTCGTTGGCGAGCATGTGGCCGTCACGGCCCTGCCGGCCCCGGCGGAGTGGACCACGCAGCGCGGGCTTGAGGTCTTCGGCCCCCGCAGCTTCGGCTTTGACGTGGACTACGTCCCTTATTGCTGAGGGCAGCCGACGATCCTTATCCCGTCCGCCGTCTCGTCGGCGGAGACGCCGGGAAAAACGAATCAGGAGTGTACGGTTTTGGACAGAGAAGAATTTTTGAGAGACCTGCGGGGCCTGATGGCCATCGAGAGCGTGGCCATGCTGGACCCGGACGAGGCGCATCCCTACGGCAGCGCCCCGGCGGCGGCTCTGGACTATGTGCTGGCGCTGTGCGAGCGCTTCGGCATCCGCACCGAGAACCGCGGCGGCAAGGTAGCCTGGGCCGAGATCGGTCAAGGTGAGGAGATCGTTGGGATTCTGGGCCACCTGGACGTGGTGCCCGCGGGAGACGGCTGGCAGCATGACCCCAGGGGCGAGATCTGCGGCGACCGGCTCTACGGCCGGGGCGCAGTGGACGACAAGGGTCCCACCCTGGCGGCGCTCTATGCCATGAAGGAGCTCCAGGACGCGGGAGCGCCCCTGAAGCGCCGGGTACGGCTGGTTTTCGGCCAAAGCGAAGAGACCGGCGGCTGGGACGATATGGAGTACTACAAATCCCATGAACAGCTTCCGGTGTTTGGCTTTACGCCGGATGCTGATTTCCCCGCAATCTATGGGGAAAAAGGGATTCTGAACTATGAACTGCGCTTGCCCCTGGCGGGCAGCGGACTGCTGCAGGTATCCGGCGGCGACGCCTCCAACATGGTGCCGTCCTGGGCGGAGGCAGTGCTGGACAGCGCCGAGGGCCCGGTGACTCTGCACACCGAGGGGCGTTCCGCCCACGCCAGTACCCCGGAAAAAGGGCTGAACGCAATCAGCCTGCTGATGGAGAGGCTGGCCGACGAGGGCGCCGACAGCCCGCTGGTCCGCTTTTATCAGGAGCATATCGGCTTTGACAGCACCGGCGGAAAAATGGGCTGCGGCTTTGCCGACGCGCAGAGCGGCCCCCTGACTCTGAACGCGGGGCTGCTGCGCACCGAGGGGGATCAGATCGTCCTGACCCTGGATATCCGCAGCCCGGTAACGACAGCGGAGGCGCAGGTGCGCGCCGCCATTGAGGCGGCTTGCGCGCCCTACGGCATGGAGCTTCAATGCCGGGAGGCCATGGAGCCTATTTACATGGACAAGGACGGCCAGGTCATTCAGACCATGCTGGAGGTATACCGCCAGGTGACGGGGGACCATTCGGAGCCGACCGTGATCGGCGGCGGTACCTATGCGCGGGCTATGCCGGGGATCGTGGCTTTTGGCCCCATGCAGCCCGGGCGAGAGTGTACCGAGCATCAGAAGGATGAATATATCCTGCTGGAGGATCTGTTCCAGGCAGAAGAAATCTATCGTATGACTATTGAGAAGCTGGCCAATCTGGAGGCAACGCCATGAATATCGAACTGAAACAGGCAGCGGACAAGCTGATTTGTGAGATTTTCGCCGTAAAGCCCGGCGAGACCGTGACCATCACCACCGATTACGACAGCAATATGAATGTCACCCGGGCCGTGGCGGATGCCGTGCAGGAGGCCGGTGGTTTTCCATTGATCCTGCAGCATCCCACGCCAGGCAGCGTAGGTAAAGCAGCAGACCCGGATCTGCCGGTGGACGTGTTGAGCGCCGCCCTCAGCGTCACAGATGTATGGATCGAATTCAATCATCAGTGGCTGCTGTATTCCACACCTTATGAGCGGGCCAGCGCTGAGAACAAAAAACTGCGCTACATGTGCCTGGTGGATTTTAACGAGGATCTTCTGATTCGCACTGTGGGGCATGTAGACACCCCGCGGCTTCAGGTTTTCATGCGCCGTGTTGCGGATCTTACCCGTCAAGCGAAAACGATGCATGTGACTACACCTGCGGGGACGGACGTCCATTTTGAAATCGATCCGATCCACTATGTGGCCTGTGACTGCGGCGACGCTTCTTCCCCGGCGATTCATATGCTTACGGGGCAGATCAATGTGGTGCCCCGCTTTGGCAGTATCCAGGGGAAGATCGTGTTTGACGGCTGTGTTACACCACCCTTTGGGCGGGTGCCAGACAAGCCTGTGGAGTTGACCGTTGAGGACGGCGTTATCACCGCTGTAACAGGCGGAGAGGATGCCCGTATCTATGAGGCATATCTGCGGCAGTTCAATGACCCTGGCATGCTGAAGATGGCCCATATTTCCTATGGTTTTAATCCTGGCGCCCGGCTGACAGGCAACATCGTTGAGGATGAACGGGTCTGGGGTGCTACCGAATGGGGCATCGGCTATGTGAGCGATGTGGACGCGCCGCCCTGCGGGCAGGATGCGGTCAGCCACAGCGACGGGATTTGCCTTCGTTCCACGGTATGCTTGGATGATCGCTGCATCATGCGTGACGGCGTGATCATCGATCCGGAGCTTGTCGTCCTGGATCCGACAAGATAAAGGGACCATTATCATCAATCCGAGTTGCTGAAAAAACGAAATGAGACAGTGCCTGCATGAAAAGCAGATGCTGTCTCATTTTGTTTATGTCTTGTATGCAGGGTTTTCTGTCAGGCAAGGATGCGGATCGCGTCAGCTTCATCCAAATGTTCGATTGCCTTTTTTGCCTCAAGCAGATTGGGGCAGAGAAGCCCCCGATAGCTATGCCCTTTTTTGCTGAGTTCCATCTCCGTCAAGCTGCCGTGTATGCTCCAGACCGATTCGGAGAGAAAGTCTTTATATAGAGCGGATATGGGCTCCACAGGAATGTGTTTCACTTTGACTGGATGTCGACGAGACGGCGCGCCGCCTGTGCGGAGGAAGATCCGGTACAGCTCGCGGGGATTGATGAAATAGTCCACCGCTCCGGTTTCCAAGGCCTCTGCTCCGCAGCCGTTTTCTGCGCTGATATAAATCAGCTTTGCGTCGGGGAACTTTGCCTTTGCAAAGTCCGAAAAGCACTTGAGCGGTGAATCATAGAAAGCAAACCGCTCAGATAAGTCCGGAAAACGGGTTTGCAGATAAGATTTGGCTGCATATTTTTCCGACAGCAGCAGCGGGGCTTTCCCAAGACGCCCGTTCAGAAGCTCCACAGCTTTTTCTTGTGACAGAGCTTCCGCATCCCGACCGTCAAAGACGTGGTCGATCCCGATCTTTTTCAGCGCTGCGGCCACCTGTTCGAAGCTGAAGCCTGCGCCGTATAGCTTCTCCAGCGGTTCCACTGCATCAGGACAGAGGAGCGCCACGGTTTGCGTCCCATACTGATGAGCATAATACAGGATCTCGTCTTTATGCTCTGCCATGAACAGCGCGCCCGTGGGGCAGACCTCCACGCAGCGGCCGCAGCGAATGCAGCCATCGTTGCGCATATCCGTTTTCGCGCCCACAGTTTGGCCCTTTTCCCGTTTGCGCAGTCCGAGGATTCCCACACCCTGGCGCTCGCAGACCTCCACGCAGCGGCGGCACTTGATACACTTGTCCATGTTGCGGATCACCGAACCGGTGGAGCTATCCATCCCGAAATCATGTTCCTGTATTTCAAAGGGCAGTTTGTCAACACCGAAGCGAAGGGCAAGACTCTGCAGCTCGCAGAAGCCGTCCCGTACACAGTCGCAGAAAAAGCAGCTCTCACAGAACTTGGGATCGAAATGCTCTGCTTTCGTGGAGCCGATGCGCAGGCAATGGTGGCAGTCCACCGTGTGCTGACGGAACATTTCTTCGATCAGCGCCTTGCGCTTGGAAAACAGGGAAGGGGAATCCGTGGCAATACACATGCCGGGCTTTACCTTTGTGGCGCAGGCCAGCTTTTCCTGCTCCTCACCCTCAATTTCTACCATACAGAGTTTGCAGGCCGCCTTGGGCTTCAGACCCTCCACGGCACACAGGGTGGACATCTCGATCCCGTTCAGACGAGCCGCTTCCAGAATCGTCGAGCCTTCGGGGGCTACGACATGTTTGCCATTAATGATCAATTCCACTTCGTTCATGTCCGCCCCTCCCTTAAACCGCCTCTACCCGGCAGGGCGTATAGCGCCAGCGGGCGTTGCCGGTCAGCGTGTCGATATCCTTGTGGTCAGTCAGAAAGTTGATATGCGTGCCGTAGGTTCTCCCCTCATAGGTCAGGCCCATGTGATGAGGGATCAGGCAGTAGCCTCTGCAGGTCTGCCATGTGGTTTCTACGGGAATGGTCAGCGAGCCCTTGCTGGTGCTGACACGAACCAGTTGCCCGTCTGTAAAGCCAAGTTCTTTAGCGTCCTCCGGGTTCATGGCCAGTGTATACGTCTCGCGGTATCGGTGGGTGGCGGGATTTCTCATGGAGGTGTTCATGCCGCCGTCCGAGTGCCTGCCGGCGGAGAGGATCATGTTGAAGCCATCTTTCAGGCGCAGAGCCTCCGCTTCTTTCTCCGGTGTGATATCCTTGAGAGCGCTATCGATCTCTTCGCACCACAGGTGGAACTTGCCATCTTTGTGTTTGATGTGTCGCCGCATCAGGTGCTCCGTATCACTGTAAGCGATGACTGCTCCCTCCGGGTGCTCGTCCACCATCTGGAAGGCTGCGTCATAGATGCAGAAATCCTTGAGCATTGGTATTTTTGAAAGCAGCGGATGCTGCTTTGTGTCCGGTCCTACGGCCATGATAGCACGATTGGACAGCTTGGAGATCATAAGGGCAGCCCAGTTCATAGCATGTCCGGCAGATCCCATAGCCTTACCCAGGGTCAGAGCAATAACGGTGGCAGCCTGATCAAAGTATTTCATGCCACCCGCTGCGATCCAGCCGACGACTTTCATGAAATATTTGATCCGGTCGCCCGTGCGGACGGATTCCTCAGCCGCATCATAGAGAAACTGTGGGATCTTGGGGATCAATCCCATGGCCTGGGTCAGCTCCGCATAAATCATGGCGTCTTCTTTCGCTTCACCAGGCGCCTTGACGACCGCTCTGCGGGAGGCATACATCACTTCCGGATAGTGAAAAGCGAACACATCAAAATCACCTCCTACTTCATACACGCTGGGACTGGGCAGCACATAATCCGCAATACGAGTGGTTTCCGTTTCCTGACAGTCAATGGCCACAAAAAGCTCCAGCTTTTTCAGAGCCTCCTCCATTTTTTGAGAGTCCGGATAGCTGCGCAGGGGGTTTGAGAGATTGCAGGCAGCAAAGCGGATGCGATCCGGGTTGTCGCCCAGGATTTCATCCGGCAGCGCGCCCTCCGGGTACATTCCCGCAACAGGAAAGCGCTTTGTGACAGGAAGCCGCCACACCTTGGGATCGTGTTCGTCGGAGTTTTCCAGCGTCACGATCCGCACCGGCGGGACATTGCCGCTGGGCACTAAAAGTGTGCCGCACACAGCCATCAGCACCAGACAGAGGTAACTCGACAGCGTGGATTGCCGCCCGAAAAAGAGCCCCAAATCCTGATGCATGCCCCATTTCTTCGTTGTGAGAATATACGCGAATTCCTCGGCCTGGCCGCGGGGAATGCCGCAAATACGCAATGCGCCGTCTATGTCAAAGTCCGCAAACCAGCCGCGCGTCTGTGTCCAGTCCTTTGTATATCGGTATAGAAAGTCTCGATCCTGCCAGCCCTTTTCCAAAATGAGTGCGATCAAAGCACGCAGGAATAGTACGTCCGATCCCGGCACCGGCATGATGTGCATATCCGCCATGCGAGCCGTTTCCGAAAGACGCGGATCGACAACAATGACCATCTTCTCGGGACTCTCAGAGAACGCCCTGATGATTTTCTTCGCGTTTGGGATCTGGTGGCTGACGTAGGAGTTGCTTCCCCAATAGATGATGACCTCGCAGTTTTTGTCGTCCGGCTCAAGAGGGTGGAACTGGTCGCCGAAGATACGGCCGCAGCTCCAGTAAAAGCCCATGAATTCCACGCCGATCGGATTAAAAATATTTTGGGTCCCGATGGCTTTCATAAAGGACAGCACCGGTGCGGCTGCTGCGCCTGTGGCGCCTCCACCTCCGCCGATGATGGCAGCGGAGCGGGGACCATGGGCCTTAAGGATTGCGTTGGCCTTTGCGGCAATTTCCGCATAGGCCTGTTCCCAGCTGATGCGTTCGTAATGATCGCCGACCCTTTTCTGCGGGTACAGGAGCCTCTCGCTGCTTTCCACAAAGTATTTTGCTGTCCTGCCCTTGCGGCAGCAATAGCATTCACTGCTGGGGCTGTCAGGATCCGGGCGGACACTGATAATTATGTTGTCCTCCACTTCCATTTCCAAACCGCAGGTCATAGCGCACAGATTGCATAATGTTTTCTTCCATTCACCCATTCTTGCTTTCCCTCGTTTTCAGCTCCAGCAGCATAATATAATCTTCGGGCGTGTTGCAGTTGGTCAGCAACGCTGCTTCACCCTCGTAAACCAGTGATGCATAGCTTATCTCTTGACAGAAGCGGCGCACGGATACTTTACCGCTTCGGAGCGCCTCCTCACAGACTCCGGCCAAGGATTTGTCGTAGACGCCGATCAGCGGTTCCGGCTCATCAGCGCAGGTGACGAGCGTGATCCCCGCCGTGTGGGTATCGATCAGTTCCCGCAGCAGCTCCAAAGGCACCAGCGGCGTGTCCACGGCCAGGACAAGGGCGGCATCTTCCTTGATCGTCAACAGCCCTGCGTGAATCCCGCTGAGCGGACCGCGGTGGGGATAGATATCCGGCACGCTTCGGCAGCCCGCCGGTGCATCCACACTGCCGGCGACGACGATATCTTCAATGCCAAGGCTGCGCAGCTTGTTGATTTGATGCTGCAAAAAACTCACACCGTGAAAATCAAGCCCCGCTTTGCAGCACCCCATGCGGGAACTGAAGCCGCCGGCCAACAGGACGGCGGATGCTGGTTTGTCCATTGCAATCCTCTCGCTGCAGTCAGAAATGCTGCCGCTTTCATCGTTTTGATTAGAATACCAAATTCCGTAATCTCTCTCAATCTGATATAGGGTAATTCTGCAAAATGCACAAAAAAGCCGTCATTTATTTGGCAGCTTTTCGATTTGAGAAGGATGAAATGGGGCAGTAACTGCAGCCCCTGATTCGGTAAAGCAGCTACACCTTCCAGAAAACCTCTGCAGAATCATTGCCCACATCGATCCTACGGATGAACTGTGCGGCAACGATTTTTTTATCCTCAAAAGAGAGGACATTGAAAATGATTTTGCCGGGAAGGGCTGGATGTGCCGCATGCCTTTTCCTTGCCTCCAGAATCTCCTGGCGTTCCCATTCAAGGCGGGAAAGCGCGCGTTGAAGGTATGCCGTGTTCAAATTCACACTTTCAGAGAAGGCGTCGATCAAACGGTCAACTCGCCGATCGATCTCATCCAGTTGGCTGGCATAGTTGTCTATCGTCGCCTCAACGGCTTCTTCGGGCGCTTCATCCAACAACCTCTGGATCTGTGCGGCAATCTCAGCTTCCAAAGCACTCAGGTCAGCGGCTATCGCAGCACCGCACTTTGCCGCATTATATTTTCCGCTGCACTGCAGATATCGTTTGCCGCTCTCTTTATAGGCGATTTTAAGCGCGTATCCGCAGGATGCGCATTTCAGCAGCCCGGAAAGCCAGGTGTGCGAACCCTTGCCGCTGTTGCCGATCTGAGCGTTTCTGAGCAGCTTGTCCTGGCACGTGAGCCAAAGATCGGAGGATATGAAGCCGACGCTGTTTAAAACGGAAACACAATGATCCTTGACATCTGTATACTTTCTTTCAGACTTGTCCCGTTTTCCAACGACCAGAACACCGTGCACACCGTCAAAATCTTCAGGTGGTGAAGATATGACCGCCCCCAGTCCCTGGTAATGCAGCCGGACCTGCTCATCAGCCTGCACATAGCAGGGAGTATGCAGCAAACGCGAGAGGGAGACATTGTCCCAGGTTTCCCTCTTAGGCCCGGCTATGCCTTCCCGGTTAAGCGTTTTGGCTATCGAGCCAAGAGAAGCTCCTTTTTCCGCATACGCCTGAAATATTTTCCGGACGACCTCAGCTTTCTCCGGATCAATGTCCAGGGTGGGGACAGCCCTCCCGGTCTTGTCCATGCAGCGGCCAATGGTGAAACCGTATGGGGCTGCCCCGCCAGGCCAGGAACCGAGGCTTGCCCGGCGGTAATAGTTGTCCTTTACCCGTTCGGCCGTAGTTTCCCGCTCCAACTGGGCAAAGACCATGATGATATGCAGCATGGCACGACCCATAGGCGTGGAAGTATCAAAGTTTTCGTTGATGCTGACGAACTCCACGTTGTGGGATCGCAGGGTATCCCACAGCTTTCCAAAGTCCGCTACCGAGCGGGAAAAACGATCCAGGCGGTAGACATAGAGCTTTTCAATTTTATCGTCCTGGATATCCTTGAAAAGCCTTTGAAAGTCTGGACGCTGGGTATTCTTTCCGGAATACCCGCAGTCCAAATACGTTTTGAGTTCCTGGCCCGCAGCCTTTTGACAGAATTCGATCTGACTTTCGATGGAGATGCTGTTCTTTTTCTCCACGGATTGCCGGGCGTATACGGCCCATGCCATCAGCCGACCCTCTTTTCGGAGTTCTTGGGCTGAATCTGCTTTGCGCAGATTTTTTTGATGTCCTTCAAACGTTCCATGCGCTCCTCAGCAGAAGCGGCAGGGTGTGTATGTATTACTTTCATCGTATTCCCTCCCTGCTCAAAGCTATGAACCTGTCCGGCGGAAGATTCTTCCTAAGAAGCAAGGGACGTTTTAAGAACATAACTTGCGAAGAATCTTTGCTTTGGTGTATACTGTCGGCAGAAAAAGCTTGAATCAGCAACAGGAGAAAAAGCCTTCCATGAAACAGCATGCTGCAATCGATTTGCATATTCATACCACTGTATCCGATGGTACGGAACCGCCGGAAGTCGTACTCGGACGCGTAAAGGCAAAAAGTCTCAAACTTTTTTCCGTTACGGATCATGACGCTATCAAGGGCTGCCAGATCATGCAGGAGCTGCTGCGGCCCGAAGACCCCCAATTCATTTGCGGCGTGGAGTTTTCCTGCAAGGATGAGCAGGGGCAGTATCATATTATGGGCTACAATTATGATCCGATGGCGGCGTCCATGCAGCAGATCATTCAACTTGGGCATTCCTATCGAATGAAGAAAGTCAAGGCCCGACTTGACTTTCTGAAAGAGCGCTTCCATATTGAATTCCCTGATTTTGAGCTGGAACATCTGTATTCCCTGGACAATCCAGGCAAGCCGCATATTGGGAATCTGATGGTCAAATACGGGTATGTGAAAACCAAGGAAGAGGCCTTTAAATATTATATGGACAAGATCTCTTTCCGGAATGAGTATGTCCGCCCGGAGGAGGCTATTATGGGCATCCTGAATGGCGGCGGGATCCCGGTCCTGGCGCATCCTTCCTATGGAAGCGGCGAGCAGCTGATCATAGGGGAGGAGATGGATCGTCGCCTCCGCCGGCTGATGGATTTTGGCCTGCAGGGTGTGGAGGCATTTTACTCCGGGTTTACTCCAAGCCTGCAGGCGGAAATGCTGGCCTTCGCGGAAAAATATGATCTGTTTGTAACTGCCGGGAGCGATTATCACGGGACAAATAAACCGGTTATCCTCGGCGAGACCAACCTGAGCTCAGATACTCCAATTCCGGACGGACTCCTGCGTTTCCTGGAAAAGGTCGGATTTCAAGCCAGAACGCTATAATCCATAATTCAATAAGCAAGGTGTGCTAAGAAAATATCGCACGATTTAACCCTCCTGATTGTTTTTTGAAACACAAGCAGGAGGGGCTGTTTTTATAGACACAGCGGCAAAACGGTATCCCGCAGCGACAAATCTTAAAAGTTCTTAAATCTGCATGCTGTCAGGTTCCATTCTGAATGTCGTGTGATATAATACAGCAAACAACAATCAGACCATTTTAGATATAAACTGACAGATGGGTTCAAGGAGAATATGCAATGAAGAATGTGATCAGCAAGAGGGTATTGCCCATTTTATTGGCAGGGATGCTGCTGCTTAGCGGCTGCGGATCCAGACCAAATGGGGGAAAGGCGGACGTCGTAGTTGTAATGCCGACTCCGGAGGTGAGCGCGAATCCGGCGGCCTCTGCGCAGATCGTGCCTGAAACCACAGCGACGACGGCACCCACGAATACACCCGCCCCAACTTCGACGGCGACTCAACAGCAGGCCCCTGCGGCTGCGACAACTCCTGCGCCTACACCCGCGCCTACTCCGGCGCCCACGCCCGCCCCCACACCCAAGCCTACGCCTGCACCTACTCAGGCTCCAAGCAACAAGCCGGTGGTGACGAAGAACCCTACGGACGAAAAGGTGATTGTTGGCGGCTCCTGTTGGTTCGTGGCCAAGTATGAAAACGCAGTCTGGGCCGAATGGCATTTTGTAAGCCCGGACGGGTCCCGAGACATCAATTACGCCGATGCGGAGAAAGAATTTTCCACCATGGAGATCGTCAAGGGTTATGCCAGCACCATGCAGCTCAAGAACATACCGGAAGCTCTTAACGGGTGGAAAGTATACTGCCGCTTCAGCAACAACAACGGTGCCATGACCACAACGAAAGCAACCATTACGGTCACCAACTCCACAGACGGTTCGCCGAGGGTGACCAAAAGCCCAACCGGAGAGACGGTGGATGCCGGGGGCAGCTGTTCCTTTGTTGCCCGGCACGAAGACGCCATCTGGGCCGAGTGGCACTTTGTCAGCCCTGACGGCTCCCGGGACATCAATTACGCCGATGCGGCAAAGGAATTCGCCGGGGTGGAGATCATCAACGGCAACACTGGCACCTTGCAACTGAAAAACATCTCAGTTAGTTTAAACGGCTGGAAGGTGTATTGCAAGTTCAGCAATAACATAGGGTCGGTAAAGACCTCTTCCGCCCAGATCACCGTAAGCGGACAGAAGGATCCCGGGACGGCGGTCGTGACCGTATCCGACCAGGACGCTTCTTACTCGGCGCTTTATAATGGATCGTATGTTGAGAGTGTCGCCAAGAAAGGGACTATGACCATCTCCGGCGGGCCGGACATATTCAATGTTTCCGTCCGTTGGCCAAACAGTGCGTCGGAGTATTCCACCTGGACTTTCAGCGGATCCTTTGATGGAAGGGCGGTCATGCACTACAGCAACTGCACCATGAAAACGGTCACTGTGGATGAAAAGGGGAATGAGACCAGCCTTATGAACTATAACAACGGCACTGGATATCTCCAGATGACGGATTCCGGGCTTACTTGGGCGGACGACGGCCGCAGCGCAAGCGGCGCCGCTTCGTTTGTAAAATCATAAGCGCGTAATGAACTGCGGGATGCGAACCGGCATCCCGCATGTTTTTTGCAATCAATAGGAGCAGTAAGTCAATTATTTTCGACTTAATCCGAAAAAGACTGGATTATTGAGGCGCTTTAAGATATAATATTCAACTATGATACCAGTCAAGTTGAAATGATATAGAATCGTTTTGGTTCGGATAAATCACGACTGTATTGATGTTTGGAAATCTTGAGACTGAGGGGAACTGCTAAAGCTGAAAAGTCATGAATAATTCCATTCCGTCAACGGAAAGAGACAAATCCTGATCGCAGACGATGACGTCGCGCTCTACCGTGTAAAAGAGGCCGGCAGAACTGTCTGCGCGATCTATGAATAAACAAATCTCCGATCCCGGCTGCTGAAGGAAGTACGGATGACTGAAGCTTAACGCCGGAAGATCGGATTTGGATAGGAGTTGGATAGGAGAGGGGAGTTTGCCGTGGATTTGATCGAAAGGCTTTCTGAAGGCAACAGGCAGTATATCGAACGGAGCGACCAGGCGGTGAGGGAAGATACCGCCGTCAACGGCCAGCATCCATATGCTATTGTGATCTGCTGCGCTGATTCCCGTGTAATTCCCGAGCAAATTTTTAACGTGGGCATAGGAGAATTGTTTGTGATACGCGTGGCGGGCAACGTGCTTGATAAGCATCAGCTTGGAAGTGTTGAGTATGCCGCCGCCCACCTGCATTGCAAGCTGGTCGTAATACTGGGCCATACGGGCTGCGGCGCAGTAGACGCCGCTGTCAACGGTCATGGCGACGGTTTTATTTCTTATATCACGGAGGATATCCTTGAGGCCGTGGGGGAAGAACGGGATTTGCTGCAGGCCTGTAAAAAGAATGTACGGCACGGCGTGAACAGGATCCAAAACGAGTTCCATAAGCACCCGGAGAACGGGGATATCGACATACGCGGCGCTGTCTATGATGTTTTCACCGGCAAGGTCGAGTGGCTGACGGTATAGGGATCCAATACAGGGAAAGAGGGAAGCGGTGAGCATCCCTCTTTCCCTGTATCAGTTCGGTATTCATTTTTCGTATAACAGAGCTTTCTTCATAGGTTTCAGCCGTATGGGAACGCTCCACGTTCCACTGGATCGGTTCCATCCCCATACCGCGCACCGCCGCGATCACATGGTCGTCATACTCCCCGTAAGGACAGCGGAAGAGAGTAGGGCGCACACCGGTAATGGCTTCGATCCTTTCGTTGCAGGATGTGATATCAGCGACGATCTGATCCCTGGTAAGAGCAGAGAAGTGGGCGTGGCTGGATGAATGGTTCATTACTTCGTTCCCGGCGTCCGCAAGAGCTTTTACGGATTCCGGATAACGGTCGACCCAATCGCCAACAACGAAAAAGGTGGTGTTCACCTTATACTTGTTGAGGATATCGATAAGCGCTTGGGTGTCCTCATTGCCCCAGGCCGCATCAAAGGACAGCGCGACCACTTTGTCCTCCCTCTGTACGGAATAGATCGGCAGCTGCCGCTGCGTGGCGGAAGCCCCAACGATCATGGGACTGTTGACGGTCCAGAAAATGGCCGCCACGATCATAATCATGCCGATCGCTGAAATCAGTTTTCTGTATTTCAACATAAAACTTCTTACGTCAATCAAGTTCATCACTCCTTTGTACAGCCTATGGCAGGCGCATTGTCATTATGTGCAAGACCGTCGCGCACTTCGCCTTGATTTGTTCACAATTACACGGTATACTATTTTCAACAAATCAGGGAATGATATATTGACTGATAAGGTGATCGACATGAAAAACATCCCTTATGAGATCGAACGCAAATACCTGATCCGATATCCGGATCCGGACTGGCTGGAGAGAGCTGCGGACAAGTCGGAGATCACACAGACCTATTTGCATGCGGCTGACGGCGTCACCGCCAGAGTAAGAAAGCGCGCGTGGAAAAGCAAGTGTGTTTATACCCATACGGTGAAACAAAAAATATCCGATCTGCGTCGTATTGAGCATGAATCGGAAATATCGGAAGCGGAGTACAACAGACTTTTGAAGAAAGCAGATCCCCGTCGAAATACGATCCGGAAGACCCGATATTGTCTGCCTTATGAAGGACAGCTTTTTGAGATCGACGTCTTTCCTTTTTGGCAGGATCGTGCATACCTGGAGATCGAACTGAAAAACGAGGATCAAAGCATTTGCTTCCCGCCGGAGATCGAACTGATCCGCGAGGTGACAGAGGACCCGCGTTACACCAACGCGGCGCTTTCCCTGCAGATCCCAATGGATGATATAGATCCCTGACGGAAGCCGCCCCAGAAAGGATGATGACAATGAAAAGATGGTTTTCCATTTTGCTGTGCCTGGCGCTGGTCTTTGCTCTGGGCGCCTGTTCGGCGGTCGATAAGATCCAGAATGTGGACCTGCCCCCATTGCCGGAGGTAACAGAGGAGCCGGTGGCGCCTGAAGCTACCGAGGCGCCTGCTGTTGACAGCGGAGAAGCGGTATCCACGCCTGAGCCTGTGCAGCCCACAGTCGATGAGACCGCGGCAAACCGCGTGGTAGTCAACTTTGTGACCACCAGTTACGAGCGCTTCGACCCCCCCTCTGGTCTGCAGAGGATCCTTACGTTTTCTTACGTGACGCCCAAGATCCGTATTGATGGACGGGATGAGGCTGCGGATAAGATCAACGAATATATTGCCATGCTGGATGAGACCTATTATACCGGCAATGATTACGGCGACGGCCCGGCCTGGGGCTTTAACGGCATTCTGGAAGCTGCGGAGGATAACTACGCGTATGCCGTCACCATGGGGGACAGAAGCCTGCCCCTTGAATACTCCGCATCCCGTTCGGCGAAAGTCGGAAGGGTGGATGACCGCTTGATCAACCTGGTATTCGAGGCCTACGAATACACCGGCGGCGCTCATGGCAATTACGAGGGGCGTGCCTACGTATTCGACGCTGAGACAGGGGAGCGTGTGCGCTTGGCGGATCTGAGCGAGGACCAGGAGGCTTTCAAGGAGGCCATGGTTGCCGCTATGCTTCGCCTTGCAGGCACGGAAACGGAATACTATCAGGAGCATATCGATCCCAGCTTTATTGAGAATGAAGACTACGAGGGCGCCTTCGGCAAACTGCTGCGCGACGGTTCCTGGTATTTCGATAATGACGGCCTCGTGGTTTTCTCCTCGTTATATGAGTTGGCCTCTTATGCCGCCGGCCTTACGGAATTTCATATTCCCTATGGGGAGCTGGAGGGGCTGATTCCCGAAAAGTATCTGCCGGCTGAAAGAAAAGGCGCAGGAGAATTCAGTGTTATCCCCCTGGAGGACATCGAAAACGGCAGCGTGACGCTTCTCGATAAGATTACCGTCAGCGACGGGCAGGAGCTTTGCCTGATGGCCAATGGAACGATTTATGACGTATATCTGTCTGAGGTCACCTATGCGGGCCGCTTCTACGAAAAGGATCAGCTCTGGGCCAGCAGCTTTATGACAGATGGCGCGATCCAGATTGTGACCACGGTGCCGGAGGGCATTCCGAACTTGATGATCAGCTATACCACAGCCGATGGTCAGCGCGTCGGGAAACTACTCTCCCAGAGCGGACTGGACGGCAGATATCTGCTGATCGATGACCAGATCGAGGTGCTGGGATAAGCTCCGGGTTTGGTGAAAAAAACTGAAAAAACTCCAGAAAAATTGTTGACATTGTTGCATTGACGTGGTATCCTTTTAAGGCCGCATTGAAGGGGTCTCCAAGACGGAGCTATTCCGCACCCCAAGAGCGAGACCTGTAAAGAGGGAGGATATGTTCATGAAGCATGCAATCATCGTGACTGGCGGCAAGCAGTACCGTGTAGCCGAGGGCGACGTGATCTTCGTTGAGAAGCTTGACGTTGCTGCCGGTGACTCTGTGAAGTTCGACCAGGTTCTGGCTGTTGTTGACGGCGAGACCGCAGTGTTCGGCGCACCTGTCATCGAAGGCGCGACTGTTACGGCCAACGTGGTGAAGAACGGCAAGAGCGCTAAGGTTCGGGTCTACAAGATGAAGCCGAAAAAGGGCTATCGCAGGACTCAGGGCCACAGACAGCCGTATACCAAGGTCCAGATCGAGACCATCAACGCTTGATTTTCCGCAACTGATTATGACTAATGGAGGTGTAACCTAATGGCACATAAAAAAGGTATGGGTTCTACCAAGAACGGCCGCGACAGCGAGTCCAAGCGTCTTGGTACCAAGAGAGCCGATGGACAGTTTGTCCTGGCCGGTAACATCCTTGTCAGACAGCGCGGAACCAAAATCCACCCGGGTACCAATGTTGGTAAGGGGAAGGACGACACTCTGTTCGCCCTCGTGGACGGCACTGTGAAGTTCGAGCGCATGGGCAAGGACCGCAAGAAGGTCTCTGTTTACGAAGAAATCGCACAGTAAATGACCAACCAAGGCCGGACAAGCGTCCGGCCTTTTTCATGTATCAGCAGCCGTGGATTCGGCAGGAGGGAGGCATCTATGGCCACATCCTTTGTAGATAAGGCGCGCATCAGCATCCATGCCGGTAAAGGCGGCGATGGTGCGGTCGCGTTCCATAGAGAGAAGTATGTTGCGGCAGGCGGCCCGGATGGGGGCGACGGCGGCCGCGGCGGGGATATCGTATTTGTCGTGGATGACAACATGTCCACGCTGATGGACTTTCGCTACAAGCGCAAGTACGTCGCCGGCAACGGCGCCAACGGGCAGGGAAAGCGCTGTTATGGTAAGGACGGTGAGACCCTGTACATCCGCGTGCCCCGCGGAACATTGGTACGGGATACCGAGACCAACGCCATTATCCATGATATGTCTACCGGAGAAAACTGGGTTGCCGCAAAAGGAGGCCGCGGCGGCTGGGGCAACATGCATTTTGCTACGCCCACACGCCAGGTCCCGCGTTTTGCCAAGCCGGGCCTGCCTGGGGAGAGCCATGATATCACCCTGGAGCTGAAGCTGCTGGCAGATGTTGGCCTCGTCGGATTTCCCAACGTGGGCAAATCCACGCTTCTTTCCGTGGTCAGCAAAGCCCATCCCAAGATCGCCAATTATCACTTTACGACCCTGTTTCCCAATTTGGGCGTGGTCTATGTGGACGAAGGGTCGTCCTTCGTCATGGCGGATATCCCCGGTATCATCGAAGGCGCGTCCGAGGGGGCCGGCCTTGGACATGATTTTCTGCGGCATATCGACCGCTGCCGCCTGCTGATCCATCTGGTGGACGTATCCGGCAGCGAGGGGAGAGATCCCATTGCCGATTTCGACGCCATCAATGCGGAACTGCATGAATATAATCCTGAGCTTGCTCAGCGTCCGCAGATCGTCGCCGCGAATAAATGCGATCTGCTCTACGGCGACCGGGAGAATATCGAAAAACTGAAAGCACATGTGGAGGCCTTGGGCTACAGCTTCTTTGAAATGAGCGCCGTGACCCATGAGGGCACCCGAGCGCTGGTACAGGAATGTGCCCGTAGATTGGCCGACCTTCCGCCGATAGCCCATTTTGAGGCTGATTATGTGCCGCCGGAGCCTGTGGTGGATACTTCCGAGGAACTGAAGATCGAGCACTTTGACGATATCTGGATCGTGGAGGGACCCTGGCTTCAGCGCCTGGTGGCCACCGTCAACTTCTCCGATTACGAGAGCCGTATGTTCTTTGACAGGGTGCTGCGGGAAGCCGGCGTCTTCACCAGGATGGAAGAGATGGGCGTCAAGGACGGAGACACCGTCAGCATGTATGATCTGATGTTCGAGTACAAAGAATAGAGCAAGAATAGAAAAATTGCAGGAGAGCATGTGCTTTCCTGCAATTTCTTATACTTCGCCTGCGGCTTACTTCATGCCGTTCTCGTAGGCCTCGATCATCTTCTTGACCATCTGGCCGCCCACGGAACCGGCCTGACGGCTGGTCAGATCGCCGTTGTAACCGTTCTTCAGGTTGACACCGACCTCAGAAGCGGCTTCCATCTTGAACTTATCCATTGCCTCACGGGCAGCGGGGTTCACAAGCTGGTTGTTGGAACTGGTAGACATAGATTACATCTCCTTTTCATGAATTGGGTTTTGACCCGTGCTTATCTTTTGCCAAAGCATCAGAGATATGCAAACGGAAAAGAGGTAATTATTTGCAGTCGATCGTTTTATGATCCGAAACAGCAGCCTTGCATTCATTGCTATGAAGAGTATAATGAATCATGAAAAGCAAAGGAAAGAGTCAAAGGCATGAAGGATAAAAAACACAAAAGAAGACTCATCCTGTACGCAGTGCTGACGTTTGCCGTCATGTGCTTTATTTTTGCCATGTCCGCACAGGACGGAGAAAAATCCGGCAGCTTGAGCAACAGTTTTTTGGGCAGCCTTCTGGGCAGCTTTTTGGAAAAGGTTCTTCCGCACTTGAGTGATAAGGGAGCTGCTTATGATATTCGAAAGTATGCTCATATGTTTGAGTATCTATGCCTCGGCATCAGCAGCTGCCTGCTGATGGCAGAATGGTTTTTACCGCAAAAGAGCAGGAAAATCAAAGCCCCGGCCGCCGCATACCTGTTCTGCTTTCTGTACGCCTGTTCCGACGAATGGCATCAGAGTTTTGTGCCCGGGCGCGTGGGGAAGTTTGCTGATGTCCTTGTGGATTCCGCGGGCTTTTTCCTGGGGATCCTCACAATATCTTGTGTTTTTTTGGCAAAGTCGCTTGACAAGAGGAAGGAGAAAGGGTAACCTTTCTATAGAATGGATCGTTTAAGATTTACTATATAGAGGTATGCGTATGGCAAAACACCTGGAACAGGGCGGCGGAAAACACAAAGGCAAAACAGAAGTCAGGAAAACGCTGAACTTCGGTGATGCAAAGCTTCCCGAGCTGCCTAAGGTTTTTCATAGAAAGAGGAAAAAGAAAAGATATTCCAAAACTTATGACCGGGTGTTTTCACTGCAGGAAATTCTCCCGGTCCTGTTGGCAGTGGTTTTGTTCCTGGCTTCGTGCTTTGCACCCATGGCCGGCTGGCCAAAGATCGCGGGTTTTGGTCTTGCTGCGCTTCTTGCGGCATTCCCGCTGCTTCAGCGTCTCGCAGGGAAAGTGCTGGACAGGAAACTGCCTGATGAGGATCTGCTGATCGCGGTCGCTGTCATTCTGGCCTTCGCATTGAAAGAATATGCTGCGGGCGCTATGGTCATGATCCTGTACCGGACAGGTGAATTGCTGGAGGCCTTTGTGCTGACCGCCGGCGACGGCGCGCTGGAACCTTTTCACGATCTGCTTCCGGAGAAGGCAAGACTGGAATCGGGCGAAGGACCTTCTGATACAGTGCCTGAGAGCCTTGCGGTCGGGGACGTGGTTCGGGTACTCCCCAAGGAGGCGTTCCCGGCCGACGGTGTGATCCTGCAAGGAAACACCAAAGCGGATTTTTCTCCTCTCACAGGCGGGGAAGATGTAAGGATTCTGAGCGCAGGCGGCGAAGTATATGCCGGCTGTTACAATGACGGCGGGGAGGTCCTGGTTCGCGTTACCCGGCTGTTTGAGGACAGCGCTATGGCGGTACGCCTCAAGCATCTGAGCGCGGTTTCAAAGAGCAGGACCCGCCAGGAAAAGCTCATTGCCAAGGCGGCTACCTTCTATGTCCCTGCCATTGCAGTGCTGGCCTTGGCCATTGGCGTCATCGTCCCGCTCAGCGGAGGCGAGTGGGCCAAATGGCTGAAACGGGCGGCTGTGATCCTGCTTTTATCCTCTCCAAGTGCGCTGGTGCTCTCTGTGCCCCTTGCGTACCGGGGCGCCATTCAGAACGCAGCCAAAAATGGCGTTGCTGTCAAGGCGCAGGAAAAGATAGCTGACCTGGCCAGAACAAAGACGATGATCTTCGGAAAGACCGGAACGGTGACCACCGGCGAGTATACCATCACGGATGTATTCCCGGATGGCGTTGAAGCAAAGGCTCTGCTCTCCATGGCCGCTGCCGCGGAGAGCCATTCCCAGCATCCCATCGCTGTGGCCCTGAAGCGGGCGGCGGGATGGACGGAAGCTGTGGGCGCCAGCGTTTTGGAGGTAGAGGAGCTTCCCGGCCGCGGCGTCAGTGCCTTTATTGAAGGGCGGCACGTGTACGTCGGAAACGCTTCTCTCCTGGAGGAGCATGGGATCTGGTACAAGGTGCCCAGCCGCGCAGGCGCTGCGATCCACGTGGCGGTCGAGAACGTGTACTGGGGTCATATCATGGTCAGCGATAAACCCCGTGAGAACGCGTTTGACGCGCTTGAAGAGCTTCGGATGCAGGGGATCGGCAATATGGTCATGCTGACCGGCGACGTCCTGTCCGTGTCCAGACCCATTGCATCGTCTCTTAACTTCGATATGGTGAAGGCCGAGCTGTCCCAGCAGGGGAAGCTCTCCGCCATCGACTATCTCCAGGCCGCAAAAGGAGACCGGTCCAGACTTTGCTACGTGGGTGACGGCATCCACGACAGTGAATTGATGCAGAGAGCGGATCTTGGCATCGCCATGAATGCGCTCCGGGCCGAGAATGCCATGGAATCGGCAGACTTTGCGGTCCTTGGAAACGATATCATGACGCTTGCCGTTTTGATGAAAGTTTGTGTTTCCGCTTACAGGATCGCGTGGACCAATACCTTCTTCATGGCTGCCGTGAAACTGATCCTCCTGATTTTGGCCGTGACCGGCGTTTTGCCGCTGCTCGTTGCGGCAATCATCGAATTGATTTCCACAGGCCTGCTGATGTTTTATGCGCTTAGCGCTTATGGGATCCGACGATAAAGAGCTTGTTTATGAACGTTTACGATTTTGATCAGACCATATTCAATCCGGACAGCTCCTATGCCTTTGTGCTGTATTGCCTGCGCCACTATCCCCGGGCTGTTCTGCATGCGGCGCCCGGAATGGCCGCTTTTGGCGTTCTGCATCTGGCAAAGAAGGCGGACACAAGAGCGCTGAAGGAGAAGGTCTTCGCCTTCCTGCCGAGACTGGATGACGTGGACCGCATCGTCCAGGAGTTTTGGAAGGAGAATTGGTCCAGGCTCGAACCGTGGTATCTGGAGCAAAAGCGGGAGGACGATCTGATCATCTCCGCATCCCCGCGTTTTCTCCTGCAGCCGGTTGCGGACCGCCTTGGCGTACAGTTGATCGCTACACCAATGGATAAGCATACGGGAAAGATCATCGGCAAAAACTGTCATGATTTTGAAAAGGTCACGCGCTTCTATGCGGCGCATCCCGATGGTAAGCCCGAGTCGTTTTATTCCGACTCTTTGTCGGACGCCCCTATGGCCAGGATCTCACAGCAGGCGTTCCTGGTCCGAAAAGGGGAGCGCGTCCCCTGGCCTCTGTAATTGAAAAAAACGTGCGCCTCGAAACCATCTGATTTCGAGGCGCACACACTTTTCGTTTGTTCAGATCTTTTCCAGCTTCTCGTTCAGCCAGTTGAGAATATCCTGGTAGACCTCCTGGTTGTTGGTCTCGTTGAGCATCTCATGTCTGCCGTTGGGATAAAGCCGAATGGTCACATCGTGCAATCCGGCGTCACAGAAGGCCTTATAGGCTTTCTCAACCCCAACGCCGTAATCGCCCACAGGATCCTCTGCACCGGACATAAAGTAAATAGGGGCGTCCTTGTTCATCTTATCGATGTTCTTTTGATTGGTCAGGAACTTGATGCCGCCCATCATATCCCGGTAAAGGCTCACTTTGGCGATAAAGCCGCAAAGGGGATCCGCAATGTATTTATCCACATTCTCCTCATTGACACTCAACCAGTCAAAGGGAGTACGCGGGTTGTCGATGCGTTTGGTATAGGAGCCAAAGGCCATATCATTGAGCGCTTTGCCGTCTCCGGCAGAGCCTTTCAGCTTCGTCATCAGATCAGCGGCGGTATAACCGGCAAAAACCAGTGCCTTGCTCTGATGTCCCGTTCCGCTGAGGATCGCGGCATCGTATTTGTCCGGATGCTGGATGATATAGGTGCGGGTCAAAAAACTGCCCATGCTGTGGCCGAAGAAGATATAGGGCAGTTCAGGGTATTCTTTCCGCATCAGATCCCGCAGCTTGTCCATATCTTTTACAACATAGGACCATCCGTCTGCCGGTGCAAAGATGCCCTGTTCAGAGGGCTTGGCAATGGACTTGCCGTGACCCAGATGGTCGTTGCCGACGGCAACGTAGCCGTTGGCCGCCAGGAACGCCATAAAATCGTCATAGCGTTCAATGTGTTCGGCGATCCCGTGGGCGATCTGTACGACGGCCTTGACTTCACCGTCCGGAACACATTTTCGCGCGCGGATCGTATTTTGTCCTGTACTGGATTCAAAAGTAAAATCCTCAAAACTGGGCATGGTATTTTCCTCCTTCATGTGTTATGATACCGATACTGTTGTTCCAATTCTACACGGCTTACGGCTTTTCGTCAAGAAAAGCAAAGTCAAAATGCGAGGAGATTATCAGCGATGAAGATACTCATTAAATATTTTGATCCGGATATCGTTCCTGTTGAAAAGATCGCAAAAGGGGACTGGATCGATCTTCGCTCAGCGGAAGACATAGAAATGAAAGCCGGGAGCTTTCATCTGATCCGTCTGGGTGTGGGGATGATCCTGCCGGAGGGCTATGAGGCCCATGTAGCGCCAAGGAGCAGCACCTTCAAGAATTTCGGGATCATCCAGACCAACAGCCCCGGCATCATCGACAACTCCTACTCCGGGGATGCGGATGAGTGGCGCATGCCGGCCTACGCTCTGCGGGATACCGTGATCCATAAGAACGACCGTATCTGTCAATTCAGGATCGTGGAGAAGCAGCCAACAGTGGAATTTGAGACTGTACAGCATCTGAACGATGCCAGCCGCGGGGGCTTTGGTTCCACCGGCGTACAATAAAAACGCCGTCCGATGCTTGGATCGGACGGCGTTTTTATAAATTCATGGATCAGCCGACGATATCCCGGGTATCGCGGGCAATGACCAGTTCCTCGTTGGTGGGGATGACAAAGACCTTGACCTTGGAATCGGGGGTAGAGATCATGATGTCTTCACCGCGCTTGGAGTTGGCCTCATCGTCGATGGTGACGCCCAGATAGCCGAAATACTCGGCAATGGCCTTACGGGAGGATTTGCTGTTCTCACCCACACCGGCGGTGAACACGATGGCATCCACACCGTTCATGGCAGCCACATAGGAGCCGACCACCTTGCCGACCCAGTAATGGAACATATCCAGTGCCAGCTTGGCCCGTTCATTGCCCTCAGAAGCGGCGGCGTCCAAATCACGGAAGTCGGAGGACACGCCGGAAACGCCCAGCACACCGGACTTCTTATTGAGGATATTCAGGGTCTCGTCGATGCTGTAGCCGTACTTGTTCATCAAGAATTGGATGACGCCGGCGTCCAGATCACCGCAGCGGGTGCCCATGGGAAGGCCGACCAGAGGCGTGAAGCCCATGGAGGTATCCACGCACTTGCCGCCGTCGATCGCGGCGATAGAAGAGCCGTTGCCCATGTGGCAGGAGATGATCTTCAACTCTTCGATGGGCTTGCCCATCAGTTCCGCGCAGCGGGAGGAGACATAGCGATGGGAGGTGCCGTGGAAGCCATAACGGCGGATGCCGTCGTTGGCGTAGTACTCATAAGGAACGGCATACATGAAAGCCTTGCCGGGCATGGTCTGATGGAAAGCGGTATCGAACACGGCAACCATAGGTACATCGCCCATGACGGCCTTGCAGGCGTTGATTCCGGTGATGTTGGCCGGGTTGTGCAGCGGCGCAAAGGGGGTGCACTCCTCGATGGCAGCCATAACGTCGTTGTCGATCTTCACGGAGTTGGCAAACTTTTCACCGCCGTGGACCACGCGGTGGCCGACAGCGTCGATCTCGCTCATGGAGGCGACCACGCCGTACTCGGCGCTGGTGAGCTTGTCGATAACAGCGGCAATGGCCTCGGAGTGGGTCGGAAGGGAGATGTCTTCATCATAGACGGGCTTGCCGCCTACAAGGGGGCTGTGCTTCAAATGACCGTCGATGCCGATACGCTCACAAAGGCCCTTGGCCATGACCTGCTCGGTCTCCATGTCGATCAGCTGATACTTGAGGGAAGAACTGCCTGCGTTGATAACCAGAATTTTCATGGTATTTGATTCCTTTCTATTGTAAATATGCGTGAAATTAGATAGAATACAGTTGTTAATATTGTAATACAAATATCAAAAAACGCAAGTATTTTTTCTGTTTTTCAAGAAATGAGCCGGAGGTGAGGACAATGCAGGCGATCGGTGTGATCTGCGAATACAATCCCTTCCATAACGGACATGCGTACCATCTGCAAAGAAGCAGAGCTTTGGCAGGGGAGGACTGTACCGTGATCTGCGTCATGTCCGGCGATTTTGTACAGCGCGGCGAGCCGGCGATCTATTCCAAATTTGCCCGGGCGGAAGCCGCCTGTCTCGGCGGCGCCGATCTGGTCGTGGAACTGCCTTTGCCCTGGTCCCTGTCTTCAGCGGAAGGCTTCGCCCGCGGCGGCGTCTCTTTATTGGATCGGCTGGGGGCTGACAGCATCTGCTTTGGAAGCGAGACCGATGATATCGAAAGCTTGAAGGCCGTTGCGGCGATCCTGAATGCTCCTGCGACACAGGCTGAGATTCGGGATGCCATGAGTCTGGACGCCACGCTCTCTTACGCCGCTGCGCGTCAGACCGTTGTGAAGGGGCATCTGGGCGAGGCCGCAGGGGTCTTGTCACGGCCAAATGATATCCTCGGGATCGAGTATATCAGGGCCATCGGGGAATTGGGTTCATCCATGAATGCTATAGCGGTAGAACGCAGAGGCTCCGAGCACGACGCGTCAAATGGTATGATGGGATTTCATTCCGCGTCGGAATTGCGCAAGATGCTTCTGACCGGCGAGAGCATCGACGGTGAAGTCCCTGCTGCATGCGCGAAAATTTATAAAAGAGAACGCGAGCAGGGGAAACAGCAGAACAGGATCCTTATGGAGAAAGCGATCCTTTCCCGTCTGCGCATGCTCAATGAGGAGGCTTTTGCAGAGCTTCCGGATGCGTCGGATGGTTTGGGGAGCCGTATCTATAAGGCGGTACAGAGCGAGAGCAGTCTGGAGGCTGTACAAATGGCCGCCAAGACCAAGCGATTCGCGCTTGCCAGGGTTCGCCGGATCTGTATGTGCGCCTGTCTGGAGATCAACGTCAAAGCCAATAGGGGAGTACCGCCCTATGCCAGGGTCCTGGCGATGAATGAAAAGGGCAGAGCTTATCTTGCATTTTTACGCAAAAAAGTGGAGATCCCGATACTGATCAAGCCCGCTGCTGTAGACAGATTTTCAAAGGAATGTCAGGCTCTTTTCACCCTTGGCGCAGGGGCTCACAGTTTTTATACCCTGGGATTTGATCCTGATGCAAAGTATAATCCATCGGAAGATTGGATGAAGAGTCCATCGTTGTATAAAATTGACAATTTTCAGAATCATGATTGGGCAAAATAACCAATTGCATTTTTGGGCGGAATCAGTCATAATGAACACATCGCCACAGAAAAACATGTGTCCGCCATTCGCGGACATTGTGGCAAATAATGAGGAGGAATAACAATGAAAAAGATTTTAGCTCTCGCATTGGCATTGATCATGGTCTTTGCTCTTTGCGCCTGCGGCAGCTCCGGCGGCAGTTCTTCCAGCAACACCGTCACGATCGGTGTTTTTGAGCCCGCTTCCGGTGATAACGGCGCCGGCGGCAAGCAGGAGACCCTGGGCGTTCAGTATGCCAATTCTGTGCAGCCGACTGTCGAGATCGGCGGAAAGACCTATGATGTCGTAGTAAAGTATGTGGACAACGAGTCCTCCAACGATAAGGCGCCTTCCGCTGCGGCTGAGCTCGTCAACGCAGGCTGCTCCATCGTTCTTGGCTCCTATGGCTCCGGCGTCTCTATCGCGGGCGGCCCCACCTTTGAAGCTGCCGGCATCCCGGCCGTTGGCATTACCTGCACCAACCCCCAGGTAACGGAAGGCAACACCTATTACTTCCGTATCTGCTTCCTGGATCCCTTCCAGGGCACCGTTCTTGCAAACTATGCGTTCAATGAGCTTGGCGTGACCAAGGCTTACTGCCTCAATAAGCTGGGCGACGACTATTCCGGCGGTCTTGTCAAGTACTTCATCGATGCTTTCGAAGGCCTTGGCGGTGAGTGCGTGCACGAGGAATTCCCCGATGGCAACTCTGACTTCACCTCCTATGTGGCCAATGCAAAGTCCGCTGACTGCGGCGTCTTCTTCAGCCCGGTTTCCACCGAGGCTGCACAGCTGATCATCGACCAGGTCGTGGCGCAGGACGCTTCCTTCCCGCTTCTGGCCGGCGATACCTGGGACTCCAACGTTATCCTGCAGGCGGCTAAGGGCAAGGACGTGAACATCACCGTCACCACCTTCTATCCCGAAGGCGCTGATGCCAGCTTCGACAGCAGCATCAAGGAGTGGATCAATGGCGACTCCACCAACCTGGCCAACAACGGCGGCGACGACACTGTCGCGGCTGTGACCGCCATGGGTTACGATGCTTACTTCTTCGCACTCGCTGCCCTGCAGAAAGCCGGTTCCACCGAGCCTGCGAAGGTTATGGAAGCTCTGTGGAGCACCGAGATCGACGGCGTGACCGGACCCATTGCTCTGGAGCAGACCAATGGCGACGCTATCCGCAACACGGCCTTTGTCAAGCAGGCAGACACTGCCACCGGCGCATGGATCGCGCTGGATCCTGTAACGGTCGGCTAAGCTTAAGCTTTTTTGAACCCAAAGCGGCGGGGGAATCCTCCGCCGCTTTTCGGTGTATGCTCTCCGGCTTGGAGCGACAGGGATAAGGCTGTACGCTCTTTCATGCGTTTCCCGCCAAATCCTGCTTCCAGAAAGAATTCTCCTTAAGGGGGTACTTCAATGTCCTTTTTGCAGAACAGCCTGCCCTATATTCTTGCCGGTATTTCGGTTGGCGGGCAATATGCCTTGATCGCCATCGGTTATACAATGGTCTACGGTATTCTGCGGCTGATCAATTTTGCCCACGGCGACGTATTTATGGCCGCCGGCATGTTTATGGTTTTCCTCTCGGCAAGCCTTCCCCTGGGGATCTCCATCCCGCTGGTATTGCTGATCACGGTGGTGCTGGGCTTTATCATTGAGCGTGTGGCATATAAGCCCCTGCGCTCGGCCCCGCGCATGTCTGTTATGATCTCTGCCATCGGCGTGAGCTATCTGCTTCAAAACTGCGCCCTGTATTTTACCGGTGGTCTGGCAAAGGTGTATCCGCAGCTGCCTTGGCTGAGCGATACGGTCTCTATTTTCAGCGCAGTGACCAAGCGGGTGACACTGATCACCCCGATCCTGACCCTGGTGCTGGTGATCGGGCTGTCAATGTTTATCAAGCACACCAAGGTAGGCATGGCCATGCGCGCGGTCTCCAAAGACTTTGAAACCGCCAGGCTGATGGGCATCAAGGTCAACTCTGTTATTTCCACGACATTTGTGATCGGTTCGCTCCTGGCCGCGGTGGGAAGTCTCCTGTATTTTACAAACTATGCCTCCGTTACACCTACTTCCGGCGGTATGCCCGGACTTAAATGCTTTGTTGCGGCTGTCTTCGGCGGCATCGGCTCCATCCCCGGCGCTGTGATCGGTGCGTTCATCATCGGCATTGCGGAAAATATCATCAAAGGTCTGGGATGGACCACCTTTTCCGACGCTTTTACTTTTGCGCTGCTGATCGTCATCCTCCTGGTCAAGCCCACAGGTCTATTCGGTGAAAAGGCAACAGATAAGGTGTGAGGTGACGGATATGGAATTGAGAAAAAATAAAAGAAAAGACAGTCTCTACACCGTAATTGCACTGATCGCCATGTTTGCTGTGCTTCTGGTCATGGAATTGACCATGAAGAGCACATCCATCCTGTTCACTGTGCTGAAAAAAGGCGTGATTTACGCGCTTGTTGCGGTGTCGATGAACCTGCTTAACGGCTTCACGGGGCTCTTCTCCCTGGGGCAGGCAGGCTTTATGCTCATCGGCGCGTATACATATGCGATCCTTTCCATGCCGGTTTCCGTGAAATTGAGTGAATCGGTGTACAAATACTACGACTGCGCTATCGGCTTCGACCTGGGAATCCTTCCCTCGCTCCTGCTGGCGGGCATCATTGCCGCGATCTTCGCCGCGCTGATCGGTCTTCCTGTCCTGCGGCTGAAAAGCGACTATCTGGCAATCGCTACGCTGGGCTTTGCGGAGATCCTGCGTGCTTTCTTCCAGTGGGACGCCATGGGCCCCGTCACAAACGGCGCAAACGTTCTGCGGCAATACCGGGATCTGACCAAGGTGACCATTCCGTTCACAGATATCCCGTTCCCGCCCACGCTGTTTTGCTTCCTAGTGTCCGGGATCTGTATTGCCATTATCGTTCTGCTGATCAACTCCTCTTACGGACGAGCCTTCAAAGCCATCCGTGATGACGAGATCGCGGCCGAGGCCATGGGCATCAATCTTTTCAAGCATAAGGAACTGAGCTTTGTGATCAGTTCGTTCTTTGCAGGCATCTCCGGCGCCATGCTCGCTATGTTCCAGTACACTGTGCAGGCTGCCCAGTTCAAGACAGCCATGACCTATGAGATCCTTCTGATCGTTGTCATCGGCGGCATCGGCTCCATCACCGGTTCCTGCATCGCGTCTTTCCTGTTTATCGCCTGCAACGAGTGGTGGCTGCGCTTCCTGGATGAATCCTCCAACAACATCCTGGGCTTGAATATCCTGCGTTCGGGCTTCCGTAAAGTCGTATTCTCCATCATCATCATGATCATCGTGCTGTTCTTCTCCAAGGGCATTATGGGTGAGCGAGAGTTTTCTTGGAACGGCATACGGGCCTTTTTACACGATCCCTTTGGTTTAAAGGCAAAGCGTCTGAAAAAAGAGGCCAAGGCAGGGGAGGTGAACGGCAAGTGAGCGAATCCGTCCTTCGTTTGGAAAATGTGACCATGCAGTTCGGCGGCGTCGTTGCCGTCAACAACCTGTCCCTTGAAGTCAACAAGGGCGAGATCGTGGCTCTTATCGGCCCGAACGGCGCCGGTAAGACTACAGCGTTCAACTGTATCACCGGTGTGTACGAGCCTACAAACGGCCAGGTCTTCTTTGAAGATCAGCTGATCGTATCCAATCATCCCTCGGGTAAAATGAAAAAATCCTATCAGGGCATGAATTCCGAGAAATACGTCAATGTCAAGACACTGGATCCCACACCGGATCAGATCACGAAGCTTGGCATTGCCAGGACCTTTCAGAACATTCGCCTGTGGAAGGGCATGACTGTTTTTGAAAACGTGCTCACTGCCAAGCATATGCGGGCAAAACAAAACGTTTTTACCGCTACTTTCCGGCTTGCCGCTGCTGAAGAGCGCAGAATGCGTGAAGAGACCATGGCTCTGCTGGAGGAGCAGAATCTTGTGCAGTTCAAGGATGACATGGCCACCTCGCTGCCCTATGGCCTGCAGCGTCGGCTGGAGATCGCGCGTGCGCTGGCGACCGAGCCCAAGCTCCTGCTGCTGGATGAGCCTGCCGCAGGCATGAACCCTCAGGAGACCGAGGATCTTGGAAAGTTCATTGTCCAGATCAAAAAAGAGTATAATCTCACGATTTTCATGATCGAGCACCATATGGATCTGGTCATGAAGTTTTCCGATCGTATTTATGTGATCGATTTCGGCAAGCTGATCGCGCACGGGACTCCGGCTGAGATCCAGGCCAATCCCAAGGTGATCGACGCTTATCTGGGGGTGGCGGAAGATGAATGAACCAATACTCACCATAAAGGATCTGAAGGTCAACTACGGCGGCATCGAAGCTGTTAAGGGGATATCCTTCGATGTGACCGAGGGGCAGATCGTCACCTTGATCGGCGCCAATGGCGCCGGAAAAAGCTCCACCCTGAGAGCCATTGCCGGTCTTGTAAAGCCGGCAAGCGGAAAAATCGTTTTTCGCGGCGACGATATCACCGGATCGGATACCAATGAGATCGTAAGAAAAGGCATCACTCTGGTCCCGGAAGGCCGGCGTATTTTCCCTGACTTGACCGTTTTGGAGAATCTGCGTGTCGGTGCCTATCTGCGAAATGATGACATTACGGAAGATATCAACTGGGTGTATGACCTGTTCCCGCGCCTGCGGGAGCGTTCCTGGCAGGCCGGCGGTACGCTTTCCGGCGGCGAGCAGCAGATGCTGGCCGTGGGGCGCGCGCTGATGAGCCGTCCGAAGCTGATCATGATGGATGAACCCTCTCTGGGTCTTGCCCCGCTGGTCGTCAAAGGGATCTTTGATATCATCAAGGAAATCAACAAGCAGGGCGTGACGGTATTGCTGATCGAACAGAACGCCAACATGGCGCTGAAGACTGCAGATATCGGTTACGTACTTGAGACCGGCAAGATCACATTGACCGGAACCGGACATGAGCTTCTGACGAATGAGGCTGTAAAGAGAGCCTATCTGGGCGAATAGAAAACAAATCCGACGTGGTCCCGACCACGTCGGATTGTTATTTACATCATCGGCCGCCCGTGGTAAAATGATGTGACTTTGAATTCGGAGCATACTATGACGGAACGGTTGAAACGCATCAAAAATCAATATGAGGAACTGCGCAGGCGAATGGAGGAACCGGAGACCTACTCTGATCCTGCGGTCTATGCCCGGTGTGAGCGGGAAGCCCGGGAACTTGCGCCTCTGGCCGAGGCGTATACCGCCTATGAACAGGCGGGCTTTCGGATGCGATCCGCATATGAGATGCTGCATGACGAAGAGCTGGGTGAGCTCGCGCAGGAAGAATACCAGCAGGCCAGAGAAGATCGTGACCGCCTGGAAAAGGAGATCCGTCTGCTGCTTTTGCCGAAGGATCCAAACGACGGCAAAAACGTGATCGTGGAGATCCGCGGCGGCGTAGGCGGTGAAGAGGGGATGCTGTTCGCGGCGGATCTGTTCCGTATGTATACCATGTACGCCGAATCAAAGGGCTGGCGGATCGACATTGCCAATATCAGCGAGACGGAATTGGGCGGCATCAAAGAGATCAGTTTTATGATTGAAGGCGCAGGCGCCTACTCCAGACTGAAATTCGAAGCGGGCGGACATCGTGTCCAGCGGGTGCCGGTTACGGAATCCGGCGGCAGGATCCATACCTCGGCTGCTACGGTGGCTGTGCTTCCGGAAATCGAAGAAGTTGATTTCAAACTGGATCTCAATGATCTGAAAATCGACACCTACCGATCCTCCGGCGCAGGCGGCCAGCATGTCAACAAAACAGAGAGCGCCATTCGTATCACACATCTGCCCAGCGGACTTGTGGTGGAATGCCAGGATGAGCGCAGTCAGTATAAGAACAAAGACCGGGCCATGCAGATTCTGCGCTCCAAGCTTTACGAACAGGAGCAGGCCAAGCAGAATGCCGCGGTTGCGGCGGAGCGCAAAAGCCAGATCGGCTCAGGTGATCGAAGTGACCGCATCCGGACGTACAATTTCCCCCAAAACCGGGTGACGGATCACAGACTTGTGGGGGACAATAAAAACTTTAATCTGAGCAGCATCATCAATGGCAATCTGGATGAATTGATCGACGCCCTGGTCGCGGCGGATCAGGCGGAAAAGCTGAGCAGACAAGCGGAGGCGTAAATGGAGACCACTGTGATTCGGGACAATATCTCCCGCGCGGCTGAACTGATCAAAGCAGGCGCTCTTGTAGCTGTCCCGACAGAAACAGTCTACGGACTTGCCGGGAACGGTTTGGATGAGCAGGCGGTACGTGAGATCTATGAGGTGAAGGGAAGACCTGAGGTAAAGCCCTTGTCGCTGATGGTTCCCGGCCCGGAGGCAATAAAGCGTTATTGCGCAGATGTGCCGGCTGCCGCGATCCGTCTGGCGGAACACTTTTGGCCGGGCCCCCTGACCATTGTTTTAAAAGCCAGTGATCTGGTGCCGGATATCGTACGCGCCGGCGGTGCTACTGTTGGACTTCGGTGCCCGGATCATCCGCTGACACTGGAGGCTCTGCGGCTGGCACAGCTGCCTTTTGCCGCCCCTTCGGCCAATCCCTCCGGTGCGCCCAGTCCCAAAACCGCGGAGGATGTGCTGCGCTATTTCTCAGGAAAAATTGAAGCAGTCATTGATGGAGGTCCCTGCGGGATCGGCTTTGAATCCACCATACTGGATATGAGCAAGACACCTTATCAGATCCTGCGGCAGGGCGCCCTGTCGGAAGCTGAGATCAAAAAGGTTCTTGCAGAGCAGCTGATCAAGATCGGCATCACCGGCGGTACAGGCTGCGGAAAAACGACAGCCCTTATGGAATTGCAGAAGATGGGCGCTTTGATCCTTGACTGCGACGCTGTGTATCACGAGCTGCTGAGCAGCAATGCCCGGATGCTCTCTGAGATCGACTTCCATTTTCCGGGAACTGTCATAGACGGGAAGTTGGAACGCAAGGCGCTTGGTGCCGTCGTGTTTGCAGACCCTGCCGCGCTGGAAACGCTGAACAGGATCACACACCGCTATGTGGGACAGGAGGTTCAGAGCCGCCTGGAAGACTGGGCCATGTCCGGAGGACGCCTTGCGGCGATCGACGCCATTGAGCTTCTGAGCAGCGGCCTTGCGGAGCAATGCAACGCGACCATCGGGATCATTGCGGATGAGGAAGTGCGCGCATCCCGCATCATGGCCAGGGACAATATCAGTAAGGAATACGCTTTGCTGCGTATCCGGGCACAAAAGCCCAATCAATACTTTATCGACAACTGCGACTTTACCGTAGAGAACAACGGCGATGTTTCGCTTTTTGCTGAGAAGTTTCAGGTACTAATGAAGGAGATATTGAAAAATGGATGATCTGAGAAGCAAGCTGTTTTACGAGCAGAAGAATGGTTATGACCTGATCGGTACGGAGGAGCGTCTGGCGCTTGAGGACTATGCCAAAGACTATATGGCGTTTTTGAACAATTCCCGTACAGAGCGGGAAGCGGTGATAAAAGCCGTGGAAATGGCCGAAGAGCGGGGCTTTATTCCTTTCGTGCCCGGGATGGACCTGGAGCCCGGGATGAAGGTCTATAAAAATAATCGGGGGAAAGCGCTGCTTCTTGCGGTGATCGGCAAACGCCCGCTGTCGGAGGGCGGTGTGATCGCGGGCGCCCATGTGGACGCGCCCAGGCTCGATCTGAAGCAGGTCACCATGTATGAATCTGACGAATTGTGCTACTTCAAGACTCACTATTACGGCGGGATCAAAAAGTATCAGTGGGTGACCATCCCTCTGGAACTGCACGGCGTGGTGGCTCTGAAAAATGGGGAGCTTGCCGAAATTACGATTGGCCGCGAGCCGGATGAACCCCGTTTTGTGATCACAGACCTGCTGCCGCATCTGGCGCAGGATCAAATGAAAAAGACCATGGCGGAGGGCATCACCGGCGAAGGGCTGAATATACTGATCGGCAGCACCCCTTATGCGGACGACGGCAAGGACCGGGTCAAGCTGGCGGTCATGAGCCTGCTGAATGATATGTACGGCATTACCGAAGAGGACTTCCTCTCCGCGGAGTTGACTGCCGTTCCGGCTTTTGACGTGTGCGAAATCGGTCTTGACCGCTCTCTGATCGGCGGCTATGGCCATGACGACCGGGTATGCGCCTTCGCCGAATTGAAAGCGATCTTCGATGTGGAAGCGCCTGAAAAGACCTGTGTCTGCATCCTGGCCGACAAGGAAGAGATCGGCTCTGAGGGCGTAACCGGTATGCAGAGCGCTGCCTTCGACACTTTCATGGAGGATCTGTGCGCTGTCCAGGGAGTCGAGCTGCGGCGCTGCCTGGAGAACAGCTTTTGCCTCTCCGCAGACGTGACCAATGCCTTTGATCCCATCTACCCGGAGGTCTCCGAAAAACGCAGCGATTCCAAAATCAACTACGGTATGGCCCTTTGCAAATTCACCGGCGCAAGGGGCAAGTCCGGTACCAGTGACGCCTCGGCGGAAGTGGTCGGATATCTGCGCGGTCTGTACGCAAGGGAAGGCGTGGTCTGGCAGATGGCTGAGCTTGGCAAGGTCGACCAGGGCGGCGGCGGAACCATCGCCAAGTTCATGGCCAACCGCAATATCGACACCATTGACGCAGGCGTTCCTGTGCTCAGCATGCACGCCCCCTTTGAGGTGGTCGCCAAATTCGACTGCTATATGACCTATAAGGGTGTTCTTGCCGCATATCGCGATAACAAATAAAGAGTTGCGCATTTTTTGACCGACGCTTCTTCCGGGAAGCGTCGGTTTTCTTACACACATCTGGGCAAGCTATAGCCGAGGTGACATGAACGTATGGAAGAAATAAGAGAATTGGGCAGCTCAAGAGCAGGGGAGATCCACTGTCTGAGCATTGTCGGGCAAATCGAGGGTCATCAGCTTTTACCGGAGGATGCGAAAACCACGAAGTATGAGCATGTCCTGCCCTTGATCGCGGCCATTGAGGAATCCAGCGAGATCCAGGGGCTGCTGATTCTTTTGAACACTATGGGCGGCGATGTGGAGGCTGGACTTGCCATCGCGGAGCTGATCGCAGGAATGCGAAAGCCCACGGTCTCTCTTGTTTTGGGCGGCGGACATTCGATCGGGGTCCCGCTGGCCGTAGCCGCCAAGAGGAGCATGATCGCACCTTCTGCGGCGATGACGATCCACCCGGTACGGATCAACGGCGTCGTCATCGGCGTGCCGCAGACCTATCGCTACTTCTCCAAAATCCAGGATCGGATCGTAAGCTTTGTTACCGACCATTCCGCGATCAGCCGGGAAGAATATCTGCGGCTGATGAACAACACGGATGAACTGGCAAATGACGTGGGCACGGTGATCCACGGAGAAGAGGCGGTCAGTTGCGGACTGATCGACTGTATCGGCAGCCTGTCAGATGCCCTTTCCTACCTGCATAATGAGATAGAAAGCTGAAGGAGGGCGATGGTCCTCCTTTCGCTGTATATAGGGGACTATCGCACTTGTTTTTATCATAAATTTATGGTAAACTAATTTTCATGATTACCGTGGGGGTACAGGCAATGACCATTTGGAATGCGATCATTCTTGGCCTGGTGCAGGGAATAACGGAGTTCCTTCCGGTTTCCAGTTCCGGCCATCTGTCGATCATTGACAATCTGTTCAAATTGTCAATGCCGGAAGAAGGTCACATGTTTTTTGATGTCCTGGTGCATCTGGGAACGCTTATCTCGGTATGCGTGGTGTATTGGGGCGACATTGTGGATATGTTCTTTGAGGTGCTCGGCTTTGTCAATCTCGGGCCAGCGGCAGGGGAGAGACGCCGCAGATATCCTGCGGCACGACAGTTTTTTATGATCGTGCTTGCCACGCTGCCGCTGTTCCTGGTCCTGCCTATCAAGGATCGACTGGAGACTTTATACTACAACAATTATTTTATAGGCATTGCGCTTGTACTGACCGGCTGTATGCTCTACGTGTCCGACCGGATGATCGCAGGGAAAAAGAACAGCAACAGCATGACGATATTTGACGCGATCATCATCGGCCTGTGCCAATGTGTGGCAACGATTCCGGGTCTGTCCCGCTCGGGAACAACGATCACGGCAGGGATCGCAACAGGTCTCCGGCGGGATTATGCGGTCAAGTTTTCGTTCCTCTTATCCATTCCCGCAGTATTGGGCGCCAATATTTTAAATCTTGTGGACGCGATCCAAGCGGGTGTAAATCTGGCAAATGTACCTGCATATCTGATCGGCATGATCGCCGCTATGGTTTCCGGCATTGCAGCGATCTCCCTGCTCAAGTATATTGCGGATCGCGGCAGGTTCGGCGGCTTTGCCTATTATTGCTGGGTCGTCGGCGTTCTGTCCATTATTCTTACAATGATTTTCTAAACAGGGAAAGGACTCTGTTCATGGCACAAAGCAAATCTACGAGCAATACGAAAAAAAGTACATCGACAGCAAAGAAAAGTTCTGCGAAGACGGCGAAGAATACCAAGACCACACGCACCAAGCAGACGTCCCGTTCGGCATCTGCGCCCCCCTCCGCGCCGCCGCGGCCCATCCGGCGGGAGGTCACAGGCTTTGTATTCCTCTGCCTTGCGATTTTTCTTGTGATCAGTCATTTTAATTCTGACGGAGCTTTTGTCTCTTTCTTTGCCAATCTGGTCAAGGGCCTTGCAGGCTGGGGTTTTTGGATCACGCCGCCGGTCTTTTTGTTGATTGCGATCATTCTCTTCTTCCACAGGGGAAAGCCTGTGGCCTTTCGTGTGTTTTCCGCCTTGATGCTGCCGATCCTGTTTGCAGCTATAGCGGAGCTGCTTACAAATCCCAAGCTCTCCAGCGATCCGTTCAATCTGAAGGACTCGGTCGAGAAGTATTTCGTCAGTGGGCAGAAATTAGATTCCGGCGGCGTTGTAGGAGGACTGATTGCCCGGGGATTGAACAGCGCGTTCAGTCACATAGGGGCGGGCTTTCTGCTGGTCATCGCCTTCCTTTTCTTCCTGATCATCGCTCTGCGCGGCGGATTCTCCGGCTTTTTCAAAGGCTTCAAGAAGCCCAAATTGCAGCCCTATGATCCCGCGCTCTATGAGGATCCCGAGCCGGCGCCCATGCCCGAGAGGACAGCTGCCGGCAGAAAGACCGCAAAGAAGATCGAACGGATCGAACGGCCACAGTATGATATGGATATCCCCCTGGGCACCGATGAAGAACCTTTGCCGCTTACAGGGCCTTCCGGGTTCAATACGGATCCGTACGTGGCTGAGACGAAAAAAGCAAGACGCGCCCCTGTCCGTAAAAAGCCAAAGGACGTCACTGCCGATGTTGCACCGCTGCCGGCCCAGGATGCCGCGAAGATCGCCGGTGTGGATCTGGAGGAGGAATTCCGTCCTGTGGCTGTAAAGCCCAGCGTACAGAAGCCTGTGACGGTCACTGCGGCGATATCCGATCCGCCCAAAAAGATCAAGAAGGAAGACGTGGAGGCGGAAGCCCAGGCCGTTGCGGCCGCCGTGGACGCGGCCACCGGCGGACAGGAGTATGTGTTCCCGCCGCTGAGCCTTCTGCGCAGCAGTACGGTTGGCGCGGTCGATGCCCGGGATGAGATCCGTCTGAACCGGGAGCGTCTGGAGGGTGCCATCCGCAGCTTTGGCATCAATGCCGGCATCGTCGGTGTAACCCGCGGTCCCACCGTAACACGCTATGATATTGAACTGGAGCAGGGCGTGAAGCTGGCACGGGTCACCAACCTGGCCGGCGACCTGGCCCTTGCGCTGGGTGTGGTGAATGTTCGTATCGCGCCCATTCCGGACAAGATCTCCACCGTGGGCATCGAGGTGCCCAACAGGATCGTCAGTACGGTCGTTCTGCGTGATATTTTGGAATCCTCCAAATTCATTACAGCAAAGTCTAAACTCAGTTTTGCTTTGGGTAAAGATATCAGCGGCGACTGCATCGTGGGCAATATCGCCAAGCTCCCTCATATGCTGATTGCCGGTACCACCGGCTCCGGCAAATCGGTGTGTATGAATTCTCTGATCCTGAGCCTGCTGTATAAGGCGCGTCCGGATGAGGTGCGTCTGATCATGATCGATCCTAAAATGGTCGAGCTTGGCGTATACAACGGGATCCCGCATCTGTATGTCCCGGTAGTCACCGATCCCAAAAAAGCAGCAGGCGCGCTCCAGTGGGCTGTGGTGGAAATGCTCAAGCGCTATCGGCTGTTTTCTGAGATCGGGGTAAGAGACCTGGAAGCCTATAACAGGCATTGTGCGGCCTCTGAGGAGCCCACGTTGCCTCAGGTGGTCATTGTTATCGACGAGCTGGCAGATCTGATGCTGGTCGCCTCCAAGGAAGTGGAGGAGAGCATCTGCCGCGTGGCCCAGATGGGACGAGCTGCCGGCCTTCATCTGATTATTGCCACCCAGCGGCCTTCCGCGGATGTGATCACAGGTCTTATGAAGGCCAATATCCCTTCACGTATTGCTTTCGCTGTCTCTTCCGCAATGGAAAGCCGCATCATTCTGGACCAGGGCGGCGCGGAGAAACTGGTCGGCATGGGCGATATGCTGTATTCTCCTTTGGGCAGCGGAAAGCCCACCCGCATCCAGGGCGCTTTTGTCTCCGACGAAGAGCGCGAGGACGTGATCCAGTTTATCAAGGAGAACTCCGGAGAGACCAGTCAAAACCAGGAGATCATCGCTGCGATGGAAGGTGCAGCGGCAGAGAAAAATGCGGCTGACAACGGAAAAAACAGCAAGGATGATGAGATCGCAGGCGGCTACGATGAAATGCTGCCGCAGGCGGTGGAAGTGGTTCTGGAAATGGGGTCATGCTCTGTTTCCATGCTGCAGCGCCGTGTGAAGCTGGGCTATTCCCGGGCGGCCCGGATCGTGGATCAGATGGAGGAGCTTGGGATCGTGGGGCCCTATGAGGGAGCCAAGCCCAGGCAGGTCGTCATAGACCGCAGCGGCTGGCACGAGATCCAGGTCCAGCTTGGACTTATCCAGGAGGATGATCTCGCGCTTGCGGCAGAGATGAACGCGGTTGACGAATTCAATTCGGACTCTGATGAATAAAGGATACAAAAGGGCGTAGAAATGCGCCCTTTTGTGGTATGGAACGATGAACTACTTTTCCCCGGAAATGAATGTGCAGGATGTGAACAAGATCAGCATGCTGGGCCTTGCCCACATCGGAGACGCCGTTTATGAGCTGCTGATCCGTACGATGCTGTGCAGCAAGGGCCACTCCAATGTGACACAGCTGCATAATCTTACCGTGTCCTATGTAAAAGCGCCCGCCCAGGCGAAAGCCCTGGAAAAGATCCTGCCTCGGCTGACTGAGGAGGAGAATGTGATCTATAAACGTGGCAGGAATACCCACGTGCATTCCGTTCCCCATAACGCAGCCGTGAGTGAGTATCATACGGCGACAGGACTGGAAGCTCTCTTCGGCTGGCTTTATCTTCAGGGCAAGCGGGAACGGATCCAGGAATTGTTCGCGGTGATTATGGAGGATGAGGATCATGCCTCTTGATGCGATATGTATATCTGCGCTGAACGCTGAGCTGCAGCAGCGCATTGCCGGTGGGCGGATCGATAAGATCCAACAACCGGAGCGTGACATGCTGCTGTTTTCTCTGCGGGCCAATGGAGAGAACCTGCGTCTGCTGATCGCCGCAGGTACCGGGAATGCCAGGGTCCATATCACGAAGGCAGGCTTTGAAAACCCCGCTGAACCGCCTATGTTCTGTATGCTTATGCGCAAGCACCTCACAGGCGCGCATATCGTTTCCGTTTCACAGCCCGATCACGAGAGAATGCTGATCATAGATCTGAATTCCCGGGATGAACTGGGCGTTGAGGCCCGCAAGCAGCTGATCGTGGAGATGATCGGACGCAGCTCCAACGTGATTTTGGTGGGGGAGGATGGCCATATCATCGATTGCATGCGGCGGGTGGATTTCGCCGGAGATCCCATGCGGCGGCTCCTGCCGGGCATGATCTATCGTTTACCTCCCAAACAGAGCAAACCGGATATTTGGGAGACAAGTTCGGAAGAGCGCAAAGCGCTGCTCTCTGCAGCGGATCAGGAGCAGGCTGTCGATCAGTGGCTGCTGGACCATTTTTCCGGGCTGTCACCGCTGGTCTGCAGGGAGCTTGCCTATCGCAGCGGAGGCGATTATGAGCTGCTGCCCGCACAGCTTGATGCGCTTCTGGAAAGTGTAAAAGCAGGGGAGATGGAAGCTTATATGCTGCTGCAGGATGGCAGACCAAAGGATTTCAGCTTTCTTGCGGTCTCTCAATACGGCAGCGGGACAGAATGCCGGCGCTTTGACAGTTTCTCGGAGCTTCTGGATGCCTACTATACCCAGCGCGACCGGGAAGAGCAGCAGCGTCGGCGCAGCCATGAACTGCAGCGCAGTATCAAAACCGCGCGGGATCGTGTGGCAAGAAAGCTCAGCAGTCAAAGGGAAGAACTGAAGAGGACAGAGAGCCGGGAGGAGGTACGCCGCCAGGCAGAACTGGTCACAGCCAATATCTACCGCATAAAAAAAGGCGACCGAGTCTTAAACTGCGAAGATTACTACCAGGACGACTGCCCGCAGGTTGCCATTCCCTTGGATCCGCTGAAAACGCCGCAGCAAAATGCGGCGGCGCTGTACAAAGATTATAACAAGCTCAAAGCGGCTGAGAAGCATTTGACAGTCTTAACCGCCCAGGCGGAGCAGCAACTGGATTATCTCAACAGTGTGCTGGATATGATCGGCCGCGCCGAGTCAGAAAAAGACCTTTCGGATATCCGCAAGGAGCTGACAGAGACCGGGATACTGCGCAGAAAAAAAGCGGCGAAGACTGAAAAAGGGAAGGCGCAGGCGCCGTATTGTTTTGTATCCGACGACGGATTTGAGATCCTGGTCGGACGGAGCAATCTGCAAAACGATGAGTTGACACTGAAAACAGCGCGCCGAACAGACTACTGGCTGCACACGCAAAAGATCCATGGAAGCCATGTGATCATCCGCTGTGAAGGACAGGAACCGCCGGAGCGCACATTCCTGCAGGCGGCAGTGATCGCCGCCTATTATTCACAGGGCAGGAACGGCGGAAAACTGCCCGTGGATTATACGATGGTCCGTTTCGTGCATAAGCCTTCCGGCGCACTGCCGGGCAAGGTGATCTATTCCGACTATAAAACCATCGCCGTCGAGAGTGATGAAGAACTTGTCAAACGGTTAAAGCATTGAAAAGAGCAGGCGAAGCTGCAAAGCTGCCTGCTCTTTTCAATGCTTGCTGTCAGGAAAAATGTCTGCGTTTTCCGTCAGCCGGCGGAATATATCCATACTGAATATGCGGATGGGCTTCTTGGAGGCGCGTATGGATGAGATCCACTTCTTCCTCTTTGTTGAAGATCAGATTGGCGAACTCCTTGTCCCCGTGTACGAGGATGAGCCGATAATAATAATAGGCCGGGCTGTCGTCTGGCTGGCACTCACTGATGCGGGTAAAGGCCCGATCAATATAATCATAGGGGACATAGTATTTCTTTCCCAGGTCCCGATAGAAAAGGCAGAGCTTTCCCAGCCGGACGCGTCCGATCTCTTCCGCCGTGTTATAGTCATCGATATGTTCCTGGTCGTTTATATAGATCTTATCGACGCCTCTGAATCTCAGCTTGCCAAATCCGAACAAGATTCGTCCCTCTCTCTCTTTTTGAACAGATCCCATTTATACCATTTCCGCGGCAGATTGATGGCGATCAGTGTTCCGATCATGCCGGCGATCGTGCCGGTGATCAGACCACCGATCACGTCTGTGGGGAAATGCACGACCAGATAAATGCGTGAAATGCCCATCAGGACACCAAACACCAGCGCCAGCCAGCTGACTTTCTTGTTCCCGAGGATAAACAAGGGCACCATGGCGGCAAAAGCGGCATTGGTATGTCCGGAGGGGAAGCTCATATCGCTTTCCATATGCTGTCCCATCATCACCCAGAGGGGATAGAAAAAGCCGTTGATATCCGCATAGGGACGAGGCCGGGCGATAGCGACTTTCAAAAACAGATTGACGAAGATCGCACCGATGGCAAGCCCGAGGCACATGGCGGTTCCGAAGCGGCGTGTCTTTTTCAGAAACGCGAGGATAAGCGATAAAATGATCAAAAAGATGCCGCCCTTGCCCATTAGAGAAATCACTTCCATGATCGGGGTAAAGAAGCCCCCCGCAGCTTCATATAGCTTATGTACAACCGCTGTGACACCTTGATCAAAGCCGGCAAACGCTGTGTTGAGCCACAAGGCTGTTGCAGTCAATTCCATATAAATACTCCTTCGATCTTTTGCTTTATTTATATTGTAACATAAAGAGCAAAAGAAAGTCTACCTGATTTTGCATAAAAAGGATGGCACGGCACAAAATACCGGTACAGGCAGGAGGTGGACTTTATGAAACGCTTGGTCGTATCTCTGATTTCTTTTTTGATGGCGGCCTTGTATTTTGTCAATGCCGCAGGACAGGGCGCCGCAGTCGGCTCCGCACCTGTTGCGGAAAACCTTGAATTGAAAACCTACACAAATGTTTCGGTGGGAGGCATGTTGTCCGCTTTTGATCCGGACGGCGGAGCGCTGCAGTTTGTTATCACCACAGAGCCGGTCAAAGGATGCATCAAGCTGCAGGAAGACGGAAGCTTTATCTATACCCCCAGGGAAAACAAAAAGGGAAGGGATTATTTCGGATACAAAGCTCTGGATGAAGAGGGAAACTATTCCCAGGAAGCCACAGTTATCATCCAGATCTTGAAGCAGAAGAAAACCGTCTTCTACGCCGATATGAAGGGCAGCTCTGATGAATACGCGGCAGTCGTGCTCAGTGAAACAGGACTCTATACCGGAAAACAAATCTGCGGCGTCTATTGCTTTGAACCAGACGCCTACGTTACACGCGGTGAGTTTCTCAGCATGTGCATGGCGTTGACGGGAAAAGCTCCTGTTACGGGGACTTATCGAACCGGTTATCTGGATGACGACAGGATCCCGACCTGGCAGAAGCCCTACGCGTCCGCAGCGGGGATGCGAGGTATCTACGATGGCGTCGAAACCGAAGAGGGTTCGGTCTTTTCCGGCGAGGAAGCGATCACCTGCGGACAGGCTGCTGCTTTGCTGGATCACGCACTGGAGCTGGAAAATGTAAGATATATACCCGGCTATGAGCATATGGATCCGGCACTGGCCCAGGCCTGCGCGAATCTGAATGCTTATGATGTGGTACCGGGTCAGATTTCAGAAGATCTTTTATTGCACCGTTCCGAGGCAGCTCAGATGCTGACTGCGGCCCTGGAGCTGATCAACAGCCGATAAAGAAAACCCACCAATTTTCGTTGGTGGGTTTCTGTTACAGCAGGCCTTTCCAGTACTTCAGGTGAAGTTTGTTCAATGGCTTGAGCTGCGAATAGAGACTATGTATCGCATCTTCCAGAAGGATCAGATTTTCATCGATCTCCTCTTCTGTTATTTCATGATTGCTGAAGCGCGCCTTTTCCGCTGTGATCTCAATCTGCTCAGGGATAGCAGCGCCCAGCTTCCTGATATAGACCGCAGAACGATAAACAGCAACAGCCGCCTTGCGGCGATCCTCCTGATGATAGGCACGCTTGAGAATAGCTCTGGCTGTGAGCCGCCACAGGGGAAGGATCGACACAAGCAGGATCGGGATCAGAAGAAGCAAGATCCTGTTTCTTGCAGTCTTATTGTCCTTGTTCTGTTTGCCGTCAGAGGTGTTTGCACCGGGAACGATCCCGACCGGCAGCTGTTCCGAGCCGGGCGTCTCTGTTTCATTTCCCCCTGCGGGTTCCGTAGAAGGTGCTTCGCTGCCCTCGACGGGAGCATCGGAAAGCACATCACCCGGAGTTTCTGTTTTCTCCAGGCTCATATCGCCATCTGTACAACTTGAAAGATCCCTGGCATCGTTTTGCCCCGTGACCTCGACAGGGAGCCAGCCCAAACCATCAGCATAGACCTCTACCCAGGCATGCGCATCCGCAGCGCTTACCTCAACTTCATCGCCGCTCCGCGCGTCCAGCAGATACCCCAAGGTGACTCTGGCGGGAATGCCCAGAGATCGATAAAGGACCGCAGCCGCGGTGGCAAAATGGATGCAGTAGCCGCGGTGGGCTTCCGTCAGAAACCATACCGCATAATCATTGCTGGGGTATGGCTCCGTCAGGAGGTCATATGTTCCGGCGTTTTGTACATATTTTGCGACCTTCTGAACAATATCAGGGTCATTGGCATCCAGGCCGGCTGCATTGCTAAGCTGTCTCATAACAGAGGCAGTTTCGTCAGGAAGGCGGGTATAGTATTGATGGGCAAAAGCCCTGTAATCACGTTCGCGGCTTTCATATTCTCCGGGGATGGCTAAATGCATGAGATCGCCCGGATAGCTGAAATAGAGGACCTCTTGCTGCCCAGGCCCATCTTCCATCAGAAAACTGTCGGAAGCATCCTCCCTTAAGCAGTAATAGGGAACGCAGGAGTAGGGCAACGTTGTTTTTACCTGGAGGATCATGCTGTGTCGCTGGGTGTCGCTCTGATCCTCGATCGCCAGTGCCGTGAGAGGGAGGGAACTTGCGGTTGGCGGATCATCCGAGATCTGCCAGGCGGTACCAGAATAATCCCCATATGAGCTCATGCGCAGATACACGGTCCCATCGGTATCAGCCCTGGCACTCAGCACCGGGTCATCCAGAGCGGCGAAGTCAAAGCTCCGTGTAAGGTCCATAGGACCTGCGGCGGATCCCCAGCCGTTTAAGAGAGACGGTTCCAAGGGGCCGCTGTTGGCCCCTGATTGGTCCGACACGATCCCAAACTCCGAATATGAATCGTCAGTCCCGGCGCTGTTTCCGAACCAGCGAGATAAAAGAACGGAGATACGGTCAACCTGCTGGCTGAGCAAAATATCCCGCTCGTTGATTTCATACCGGGCCGGATCATAGATGAGCAGCAGGACACAGAGCAGGATGGTCACGGGAAGGACAGCCGAGAAAAGAGTGCGCCCGGTCCCGCTGTCCTCCATATAGCTGCTGCCGGTGACCAGCAGTAAAATGACAAAAAGGACGTAAGAGAGCATTATGGGGGAGGAGGGGGTGCCGTTGACGGAAAGACACGCACACATGATCGGCAGACTTCCCAAGAGGGAGAGCGGGATCCTTCCCCAGCGGGAAGTAAGCGAAGCAGCAATATAGGAAGCCAGAAGAAAGGCAAGAAAAACCAAGAGCAAAGAATGAGATTCCACCGCGCTGTTAAAGGTGTAACTGCTGCCGGGCGCGTAAAAATGCTCATAATACACGCCTGTGATCCTGTCAAACAGATCCACAAGCTGTACGGAGGGGTTGGCGTCGTAGCTTCGATAGGCTGCATACAAGGCAAGCGCCGACAAGGGCATGCCGATTAGAAGACCGTTGCGAAAGCACGCCGCGAACCATACGAGCGCCCCGAGACCTGCGACCCAGAAGAACAGGGACGGATCAACTTTACAATCCAGCGTTTCGGCAATCAAATAGATCTGCGGGAATACACCCAGGTAGAGAAGCAGCAGGGCGCCGGCTTTGTTCAGGGTCCTGTTCATGCCACATGCACCTCCCCGGAGGTGATGAGAAATACACAGCGGGCATTGGCCGCATCATAGGAACAAGGTTCCACGATCGGTGTATTGAGAATGCCGCAAAGGGCGCGGATCGTGTCCGTCTGATTCCCAACGGAATACTGTCGGTCGGCAACGATCGTATGGGGGACCTCCAAATCACACAGAGCCTGAGAGAGCCAATGCAGGACTTCAAGACCCCTGTCGTTGGCCCCGACGCGGGCCAGGACCACATACACGTCCTGGTTTTCCCGCACCAGGGGCTCACGCACGATAACATCATCCATTTTTGAGCTGAGCTTCCAATGGATGCTGTTGACGGTGTCACCGGGACGGTATTGCCGCAGATCGTGTTCTTCGGAGTACCCGCCGCCGTATTTTGGCTTGAGTCGAGCAGGCGTCTGCAGGGCGGCATCAACATGGATAGGGGCATCCGGTTCCCTGGCCTCCGGCAGGACTGTGCAATAGCAATCTTCCGGGCATACGCGCTTAAGTGCGAAAATCCCCAGCACATCCCTGCAATCAAATCGGGTAACGCGACAGCACAAGGTCCCGGACAGATCTGTTGGCAGGGGAATGGTTTTTTCCCCGGAACAGACACTGTGAAAAACGTGTGATTCTTTGCTCTTTTCTTCGGCGAACAGGTTAATAATCTCCACCTGAACTTTTACACTGCCGATGGGGAAATATCGGGATACTTTGAAGACAAGCTGCAAATCCGTATTGGAACCCCGGGCACAGTAGGGGACTGCCTCCAAAGCAAGCTTTGCTGACAGCATGACGGGCAGAGAGAGAAGCAGGAGAAGGATAGGAACGAAGATCACCGCTGCCAGAAGATAAGCTCCAAACCAGCCTAAATAACTGAGCTTGAACAGGTAGGCAAAAAACACGGCGATCATGTAATAAAGAAAATGAACAGTAAGCATTTTATTTGATGGAAGGGGCTTTGACCGACATGAAGATTTCAGACAATGCGTCTTTCTTGGCACGATCTCCGAGCAGCTCCTGCTTCCAGATCAAGCGATGTTCGATGCAGTCGTTGAAAACGAAACGAACGTCTCGGGGAAGCACATAATCCCTGCCTTGAATCCAGGCTGTGGCTTTGGCCAGAGACGTGAGCGCCAGGGACGCGCGGGGACTTGCCCCCTGGAGAACGCGGGAATCAGAGCGGGTCTTTTCGCACAGGGAGACGATATAGTCAATGATCTCTTCTTTGATAAAGACTTTTTCCACCTCTCTGCGGATCTGCAGAAGTCCTTCCCGGTCGACCACCTGCTGCACAGTCTCGGTCGTGACGCCGCTCTGCTTGCGGCGAATCATCTCCATTTCATCTTCGTGAGCGGGATAGCCCATGGAAAGCCGCATCATAAAACGGTCCATCTGGGAATCGGGCAGCATCTGGGTCCCTTTTGCGCCGGTGGGATTCTGCGTCGCGATCACGATAAAGGGCTGGGGGACCGGATAGGTCTTTCCATCTACGGTCACTTCGCCCTCTTCCATCGCCTGCAGAAGCGCAGACTGTGTACGGCTTGTGGCGCGGTTCAGCTCGTCGGCCAGAAAAAGATTGCAGAGGACCGCCCCTTTCTGATAGTTCATGGTGCCGGTATTCTTATCATAGATCGAGTAGCCTGTGATATCGGAGGGAAGTACATCGGGAGTAAACTGAACACGGTTGTAGGCTAGCCCAAGCGCCCTGGACATGGCAACGGCCATCGTTGTTTTTCCAACGCCGGGGATGTCTTCCATCAAAATATGCCCTCCCGCGATGACGGCAAGCAGGATCTTGATCATAGTTTCATCCTTGCCCACAATCACCTTGCTGACCTCTCGCACGATCAGCCGCGCGTTTCCAATGGAATTGATCGAACTCATAGTGTTCCTCCGATCACAAAGCTGTTTCAATAATTATATCATGCCGGATACTTCGAAACAAGAATCTTAATAAGAATTAAGAACTGCTCCAAGCGCTTCCCCATGACGGTCTCCGTCTTGTGATTTGCTTTGGAACATGATATAATATCTTAATTAAACCAGTAGAGGAGCAGTTATGGACCATTTTAAGCTTGTCTCAGACTATCGGCCGACCGGCGATCAACCGGAGGCGATCGACAGTCTGGTAACCGCAATTGAAAACGGGATCGATGAACAGGTGCTTCTCGGAGTCACGGGCTCCGGAAAGACTTTTACGATGGCCAATGTGATTGCCAGATTGAATCGTCCGACCCTGGTCCTTGCCCATAACAAGACGCTGGCCGCGCAGTTGTGCAGCGAGTTCAAGGAATTTTTCCCGGAAAATGCAGTTGAGTATTTTGTATCCTATTATGATTACTATCAGCCGGAAGCTTACATCCCTCATACGGATACGTTCATTGAAAAAGACTGCTCCATCAACGATGAGATCGAGCGGCTCCGGCACAGTGCCACATCCAGTCTTTTTGAACGGCGTGACGTGATCGTAGTATCATCCGTTTCCTGCATCTACGGTCTTGGCGACCCGATCGATTACGCCAATATGGTGATCTCGCTCCGTCCCGGGCAGGTGCGGGATTTCGATGAACTGCTGCGCAAGCTGGTCGAGATCCGCTATGAAAGAAATGATATCGCCTTTGAGCGCAATATGTTCCGTGTGAGAGGAGATACCGTTGAGATCTTCCCGGCCTATTCCAATGACAAGGCCATCCGGGTGGAATTCTTCGGCGACGAGGTGGACCGGATCAGCGAGATCAATGTCGTGACCGGGACTGCGACTCGCTATTTGAACCACACTGCCATCTATCCTGCCAGCCACTACGTGACGACGAAAGATAAAATGGCGGCTGCGATCGAACGTATCAGGACAGAGTGCGACGAGCGCGTTCGCTATTTCGAGGAAAACAACAAATTGATCGAAGCGCAGCGGATCCGCCAACGTACGGATTATGATATCGAGATGATGCAGGAACTGGGGTACTGCTCCGGGATCGAGAATTATTCCCGCGTCATCTCCAACCGCGCCCCAGGCAGTCCGCCGATGACGCTGCTGGACTATTTCCCAAAGGACTTTCTTTTGTTTGTGGATGAAAGCCATGTTACGCTGCCTCAGGTGCGCGCAATGTACCGGGGAGATCGGGCAAGGAAAGAGTCGCTGGTTAATTTCGGCTTCCGTCTGCCGTCGGCATTCGATAACCGGCCTCTTAAATTTGATGAATTTACGGAGCGTATCCATCAAAGAGTCTATGTCTCCGCCACACCGGGTGAATATGAGCGCGAAAGAGCGGGACAGGTCGTTGAGCAGATCATCCGTCCGACAGGTCTGCTGGATCCGGAGATCTTTGTTCGTCCCATAGAGGGGCAGATCGACGATTTGATCGGTGAGATCCATGCCAAGATCGAAAAAAATCAGCGCACGCTGGTGACTACTCTTACAAAGAAAATGGCAGAGGATCTTTCTGAGTATTTGGGCAATGCCGGGATCCGCTGCCGCTATATGCACCATGACATCGGCACGATCGAAAGGATGGAGATCATCCGTGATCTGCGCTTGGGCGAGTTTGATGTACTGGTAGGGATCAATCTGCTGCGTGAAGGTCTGGATATTCCGGAGGTAGGCCTTGTGGCGATCCTGGACGCGGATAAGGAGGGCTTTCTGCGCAGTGAGACCAGCTTGATCCAAACCGTAGGCCGGGCGGCACGAAATGCGGACAGCATGGTCATCATGTATGCCGATACCGTAACGCCTTCCATGCGGGCCTGTATCAATGAGACCAACCGCCGCCGGGCTAAGCAGCAGGCCTACAACGAGGCGAATCATATCGTCCCCAGGACGATCGTCAAGAGTGTTCGCGATCTGATCGAGATCTCCACGGATACGGCTTCTGTAAGCCGCTCTGACGGCGTCAAGATGACGGAGCGGGAACGGCGGGAATTGATCCAGCAGCTTGAAACGAAGATGCGGAAAGCCGCGCAGATGCTCGAGTATGAGATCGCGGCGCAGCTTCGTGATGAGATCATACGCCTGCGCGGCGTAAAGTGAGGGAACTTCCATGAAATTGATGATTCTGGATGGCAACAGCATTGTAAATCGTGCGTTTTTCGGCGTGCGTCCCTTAAATGCGCCCGATGGGACGCCGACCAATGCGATCTATGGATTCGTTGCCATTCTGCAGCGTCTGCTGGACGAGCAAAAGCCGGATGCACTATGTGTGAGCTTTGATCTGAAAGCGCCTACGTTTCGCCATAAAAGCTACGCTTTATATAAGGCGCAGCGCAAGGGGATGCCGGAGGACCTGGCTGTCCAGATGCCGATACTCAAAGGGCTTTTGGATGACATGGGTATTCGCCGTTATGAAATGGAAGGCTATGAAGCCGACGATATACTGGGGACTGCTGCTGCTGTCTGCGAGCGCGAGGGTTGGAACTGTGTGATCGTGACAGGGGATAAGGACAGTCTTCAGCTGGTGACCGAGCAGACCAGCGTGTGCAATGTGAAGACCCGTATGGGGCAGACCGAAACCGTCCAGTATACACCGGAACGCTTCTGTGAAGAATATGGCTTCGAGCCGATCCATATGGTGGATCTGAAAGCGCTGATGGGCGATTCCTCCGATAATATTCCGGGCGTACCGGGTATCGGAGAGAAAACCGCTATGGATCTGATCCGCCGGTATAAAACAATAGACGCTATTTACGGTGACCTGGACGCGCTGGATATCAAGCCCGGCGTGCGCAACAAGCTCGCAGCCGGTGAGGACAGCGCTCGTATGTCCTATTGGCTTGCGACCATTGCGAAAGACGTCCCCCTGGATTTTGTGCCGGAAGAAAATCGTTGGGATCATAACTATACACCCGCATTATACGGGACCATGAAGCGTCTGGGTTTTCAAAAGTTTATTGAGCGCTGGGGACTGGAGCCAGCTCAAGAGAACCTGCAGATCGACACGCCGGTCTGTGAGCAATTGGATGTTCTGGATGCTGAGGGGATCTCAAACCTGCACAAGGTGATTTCAGAGGCAGATTGCATCTCTGTTTATCCCGAGGATGGACTCGACCGGATCTCCGTCTGTGACGGAACAAAAGTTTATACGGTTGCCTGGGCCAACTGCGGAGAGGAGTATAATGCCTTTCTGCGCTTTCTTTTCAGTGATCAAGTCCAAAAAATCGGGCACAACATTAAAGATCTTATGGCCCTGCTGCTCAAAGAGGGACTTTCAACGGACGGCTTCCAGTTCGACACCGCTTTGGCAGCCTATCTGCTCGATGCGACGAGCAGCGACTACGGACTGGAACGGATCAGTATGCGGTATCTGGGAAGAGAACTCCACGGCGCGAGCGCGATCCATGCGCTGTATGAGCCTTTGACGGAAAAATTGCGGGAAAATGATATGGAGACACTTTATCGCTCCATTGAACTTCCGTTATGTGTATGCCTGGCAGAGATGGAGCAGGCGGGGTTTTACGTGGATCGAAAGGCCCTGTATTCTTTTGGTGAAAGCCTCAATACCGGGATCGCGGAACTGCAGGCGAGGATCTGGGAGTATGCCGGGAAGGAATTCAATATCAACTCTCCCAAGCAGCTGGGCGAAGTGCTTTTCGATCAATTGATGCTTCCGTCCGGAAAGAAGACGAAAACCGGGTGGAGCACCAATGCGGATGTGTTGGAGAAACTCCGGGGAAAGCATCCTATTGTGGACGACATCCTGGAATACCGTATGCTCACCAAATTAAAATCCACCTATGCTGACGGACTGCTGAAGGTGATTTCTGAAGACGGCCGTATCCATACCAGCTTCCAGATGACAGTTACAGCAACCGGCCGGCTTTCTTCCACGGAGCCCAATCTGCAGAATATCCCGGTCCGCAAGAAACTGGGCGCGCAGATCCGAACCATGTTCGTAGCGGCTCCGGGCATGACGCTTGTAGATGCAGACTACAGCCAAATCGAACTGCGGCTGCTTGCGCATATCTCCGGAGACGAAAACATGCGCGATGCTTTCCTCAGCGGGGAAGACTTCCACGCGGTCACAGCCTCCAAGGTATTCAACGTTCCTTTGGACGAGGTAGACTCTTCACTTCGCAGCCGCGCGAAGGCTGTGAACTTTGGCATTGTTTACGGCATTTCCGCTTTTTCGCTGGCTCAGGACATCGGTGTCTGGCCAAACGAGGCAAAGGCTTATATGGAAGCTTACCTGGAGAAATACCATGGCGTACGCGACTACATGAAGAACATTGTGGAGCAGGCCAAGGAACAGGGCTACGTCTCCACGCTTTATGGGCGGCGGAGGGAGCTCCCGGAATTGAAGAGTACGAACTTCAATACCCGCTCCTTTGGAGAACGAGTCGCGCTGAACATGCCCATCCAGGGTACAGCGGCGGATATCATTAAGCTGGCTATGGTCCACGTATTCCAGCGCTTGAAGGCAGAAGGACTCCGGTCACGGCTGATCCTTCAGGTCCACGATGAACTGATCGTAGAATGCGCCGAAGAGGAAGCCGATCATGTTTGCGAAATACTGAAATATGAGATGGAGCATGCAGCAGAACTGGCGGTCCCTTTGACAGTCGAAGTACACAAGGGGCACAGTTGGGCGGAGGCCCATTGAGATGGGGTATCAAATCACAGACGCAAAAGAAAAACACCTGGAGGATCTGGAACGCCTTGAAAACAGTTGTTTTTCCTGTCCCTGGACGCGAGAGCAGCTGCTGATGGAGTATCCGGACGACCGGCATGTTTTTCTTGTAGCGGAAAACGAAATGGGAAGCGCCGTCGCCTATGCAGGTATGATGCACGTACTCGATGAGGGCTATATTTCCAATGTTGCAGTCGACCGCAATTACAGAAGACAGGGGATCGCTGATATGCTGATCGACGCCGTTCTTGAGCGGGCGGAAGCTCTGCTGCTCTCTTTCGTGACACTGGAGGTCCGGGAAAGCAACACTGCTGCGAAAGCGCTGTATGCAAAGCACGCATTTGCTGAGGTGGGCAGAAGAAAGAACTATTACGAGCGACCCAGGGAGGATGCGATTTTGATGACTACTTTTTTTAAGAGAGGTCAAGTATGAAGATCCTTGCGTTTGAATCTACTTGTGATGAGACCGCTGTAGCTGTCGTAGAGGACGGCAGAAGGGTCCTGACGGATCAGATTTTTTCCCAGGCCGACCTGCATGCGGTATACGGCGGCGTCGTGCCTGAGATCGCCTCTCGCTGTCACGTGGAGTCCATCTCCATCCTGGCGGAAAAGGCCGTGCAGGATGCGGGAATCGGCAAAGACGAGATAGACGCAGTAGCGGTATCCTATGCCCCGGGCCTGATCGGAGCGGTGCTGGTCGGCGTCAATTTTGCCAAATCCTGCGCGCTGGCTCTGAATGTTCCGCTGATCCCAGTACATCATATCCGAGGCCATATAGCGGCCAACTACCTGGCGTATCCCGATCTGGAACCGCCTTTCCTATGCCTTGCGATCTCCGGCGGAAACACTTTGCTTGTTGATGTCAGGACCTATACGGATATGAAAATCCTGGGCGCCACAAGAGACGACGCAGCAGGGGAGTGCTTTGATAAAACCGCCAGAGTCCTCGGCCTCCCGTATCCCGGCGGGAAACCCATCGATGAACTGTCTCAGGGAGGAGACGATTGCAAATATCGTTTTCCGCTGGCACATGTTGCTGGCAATCCGTATGATATGAGTTTTTCAGGACTGAAAACCGCCGTCATCAATCTGGTCCACAATGCTGAACAAAAAGGGGAGGAGATCGACCGTCCGGCGCTGGCCGCATCTTTCACAAAAGCGGTTAGTGACAGCCTTGTACCCCGTACCATGCAGGCAGCCAGAGAACTGGGCTATTCGAAAATCGTTGTTGCCGGCGGCGTTGCTGCCAATTCCCGCATCCGCGCCGATTTTCAAAAAACAGCCGAAGCCGGGGGATATCAACTCTATATTCCTCCCCTGCGTTTGTGCGGCGATAACGGGGCCATGATCGGAGCCCAGGCATATTATGAATATCTTGCCGGGGCACGAGCCGGCAGTGATCTAAATGCATATGCCACAATGGACCTATAAGCAAGAGAATTGATGGAGTATAAAAATGGGCGTTCATGATGGACACAGAGATAGGTTGCGTGATCGTTTTCGGGAGCATGGGCTTGACACTTTCAACGATCTGAATGCTTTGGAGCTGGTGTTGTTCTATGCGATCCCACGGCGAGATACCAATGAGATCGCTCATGCTCTGTTGGAGCATTTTGGTTCTCTTCACGCGGTGTTTGAAGCATCGGAGCGGGAATTGTGCGCAGTTCCCGGTGTCGGAATCCATGCGGCAACACTGCTGCGGCTTTTTCCGCAGGTTATGCGCAAAAGTGCCTGCTCCAAGGCGGACACAATAAAGACGATCCACGGATCCGCCGAGGCGGGAGAATACCTGATCCCACGCTTCTTATATGAACAGGACGAGGTGATTCTTCTGCTGTGTCTGGATTCCCAGAAGAGAGTTATCACTTGTGCGGAAGTAGGCCGCGGCGTAGTCAACGCATCGGAGACAAGCATCAGAAGGATTGTCGAGACAGCCTTGAAAAACAGGTCCTCCTCTGTTATCCTTTCGCATAATCATCCCAACGGTCTGGCATGCCCCTCTGTAGAGGATGACCGGATGACAAAGCAGGTTTTTCGCTCTCTAACTCTTGTCGGGATCCCCTTGGAAGATCATATTATCGTAGCAGGGGAGGACTATGCCTCGTTCCGGGATATGGGAATGCTCACTCCTTATTAATCATAGTTTTATGTAAACTGTTTTTTGTTATTATTTCGTAACCTCACTTCATTTCCGCTTCTGACATTTTTGGACAAAAAAACCGGAAACCTTTGATAATTCATCAAAAATCGAGTGTGGGAAAAGCTGTTGAAAATGTTGATAACTATTTGCAGAATAAATATTCTGTGAAATTATGTTACTGATTTGACCAAAAATGCGGCCATGTTTTTTTCCTTGTTTTTCTCGATTTTTTCGGATATTGTAAACAAAAAAGAGGCTTTTAGCCCGAAATGATCTGAAACCAATTGTAAGATCCTGTAATCTATACAAATAGTAATTTGACTTTTGCATTCGATGTGTATATATCGGCCGGAAGGAACAAAAATAATTGCATGCATTTATTGACTAATTTGATTACTTATGATAAACTACAACACGCTTTCAGTGAATCTATATGCTGGTATAGCTCAGTCGGTAGAGCAGCTGATTCGTAATCAGCAGGTCGTGTGTTCGAGTCACATTACCAGCTCCACAGAAAAAGTCCGAAGATCCCATTGGCGGGATCTTCGGACTTTTTATCTTTAAATGCTTCAGTATTGCTGGATTTTCGCGGCTATTTCCCTTCAACCCTTGACATCAAAACAACCGTCTCGACATGCTTTGGAACTCTCATATCCGTGTCCGATATGCCCCGACTGTTCAAGGAAATAAGTCAACCGACTGTGCGTGTTCAAGGAAACATATCTTCGAACCGTGCTCCCCGCCGCCGATGATGGCAGTGTGGGAGCCGGATTTATCACTTTTTACTTGATGTACTGGGTCAATCCGGCCAGAAGGTTGTCCATTTTTTCCGGGCTCAGCATATCTCAAAAACAATGCTTGATGAAGTCTTTGAATATGGATGCCACTGCACTGCCCACAGGAAACAATGTCCGGGCATATAAACCGCTTCTATAGTGCCATCCGGCGCTTCAGCCATCACTTTCAATCTTTCTGCAAGCGTTTTTACAGCCTGATGGTGGTAACTGTTCACAAAAAGCCTTCCCGTTTTCAGGCATTGGTACAGCGGAGAATCTTTTACAATCGCCACTTCGTGAACAGGAATGTCATATGGCGGACTCTGGTGGTGTTCTATATCCGAAGAGTGCTGAAGTGGCAGATCCTGATACAGCGTCCCGCCCAAAGCAGCATTGATAAACTGAATCCCTCTGCAAATACCGAGCACTGGCTTGTTTGCGCTGATCGCTTCATTCAAATAGACCATTTCCATGCGGTCGCGTACTTCACAACAGGATACCAGTCCATCCAACGGTTCCTCATTGTACAGCTTTGGAGAAACATCATGGCCTCCGGTAAATAGGAATCCGTCACACAGTCCTGCCAGCCTTTTAATCTCCGTTTCGTCAGTTGAGAACGGTAATATGATGGGAATACCCCCTGCATGATGTATTCCGTCAATATACCCCGGAAGCATCCATATGCTTTCTTTCTCGTCATCCCACAGGGGCATAACTCCTACAATCGGTTTCATTTCATCACATCCTTCAGATCATCCAGCCATAAGTTTACTGATGCATCGCTCGGCATACGCCAATCTCCTCTCGGTGACAACGAAACACTTCCGACTTTGGGGCCGTCCGGCAGACAGCTCCTTTTAAACTGCTGTGAAAAAAATCTGGTGTAAAAACGTTCTGCCGCTTCGATAACGTTCTTCCTTTCCAGTTCCGGATACGCACTCATTGCATATGCGGCAGAACGGGAAGGTTCGAAACCATATCGAAGCGTATAATACAGGAAGAAATCATTCAAATCGTATTTTCCGATTTTTTCCTCTGTCATCTGGCTGATCTTTCCCGCATTATTTGGCGTAAGTTCCGGCGTGATCGGTGTATCACATACAGCAAAGATCACTTTC
>CACYXE010000002.1:0-14629 GCA_902778275.1 Oscillospiraceae bacterium
CGACACCGTGCGTGTCCTCGTCCGCGTCAAGGAAGGCAACCGCGAGCGTACCCAGGCTTTCGAAGGCACCATCATTGCCAAGAAGCATGGCGGCATCAATGAGACCATCACCGTGCGCCGTATCTCCTATGGCGTCGGCTGCGAGAAGGTATTTCCCGTACATTCTCCCTCCATCGTTTCCGTTACCACCGTTCGCAGGGGCAAAGTCCGCAGGGCGAAGCTCTACTATCTGCGTGATCGCGTGGGCAAGCGGGCGAAGGTCAAAGAGCGCCTGTAAGCGCAAAACAGTTTTGTGGCGTCTTCTGTCGGAAGGCGCCACAAAGCATATTCAGACGATTGTTTTGAAGGTATGAGGTCGCTATGTCGCAGCAGTTGAAAAACTGGATACGGGACCATTGGCTGATCTGTCTGATCGCCGCGCAGCCCATACTGGACGCTGTCGCGTTCTGGGACCGGGACGCAGTGGCCACGGGGGCAGGTTATATCCGGCTGCTCATCCTGCTGGCGCTGCCGCTCTATCTGCTCCTCACGCTGCGCCGGAAGAAGCGGTTTATCCTTTCCATGGCGGTGATGGGCGCCTATTGCCTGCTGCATATTCTCAACGGTTTTCGCGTTGGCTATATCAGCCTGTACTTTGACGTATCCTATCTGGTAAAGGTCATTCAGATGCCGGTGCTGGCGATCTGCTTTGTCTATCTGATCCGCGATGAACAGACCAAACGGCAGGCGCTGAAGGGCGTCGTGATCGCAGCGGCCCTGGTGGGCATCGGCTTGATCCTGGCCTATGTGACCGGGACGGGCAATGTCACCTACGGTAAGGGCCTGGGCTACAGCGGCTGGGTCATCGACGATAACCGGAATGCCCACAGCATCCTGCTGGTGATCCTGTCCGTGTTTTGCGCCTGCCTGGCGCTGCGCTCGGAAAAGAAGCTGTTGATCGTTGCGGTGCCCGCCTTGATCCTGTTCGGCTTCATCAGCAACGGCACCAAGGGCTGCTTCTATTCGATCTTCGCCATCTTCGGCGCTCTGACCGTGTTCCTCTTTCTGGAGAAGCCGGTACTGCGCAAGAAGCTCAATCTGCTGGCGATCTGCGTGCTTGTCATCCTGATGATCTTCTCCGTGCTCATCTATCCCTATACGCCCCGCGCCAGGGTCACGGCCATGGAGAGCAAGGTCTATGGCCGCCAGGGGGAGATCGAAGCCGCCGCAATGGCGCTGGGCTATGATGTGACACAGATGACGCCCCGGGAGCGCTTCGACAACGAAGAAGTGCGCGGCGTGTTTGAGTATTATTATTACCGGTATTTCATCGGCGTGCTGCCGGATATCTTCGATCGCTTTGGCATGGACCGGGTCCTGCTGCACTATGACATGACCACGGATGTCAACCGCCTGATCAACACCCGCGTCATGAAGATCGCCTACTCGGATATGATCTGGGAAGATTCGGATCTGCTCACTAAGCTGGTGGGCTTTGAGGTGTCGGAGATCGGCTTTGACGGCATCCACGATCTGGAAAACGACTGGCCCGCGATCTATTATTATTACGGCTATCTGGGGCTTGCGCTCTATGCGGGCTTTATCCTGTATTTTGTCGTTCGCATCATCCGGCGGCTTTGCCTGGCTTTCCGGGCCAGCTTTACGATGGATAACTTCATGCTTCTGCTGTGCCTGATGCTGCAGCTGGGCCTGGCCCAGTTCTCCGGAGCGCTTCTCCGCCGGCCCAATGTATCCATCTATCTGTCGCTGGTGCTCGGTTTGATCTATTATCAGACGGTCAGGCTCCCGGCTGGGGACGCCGATGGAGGAAAGGAGCGACAGATATGAAACTGAGCGTGATCGTTCCGGTCTATAATGCGGGACCCTATCTGCGTGACTGCATCGGCTCTTTGCTTGCGCAGAGTATCGACGATTATGAAGTGATCCTGATAAACGACGGCTCCACCGACGATTCCCAGGAGATTATCGACACGTACAAGCAGGCCTATCCGCAGCTGATCTCCTCCATCACCGTGCACAACGGCGGCCAGGGGCGCGCCCGTAACCTTGGGCTGGAGATCGCAAAGGGCGATTATGTGGGCTTTGTGGACAGCGATGACTGGGTGCTGCCGGAGATGTACCTGAAGCTGTACAAGAAGGCAGAAGCGGAAGGCGCGGACGTGGTGGTCTGCGACATCAAAAAGATTTACGCCGACCGCAGCACCGAGCTGCTGACCACCTGGCGGGATGATAAGCCCATCGCCTCTGCCGGCTCTGCCTGCGATAAGCTGTTCCGCCGTGAAGTGGTGGGGGAGATCCGCTTTCCCGAGGGACTGTGGTATGAGGATTTCGATTTCTCCGCAAAGGTACTGATGCGCTCCCGGAAAACGGTCCATGTGCCGGAGATGCTGTACATGTACCGCTGTGGGCAGCCATCCACCATGCACAACAACAATGCCCGGATGAATCTGGACATGCTGGAGGTTATGGAGGATCTGCGGGAGTTCCTGGCCGGCGGCGAAGGAACCAAAGACGATTATGAGTTCCTGCTCATCAATCACGTCCTTCTGGACGCCATCAGCCGTCTGGCCCGGCAGAATTCATCGGACCGCAGGGAGGTCATCGCTCTGCTGCGGGACTATGTGCATGAACGGATCCCGAAGCTCAGCGACTGTGAGAGCTACCGGCAGGAGAGCGGAAACCGCCGCACCGTGATGCGCATGAATTATAACGGATTGGAAGATGCGGCGCAGCTGATGCTGAAGGCCAAAAAGTGGATTACAAAATGAAAAAACCAGGGCGCCCGATGGGCGCCCTGAAATCATGTCAAATATGTTTGCGGCGTGCGATGTTGTTGAGCTTCATGACCGCATGCAGCTCTTTGCGCCTCTTGTGAACGATCAGATCGGTCAGCAGCTTGTACTTATGCGGCATGTTCTGTACATATTTGTTTTTCTGATAATCGGGAAAGAGCGAAAGAAAATCTTCCAGCAAAGCGTCCTGAACAGGGCTTTTCGGATCGATCTGATTGACCCGGGTACTGGAGGTGAGCAGCTCATGATAAAAGGCCATGTACTCCAGTTGGGGCTTATAGTCCTCATAGCAGCCGGATTTCCGGTAATGGTCCAGGACGGAGTGGATGACGGTGAGCATTTCCAGATTCCGCTCCGGCGCCTTGTTGTTGGTGATGGAGCCGCTGCGCTGCAGATACAGGTACCAGTCCCGACGCACATAACGGATCCTGTCACAGTGCAGGTACAGCTTGGGGCTGGTGGCCAGATCCTCAAACCACAGGCGATCCGGAAAACGGATGCCGGTGTCTGTGAACAGACTGCGTCTCCAGATCTTGTTGCAGGCATTGGGCATGTCGAAAAGCAGCTCCGGGTATTCCTTCAGTGTAAAGCAGCCTTCCTTCGCACAGCCGTAGCTGCGGGAAAGCTGCCGCCCCTCCTCGTTGAGGGAAACAAAATCGAAAACCAGGATATCGAAGCTGCCGTCCAGCAACTCCATGATCTCCGGGACCGCGCCCTGACGCAGGGAATCGTCACTGTCCACAAACATGACATAGTCGCCGCCGGCCAGCGGAAGACCGGTGTTGCGGGCGTGGCCCAGCCCGCCGTTTGGGGTGGTCACGGTTTTGATCCGCTGGGGATATCGTGCCGCATAGTCTGCCAGGATCGCTCCGGAGGAGTCCGTCGAGCCGTCGTTTACCGCGATGATCTCATAGTCCTCCAGACCGGGGACCAGAAGGGAATCGAGACACCGGGCCAGATATTTTTCCACATTGTAGACAGGTACGATGATGCTCAGCTTCATACTGGACAGCCTCCGCCTTTGATGGGCTTATTTTATCACAGACGCGGCCACCGGCGCAAGTGCGGAAAATACTTGCTTCAAGGCTTTGAGGTGGTGTATAATAACACAATCATGTAGTCTTCACAGGAAGGAGATTCATATGAACACCGAAAGCAATAAAAGAACAGATCGGGACAGAGAAGAGGAACTGAATGCCCTCCCCGCCGACGTAAGGGCGCGGAAGGAGACCTATGACTGGATCCAGTGCCTGATAGTTGCGCTGATTATCTGTGTGATCCTCTTTATTTTCTTTATCCGTATTATTGATGTGAGCGGGACCTCCATGAACCCCACGCTGCTCAACGGGGACAAGATGCTGGTCTCCGACCTGTTCTACCGTCCCAAAGCCGGCGACGTTGTGGTGTTCAAAACCGACAACTATGATCCCGACAAGGCGCTGGTGAAGCGTATCATTGCAACCGAGGGCCAGGAGATCAACATCGACTTTGAAAACGGCATCGTATATGTGAACGGAGATCCGATCCAGGAGGATTATATCAACGAGCTGACCAATACCAAGCTGGACTTCATCGGGCCGCAGACGGTTCCGGAGGGCTGTGTGTTTGTCATGGGCGACAACCGCAATGCTTCCACCGACAGCCGCAAAAAAGAGATCGGCATGGTGGATGAGCGGATGATCCTGGGCCGGGTCTACTGTGTGATCTTCCCGCTGACCGAGCTGGGCTGGGTGGAATGATGGAGCCTGTCAATTATGAAAAAATGAACATCCAGTGGTTTCCGGGACATATGACCAAGGCCCAGCGGATGATCGAAGAGAATCTGAAGCTGGTGGATGCGGTCTGTGAGCTGCTGGACGCCCGCATCCCCAACGCGAGCCGGAACCCGGACATCGACCGTCTGGCAGCCGGGAAGCCACGGCTGGTGATCCTGAACCGCGTGGATCTGGCGGATCCGCAGATCACGGAGCGCTGGCGGAAATTCTTTGAGGCTCAGGGACTGGCGGTTCTGGAGACAGACGCCAGAAGCGGAAAGGGCGTCAACAGCTTTGTTCCGGCGATACGCAGGCTCCTTGCGGACAAACTGAAGCAATATGAAGCCAAAGGCCAGGCGGGGAGGCCGCTGCGGGTGATGATCCTCGGGATCCCCAATGTGGGCAAGTCCACTTTCATCAACAAGGTTGCCGGCCGCAAGGCCGCCATCGCCGGAGATAAGCCGGGCGTGACCCGGGGCAAACAGTGGATCAATATCGGCACGGGTCTGGACCTGTTGGACACGCCGGGGATCCTCTGGCCGAAATTCGACAGCCAGGAAGTGGGAGAATTGCTTGCGGTCACCAACGCCATCAAAGCAGATGTGCTGGATAAGGAGACCCTGGGCGCCAATTTTATGCTGCGCCTGCGGCAGCTGTACCCCCAGGCCATCGAGGACCGGTATAGATTCAAGCCGGACCCGGAGGCCAACGGGTTCGAACTCCTGGAGGAGGCCGCCAGAAAGCGCGGCTTTTTGATTGCCAAAGGCGAGTACGATTTGGAACGCATGGCCAATACGCTGCTGGGCGAGTATCATGACGGCAAACTGGGCCGCCTGTCGCTGGAGACGCCGGATGATTGATCTTTGGGAACTGGAAAATGAGATATACGATTCCGGCCTGCGGCTGCTCTGCGGAGTGGATGAAGCAGGTCGCGGGCCGCTTGCCGGGCCCGTCTATGCCGCGGCGGTGATCCTGCCCCGTGGTCTGATCATCGAAGGGCTCAACGATTCTAAAAAACTCAGCGAGAAAAAGCGGGAGGAACTGTTCGACCAGATCTGTGAAAGCGCTGTGACCTGCGGCATCGCGAGCGCTTCCGTGGAGGAGATCGAGGAGCATAATATCCTGGCGGCTACCTTTCTCGCCATGAACCGGGCGATCGATCAGCTTTCGCCCCGGCCTGAGCTGGCGCTGATCGATGGGAACCGAAACACCGGTATCCGCTATGCAAGCCGCTGCATCGTGAAAGGCGACGCAAAATGCGCGGACATCGCGGCGGCTTCCATCCTGGCCAAGGTCAGCCGTGACCGGTATATGCTGGAGCAGGCTGCCCTGTACCCCCAATATCATTTCGAGCAGCACAAGGGCTACGGGACAAAGCTGCACTATGAGGCCCTGCGGGAATACGGGCTCTCGCCCATCCACAGACTGAGCTTCCTGAAGAAGATGCACTGATGGATAAACAGACATTGGGCCGCTTCGGCGAGGATCAGGCAGTGCGCTGCCTGCGAAAAAAAGGCTATACGATCATCGCGCGGAATTACCGCTGCCGCCAGGGCGAGATCGACATCATCGCCCGGAACAAGGGCTTTGTCGTCTTTGTGGAGGTCAAGCTGCGCAAGGACGACAGCTACGGTGCGGCCAGGGAATTCGTCACCCGCGGCAAACAGGAGAAGATCCTGAAAACAGCCGGGCTGTGGCTCAGCCAAAACGACTGTGAGCTGCAGCCGCGTTTTGATGTGATCGAGGTCTATGCGCCCCAGGGGACGCAGGGGCCTGTCCGCATTGAGCATCTGGAGGATGCTTTCAACTGATATGTATTCCGGGCCTTGGCCCGGAACTGCGCTCAGCAACTGCCGCGGGGACAGAAGGTGGAGCAATAGGTCTCGCCCTTGGTGGCGGCATGCTCGTTTTGGACGCTGATGTGGTTGGCGCTGCAGCGGCAGTCGACGGTGTTGTATTTGCAGTTGGTCACATCGCAGCCTACGCCGGGATTGCAGTCGCTGTGTTTCTTCTCACTCATAGAAAAGCCTCCTTTACGATGCTGTGCAGATAGTATGGCTTTTTGGCGTTTTGTTATGCAAAGGAATAGCGAATATGGCTCTTTATACCATCGGGGATCTCCATCTGGCCCTGTCGCAGGACAAGCCCATGGACGTGTTTGGCGAGATCTGGGAGGATCATCCGAATAAACTGAAACAGGGATTCTCTGCACTGGGAGAGGACGACATCTGCGTCCTCTGCGGTGATCTGAGCTGGGGCATGAGTCTGGAAGAAGCGAAGGAGGACTTTCGCTTTATCCATGAACTGCCGGGAAAGAAGATCCTCCTCAAGGGAAACCACGATTACTGGTGGAGTACGGCGACCAAGGCCAGGGCTTTTTTCCGGGAAAACGGATTTGACAGCCTGGATATCCTGCATAACAATTGTTTCTTTTACGGCGATTACGCCCTGTGCGGAACACGGGGCTGGTTTTATGAGGAGGAGAAGGGGATCGAGCATGATCAAAAGATCATGCGGCGGGAGGTCATGCGCCTGGAGGCTTCTCTGAAAGCGGCGGGAGAAAAAGAGAAGCTGGTGTTCCTGCATTACCCGCCGATCTATCAGCATTATACCTGCGAGGCGATCCTGGAACTTTTTGAACGGTATCGCGTCCGGCTGTGCTGCTACGGCCATATTCACGGCAAAGGCTGCCTGTCTGCCTTCAACGGCTGGCGCGGCTGCACCGAATTTCGATTGGTTTCGGCGGATCATGTGGATTTTACGCCGATAAAACTGCTCTCATAAAGTCTTATTCATGATTTTTTCATTGATTTTACTGTAAACATCTGCTATTATGTTTTAGCGTGTGTTAGCCACATATAGAGGAGGAAAGTAGAATGATCGTTAAGAACCTTGAGAAGAAAGAGAACAATACTGCCACATTCCAGGTGGAGTCCGACGCCGCCGAGTTTGAAGCTGCGGTAAACGGCGCCTACCTGAAGAATAAAAGAGTAATTTCCATCCCCGGTTTCCGCAAGGGCAAAGCGCCCCGCGCCGTGATCGAAGGGATGTATGGTCCTGAGGTGTTTTATCAGGATGCCATGGACGAGCTGGCCCCCAAAGCCTTCGAGGCCGGTATCACCGAGCTGGGGCTGGAGATCGTCGGCGCGCCGTCCATTACGGACGTGAACGTCACCGACGCCCGTACTGTGGAGTATACCTTCGGGGTCTCCCTGTATCCCGAAGTGACCCTGGGCCAGTATAAGGGGCTTGAGGCTGCCAAGAGCGTGCAGGAGGCGACCGACGCGGAAGTGGACGCCGAGGTGGAATCTGCCCGCAAGCGCAATGCCCGCATGGTCCATGTGGACGACCGCGAGGCGCAGATGGGCGATACCGTCAACATCGACTTTGACGGCTTCCTCAACGGTGAGCGTTTTGACGGCGGCAAGGCCGAGGGCTATGATTTGGAGCTGGGCTCCAACTCCTTCGTTCCCGGCTTTGAGGAGCAGATCGTCGGCATGAAGATCGGCGACGAGAAGGATCTGGACATCACCTTCCCTGAGAACTATGTGGAAGATCTGGCCGGCAAGGCTGTCATCTTCAAGGTCAAGGTCAACGGCATCTCGGTTCCCGAGCTGCCTGCGCTGGACGATGACTTTGCCCAGGACGTTTCCGAGTTCGATACTCTGGAAGCGTACAAGGCTGACGTGAAGGCAAATATCCAGAAGCGCTATGACGAGCAGGCGGAGTCCGCTTTCCACAGCGAGCTGATCCGCAAGGCCTGTGACAACATGACCGTCACCATTCCTCCTGTTATGGTGGAGGAGAAGGCCGAGGAGATCGTCCGCAATTACGCCGCCAACTTCGGCGTTCGGGATAACAGCATGCCTCTGGATAAGCTGCGCCAGATGCTGGGCCTGAACGACGAGGCCATGAAGACCATGATCATGCCCGGCGCGGAGTTCAGCGTGAAGAACGACCTGCTGCTGGATGCGATCATCAAGGCGGAGGGCATCGAAGCTGCTGAGGAAGAACTGGAAGAGTACCTGAAGAAGGTCGCGGAGAGCGTTGGCGCCACGCCCGAGCAGGTGAAGCAGTATTTTGGCGACAACTATGTTGCCAATGAGCTGAAGAAAGAGAAGGCCAGCAACCTTATTTACGACAGCGCCGTCGTCGTTGACGCCCCTGCCGCTGAGGAAGAAAAGGCCGAGGAGCCTGCTGAATAATTCCTCCGGGATCAGGATATGCTCTCTTGGATCGCTGATATTTTATAAGGAGAGTTTCATACAATGAGTTTGGTACCCTATGTAGTAGAACAGACCAGCCGGGGAGAACGTTCCTATGATATTTTCTCCCGTCTGCTGAATGATCGGATCATCATGCTGTCCGAGGAAGTGAATGATACCACAGCCAGCCTGATCGTGGCGCAGCTGCTGTATCTGGAGGCTCAGGACCCGGATAAGGACATCCAGTTTTACATCAACAGCCCCGGCGGCAGCGTTTCTTCCGGTCTTGCCATCTATGATACCATGCAGTACATCAAGCCCGATGTCTCCACCATCTGTGTAGGCATGGCGGCTTCCATGGGCGCGTTTCTGCTTTCCTCCGGCGCCAAGGGCAAGCGCATCGCCCTGCCCAACGCGGAGATCATGATCCACCAGCCTTCCGGCGGTAGCAGGGGACAGTGCACGGATATCCAGATACAGGCAGAACAGATCTTGAAGATCAAGAAAAAGCTGAACGCGATCCTTGCTGAGAATACCGGCAAGCCCATCGAGGAGATCGAGCGCGACTGCGAGCGTGACTATTTCATGACCGCAGAAGAGGCGCAGGCCTATGGTCTGATCGACAAAGTGATCTACAAGCGCTGAAGATGACAAGCATGGGGGAACGAAAGTTCCCCCATCACTTTCAGCGCGGACAGGAGAGATTTATGGCAAAAAGTGACGATAAGAGAAGTATTCGCTGCTCATTCTGCGGGAAACCCCAGTCTCTGGTCAATCGCCTGATCGCCGGCAACGGCAGCTATATCTGTGACGATTGCGTCCGCATGTGCATGAGCATCGTGGAGGATATCCCGCAGCAAAACGCGGTCTCTGGTTATGACGGTCTTCCCCTGGTGTTTGAGAAGCTGCCCAAGCCCATGCAGATCAAGGCGAACCTGGATCAGTACGTGATCGGCCAGGAGAAGGCGAAGATCGTGCTTTCCGTGGCGGTGTATAACCACTATAAACGGATCCTGCACGCGGCCAAGGACGATGTGGAGCTGCAAAAAAGCAACATCCTGCTGATCGGCCCCACCGGCAGCGGCAAGACCCTGTTTGCTCAGACCATGGCCAAGATGCTGGATGTGCCTTTCGCCATCGCCGACGCCACCACCCTGACGGAAGCCGGCTATGTGGGCGAAGATGTGGAGAACGTGATTTTGAAGCTGCTTCAGGCGGCGGACTTTGACGTGGAGAGAGCCCAGCGCGGGATCATCTACATCGACGAGATCGACAAGATCGCCCGCAAGAGCGAGAATACATCCATCACCCGCGACGTATCCGGTGAAGGCGTTCAGCAGGCGCTGCTGAAGCTGCTGGAGGGCACCATCGCAAACGTCCCGCCCCAGGGCGGTCGCAAGCACCCCCATCAGGAGTTCATCCATGTGGACACCACCAATATTCTCTTCATCTGCGGCGGCGCCTTCGACGGTCTGGATAAGATCATCGAGAAGCGCACGGATAAAAAGACCATGGGCTTCGGTGCGGACATCGTCGGCAGCAGTGAGCGGGATGTGGGCGAGATCCTGGCCCAGGTACAGCAGCACGATCTGTTGAAATTCGGCATCATCCCGGAGCTTGTTGGCCGCCTGCCGGTGGTCGCGTCCCTGGATTCTCTCAAGCGGGAGGATCTGGTTCGCATCCTGGTGGAGCCGAAGAATTCCATGGTGAAGCAGTATCAGGCGCTTCTGTCCTATGACGGCGTGGATCTGGAATATGAGCCGGAGGCGCTGGAGGCCATCGCCGATAAGGCCATTGAGAGAAAAATCGGCGCTCGCGGCCTGCGCAGCGTCATGGAGGGCGTCATGACGGATATCATGTACACGATCCCCTCTGATAATACGGTGGATAAGGTTACGATCACCGCCGACAGTGTGATCAACGGTACCGGCCCTGTGGTACATCATATCAATCAGTGATCCACAGGCCATGCACTCCGGAAAGGAGGACCCATGAAAGAGAACAACAATTTGACATTTCCCATGCCCATGCTGGCTCTGCGCGGCCTGCACATTTTCCCGGGCATGATGCTGACCTTTGACGTAGAGCGGCCGGCCTCGGTCGCCTCGCTGGGGATGGCTTCCAATCTTGACCAGCAGATCTTCCTGGCTGCCCAGAAGGACCTGAGCTCTGACATGCCGGAGGAGGACGGGATCTATCATGTGGGTACGGTGTGCCGGATCCGGCAGCAGCTGCGCCAGCCCCGCGGTTCCATCTGCCGGGTGATGGTAGAGGGCCTGTACCGGGCCGAAGCCGTGAGTATGGATACCGATCCCAAGGGCTACACCGCGGAGCTGCGCGCCCTGCCGGACAAAGCGGAACGGGTGCAGTCCGAACGTATGGAGGCGCTGCTGCGCAACTGCATGTCTCTGTACGAGGAGTATCTGCATTTGAATCAAGACTTGCCCGCGGAACAGATCTTGAACATACTGGCCAACCCCAACCCCGCCTATGTGAGCTATTACATTGCTCAAAACGTTCAGTTCGGCAACGAAGATAAGCAGCGGATCCTGGAGACCGTTTACCCCAGCCGGCGGCTGGCCTTGGTGGGCCAGATGCTCAACCGGGAGCTGAACATCCTCTCCATTGAGAAAGAACTCAATGAGGAGACCCAGGAGCAGATGAACCGCAACCAGCGGGAGTATTATCTCCGGGAGGAGATGAAGATCATCCAGAGCGAACTGGGTGAGGAGGGTCAGGTCGACGATATTGACGAATACCGCAGGAAAATCCAGGCGCTGCCGGTTTCGGATGAGATCCGTGAGAAGCTCCTCAAGGAGCTGGGCCGTCTTGCCAAGCAGCCCTTCGGATCTTCCGAGGCGGCGGTCCTGCGCGGCTATCTGGACGTGTGCCTGGAGATCCCCTGGGGTGTGAAAACGGAGGAGACAGTAGACCTCGCCAAGGCGAGAAAGATCCTGGATGACGAGCATTTTGGCCTGGAAAAGGTCAAGGAGCGCATCCTGGAATATCTGGCCGTCAAGCAGCTTTCCCCGGAGATCAAGGGCGGCCTGCTGTGCCTGGTCGGCCCTCCGGGGACCGGCAAGACCAGTATCGCCATGAGTGTTGCCAAGGCCACCAACCGCAAGCTGGTGCGGGTCTCTCTGGGCGGCGTACACGATGAGGCGGAGATCCGCGGTCACAGGAAGACCTATATCGGCTCCATGCCGGGCCGCATCATCAGCGGCATCACCCAGGCCGGAAGCTGCAATCCTCTGATGGTGCTGGATGAGATCGACAAGCTGGCCTCCGACTACAGAGGCGATCCGGCCTCCGCGCTGCTGGAGGCACTGGACCCGGAACAGAACAGCACCTTCCGGGACAATTTCCTGGAGCTGCCCTTTGATCTGTCCCAGGTGTTCTTTATCACCACGGCCAATACCCGCAACACGATCCCCCGTGCGCTGCTGGACCGCATGGAGGTCATTGAGCTCAACAGCTATACGGACGAGGAGAAGCTCCAGATCGCCAAGCGGCATCTGCTGCCAAAACAGCGGAAAAAGCACGGCCTGAAAGCAAGTCAGCTGCGCATCGACGACAAGGCCATGCGGGAGATCATAGACAGCTATACCCGGGAATCCGGCGTCCGCACCCTGGAGCGCCAGTTGGCGTCCATCTGCCGCAAAACTGCCAGTTTTGTGGCGGAGGGCAAGGGCAAGAGCATGACCGTGAGAGCGGGCAAGCTGGAAACGCTTTTGGGGCCTGCCGTATATAAGCGGGACGGGAAGCGTGTGCATGACGAAGTAGGACTGGTTCGCGGCCTCGCCTATACCTCGGTCGGCGGGGAAGTGCTGGATGTGGAAGTTGCAGTGCTTGACGGCAGCGGCAAGCTGGAGCTGACCGGCAATCTGGGCGATGTAATGAAGGAATCCGCCAGAGCGGCGGTGACCTATATCCGATCCCGCGCCGATGTGCTGGGGATCGCCCCGGACTTTTACAAGACGAAAGATATACATATCCACTTTCCGGAGGGCGCAGTCCCCAAGGACGGGCCGTCGGCCGGTATCACAGTATGCGTGGCGACGGTCTCCGCGCTGACGGGCCGCGCTGTGCGTAGCGACGTGGCCATGACCGGCGAGATCACACTCCGGGGGCGTGTCCTGCCCATCGGCGGGCTGCGGGAAAAGACCATGGCCGCGCTGAGAGCGGGCGTCAGCACGGTGATCATCCCGGCTGACAACGAGCCGGATCTCACGGACATCGATCAGACGGTCCGGAGCAGGCTGCAGTTCGTGCCCACCGACCATGTGGATAAGATCCTGGATCTGGTGCTGGCGGCCCCCGCTGAGGCGGAACAGGTCCAGCGGCCATTGCCCACTGCCGTCCAGGACGAGCGCCAGGGCATCAGACAGTAGGTGCGGCATGCCGAATCTGAATGTAAACAAGGCCGCGTTTGTAAAGTCAGCCGCATCGCACACACAGTTTATCCGCAGCGAATTGCCCAGCATCGTCTTTGCCGGCAAATCCAATGTTGGCAAATCCTCGGTGATCAACCGGCTCCTCAACCGTAAAAATTTTGCCCGCGTGGGCGCTTCACCCGGAAAAACCAGCCACGTCAACTATTTCCTCATTGATGAGAAGCTTTATTTCGTAGATCTTCCCGGTTATGGCTACGCCAAGGTCTCTCAAAGTGAGCGGGAGCGCTGGGCAAAGCTAATGGAAGCGTTCTTCTCGGAGGCCGGGAACATCGATCTGGGTGTGATGATCGTGGACGCCAGACATAAGCCTACGGCGGACGATGTGACCATGGCGGAATGGTTCAAGAGCTCCGGCAGACCTTATGTGGTCGTTGCCAATAAACTGGACAAGCTCAAAAAGAGCGAGGTCGATGCGAATCTTTCTTTGATCCGGCAAACGCTTACGCTCCCCGAGGAACTTCTTCTGATCCCGTTTTCCGCGGAGAAAGGCATGGGACGCGACATGCTGCTGACGGAAATCATGAAAATGCTTTGATTTTTCAAGGAGTGAGACAGAATAATCCTGTCTCACTCTTGTTTTTTGCGGCGCTATTTGCTAAAATACCTTTAATTGGGGGTGTAGATCATCAACGCACTGCAGTCCATTTGGGACGGTTTTGATTTCAGTTATATACTCAGCATCCTGCTCAGCCTGATCCCGACGCTGCTGTGCATCACCCTCCATGAGCTGAGCCATGGTCTGGTCGCGTATATGCTGGGTGATACAACGGCCAAGGACCGGGGGCGGCTGACCCTGAACCCGCTCAAGCATCTGGACCCGATGGGCTTTCTGATGATGCTGCTTTTTCATGTGGGATGGGCCAAGCCTGTGCCGGTGAACCTGAGCCGCTTCAAAAACCCCAAGCGGGATATGGCCCTGACCGCACTGGCCGGGCCGGTCAGCAATATCTTGATCACCATCGTTTTTCTTTTTCTGTACGGCGCGCTTTATCTTCCGCTCAGCGGCAGCGCGCTGGGCACTTATCTTTTGGAAATGATAGAGCTGACCTGCAGTTTGAGCCTGGGCTTAGCGGTTTTCAACATGATCCCCGTGCCGCCGCTGGACGGCTCCAGGGTTCTCAGCGCGGTATTGAGTGATGAGGAATATTTGAAATGGATGCGCTTTGAGCGTTACGGCTCGATCATCATGCTGCTTTTGGTGGCCACCGGCGTCTTGGGCACGCCGCTGCGCTATCTGATCAATCTGATCTACAAGGGCTTGTTCCCCATTGCCAGAGGGTCGTTCCATCTGGTCTCGCATCTGTTTTATAGTTGATATCTATGGATAATCCGAGTTTCTTTCTGGAAGGCGTAGTGAGGGAAAAGGACGAGCTGCAGGACTTTGAAGGCCCGCTCAGTCTGATCCTCATGCTTTTGTCGAAAAA
>CACYXE010000002.1:14673-120811 GCA_902778275.1 Oscillospiraceae bacterium
CTGCTGACCTCGGAAGAAGAGGTCTCCGAACTGGAGGTGCTGCTGCAGTCCCTGGAGCAGCTCAAATGCAGGGGCGCTTATGAGGCGATCCAGCAGGTGGCGCCGGAACTGAAAAAGGCTTCGGAGCTGGGCTTGCTGTACTATGCAAAGCTGCCCGAGCCGCTGCCGAAAACCGCGAAGGAATACGAGTACCGGCATGAGGGCGTGGACCTGCTCCGGGCGCTGTTTCAGATCTACAGCCGCGGCGGCAGAACACCGGAGCCGGAGGAGATCATGACGACGGCGGTCCCAAAACGGATCCTCTACAGCGTAAGGGATAAAAGCCGGCACATCCTCTCCCGTTTGCGCGGGGGCAGCACAGAGCTCAATGAGCTGTACCGTGAATGTGCTTCCCGGTCCGAGGTGGTGGCGACCTTCCTTTCCATTTTGGAACTGTGCAGTCTGGGGAGCATCCAGATCCGGCGGCATGAGACCGGCTATCGTGTGGACTTTGTCGGCGGCGATGTGGATGAGATCCTTGAACAGATCGAAGAATAAACAGGAGAGGCGAATCTTTCGCCTGGGTGAATGTTTTGATTGATATTTATTCCGCGATTGAGGCTATACTTTTTGCAGCGGGGGAGAGCGTTCCTGTAGCGCGTATGTCCCTGGTGCTGGATACAGATGAACATGAGATCCTCCGTATCTCTGCGGAGCTTGCCCAGCGCTATGAGGCGGAGGGACGCGGCATGCGTATCCTGCGCCTGGACGATAAGCTGCAGATGTGTTCCGCACCGGAGTATGCCCCGTTTATTACCAAGACGCTGGAACAGCGCAAGCCGCCCATGCTGTCACCTCCTGCCCTGGAGACGCTGGCGATCGTTGCGTATTTTCAGCCGGTTACCCGTGCGTATATCGAGAAGGTGCGTGGAGTGGACAGTTCCTATACCGTCAGTGTTTTGGTCGAGCGCGGCCTGATAGAAGCCTGCGGCAGGCTGGACGCGCCTGGCCGCCCGACGCTTTTCAGAACGACGGACGTGTTTTTGCGTACGATGGGGATCAGCAGACTTGACCAGCTGCCCGAGCTGCCGGACATGAACAACGGCGAGGGCCTGGAGAAGCTGCAGGAGGCCATCAATCAACTGCAGGAGAATGAAAAAGACGGCCAGATCACCATGGAAGATGTGGTTGAGAAAGCCGCCGAGGAGTGATGTGATTTGGTTGCGCTCATCATCATAGGGATCATCCTGGCGATCCTTGTGCTGATTTTGCTGCTCCCTGTGGGCGTCGATGTGGGATATGAGAACGAGCAGTTCCATCTCTCGGCAAAGGTCAATGGCTTTTTGCTGCAGTTGATCCCCCGACCACCCAGGAGCGAGGAGAAGAAGCCAAAAGAGAAAAAGCCCAAAAAAGAAAAAAAGAAGAAAGAGCCGAAGCCGGAAGAGGAGAAAAAGCCCAAAAAGAAGCTGGAACTGGATTTCAACATGGATGAGATCCTGGAGCTGGTGAAGAAAGCGCTGAGGAGCTTCGGCAAATTCGGCCGGAAACTGAAGGTCAGCCGCTTCGTTCTCCACTTCACCGCGGCGGGGAGAGATCCCTATAACACGGCTATGACTTTCGCTTATGTGAATGCGGCGCTGTCAAGCCTGGCGTCCATCTGTGCGCAGCGGTTTACCGTTAAGGACTGCGACGTATGGACAGATGTGGATTTCGTTTCCGAAAAAATGCGGCTTGACCTGGGGATCGCTGTGACGATCCGTATCGGACAGATTCTGGGTGTGGGCCTGGGCCTGGGCTTCGGCGCCCTGTGGATCCTGCTCAAGAATAAAATACGCCTCAAAAAGGAGAGGCGGGAACTGAAAAAGGCCGGACTCCTGGAGGAGGACGGACAGACAACGGAAAAAGATAAAGAAACAAACAACATACAGGCAGAGGAAAGGATGGAAGCAAATGGATAACAACCCGATCGGCGAACTCATGCAGACCACGATGGACAACGTGAAGAACATTCTCAAGGTGGACACGGTTGTCGGCGACCCGATTTATACGCCCGATGGCATCACCCTTGTCCCCATCTCCCGCATCAGCGTTGGATTTGGCGGCGGCGGTGTGGAATTCAACGGCAAGAAAGCGGGAGATCAGCGCCCCTATGGCGGCGGCAACGCCACCGGTGTGAAAGTCGATCCCATCGGCTTCCTGGTGATCAAGGAGGGCGTGATCCGTATGATCAATGTGACGCCTCCCGCCAGCAATACGGTCGACCGGATCATTGACCTGGTTCCTCAGGTCATGGATAAGGTTGACGCTTTTATCGAGAAACAGAAAGCGGAGCACTGAACTGCCGAACCGGTCATAAAACTGGATTAACGGTCCATAATAAGCACTGCCCGAAGGGTGGTGCTTATTATTAAGAAACGGATATCCGCAGCGCTCCTGATAAGTCTGCTGCTGTGCTGCCCCGTAACGGCGTCTGCCGATGGGGCGCCCTATGTTCGCGCGGAGAAAGCGGTGATCATGAGCGACAAAGGCCAGATCCTGTATGGCAAAAACGGCAATGAGCGGTCTCTGATCGCCAGCACGACCAAGCTCATGACCGCCTTGCTCACCATTGAAGACGGTCATTTGTACCGCACCGTGGAAATCAGACCGGAGCACTGTGCGGTGGAGGGCTCCTCCATGTATCTGAAACCCGGAGAGCGCTACTCCGTCATGGAACTGCTGGAGGGGCTGATGCTGGTCTCCGGCAATGACGCCGCCCTTGCGCTGGCGGACGCCGTCGGAGGCGATCGAACCCGCTTCGTGGAGCGGATGAACGAGAGAGCCGGCCAGCTGGGGATGCGCAGCAGCCATTTTGCCAATCCCCATGGCCTGGATGAAGAGGGGCATTATTCAACAGCGGAAGATATGGCCCGTCTGATGGCCCGATGTATGCAAAACGAAACCTTTGTGCAGCTTGTCGGCATGAAAAGCTGCACCGTGCGGGGCCTTACGCTGATCAACCACAATAAACTGCTGAACTTGTGTCCCGGCTGTCTGGGCGGGAAGACCGGGTATACGGAGGCTGCGGGCCGCTGTCTTGTCAGCTGCTGTGAGCGCGTGGGATTCCGGCTGATCTGTGTCACCTTGGACGATCCGCAGGACTGGCAGGACCATCAAAGCCTGTATGACTGGGCCTTCTCCGCCTATTGCAGAAGAAACGTGACGGCGGAGCTATCCTATGAACTGGCGGTGATCTCCGGACAGAAGGATGCGGTCAAGGTAAAGGCGGAGCCCCTTGAGCTGCTTTTGCCCGAGGACAAGGACGTGGTGCTCCAAGCGGAGCTGCCTCGCTTCGTATTTGCGCCGGTCCGGGCGGGCGATACGGCCGGAAAGGTCAAGGCCGTTTCGGACGGACAGGTCCTTGGAGAGACCAGACTTGTCTATGGAGAAAGCAGTGAACAGCTGCGGGAAACGCGGATTTTTCCATTTAGATTGCGAGACACACATGAGTGATAAACTGCAAAAAATCATATCCGCCGCCGGTTTGATGTCCAGGCGGGCGGCGGAAAAAGCGATCGAGGACGGCCGGGTGACCGTGAATGGGCAGACGGCCCGACTCGGCGACCGGGCAGACGCAAAGCTGGATCAGATCCTGGTGGACGGCACCCCGGTATCCACAGGTGGAAAGAAGATCTACATAGTGCTGAATAAGCCCTGCGGGTATGTGACGACGATGCATGATGAAAAAGGCCGTCACAGTGTCAACGAACTGGTGGACGACCTGGAGGAGCGGGTCTATCCTGTGGGGCGGCTGGACATCAATTCCGAAGGGCTTCTGATCATGACCAACGACGGGGACTTCGCCAACCGGCTCATGCACCCGTCGCACCAAGTGGAGAAGGTATACCGCACCTGGGTGACCGGCGGGACGCTCAGCTCCGGTGTTGAAAAGCTTCGGCGGCCGATGCTGATTGATGGCTTCAAAACTCAACCGGCCAAGGTGGAGATCGAAGAGTCCTCCGCCAACGGCGCGGTGCTGCGCATCACGATCCATGAGGGGCGCAACCGGCAAATCCGGAAAATGTGCAGCAGCGCAGGCTTTTCCGTAAAAAGGCTGTGCAGGATCCGCGAAGGCGCGGTGAGCCTGGGGAATCTGCCGTCCGGCAGATGGCGGTATTTGACGGAATATGAGCTGCGGCAGATGAAGTGAGACAGAATGGATAAGGATACGATAAAAGACCTGCATGCGGATCTTGTGGTGATCGGCGGCGGACCGGCCGGCATGATGTGCGCGGCTACGGCTGCCGAACGGAAGCTTGACGTGGTGCTGCTGGAACCCAATCGCCAGCTGGGCAGGAAGCTCAGGATCACCGGAAAGGGCCGCTGCAATCTGACCAACAACTGTGAAATCAAGACCTTTATGGCCAACATCCCCGGGGACGGGCGCTTTCTTTACAGCGCGCTGAACCGGCTGTCGCCCACGGATACCATCGCTTATTTTGAGGCGCTCGGACTCCCGCTGAAGACCGAACGGGGCTTTCGCGTCTTCCCCGTGTCCGACGACGCCAACGACGTTGCGGATACCATGGCACGGCTGTGCGAAAAGCGGGGCGTGCGTGTGATCCAGGCCCCGGCGAAATCTCTTTGCATGGAAGATGGGGCGATCACCGGAGTGAAAACCGCACAGGGACGTATCGCCTGCCGGGCGGCGGTGATCTGTACGGGCGGTCTGTCTTATCCCCTTACCGGCTCCACCGGCGCCGGCTATCGCTTCGCGGAGAGCTGCGGACACACAGTCACTGAAAGGCGGCCCTCGCTGGTGCCCCTGGAAAGCGACGATTGGTACTGTGCCCTAATGCAGGGCTTCGCGCTGAAGAACGTAGTGCTCTCCGCCTATGAGGATGAGAAGCTGATCTTCAAGGAGCTGGGGGAGATGTTGTTCACACATTTTGGGGTTTCCGGACCCTTGGTGCTTTCGGCCAGCGCCAAGATGCGCCGTATGGGGAAAGCGAATTACCGCTTGTCCATAGACTTGAAGCCGGCATTGGATGAGAAAAAGCTGGATGCGAGGATCCTTCGGGATTTTGAGAAGTATGCCAATAAGGCGTTCAAAAACGCCCTTGCGGATCTGGCCGGGAAATCCATGATCCCGGTGCTGGTTACGCTGTCCGGGATCCCGGAGGATGCCAGGGTCAATACCATTACCCGCCAGCAGCGGCAGGACCTGGTAAAGCTGCTGAAGGCCTTTCCCGTGTCGGTCTCCGGCACCCGTCCCATTGCGGAAGCGATCGTGACTTCCGGCGGTGTCAGCACAAAAGAGGTCAATCCGCGTACCATGGAATCCAAGCTGGTAAAGGGCTTGTACTTTGCCGGCGAGGTGTTGGATCTGGACGCTTATACAGGCGGTTTCAATCTGCAGATCGCCTGGTCTACCGGCTACGTGGCCGGAAAATCTGTATGTATATAGGAGAGAACGATATGAGCAGACAGTATGCAATCGCTATCGACGGCCCTTCCGGCGCGGGAAAGAGCAGCTTGGCGCAGCGCTGCGCCAAGGCCTTCGGGATCATCTACGTGGATACCGGCGCTATTTACCGGACTGTCGGCCTTGCCGCATATCGTCAGGGGATCGACCGCAAGGATGAGCAGGCGGTAAGTGAGATCCTGCCGGGACTTCAAATCGAGATGCGCTATGATGACAACGGCGAGCAGCGCATGTATTTGAACGGAGAGGATGTTTCCCGTGAGATCCGCATGCCGGAGATCTCCATCTGCGCCTCCGATGTCTCCGCGCTGCCCAAGGTACGTGCATTCCTCCTGGAGATGCAGCGTCAGCTGGCGCGGGAGAACAACGTGATCATGGATGGACGCGATATCGGTACGGTCGTGCTGCCGGACGCCGAACTGAAAATATTCCTCACCGCCAGCGCGCAGGCCCGGGCGGAACGCAGGATGAAACAGTTGGAGGAAAAAGGCGTCAAGGCCGATTTTGCGGAAGTTCTGAAAGATATTCAGTATCGCGACGATCAGGACAGCAACCGTGCGGCCGCTCCGCTGAAGGCCGCGGAGGACGCGGTGCTTCTTGACACCACCGAGATCGATTTTGACGCCAGCTTTGCAAAGCTGTGCGGTATCATCGAAGAGCGCCTGGGCGTTCTGCCGACAGGAGAAGCCCAATGAAAAATATCGTGCTTGCAGAGAGCGCGGGCTTCTGTTTCGGCGTAAAGCGCTCTGTGGAAATGGCCGAGAAGCTGCTTTCCAGCGAGGGCACCTGTGCCAGTCTCGGTCAATTGATCCACAACGATGACGTGGTGCATGCCCTGGAGGAGAAGGGACTGCGTGTGATCGACTCTGCCGCGGAGGCCAAGCCCGGCGAGCAGGTGATCATTCGGGCGCACGGTGTGGCCCCGTCGGTCTATGAAGCTTTGGAAGAGGCAGGCGTGCGGATCACAGACGCCACATGCCCTAAAGTGAAGGCTATACATACCATCGTGCAGCGTGCCGGCGACGAGGGGCGGTTTGTGATCATCATAGGGATGCGCGAGCACCCGGAAGTCGTTGCGATCCAAGGCTGGTGCAGGGATTGCGCGGTCTTCGAAAACCCGCATGAAGTGCAGGAGTGGCTGGAAAAAAATGAGAATTTTTGGGAGAAACCAATAACAGTCGTTGTTCAAACGACGCAGACGCGTAATAATTTTAACGAATGTTGTGAGATCATAAAAAAAAGATGTACAAATGCAAAAATATCTGATACAATATGTCTTGCTACGTTTACGCGGCAGGAGGAGGCGGCAAGCCTCGCTGCCGGTTGTGACGCAATGATCGTAATTGGCGGAAAGCACAGCGCCAACAGTTTGCATCTCGCTCAGATTTGTAAGGAACTCTGCTCAAATGTCCAGTTTATCGAACGGACAGATGAACTGGATCTGGACAGGCTACAGGATGCGGACACGGTCGGCCTGACAGCCGGTGCATCCACGCCTGCGTGGATAATTAAGGAGGTAAGAAACAAAATGAGCGACGAAATCAAAATTGAGGAATCCGCAGTGGAGAAGGAACTGTCCTTCGATGAAATGCTGGAGGAGACCCTAAAAACAATATATAATGGAGATAAAGTAACCGGCACTGTTGTTGCGATCACCGGCACAGAGATCAGTGTTGACCTGGGCGCCAAATATTCCGGCTTCATTCCCACCACTGAGTTCACCGATGACGGTGTTAAGGTGGAGGATGTGGTCAAGGTCGGCGACGAGATCGAGGCTATCGTTGTCCGTGTGAACGACGTGGAAGGTACGGCCATGCTCTCCAAGAAACGCCTTGACGCCGTCAAGGTTTGGACCGATATTGAGGAAGCCTGTGACAATGAGACCATCATGGAAGGCGTAGTTACGGAAGAGAACAAGGGCGGCGTTGTCGTCAATGTGAAGGGCGTGCGCGTATTCGTTCCCGCTTCCCAGACCGATCTGCCCCGTGATGCCGAGCTGTCTCAGCTGCTGAAAAAGACCGTTCGCCTGCGTATCACCGAGGTCAACAAGGCCCGTAAGCGTGTTGTCGGTTCCATCCGCCGGGTCGCTCAGGCCGAGCGCCGTGAGCGCATCGAGAACATTTGGAACGAGATTGAGATCGGCAAGAAGTATCAGGGCGTTGTCAAGTCCCTGACCAGCTACGGCGCTTTCGTGGACATCGGCGGCATCGACGGCATGGTCCACGTTTCCGAATTGAGCTGGGGCCGCATCCATCAGCCTTCCGAGGTCGTCTCCGTTGGCGATGAGATCGAGGTCTACGTGATCAACTTCGACAAGGAGAAGCGCAAGATCTCCCTGGGTTACAAGGATCCCGAGGCGAATCCCTGGAACCAGTTCACCAGCCGTTACCAGGTCGGCGATATCGCCAATGTGACCGTGGTCAAGCTCATGCCCTTCGGCGCTTTTGCAGAGGTGCTCCCCGGTGTCGACGGCCTGATCCACATCAGCCAGATCGCCAACCGCCGCATTGCCAAGCCCGAGGATATTCTGACTGTTGGTGATGTGGTCGAGGCCAAGATCACTGCCATCGATGAGGAGAAGCATAAGATCTCCCTGTCTATCCGTGCGCTTGCGGAGCCCGCTCCGGCTGCTGCGGTTGTGGCTGACCCTGCTGAGGAGCCTGAAGAGGGCAGCGGTGAAGACGCCCTGGTGTACGAGGTTTCCGCTGACGGCCAGGCCACCGGCGTCGCCCCGGAAGAGGCTGAGGAGGAATAAGAATTAACAACGAATGCCGCGTGATTTGATCACGCGGCATTTTTGTTTGCGCTGAAATACCAAAAGGAGCAGACAGCCGGGATCGGCGTCTGCTCCTTATATGTTTTGCGTTTATTTGAATTCGGGGACAAAGGTATCCAGGATCCCCATGGCTCTCAGGCGGGTTTTGATCTGCCCGGGCTTTTTGTTGAACATGGCGGTACGAAGCTCATCGTCTGCGACAAAACGGCAGTAAGAAGAACAAAACGCGTCAAACATGGGCCGATTGTTGGGGGAGAGCTTGTTGAGCAGCATGATGAGGGCCATCGCGGCACCCACGAGGAAGCTGATCAGCAGATACTTGGGGCAGAAGCGGATGACCACAGCCAGGATGATTGCCGCGACCACACCGCAGGTAATCAAGGAAACTACCGTATATCGTACCGCGCCGACTGCGATCAGATCCTCCTGCAGGGATTTGATCTTTTTGATCAGAGGGAAAGCGGTGACCAGATTGAATAAGAACTGACGGATAAACAAATATGACCAGAGCCAGCCGCCAAAGAAAACAGCAGCAGCCAACATGATCTTTATCTCCATATTAGTTGCCTCCTATATCCAAGTGAAATTCAGTTTATCACAGTGCAGAACAAGATTCAAGAATAAATCCATCAGCCAGGCATAGATTGTTCAAAGGATGTGAGCATATGCACATGGTAGAATGCGCCAAACACCTGCTGGAGGCGGATTATCGAACAGCAGTCGATCAATTTGACCCGGATGCGATCGAAGAGATCCGACTGCGGATCGGCAGGCCGCCTCAAATTTTGATGGATGGGTGGGAGGTGTTGCTTGATAAGCGAAAGGTGCAGGAGCGGGATCTGTATCGGCTCCTGGAGGTCGCCACGGAAGCGTCGGTACATACGGCGGCGCCCATGCTGGCAGAGGGCTTTCTGACCTATCACGGACTTCGCGTAGGAGTATGCGGAACGGCGATCATACGGGATGGGGTTTTCAGCGGGTTTCGGTCTTACACATCAGCCGCCATACGGATCCCCATGCAGCATCCCGGCATTTGCGACGAAGTGGCAGACAGACTGATGGAGAATGGCTTTGAAAGCACACTGATCCTTTCACCGCCCGGCGGCGGAAAAACAACGGCGCTGCGTGAGATCATCCGAAAGCTGTCGCAGGCGGGGTACCGGGTCGGCGTTGCGGATGATCGAAATGAGTTGGCTTTCATGAACGAAGGATATGCACAGCTTGACCTGGGGGAGCACTGCGATGTGATTACGGGAGCGGAGAAGGCCAGAGCGGCGATGATGCTGCTCAGAGGGATGAATCCGCAGATCATCGCCATGGATGAGATCAGCAGTGAGAAGGATATGCTGGCGGTCGAGCAGCTGTTTGGCTGCGGCGTGTCCATTCTGGCAAGCGCACATGCAGCGGGTCCGGCTGATTTGAAAAGACGGGACATGTATAAACACATTCTGGACAGGCATATATTTCAGTATCTGGTGACCATAACCGGAGCTGGCAGTGGACGGCAATATGCAGTAACGAGGATCGAGCGGTGAAAGCTTTGGGACTTTTGTTCTTGTTCGCGGGCAGTGTCAGCGCAGGCGTCGTGTACTGCAAACAGAAGAAGCAAAAACTGCTGATTCTGCGGGAGTTGATCTTTTCGCTGAACCACATGGAGGGGCAATTGAGGACCAACGACCTGCCGCTGAAGGAGCTCTGCACGCAAATGGCCCATATGAGCGGGAGAGCGGTTTGCCCCTTCTATGCGTCGCTTACCCGGAAACTGTCACAGCTGGGGGAAGTATCGTTTGCGGAGCTGTGGGGACAGGCACTCACGGAGGAGCTGCCGGGGCTTGACGGCGTGATGCGGGACACGCTCCTGCAGCTGGGGAACAGTCTGGGCCGTTATGAGCTGCAGCAGCAGCTTCGTGCGCTGCAGGCCTGCCGGAGCTCGCTTTACGCTCAGCTTGAGGAAGCGAAGAAGGCGTACCCGAATCAGGCAAAGCTGGGGATGGGGCTGTCTGCATCTGTTGGCATCTTGGTTTGGATCATTTTGGCTTAGGAGTCGTACATGGATGTGGATCTGATTTTCAGGATCGCGGCAGTCGGTATCCTCGTGGCGGTTTTAAATATATTGCTCCAGCGCTCCGGCAGAGAAGAACAGGCGCTGATGACGACGATCACCGCGCTTGTGGTCGTGCTGATGGTGGTCGTACAAAAAATAAGCGAGTTATTCAACATGATTAAAACGCTGTTTGGTTTATAATCGTGGAAGTGATCGCGAAAACCGTGGCTGCGGCGCTTGCGGCCACAGTATTGGGCCTGCTGATCAAGCAGAAAAACCCGGAGCTGGCGATGCTGTTGAGCCTCAGCACAGTGCTGCTGATCCTGCTGTCGACCCTGCCGTTTCTCAACGATTTCCGTGAGCTGCTTGCAACGGTCAATCAGATTTCGGGAAGACAGGAGATCTATGCAGGTCCCCTGATGAAATGCTTTGCCTTGAGCCTGCTGACGAAGATCAGCGCCGAACTGTGTACGGAAGCATCCAACCGGGCAGCTGCCGCGGCAGTGGAGATGGCAGGGACCTTGTGCGCAGTGAGCATGATCATACCGCTGATGACCAGCATACTGAAGCTGATAGGAGACTTGGTTTGAAAAAGCTGCTCTTTGTGATCCTGCTCAGTCCGCTGTTTGTGACGGTTTGCTATGCGGACAACCTCGTCAACCAGGCGGCGGAGATGGCGGGGATCTATGAAGTGGAAAGCACGCTGACAGAGGATGAAAAGGAAATCAGCGGCGCCCTGGCACTTGACGGAAGCTACGACGGGGAGGGCGCGCTGCGCCGCCTATGGCGAAAACTATGCTTGACGGTGGAAGAACAGCTGAAGGAAAATCTGACGAGCGCTGTCCAATTGTCCGCTGTGGGACTGTTCTGCTCGCTGCTAGGCGCGGTTTCGCCGGACCGTAAAATGGCGTCTGTGATCGAGATGGGGGGCTGCTGTATCATAACGCTGCTTTTGGCAGGGAATATGGAGAGCTTGGCATCACAGGCCATGGAGACCTTAACGCGGCTATCGGATTATTCCCGCGCCGCGATCCCGGCAATTTATACCGCCGCCGCTTTCTCAGGCGCGGTCACGTCCGCTTCCGCCCAATATGCGGCTGTGTGCCTTGCCATGGATGTGATCATGAGCGCTCAGCAGCGTTTCGTTCTGCCTCTGATCTATGCCTTTCTCGCAGCGGCGGTCAGCCGCAGCATTTTTGCCAACCCTGTTTTGAATGCGGTCCTGCAGTTTTTCAAGTGGAGTATTACCACGGTGTTGACGGCGATCACCCTCTGTTTCAGCGCATATATCTCCATAACCGGCCTGGTCGCGGGCAGCGCGGACGCTGTTGCGGTAAAGGCGGCCCGAACGGCGATTTCCGGTGTGCTGCCTGTGGTAGGCGGGATCCTTTCGGATTCGGCATCCACATTGCTCTCCGCGGCAAGCGTGATCAAAAACGCCGCGGGCGCCTTCAGCCTTGTGGCCGTCTGCGCCCTTTGTCTGGGCCCCTTCGCAGCCTTGGGCGTCCGAATGCTTTTGTTCAAGATGGCTGCGGCCATGACCGATATGCTGCCGACGGCAAGGATCTCACAGCTGATCGGGGATTTTGCCGCGGTGTTTGCCATGCTTTTGGGTATGGTCGGAAGCTGCGGGATCATGCTGTTCTTATCCATCATGGCGGGGATCAAGGTGATGACCGTATGATGGCCGGTGTCATCGAGAAGCTCTGTATGCTCTCCATCCTCTGCGGTCTGACCATGTGCCTGATCCCGGAAGGCGGCGTAAAGCGTGTCATGTGCGTGCTGTGCACGCTGATCCTGGCTTCGACGGTGCTGACAGCTGTGAAGGACTTCGACTTTGACAGCTATGCTCTTAAACTGTCCAGATACAGAGAACAGGAACAGAGTTTCCTGCAGGAGAACCAGGACATGCGTCAGCGGCTGAACAGACTTGTCATAGAGGAAGAGTACACATCATATATTTTGGACAAAGCCACAACAATGGGGATGGAGCTTGAACATGTTTCGGTGGAAGTCCAATGGAATATGGACGGCATATGGGTCCCGTACGCCGTGTCCATTCAGTACAGGGGGGAGGAAGGAAAGAGAAGAATCATGGAAGATTTGATTTCAGGGGACCTGGGCATTCCGGCGGAGAGACAATACTGGAGTCATGATGACTGAAGGGAAGAACATACTTGAAAAACTGGGCCGGATCAAGTATCCGCTTCTGATGCTCTGTATAGGGCTTATGCTCCTGCTGATACCCGGCAAGGGAAGCCGGGAGATCGCTTCTCCCGATGCGGATCAGCTGCTGCAGCAGATGCTGGCATGCACAGACGGGATCGGCCGGGTGCGGGTCCTCAGCTCAGAAAACGGGGCTGTGATCGTCTGCCAGGGGGCGGAGAACGCAAAGGTACGCCTGGATATCATTCGAGCAGTAAATGCCTATACAGGTTTTCCGTCGGACAGGATCACAATACTGAAAATGGCGAGCGAATCAAATTAAGGAGTGGAGTATATGAAAAACAGGAAACGAAACATTACTTTGATGGCTGTCTTGGTTTTCGTCAGCGCAGCGGTGGCGCTCAACTGGACTTACAACAACCGGTGGGGTTCGCCGGATGCAGAGATGGTGGCGGCGGAAGATGAAATGATGATGATCGCCAACACACAGTATGGACAGCGGGTGGAGGCCGCCGCCTCGGAGTATTTTGCAGAGGCCAGGCTGACACGTCAGGTGTCCCGGGATGAGGCGCTGCAGCTGCTCCAGACAGCGGCGACCGCGGAGACTGCTTCCCAGGAGACCATTGACAGCGCCATGAACGCCATTTCCGCCATGGCTACCTGTTCCATGAAGGAGGCCCAGATCGAAAACCTTCTGATCGCAAAGGATTTTGCGGACTGTGTCGTATACATCGGCAATGACTCCGTAACCGTTGCCGTACCGGCACCGACCGAGGGACTCAGTGAGGAGGCGGTAGCACGGATCACGGATATCATCTGCAACGAGACGGAGTATGCGGCCTCTCAGCTGAGCATTATCGAAGTAAAAGCGTAACAGAAAAACCGGCCTGACCGTTTATCGATCAGGCCGGTTTTCATTCTTTCCATTTTTACTTATGAATTTACGGATAATGCTTTATTTTTTATGGATATTGTGGTAAAATACTCTGAATTCATTTAGGAGGAATTTCAATGGGCGACAATTACATTACCTGCCGGGAAGAAAATGGCAGCATCAACATTTCCGAAGAAGTGATTTCCGGTATGGTCCGCGCCGCAGTAGCTGAAGTGGACGGCGTGGCCGGCCTTTCCAATACAGCCGGTGCAGAGATCGCAGAGCTCATCGGTCTGAAAACGCTGCCCAAGGGCGTAAAGGTCCAGTTCGTGGACGACAAGATTGTTGTGGACACTATCATTACCGTCACCTATGGCTTCAATATCGTTGAAGTCGCCAAGAGCGTTCAGGAAAAGGTGATGAATGCCGTTCAGGCTACCACTGGGATCGAACAGGCTGAGGTCAATGTTCACGTGTCCGGGATCGCTTTTGAAAAATAAGCTGGAGGAAGAGAGAACATGACCAGAACTGCGGCCAGAGAGATCGCGATCCAGTTGAGCTTCGCTGCCAGTGCTGCCGGGCGTGATCCGGAAGCCTTGCTGGAGGATTTCTTCTCCGAAGAGCATTTTAAAAGTCTGGCAGAAGAAAATGAGCTGTTTCAGGAGTATCCCGACGAAAAGCAGATGGAGTATATCCGCCGTCTGCTCAGCTTGTCCGTCCTTCACCGTGATGAGATAGACGCCAATATCGAGCAGTATGCCAAGGGCTGGAAGCTGGACAGGATCTCCCGGACAGCCCTGGCGATCCTTCGCTGCGCCATTTGTGAGATCCTGTATATGGAGGATATCCCCAACGCTGCCGCCATCAATGAGGCGGTGGAGCTGGACAAGTCCTATGATGAGCCGGATACGGTCTCCTTTGTCAACGGTGTGCTGGGCGGCTTTATGCGCGGTGAATTATCTGAAAGCGAACAGTAAGCCATGGAGAGACAGGTGTTCAGTGTTACGGAACTGAATAATCGGATCAAAGGGCTTTTCGAGCTGGACCCCATGCTCTCGGATGTCTGCGTCAGGGGAGAATTGTCCAACTACAAGATCTATCCTTCGGGCCACCATTATTTTACATTGAAGGATAACGAGAGCAGTCTGCGCTGTGTGATGTTTAAAAGCAGCGCGTCCAGGCTGCGCTTTCGCCCGGAGAGCGGGATGGGGGTCACGGCCTTTGGCCGCGTTTCCGTTTATCCGCGGGATGGGGCCTATCAGCTGTATTGTTCTGCTCTGGTCCCGGAGGGGACCGGCGATCTGCAGATTGCGTTTGAGCAGTTGAAAGAGAAGCTGGCCGGCGAGGGACTGTTTGAGCCTGCGCACAAAAAGCCTCTGCCGCAATTCCCGGAGAAGATCGCGATCATTACGTCTTCAGCGGGCGCTGCGATCCATGATATGATCCGGATCCTGGGACATCGATGGCCCATGACCAAGGTGCTGCTGCTGCCGGTACGCGTCCAGGGGGCGGAGGCCCCGGCTGAGATCGCGGGCGCGTTGCGCTATGCCAATGAGTTTCGGCTTGCGGATGTGATCATCACGGGCAGAGGCGGCGGCTCCATCGAAGATCTTTGGGCCTTCAATGACGAGCGGGTAGCCAGGGCGATCTATGCATCGGAGATCCCGGTCATTTCGGCGGTCGGCCATGAACCGGATGTGACCATTTCCGACTATGTGGCGGATCGGAGAGCGTCGACGCCCTCCAACGCCGCGGAGATCGCCGTACCGGACTGGCATGAGATGCTGGAGAGTCTGGAGGCTTACGATATTCGTTCCCGCCAGGCCATCCAGAAAAAACTGACGCAGGCTGCCCAGCGATTGGAAACACTGCGGGAAAAACGTGCGCTCAGCGACCCGACCGTATATATCGACAACCGACGGATCGAACTGGACCATATGCGGGATCGTTTGAGCGCCGCGGCGGATAAAACAGTGTCAGGGAAAAAACAGGAGTTCGTTCGGCTTGCGGCGTCATTGGACGCGATGAGTCCTCTCAGGGTCTTGTCCCGGGGCTATTCCATCACTGTGGGTCCCGAGGGACAGACGGTGAAACGCGCAGGCGAGCTTTCTCCCGGGGATCCTGTTAAAGTCTTTTTTTCCGACGGCCATGCAGACTGCAGGGTCGAACACGTAGAGGAGAATTGAGTATGGCTGCAAAAAAACCAAGCTTTGAGGAGTCTTTGACCAGATTGGATGAGATCGTCCGGCATCTGGAAAAAGGAGATCTGCCTTTGAGCGATTCGCTGTCCCTGTTCGAAGAGGGGACTAAGCTTCTCAGCGCGTGCAGCAAAATGCTGGATGATGCGGAGCAAAAAGTAGTGAAACTGAGAAAGGGAGCCGACCGCCAGCCGGAGGAACTTCCTTTTGAGGATGAGGCATAATATGACAAGGGACGATTATAAGCGGCTTGTGGATGAAGCGCTCCAGCAGCAGTTTCTGACCGATGCGGATTTTCCGATGCGCGGCCTGGCGGAGGCGATGCGTTACAGCCTTCTTGCCGGCGGCAAACGGATCCGGCCTATTCTGGTTCTGGAATTCTGCCGGCTGTCCGGCGGCGATGTGAAAGAAGCGCTTCCGGTGGCTTGCGCCATTGAGATGCTGCACACCTACAGCCTGATCCACGACGACCTGCCCTGCATGGACAATGACGACCTGCGCAGGGGGCGTCCGACAAACCATGTGATCTATGGCGAGTGTACGGCGACTTTGGCCGGGGATGCGCTGCAGGCGGAGGCCTTCGGAACTATCCTCAGGAGCGGATTACCGGCTGACAGGCGTGCCCGCTGCGCGGAAATCCTGGCAGGGGCGGTCGGCCTGGACGGCATGTGCGGCGGCCAATATCTGGATATGCTGGGCGAGGGAAAGCAGCTTAGCGAAGCGCAGCTCAACGAGATCAACAGCAGGAAAACCGGCGCGCTTCTGATCGGCGCATGCCAGATGGGCGTAGCCGCGGCCGGCGGTACGGAAGAACAGATGGAGGCGGCGGCTATGTTCGGCGCTGCGATCGGCATGGCGTTTCAGATCCGCGACGATATGCTGGATGTTTTGAGTACCAAGGAGGAGCTTGGGAAACCCATCGGCTCCGACGCGCAGGAAAACAAAAACACATATATGGCTTTGCTTGGAGAAGATGCCTGCAGACAACTGGTTGAGCGGCTTACAGAACAAGCGAAAAATGCTCTGCGGCAGGCATACAAAGACACAGATTTTCTCTTTGCGCTGGCGGATTCTCTTGCGCAGCGGCGCAATTGAATTTTTCCGGCAAGCCGGATAGGGGTAAGCTTTGGGTATATTGGAGAGCGTTCATTCCTCCGGGGATGTGAAGAAACTAAAAACGGAAGACTTGAAGCCGCTGTGCGCGGAGATCAGGCAATTCTTGATCGAAAGTGTTTCCAAAACCGGCGGCCATCTGGCCTCCAATCTGGGAACAGTGGAATTGACGGTCGCGCTGCACCGCGTTTACGATACGTCGAAAGACCGTCTGGTGTTTGACGTGGGGCATCAGAGCTATACCCACAAGATCATCACCGGACGCAGGGAACAGTTTTCCACATTGCGTCAATACGGCGGCTTGTCGGGGTTCCCGAAGCCCTATGAGAGCAATGACGACGCGTTTATTGCCGGGCATGCGTCCAACTCCGTATCGGTCGCTTTGGGAATGGCCAAGGCGAGGACGATGTTGGGGCTGGATTATGATGTTGTGGCCGTGATCGGCGACGGCGCTCTGACCGGCGGACTTGCCTATGAAGGACTGTGCGGGGCCGCTGCCAGCAAAGAACCGCTGGTGATCATTCTCAACGACAATAACATGTCCATTGACGCCAACGTTGGCGGGATCGCACGGCAGCTGCAGCGGATGCGGGTCAAGCCCAGCTATATCAGCTTCAAGCGGGCGTACCGGGAGGCTTTTTCCAAAGTGCCGGCGATTTATCAGTTCAATCATAAAATCAAGGAAAGAATAAAGGATACGGTTTTGCCAGGCAATATGTTCAGCGCCATGGATCTGAATTATATCGGACCTGTGGATGGACATGATGTTTCAAAGCTGGAATCTATCCTGCGCTGGGCGCGCGATTTGCGTGAGCCCGTCATTGTCCATGTGCTGACCAAAAAAGGCAAGGGCTGCAGCTATGCCGAGGAGCACCCGGAGCTGTACCATGGCGTTGGACCCTTTGATCCGGCCACCGGCGCGTTGAAGTGTTCCGGGGAGAGCTTTTCCGACCGCTTTGGCCAATACTTATGCGAATTTGCGGAAGCGGACAGCAGGATCACAGCCATTACCGCTGCCATGTCCTGCGGTACCGGACTGGATCGTTTTGCCGCCAGATTCCCGGACCGTTTTCAAGACGTCGGCATCGCAGAAGGGCATGCGACATCTATGGCGGCAGGCATGGCTAAGCAGGGGGCGATCCCTGTTTTCGCGGTGTACGCCAGCTTTTTGCAGCGTGGCTACGATATGCTGATCCATGATGTGGCCCTGCAGAAGCTGCATGTGGTCCTGGGTGTGGATCGTGCCGGTATCGTCGGCGGAGACGGGGAGACACATCACGGCATCCTTGATGTGAGCTTCCTGCGTTCCGTACCCGGCATGACGGTTTTCTGCCCTGCCAGCTATGCGGAGCTTCGCGAGATGCTTCGCGTGGCTCTGTTTGAATCGGACGGTCCCGTGGCTATCCGTTATCCCAGGGGCGGAGAGGGGAACTATACCGGCTGCTCTGAGGGACCGGAACAGCGAATCCGAACAGGCGGCGATGTGACGATCGTAAGCTATGGTATGCTGATCAACGAGGCGCTCTCCGCGGCAGACTGTCTGGAAGAAAAGGGAATATCCGCCGAGGTCATCAAGATCAATCGGATCGCAGGGGATGTGTATCCCCTGGTGATGGATTCTTTAAAAAAGACCGGACGCCTTGTTGCGGTGGAAGAAGTCTGCGCTGCGGACTGTCTCGGTACCAGTATCCTGGCCCAGGCCGAGCTGCAGGGACTGTGTCTGAAAAAAGCGGCGCTTTTGAATCTGGGCGACGGGATCTTGCCGCACGGAGACCGAAAACTGCTCCTGCGGGATCGGGGCCTGGATGTACAGGCCATTGTGAAAGCCGCAATGGACTTGACGTAACAGAGCGGAGACGGTATGAAGAAAGTCAGACTGGACCAGTTGGTCTTTGAACGCGGCCTTACCGAAAGTCGTGAACGCGCCAAAACGACCATCATGAGCGGCGTCGTATTTGTGAACGGACAGCGTATGGACAAGCCCGGCACACCGGTCGCCTCCGACGCATCCGTGGAGATCCACGGGGAGACGCTGCCCTTTGTCAGTCGCGGCGGCTATAAATTGGACAAGGCCTTAAAGGTGTTTCCCGTTGACCCTTCCGGGAAAGTATGCATAGACTGCGGCGCATCCACGGGCGGCTTTACCGACGTGCTGCTGCAACACGGGGCCGCGCGTATCTACGCTGTTGATGTGGGCTACGGACAGCTGGCCTGGAAGCTTCGCACGGATGAACGCGTGGTGAATATTGAACGGACGAATCTGCGCTATATCAGCGAAGCGGAGATCCCGGAACCGCTGGATCTGGCCGTTATGGACGTGTCTTTTATCTCGATCCGCCTGGTTTTGCCGGCGGTGCAGCAACTTCTGAAGGATGGGGCGGATCTGATCTGCCTAATCAAACCGCAGTTTGAGGCCGGCCGGGAGGCCGTGGGGAAGAAAGGCGTCGTACGGGATCCCTCGGTACACAAAGAGGTGATCCGGCAGATATTGGACTTCGCCGCATCCCGGTCCCTGCGCGTTGAGGGTCTGGACTATTCGCCCATCAAAGGGCCCGAAGGCAATATTGAATATATTTGCCATATGAAAAACAGTGAAGGGCCTGCCGCGGTCATCGACGTGGATGCTGTGGTGGCTGCTTCCCATGATGCTTTATGAGGGTGGATGACCATGATTGCTGTATGCCCTAACCCTTTCCGGGATAACAATCTTGAACTGACGCGAAGAGCCTGCACCATGCTCGCGGAAGCGGGCTTCGCATCGGTGGTTTGCCCGGTATTTGCGGAAGATGACCCGGAGGTCTTGCCGGAGGATGTGGCGGTGCAGCCGCTGAATAAAGTCGTGAGAGACTGCGATCTGTGCATCGTGATCGGCGGGGATGGGACGATACTTTCCGTAGTGCGTCAGCTGCATGATCTTCCGATCCCGATCCTGGGCGTCAATCTCGGCACCAAGGGCTTTATGACGGCCCTGGAGCCGGAGGATCTGTCGCTTATCCTTGATGCGGCCAGAGGAGACTATAAAATAAGCCGCCGGATGATGATCGAGGTTTGTCTGGTGCGAAACGGACAGGTCATTTATACCGATCATGCCCTCAACGATATTGTGCTGCACGGCTATGGCGACTGCATCCAGTTGACGGCCAGCTGTGACGGGGATACGATCACCAGTTTCTCCGGCGACGGCATCATCCTCTCCACACCCACCGGTTCCACCGGTTACTCCATGTCGGCCGGTGGGCCCATCGTGGAGCCGGACGCGGAAAATCTGATCATCAGTCCTATCTGCGCCCATGTGATGGGCGCCAGGTCCTTTGTGCTGGACCCGCAGCGGACGATCCAGGTCAAAACGGAGAAGCTGCACGGGCGCAGGGCCTATATGTCAGTGGACGGAAATCCTGTGATGGATCTGGAAAACGGCGATATCGTCCGTGTTTTTCGATCCAGTCACTACACCAATATGGCGAATCTGGGACTGAAGAGCTTCTATGAGATCGCCTATGAAAAATTGAGATAACGGAGGGACGCGGCATGAAACCAGGCAGACAGAACGCAATTTTGGAAATTATCGCCGAACGGGAAATTGAAACACAGCATCAGCTCCTGAAGGCCTTGGCGGAGCGTGGGGTCAAAAGCACGCAGGCTACCCTCTCAAGAGATATCAAAGATATGCGCTTGGTCAAGGAACTTGGCCCCAACGGCAACTATCGCTACGTGGCCAGCAGCAAGCCGGAGGCGGATGGCACCGAGCAAAGACTGCGCACTATATTCAAAGAGAGCGTGGTTTCCTACGATGTGGCTCAGAATCTGTTTGTGATCCGCACACTGCCGGGACTTGCTCCCGCGGCCTGCTCCGCCATCGACGCGATGGATATTCAAGGACTGGTGGGGACCCTCGCCGGAGACGATACGGCGTTTCTTGCGATGCGCGATAATGAAGCGGCACAGGCCCTGTGCCGCGAGATCGAGATGCTTTTCTGAGAGGATCCGGGCAGGGAACGAGCTATGCTGAATGATTTGCATATTGAAAATATAGCGGTCATAGAGCGGGCGGATATCCATTTTTCCGGGGGCTTGAATGTCCTGACAGGTGAGACGGGCGCTGGTAAATCCATTGTGATCGACGCCATCGGTGCGGTCTTGGGGGAACGCGTAAGCCGGGAGCTGGTCCGTCATGGCGCGGAAAAAGGGCTTGTGACAGCAGTCTTTGACATAGGCGGCACAGAAGACTGGCTTGCGGAAAACGAGATCGAAGCCGAGGACGAATTGATCCTTCAGCGCCGGATCAGCGCCGACGGGAAAAGCAGCTGTCGGGTATGCGGCGTCCCGGTGACCGCGGCACAGATGAAGGAGCTTGCCGCGCTGCTGGTGGATATCCATGGGCAAAACGACGGCAGGCAATTGATGGACGAGCGCCGTCATCTGGAATATCTGGACCGTTTTGGGGCGTTGGACCTGCCGATCCGGGCTTTTCAAACAGAATATCAGAGAGTAAAACAGATCCAAAAAGAGCTCAAGCGGCTGGAAATGGATGAGATCGAAAAGGAACGGCTCAGCGACAGCCTGCGCTATCAGATCCAGGAGCTTGAGCGCGCGGAGCTGAAGAGCGGAGAAAAGGACGCCCTCAGCGCCCGACGGGATTTGCTCCGCAACGCTGAGAAGCTGACAGAGGCTTTGGACAACGCTGTCACCCTGCTTGATGGGAATGACGATAATGCCGTTTCCATGGCACAGAACGCACTTTACTACGCGGAGCGGTCTGCATCGATTACCGTTGATCTGGAACCTGCGGCAGCCGCCATCCGGGAAGCGATCTTCTCACTTACGGACGCCTCGGAGCAGCTGCGGGACTTTCGGGAAAGCCTGGACTTTTCTCCGGAAGAGTATAACCAATTGGAAGAGCGGCTATCTCTTCTGGGAAAGCTGGAACGAAAATACGGCCGGGACGATACGGCGCTGCTGGAATACCTTGTACAATGCAGGGAGAAGCTGGACGATATCCAGTATGCGGACGAACGCAGCGCAAAATTAAAAAAAGAGCTTTCCGTTCAGGTGGAAACCTGCCGGAAAGCGGCGGCTGTGTTGAGCAAGGCGCGGAAAGCGGCGGCTTCTGAACTTCAGAAGAGGATCGTTGCGGAATTGAAAGAGCTCAGCATGCCCTCGGTGCGATTCGCTGTGGAGTTTATGCCGATAGACAATGCGTTTGGGTTTGACGCAAGCGGCGCGGATCTTGTGCGCTTTATCATGTCGGCCAACGCCGGTGAGGAGTTGGGACGCATCAGCAAGATCGCTTCCGGCGGTGAACTGAGCCGGATCATGCTGGCCATGAAAAATGTTTTTGCGGCTAACGATCCGGTCGGGACTTTGATTTTTGACGAGATCGATACCGGCGTTTCCGGGATCGCGGCGCAGCGGGTAGGGGAGAAGCTCTACTCCGTCTCCGCGGGAAAGCAGGTCATGTGCGTGACCCATCTGCCGCAGATCGCCGCAATGGCGGACAGTCATTATCTGATCAACAAGGAAGAGCGCGGCGGAAGGACATATACAGAGGTCGTCCCCTTGGATCATTCCGGAAGATGCCATGAGCTTGCCAGATTGCACGGCGGCGATCATATCACAGATATCACGCTGGCCGGTGCGGAAGAACAATTGGCAGCTGCGGAGAAGTATAAACTCGAACATCAATGAATGGAGGATGCTGGCATGAAAATTGCTATGATCGGAAGCGGCGCGGCGGGCAGCGTGTTCGCGGCTTATTTGAAGCGCGGCGGCGCGGATATGTACCTGGTGGACATGTACAAGGCGCATATGGACAAGATCGCGGCTGAGGGCCTGCGCTTTCGTCTCAACGGCGAAGAGGAACGGCTGACGGGCTTTACCTGCGCTTACAATGCAAGTGAGATCGGCGTTATGGATATGGTGATCATCATGGTCAAGGCGACCCAGACGGAGAGTATCATGCCCACCGTGATGCCCTGTATCGATGACCATACGGTCCTGATTTCTCTGCAGAACGGCCTTGACAACGATTATGTGCTCAAGCAGTACGTTCCTGCAGAACGGATCCTCTGCGGTTTCGGCCAGATCGGCACAGAACTGCCTGAGCCCGGCGTATGCGTCAGCAAGCCGGAATCCGGTATCGTTATGCGTTTCGGACCCGCTTATGAGAGTGAAGCCAGCCGTACAGCGGGCCTGTGGCTGGAGGAATGCTTTGCCAAAGGCGGCTGCAATGCCAGCTATGAAGAGAATATTTGGCCCTATATCTGGCGCAAGGCGATCTCCAACAGTGGTTACAACACGGTTTCCGCTCTTCTGGGCCTGAAGGTCGGCGCGATCCTGGCCAATGAGCAGGGGAGAGAGCTGGTTCTCAACGTTTGGAAAGAGGCCTGTCAGGTGGCACAGGCTGCGGGGGCCGGAGATCTGTGGCCCGAGATGCAGCAGGAGCTGCCGCGTCTGGCCGCGGGCTTTGCCGATTATTATCCCTCCATGGCACAGGATGTGCTTCTCAACCACCGGCAGACGGAGATCCTGCATCTGAACGGGGCGATCGCCCGGTACGGCGATGAGCTCGGGATTCCGACTCCGGTCAACCGTGCGCTGACCCAGGCCATCAGCTGTATCCAGGCAAATTATGATCTGCGGAAGGCCTGAAACGGCCTGTACAGAAAATGTATTCGTTGGAGGATGCGATCAATGGGGGTCAAAGAAGAGGCGACAAAACAGCATCTGAGCGGTTTTAATTGCGCACAGAGCGTGCTGACTTCCTGCCGGGATTATACCGGCCTTGATGATCAGACTGCTCTTGCTGTCAGCGCGGGCTTCGGCGGGGGACTTCGCTGCAATGAAGTCTGCGGCGCCGTATCCGGAGGCGTGATGGCTGTTGGACTGGCTAACCCCTTTGCGGACGCCAAGGATCTGGAAGCCAAAGATAAGATCGCAGCACTGGCCAAAGCCTTTTGCACTGCATTCCAGGAACAGTTTGGATGCCTGCGCTGTGAACAACTGAAAGGGGATAAGAGCCACTGTCCCGCTTATATCGAATTTGCCGCTGAGCTGGCGGAATCTATGATTCAAAAGGAAAGGTAAAAGAGGAAGAAAACATGGGGATTTATGAGGAACTGGTTGCGCGCGGCCTGATCGCGCAGGTCACCAACGAGGAAGAGATCCGTGAGATGGTCAATAATGGCAAAGCCATCTTCTACATCGGCTTTGACTGTACGGCGGACAGCCTGACGGCCGGCCATTTTATGGCGCTGACCCTGATGAAGCGCCTGCAGATGGCGGGCAATAAGCCTATCGCGTTGATCGGCGGCGGGACTACCATGATCGGCGATCCCTCCGGGCGGACTGATATGCGCAAGATGCTGACCCGTGAGGATATCAACCACAATGCCGAGTGCTTCAAACGCCAGATGGAGCGTTTCATCGATTTCAGTGATGGCAAGGCCCTGATGGTCAACAATGCCGACTGGCTGCTGGATCTGAACTATGTGGATGTGCTCCGGGAAGTTGGAGCGTGCTTCTCTGTCAACAATATGCTGCGGGCCGAGTGCTATAAGCAGCGGATGGAGAAGGGGCTGAGCTTCTTTGAATTCAATTATATGATCATGCAGAGCTATGATTTCTATTACCTTTTCCAGCACTATGACTGCAACATGCAGTTTGGTGGTGACGACCAGTGGAGCAACATGCTTGGCGGCACGGAGCTGATCCGCAAGAAACTGGGCAAGGACGCCCATGCCATGACCATCACGCTGCTGACTGACTCTCAGGGCAACAAGATGGGCAAAACCGCCGGCAATGCCGTATGGCTTGATCCCAATAAGACCAGCCCCTATGATTTTTATCAGTATTGGCGCAACGTGGGCGACGCTGACGTGCTCAAGTGCATCCGTATGTTGACCTTCCTGCCCCTGGATCAGATCGAGGAGATGGCGGCCTGGGAGGGCAATCAGCTGAACAAGGCCAAAGAGATCCTGGCCTATGAACTTACAAGCCTGGTTCATGGAGAGGCAGAGGCAAAAAAAGCGGAAGCTTCCGCAAAGGCGCTTTTTTCCGGCAAGGGCAGTGATGAGAACATGCCGACCACGCAGCTGAGCCCGGACGATCTGACCGGCGGCGGGATCGATATCATGACGCTGCTGGTGAAGACCGGGCTGTGCCCCTCCAAATCCGACGCGCGCCGGAACATACAGCAGGGCGGTGTCACGGTAAATGATGTGAAGGTCAATGACATCGGGCTCAGCTTTACCGCGGCGGAGCTGAAGAATGGCGTGATCCTCAAACGCGGGAAAAAGAATTTCAATAAGGTGATCCTGTGATAAAAAGACCGGGAGGCTGCGAAAGCCTCCCGGTTCTTCATTTGGCGCTTATTCCGGTAATTTGCAGACGTCGATCCATTCCAGAGCCTTGGAGTATTTGAACAGTTCCTCCAGATTCAGCTCGATGGCGCTGCTGGCACTTCCCACAGCGGGGAATACCGTAACAAAACGCTTCAGGCTGTCATCCAGATAGACGGGGATCCCCTCGTTGCAGCCAAAGGGGCACACACCGCCAACAGGATGACCGACCAGCTCCAGCACCTCATCGGCTGAAAGCATCTTCGCCTTGAAATGGAATTTATCTTTAAACTTATGATTGTCGATCCGGGCGTCACCCGCGGCAAGGATCAGCATGCAGCCGTCCGCTGTTTTGAAAGACAGCGTTTTCGCAATCCGTGCACCTTCCACACCCAAGGCCTGCGCTGCCAAATCAACGGTAGCGGAGGATACTTCAAACTCCTGTACACGGTCTTCCAGACCGAGGCTGCGGAAATAGGCACGCCCTTTTTCAATAGACATTCTCGTTCTCCATTCTTTTTCTGTATTGGTTTATCTTCGGCCTCCGCCGCCGCCGGAAAAGCCCCCGCCGCCATGGCCGCTGCCACCACCGAAACCGCCTCCGAATCCACCGCCGAAGCCGCCTCCGCCGAAGCCGCCTCCGCCGCCGGGGCGACCGCCGCGGCCATACCAGTTTCCGCGTCTATTTGCAGATCGGAACAGCAGATACCAGGGGAGCCAAGAGCCGCCTCCGCGGCCGTTTCCGGAACCAAACAGAGAAACGAGGATCGCAACGATAATGAGTAAGCGAAGGACCTGACGAAAACCGTCATAACTGTTGTAGTACTGCTCCTGCTGGGGCGTATAGGAGCCGCTGTCTGCGGAACCGTTATATGAGCTTCCGGCGCTGGCTACCTGGGAGCCATAAACGGAATCATACCAGCGCAGCAGGGCATTGAACATTTTGGTGACCGCCCTGTCGTAATTGCCGCGGTCAAAGTCATCCCAGAAATATCGATCCAGCATCGTGTCCACATCGTTGCTGTCAAGATCTGAGGTCAGGCCCAGACCGTAGGCCAGCCACGCCTTGTTTTCCTGGACCGCCAGCAAAAGGAGCATGCCGTTGTTATACTCGGAGGAACCGACGCCCCAGTCGTTAAACAGCTGATAAGCGTAGGCGTCACTGTACATGCCGTCCAGATAATCTACAGTCACGACAACGATCTGGGCGCCCTGGCACTGCTGTTCCAAGGCGCCGTTATAGTCGATGATCATCTGCTCAGTGGAATCACTGAGCACATTGGCATAATCGGCGGCGTAAAAGCTGTCGCTTTGTGAGACCAGGGCAAAAGCGCTGGGAGCCAAGCAAAGGCATATGCACAGGACCAAGCTCCATGCGAGGATCTTTTTCAGCGTTTTCATGATTTATTCGAAGCACTCAGGCATCTCTACACCGGCCAAAGTCCCGAGAATGTTGGTGGGAAAGCGGTCGTAGGAGCGCATAAACTCACGTACGCTCTCATTGTAGCCGGCAGATTCGATGGCGCTCTGTGCGCCGGTGATCGAAGAGATATATTGCTCGACGCCGCTGGCATCACGGGCATCCAGATCTGCCCGGGCGAGCTGATCCTCCATCGCATTGACCGCTTTGAGAAGGCTTTGATACTCTCGGTAAAGATTGCTGATCCCGTTTTGCTGCGAATATGCCAGGGCCGACTTCAGCCAGTCAGATGCGTTTTCAACATCGGCGGTGTCAATGTCATAATTATTGGCAATGGTGACCAGACCGTCCGCATAAGCGGTAATATTCTTAAGGTGAGACGCAATGCTTTTCTGCGTATAGCCATTGAACTCAACGCCGTCGTAGAATCCATCGGTGACAGACTGGCACTTCTTGCTCAGCTTGACGTTGACAGAGACCAGAGTCGCTGCGATGACGACACAAACCGTCAGCAAAAATGCGATGCCCCGTTTTTTAAAAAAGCTCATAGAACACTCCTTATCCGGTCAGGAGTCACTCAGCCTTTCATCTCAAGCAGCTTCTGCTTCAGAGCGCCTTCGATGCGGCCAAGCTCTTCCTCGGCCTGTGCACGGCGGAGACGACCGTCGTCCTGGATCTGACGAACCTCGTCCAGAGTGGCAATCAGCTCGTCGTTGGTCTTCTTGAGAGTCTCCAGATCCACAATGCCGCGCTCGGCTTCCTTGGCGATGCCGACACTGCCCTGATGCAGAGTCTCCGCATTCTTCTTCAGCAGCTCATTGGTAACCTCGGTCACTTCCCGCTGGGCCTTCATGGCCTGCTCGGAATGATAGAGGGACATGGCCATGACCATCTGGTTTTTCCAGAGGGGAATGGTGTTGACAATGGAGGTCTGGATTTTTTCTGCCATCAGGCTGTCATTGTTCTGAACCATGCGGATCTGCGGCGCCATCTGCACGGAGATCATGCGGGTCAGCTCCAGATCGTGGATCTTCTTTTCAAAGCGGCCGATCATGTTGGAAAAGTCATTGGCGGCCTGGGCGTCCTCGGGAAGTCCGCTCTCGTTGGCTTTCTTCACATACTCGGGCAGTTCCACATTCCGCAGATGATCGATCTTCAGCTTGCCGGCGAGAATGTACATGGTCAGTTCTTTCATGTACTCCTCGTTCTTCAGATACATCTTATCCATCATGCTGATATCCTTCAGCAGGGTGACCTCGTGCCGCTCCAGCGCCTCAACGATCTTATCCACATTGACTTCGGCCTTGTCATACTGGGCTTTCAGAGAAGCCAGGCTCTGAGCATTCTTTTTGAACAGACCCTTGAGGCCCTTCTTTTCGTCATGGTCGAAGTTGAGCCCCTTCAGCTCCACGACCAGATCGCCAAGCATGTTTCCCACTTCGCCCAGGTCTTTGGTACGGACCGTGCTGAGCGCGGCGTCGGAGAACTCGGAGATGTTCTTCTGGGCGGCAGCGCCGTAATTCATGACCTGTTCGGTATTCAGGATATCGATCTTCTCGGAAAACTCCTGAACGGCGGCCTGCTCGGCGGGACTGAGGCTGCTGAGATCAAGTTTTTCAACAACTGCTTCTTCAGCCTTTTCTTCTTCGACGGGAGCTTCCGCGACTGCGGCGGCGGTGCCGTTGGGATCCAAGGTCAGAGAGGGGACGAAAGCTTTTTCTTCACTCATGTCAGTAATTCCTTTCTATGACTTAAAAAATAGGGGATATCTTTCAATTTCAATTTGTGGCCTGACTTACTTGAAAATCCTTGTTTTCTGCCAGCCCTTCCCGGGCAAGCATGGTGTTCATTACTTCAATATCGGTCTCGATATCCAGGGCCTGGTCGGCAAAGAGGGAGTCCAAACGTTTCTTATAGGCAACGATCGCCGCATCCAGCATCTCGTTGATGTTCTTCATGCTCTTGTCCAGGTTCTCGCCTTCGATCCCCTGGGAGCTCATACGGTCGTAAGCATTGAGCAGCTTGATGGTCGTAGGCAGATAGTAGTTCATGAACTTCTTGATCTGCGGGATATCGGAGGGGTCTTGAATAGCGTCCTGTGTGATCTTGTCGGTGATACGCATGATCTCATTGATCTTGGAGCGCACCTCCGGATCCTTGATAGAAAGATACAGCCTTCCCATCTCACTCAACGCCCGGTTGCCTTCCTCAATAATGGGATCTACTTCCGGTCCATAGCTTTTCTTTTTGGCCTGGGCGGGCTTCACGGCCGGTCCATCCTTCTGCGCGGCCGCTTCCTTTTCGTTCTCTTTTGCGTACTTTCTGCCGGCGGCTTTGCCAACCAGATAAGAGACAAAGCTGCACACACCCAGGGAGAACAAAAGCGCCCAGATGCGATACATGGGCAGCATCATGGACATGAGGATCCAGGCGATCGCAAAGCTGTAGACAGGCCCTACGCCGGGCCGCCTTCTGTAATTTCTTGCCAAAGGAGCAACCTCCTTATTTTTAATCAGTTTATTTTATATCGAAATAATGATATCGTCAAGAGTATTGCAAATTAAAAGCCATTTGTAGTATAATTAATAAACTGAGAGTACAGATCATATGATAGAGGTAAAAAATGGTTAAAATTGCTCCTTCTATCCTGTCGGCCGATTTTGCAAAGCTTGGCTCCGAAGTCCTGGAGATCAAGAGGGGCGGCGCCGATTACGTACATTTTGACGTCATGGACGGGGAATTTGTTCCGAACATTTCCATGGGGATCCCGGTGCTGAAATCTCTGCGGAAGGCCACAGACATGTTCCTTGACGTGCATTTGATGATTGATCGTCCCATTCGTTATGTGGAAGCGTTTTGTTCTGCCGGAGCGGATCTGGTGACCTTCCATGTGGAGGCGGACACGCAGGAAAACATCCTGGCCGCGATCAGGAAGACCAGGGAACTGGGGAAGAAGACCGGGATCACGCTGAAGCCGGGGACGCCTGTGGAGGCGGTGGAGCCTTTTCTTTCAGAGGTGGATCTGGTGCTTGTGATGACGGTGGAGCCGGGCTTTGGCGGGCAGAGCTTTATGGAGGATCAGCTGCCTAAGATAAGCCGGCTGCGGCAGCTGCTGGACCAGGTGAATCCGGACTGCGAGTTGGAGGTCGACGGCGGCGTCGACGTCAGGACCGCGCCCCTGTGTGTGCGTGCAGGCGCAAACGTATTGGTGGCCGGCAGTTCGGTATTCGGCAAGACAGACCGCGCGGAAGCGATCGCAGCTCTGCGCGGTGAATAATTGATTCTACAGGAGTATTTGACATGTCCTTTTTTCCCGCCTCTCTTGAGACCCTGATCGATCGTTTCGCCTCTCTTCCCGGTATCGGAAGAAAGAGCGCCCAGCGGCTGGCTTTCCATGTGCTTGCCCTCCCGGATGAGGAGGCAGCGGCCTTTGCCAACGCGATCACCGACGCAAAAGCCAGCGTACACTGCTGCCGCATCTGCCAGAATCTGACAGAGGGTGAGGTCTGTGCGATCTGTGAGAGTGACCGGCGGGACAAGGGAACGATCTGCGTCGTGTCTGAGCCGCGGGATGTGCTCAGCATCGAGAGAGGGCACGAATATAATGGGACCTATCACGTCCTCCACGGCGTGCTTTCGCCCATGAACCATGTGGGACCGGATGATATTCGGATCAAGGAACTGCTGGTCCGTGCGGCGGAGAACGATGTGGAAGAGGTCATCATGGCTACGAACCCGGATACGGAAGGGGAGGCGACTGCCATGTACATCTCACGTCTTTTGAAGCCGTTCCAAATCAAAGTGACTCGCCTGGCCTATGGGATCCCTGTGGGGTCCAACCTGGAATTCGCGGACGATGCCACGTTGAGCCGCGCCATTGAAGGCCGGACAGAGATGTAAACTTGTATTTCAAGACGGCCATGAAAAACCATGGCCGGATTAAGCCGCGCTTTTTCCGGCAATAATGGAACTGCACCGCCGCATCTGCGGCATACTGGCCTTTCCGGAGGCACGGCTACATAGTAAATCTTAGCAAGAATGGAGAAAAAATGGTATCAAAACTTAAAATCATTCCTCTCGGAGGACTTGGCGAAATCGGGAAAAACATGACCGCTTTCGAGTTCGGCAACGACATTATCGTTGTGGACTGCGGCATGGGCTTTCCGGATGATGATATGTACGGCGTCGATATCGTCCTGCCGGATTTCACATATTTGAAAAACAACGCCTCCCGGCTGCGCGGCCTGATCCTGACCCACGGCCACGAGGACCACATCGGCGGCGTTCCATACCTGTTGAAGGAACTGGACGTCCCCATATACACCACGCCTTTGACGGCGGCTCTTGTGGAGTTGAAACTGGAAGAACACGATCTTCTGTACAATACGCAGATATTCACCAAGAAGGCCGGCGCCGTTTTCCGTCTCGGCTGCTTTACGATAGAATTCATCCATGTAAACCACAGCATTCCGGACGCGGTGGCCCTGGCGATCACCTCACCCATCGGTACGGTCATCCATACCGGCGACTTTAAGATCGACGTAACGCCCATTTCCGGCAACATGACCGATCTGGTCCGGCTGGGCCAGCTGGGGAACGAGGGCGTTCTGGCACTGCTCAGCGACTCTACCAACGTAGAAAAGCCCGGCCACTCGGATTCGGAGCGTAAGGTGGGGGCAAGCTTCGACAAGCTGTTCAAGGGCTGTGACAAGCGGATTATTATCACCACCTTCGCGTCCAACATCCACCGTCTGCAGCAGATCATCGATGTGGCGGTAAAGTATAAACGCAAGGTCGGTATCACCGGGCGCAGCATGGAAAACGTACTGCGGGTCGCATCGGTGCTGGGGTATATGAACATCCCCGAAAATGTCCTGATGGACATTGAGCAGATCAACAAGGAGCCTCGGGACCGGGTAGTGATCATTTCCACGGGAAGTCAGGGCGAGGCCATGTCCGCACTGTATCGGATGGCTTTTTCCGAGCACAAACAGATCCGGGTGGATTCCGGCGACCGGGTGATCATTTCCGCATCGGCCATTCCCGGCAACGAGACCACTATCAGCCGGGTCATCGATGAGCTGTTCCACAAAGGCGCGGAGGTCATCTATGACCGGCACACGGATCTCCATGTGTCGGGACATGCTTCCCAGGAGGAGCAGAAGATGATGCTCGCTCTGGTCAAGCCCAAGTATTTCATCCCTGTCCATGGCGAGTACAGGATGCTGGTCAAGCATGCTGAATTGGGCCGTATGCTGGGCGTCCAGCCGAAAAACATCATCATTTCCGAAAACGGAAAGGTGATCGAGCTCTCCAAAAAGAGCATCAAGACGGTGGATACCGTGCCTGCCGGCGCTGTGTTGGTAGACGGCGGCCTGGGCGAAGTGGGCGACGTGGTCATGCGTGACCGGCACCGCCTGGCAGAGGACGGCATGATCGTCGTGGTGCTGCCGTATTCCTCTTACGACTACACGCTGCTGGGAGAACCGGAGATCGTGACCCGCGGCTTCATCTATGTGAAGGAAGCGGAGGATCTGATGACGGAGCTCAAGCGGGTGGTTATGGAGACAGTCACCGCCTGTGATATGCAGAAGATCACGGACTGGACCACCATCAAGAGCAAGGTCAAGAACAATCTGTCCGGCTACCTGTATAAGACCACCAGACGAAGCCCCATGATCCTGCCGGTAATTACGGAGATCTGAGCGTATGAATATTCAGATTTTTGGCAAGGCCAAGTGCTTCGATACCAAGAAGGCGGAACGGTATTTCAAGGAGCGCCGTATCAAATATCAGTTTGTGGACATCTTGAAATACGGGATGAGCCGAGGAGAACTGAATGCGGTCAGAAACGCTGTCGGCTTGGATGCCATGGCCGATACGACGGATGAGGATTATCCGCTGTTTCAGTATCTGGCGACTGCCGATGCGAAGATGGAAAAGCTGTATGAAGTGCCGTATCTCATCAAAACACCCATCGTCCGCAACGGGAAACAGGCGACTGTCGGCTATTGCCCGGAAGTCTGGAAAAAATGGGAATAAAAAAGGAGATCCATCCGAAAAGGATGGATCTCCTTTTTGCGTATCCGAATTTCAGATCAGGTTCAGGATCAGGGTCAGCAGGACAAAAGCCAATGCGAACCACTTGGTAGCCTTTGCCAGCTTTGCATCCAGAGTCTTGGCCTTACCCTTGGACATGAAGGTCTCGGCACCACCGGAAATAGCACCGGAGAGGCCGGCGCTCTTGCCGCTTTGCATCAGAACGATCACGGTCACGGCCAAGCCGGAGAGAAGCTGAAGAACGGTGAAGACGATTTGCAGTGCAGACATTTATTTCAATCCTTTCGATGATATACAAGTTGATAGCTATAAGAATATAACACAAGGTTTATGTGAATTCAAGTATTTTTTTGTTCTTTTTAAGCTGTTTTTCCTGTTATGGGTCCGGGAAGATCTCGAAATAGATGTTGCAGTGTTCCTTGCCGCAGGTATACCAGAAGGAACGGCTGAGATGATCGTCCTTGAGATAGAGCTTGAATACGTTGAGCTCATCGCCGGTCAGCTGAAGATCGAAGTACCAGGCGTCCTCCTGATCGCTCACCGGTTCGATGTGGTCATCGAAAACATTGACCCACATGGAGAGAACGGGAAGATCTTCGATGGTATAGAATTCCTTGTCGTAGAGCTCGAAATAATAATCGCCGCTGCTGTTTTCCTTTATAATGCCCCAGACAGGCCGCTCGCCGTTGGCCAGCGATCCTTTCCCTGAGTGTTTTGAGATTTTCAAAGTACCGAACCAGGTGGAATTTGCAAGCTGGAAGCCGTGCGCATCCTCTTCTTCCGGGTTTGGCTCGCCATGGGCAAAGATCATGACGGCGCTGCCGTACAGTGTGAGCGTATCTTCGGTGATCTGATAAGGATAAACGCTTCCGTCTTCCAGACAGATCTGCCTGCCGTCATCCTGAAAGCCGCAGGGCTTTTGATCCATGATGCAGGCGTACCCGGAGCCGTCGCCGTTAAAAAGCAGATACCAGGAACCGCGTCCTTCTTTTTCCAAAGCATCAGCCTCGTGCGTCTCTCCGTTGAGGGAGTAGGCGCGCAGCGTGTAATAACCGGAGAGCGAAGCCAGATCAGACTGTACCGCTGCGGCTTCGGAATGCTGCGCTGTATGAATGCCTGCCCTTTGCCGGGCGCCTATGCGGCTGATCAGGAAAAAGGCGGCAAGGATGAAGACAAGCAAAACGGCAAGGATGATCGCACGCCTGACAATAGTCCCGCTATCCGTTTTTTGATTGTTCATCTGATGCGCCATGTGAACACTCCTGTGATTACCGGATAAAGAGATTATAAAAGAGATACAGCAATATTGCAAGTCTTGACAGAAAGCAATTTTTTGTATGATTTTTTTCAATTTAATCTTTTCACATACTTCTTTTCGTGTTATAATCATAACAACCCCAAACTCAAAGGAGGAGAACACGATGGCTTCCTCTACCAAAGAAGCACTGGCGAATGCGCTGCGCCAAATGATGGCCATTAAACCGATCGCCAAGATCACGGTAAAGGATCTTGTGGAGATATGCGGCGTCAACCGGCAGACATTTTATTATCATTTTGATGATGTATACGATCTTCTGGAATGGGTCTTTGAAGAGGATGCCAACCGCGTGCTCCCGCGAGAGGTGGTCTATGATCACTGGATGCAGGACGTTATGCTTTTCATGGATTACCTGCAGGAGAACAGCTCCTTCACACTGAATGTATACAATTCCGACAGCCGTCTCTATATGCTTCAGTATCTGGAAGGAAAGATGGAAAACTGTATCCGCAGCTTTGCCGTCATTGTCTCCGAAGGCCGCAACATCGCCCGTCAGGACTTTGAGTTCGTCGTGAAGTTTTATGCCAAGCTCGCCATTGGCTTTATCTCCCAGTGGCTGGATATGGGCATGCAGCTTCCCAAGGAAATCACAAAGGAGCGGATCCTCCACAGCATGGAGGACAGTGTAGAAAACCTGATGGAGCGCTTCCGTCTGGACCGGCTCTGAACCAATTCAATACCAGATATGCCGGCGCAGCGAAAAGCTGCGCCGGCTATGATTTTGCTTGTTGAAACCGGCAGGGAAGTGGAGTATAATAAATAAGTTAATATCAACATTCAGGAGAAGTCAGGAGAAGCTGCTATGGCCGAACAGAAAACGAACGTGATGCGCGTTCTGGAGCAGAAAAAGATCCCATATAAAGCGCACAGCTATCCCCACGGCGATGAAGCGGTGGACGGCGTGACAGTGGCCGCGCTGACCGGAATGGATCCCGCCGGGGTCTTCAAGACTCTTGTGGCGCAGGGAGCAAGCAAGAAGATCTGCGTGTTTGTGATCCCAGTGGCCATGGAGCTTGATCTGAAAAAGGCGGCCAAGGCTTCCGGGGAGAAATCGGTACTCATGGTGCACGTGAAAGAGATCACGGCGCTCACCGGATATGTTCGCGGCGGCTGCTCGCCCATAGGCATGAAAAAACAATATGCGACCTTCTATCACAACACAGCCGCCGACTTGGAATCCATCACAGTCAGCGCAGGTAAGATCGGGTATCAGGTGGAGCTTAACCCGGAGGCGCTGATCAAGCTGACCAATGGCCGCCTGGCCGATATCGCAACTGAGGGGTGAACATGCAGGACAGCATCTATATCAAAGGCGCAAGAGAGAATAACCTGAAGAATATCGATCTGGAGATCCCACGGGATAAGCTGGTGGTCGTGACAGGCCTTTCAGGCAGCGGGAAATCCAGCCTTGCCTTCGACACCATCTATGCGGAAGGGCAGCGGCGCTATGTGGAAAGCCTGAGCTCCTATGCGCGGATGTTCCTCGGGCAGATGGATAAGCCTGACGTGGATTATATCGACGGTCTTTCCCCGGCCATCTCCATCGATCAGAAGACTACCTCCCGCAACCCCCGTTCCACAGTCGGTACCGTTACCGAGATCTACGACTATCTGCGTCTGCTTTGGGCACGTATCGGCGTCCCTCATTGCCCCAAATGCGGGAAGGAGATCCATCAGCAGAGCATCGACCAGATCGTAGACCGTATCCTGGAGTTACCGGAGGGGACCCGGATCCAGATCCTGGCTCCCGTAGTGCGCGCCAGAAAGGGCGAACACGCCAAGGTCTTCGAGGACGCCAAAAAGTCCGGCTACGTGCGTGCCCGTGTCGACGGGATCGCCTACGATCTCTCGGAAGAGATCAAGCTGGAAAAAAATAAAAAGCATAACATCGAGATCGTGGTGGATCGTCTTATCATCAAGCCGGATATCACACGGCGCTTGACGGATTCGGCTGAAACGGCCCTGGCCCTTTCGGGTGGGATTCTGTTTGTGGATCTGGTCAAGGAGAAGCAGCAGATCGCTTTTTCCCAGAACTATGCCTGTGAGGACTGCGGGATCTCCGTGGAAGAACTGACGCCGCGGCTGTTTTCTTTCAACAATCCCTATGGCGCCTGCCCTACGTGTACAGGCCTCGGCATGCAGATGCTGGTGGACCCGGAGCTGATCATGCCCAACCCGAATCTGAGCATCATGGACGGCGGCATCACAGCCAGCGGCTGGGGCAACGTGCGGGGAGATACCATCTCCAAGATGTACTTTGAGGCCCTGGGACGGAAGTATCATTTCAAGCTTACAGAGCCGCTGAAGGATCTCTCCAAGGAAGCCATCGATGCGATCATGTACGGAACCAAGGGTGAACCGTTGCTGCTCCGTTATGAGAAAAGCGAGGGCTACGGCGTCATCAAGCGGGAATTCGAGGGGATCGTCAACAATCTGGAGCGTCGCTATAAGGAGACGCAGAGCCCGGCCATGCGGGCGGATATCGAGGAGTGCATGTCTGAGATCCCGTGCCCGGAATGCGAAGGCAGGCGGCTGAAGAAATCCGCGCTGGCGGTAACGGTCGGCGGCATCAGCATTGCGGAATTTGCGGACCTCTCTGTGGTGAACGCCCTGCAATTCATCGACAGCTTGCAGCTGAATGAAAAAGAGACCACCATTGCGGAGCGCATCATCAAAGAGATCAAGGCGCGCCTGGGCTTTTTGCAGAGCGTGGGACTGGGTTATCTCTCCCTGTCCCGCACGGCGGCGACGCTTTCCGGCGGCGAGAGCCAGCGGATCCGGCTGGCGACCCAGATCGGCTCCAGTCTGATGGGTGTCCTGTATATCCTGGATGAGCCCAGCATCGGTCTGCACCAGAGGGACAATGAAAAATTGCTGCGGACCCTCAAACAACTGCGCGATCTCGGCAACACCCTGATTGTGGTGGAACACGACGAGGAGACCATGCGCGCCGCCGACCATATCATCGATATCGGACCCGGCGCGGGAATCAACGGCGGCAAGGTAGTCTGTGCCGGCAGCATTGAGGATATCTGCGCCTGCAAGGAATCCGTGACCGGCCAGTATCTGAGCCGGGTGAAACAGATTCCGGTACCTGAAAAGAGACGGCCGGGCAACGGACATAGTCTGGTCATCCGCGGCGCCAGGGAGAACAATCTGAAGGGGATCGATGTGGAGATCCCCCTGGGCAAGCTGATCTGTGTGACCGGCGTCTCCGGCAGCGGCAAATCTTCTCTGATCAACGAGATCCTGTATAAGAGGCTGGCGGCGGAAAAGAACCGGGTAAAGGTACGCCCCGGCAGATGCGACGGGATCGAGGGGCTGCAGTATGTGGATAAGGTCATCGCTTTGGACCAGAGCCCTATCGGCCGGACGCCGCGGTCCAACCCCGCCACCTATACCGGCGTATTCAACGATATCCGGGATCTGTTTGCGTCTACACAAGATGCAAAGCTCCGGGGTTATGGGCAGGGACGTTTTTCCTTCAACATGAAGGGCGGGCGCTGTGAGGCTTGCTCCGGCGACGGCCTGCTGAAGATCGAGATGCACTTCCTGCCGGACGTGTATGTGCCCTGCGACGTATGCGGAGGCAAACGATATAATCGTGAGACTCTGGAAGTCCGTTACAAAGGGAAGAACATCGCGGAAGTCCTGGATATGACTGTGGAGGAGGCCTGCTCCTTCTTCGCCAATCAGCAGAAGATCCTGAACAAGATCCAGACTCTGTACGACGTGGGTCTTGGCTACGTGAAGCTGGGGCAATCCAGTACGACCCTGTCCGGCGGCGAAGCCCAGCGTGTCAAGCTTGCCACAGAGCTGTCTAAAAGGAGCACCGGCAACACGGTATATGTGCTGGATGAGCCCACCACCGGGCTGCACATAGCGGATGTGCACAAGCTCATCAATATCCTGGATCGCTTTGTGGAAACGGGCAATACAGTCGTTGTCATTGAACACAATCTGGACGTGATCAAGGTGGCGGACCATATCATCGATCTTGGTCCCGAAGGAGGCGACGAGGGCGGAGAGCTGGTCTTCACCGGTACCCCGGAAGAATGCGCCGCGTGCAGTGAGAGTTTCACCGGCCAGTTCTTGAAGCCCCTGCTCGCGGAGCAGAAAGCCTGACAGAGAGGAATCGAATGGATCAGGATAATGAGTTGTTGGAGATCTCCGGTACCGTCGACACGGTGATCTATAAAAATGAAGAGAACGGGTACACGGTCCTGCGGCTGTTGGATGAAAACGGTGAGCGGGTCACGGTCGTAGGGACGTTCCCATACGCGGCGCCGGGCGAGACCATGATCATCAGCGGCGGATGGATGAATCACAGCGTCCACGGAAGGCAGTTCAAAGCGGAATTTGCCCAACGGTTGATGCCGCAGAGCGCCCATGCCATCTACGAGTATCTGGCCAGCGGCACTGTGCGCGGCATCGGTCCGGCAACGGCGTCCCTGCTGATCGACCGTTTTGGCGAGAAGGCACTGGACGTTTTGGAGAACGAGCCAGAAAAGTTGGCGGCGATCAAGGGTATCAGCCTGCAGAAGGCCAAGCAGATGTCTTCCAGTTTCCGCAGGCAGACCGGTGTACGGCGTCTGATGGAGTTTATCTGTTCTTTCGGCCTGCGTCCGATCCTTGCCATGCAGCTGTATAAATATTACGGGGATGAGGCTCTGAATCTGCTGCGGGAAAACCCTTATCTACTGGCTGCGTCCCATATCGGCGGCAGCTTTGCGGAGGCAGATCATCTCGCCATGGAGATGGGGATGGACGGCAACAGCCGCAACCGGATCAACGCTGCTGTCCTGTTTGAGCTCCGTCACAATACGGGAAATGGGCATTGCTTCATTCCCAGAGAAAAACTGGCCGCCGCCACAGCGGAGCTGATCGGCGTGGAAGCGGAAGAAGCGGACCAAAGCATCGAAGAACTGATCGAGGCAGGCGCTTTGTGTTTTGAAGAGGTCGCGGGCTGCAGGGCCTGTTACCTGCCCGAACTCTATGAGGCTGAAACCGATGCGGCCCGACGCCTTGCCCGTATGTGCCGCGGTCGGTATCAGGAACGGGTCAACACGGATCAGTTGATCGCGGATCTGGAACGGCAGCAGGGGATCCGGTACGCAGAGCTGCAAAAACGAACCCTGCGCCTTGCTCTGGAAAACCAGATCATCGTGATCACTGGGGGGCCCGGAACCGGGAAGACTACCTCGATCCGGGCCATCCTGGCCATGTTCGACCGCCTTGGGATGAAGACGCTGCTGACCGCCCCGACCGGGAGAGCGGCCAAGCGTATGACGGAACTGAGCGGGCAGGAAGCACAGACGGTACACCGGCTGCTTGGCGCAAAATTCGCCGAGGACGGACAAAAAGTCGTGTTTACGAAGGAAGAAAGCGATCCTTTGGACTGTGATGCGGTGATCCTGGACGAGTGTTCCATGGTGGACATCCAGCTGATGGACGCGCTGCTGCGTGCCATGCCTGAGGATGCACGTCTTGTGATGGTGGGCGATGCGGATCAGTTGCCATCCGTTGGGGCCGGCAATGTGTTCTCCGCCGTGATCCGGAGCGGTGTGATCCCCACCGTGCGCCTGACAGAGATTTTCCGGCAAAATGAGGGCAGCCGCATCGTGCGCAATGCGCATATGATCAACCGCGGGGAATATCCAAACTTTTCTGAGAATGCAGGCGATTTTTTCCGGCTCCGCCGCCTGCAGGCCGGGGGCACCGTGGAGACCATTACGGAGCTCTGTGCCGTGCGCCTGCCGGGAAAAATGAACATACAGCCTCAGGAGATCCAGGTGCTTTCGCCGACCCGGAAAGGGGAACTGGGCACCGGAAATCTGAACAAACATCTGCAGGAGGCCTTGAATCCCCGCTCCAGGGAAAAGAAAGAAAAGGCCTTTGGCGATGTGATCTTCCGGGAAGGAGATCGCGTCATGCAGATCCGAAACAACTATGACCTCCTTTGGCGGAACGCGGACGGCAGTATCCGTGGAATGGGGATCTACAATGGGGACATCGGTCAGATCCTGCAGATCGATCCGGACAGCGAGAGCATGCTGATCGATTTCGACGGACGGCTTGTCAACTACGGCTTTGATTCGCTGCTGGAACTGGAGCACGCCTGGGCCATGACGGTACATAAAGCGCAGGGCAGTGAATATCGGGCAGTGATCCTGGCGCTTAACAACAGCGCTTCCATGCTGATGACGCGGGACGTGCTGTATACGGCTGTGACCCGCGCCCGGGAATTGCTGATCCTGGTGGGAGATGATTCCATCGCCTACAGGATGATCGACAATACCCGGCAGTCAAAACGATATGCGGCGCTGCGTGTGCGGCTTCGCAGGCTCTGTGGTGCAGAATGAGAATATGGGATAGACTCTTGGACCTGCTGTTTCCGAGACGCTGTGCTTTTTGTCACAAGCTGATCGAGACGGAAGATCCGATGTGCCGTGAATGCCGCAGAAAAATAGGCCTTATGGCGGGTGAGCGGCATAAAAAGAAGATTTCCGCTTCGGTGGACTGTTATGCGCCGCTCTTATATGAGGGCGATGTGCGTTCATCTTTGCTTCGCTATAAGTTCCGGGGACAGAGCGCATATGCGGAGGTTTATGGGGAATTTCTGTCAAAATGTATTGACGAAAATGAGATTTCCTGCGATAGTATCACATGGGTGCCTCTGAGCCGGAAGCGGCTCCACCGGCGCGGATACGATCAGGCGAGGCTTCTCGCGGAGCAGATCGCCGGCCGGTATGGTTATCCCTGCGTCCCGATGCTGAAAAAGCTGCGGGACAATCCGGCGCAATCGCGCACAGGGGAAGCGGCGAAGAGAAAGGTCAATGTGGCCGGCGTATACGCCGCGATCAACGAGGAGCAGATAAAGGGAAAACGAATCCTGCTGGTTGACGATATCGTGACCACGGGTGCGACTTTGTCTGAAGCGGCGAAAATGCTGAAAGCGGCAGGCGCTGTCGAGATCATTTGTATCGCGGTGGCGCAAAAGCGAAATTAATCGGAAAGCTATACGATGAGGTGAATGGAATGCTCATTTTTGAAAGAGATATCGCGGTTGACATGGGGACTTCCTCCACACTGCTTTTTGAGCAGGGGAAGGGCGTCGTGTCCAGAGAACCGACGGTCGTGGCAGTTGACAAGTTAAGCGGTAAGATCCTGAAGGTCGGACAAGATGCCCAGAAAATGCTTGGCCGTACCCCGGCCAACATCGTTGCGATTCATCCGATCAGCAGCGGTGTGATCTCGGACTATGAAATGGCTGCCCAGATGCTGCGGGAGCTTGTCAGCCGGATCACCTCTTTCAGCCTATTCAAGCCCTGCGTGCTGGCCTGCGTGCCCAGCAGCATCTCCGGCGTGGAGGAGCGCGCCATGATCGACGCCGCCATTGAGGCCGGAGCGCGGAAAGTCTATTTGCTGGAAACGGCTGTGGCGACAGCCTTGGGCGCCGGAGTGGATATCTCCAAAGCCGATGGACACATGATCATTGATATCGGCGGCGGTACCACGGAGATCGCGATCATCTCTGCCGGCGGTGTGGTGGAATGTGAATCCATCAAAGTGGCCGGTACCAGCTTTGATGAAGCCATCGTCAAATATATCCGCCGCAAGCATAACATGCTGATCGGCCTCACAGCGGCTGAGGAACTCAAGCGCAGCATCGGCTGCGTGCTTCAACGGCCGGATATGGGTGTTGAGGAGATTAAGGGCCGCAATTTGGCCAACGGTCTTCCCAAGACGGTCAATGTGAGCTCCAACGAGCTGATCGAGGCTTTTGTAGAACCGATGAATCATATCCTGGATGCGATCCACACCGTTCTGGAACGGACGCCGCCGCAGCTTGTTGGCGATCTTGATAAGAACGGCATCATTATGTCCGGCGGCGGCAGTCTGATTTATGGCATGGACCGGCTGATCGAGCGCAGCACCGGGATCCGGACCATCGTCGTGGACGACGCCATTTCCTGCGCAGCCTACGGCGCCGGAAAGATGCTCAAGCATCTGGACGATATGCAGGACGGCATGATGAACTTTTACCGTATGCGTCAGCTGAAGGGCTGACAGGAGAATACTTGCGGGGAAGATCGATATGAACCTGAAAAAATTGCTCAGCAAAAAAGAAGAGACGCCCAGCTGCTCGGTGGTCATCGTCGCCGCCGGCAGTTCGCAGCGCATGGGGACGGATAAAATCATGGGCGCTTTGGGCGGACTTCCTGTGCTGGTGCGCGCTATCCTCCCATTCCAGCACTGCGATCTGGTGAAGGAGATCGTTGTCGTGACCCGGATGGAGAAGCTGGAGCATGTGGCAAATCTGCGCCAGAAATATGGCCTCAGTAAAGTCAGCAAGATCATTTGCGGCGGGGAGACCCGTATGGAGTCCGCACTGGCCGGCGTCTCCGAGACGGATCCGAAGGTCAATTTGATCGCCATCCATGACGGCGCGCGCCCCCTGGTCACAGAGGCGCTGATACGGCGCGTGATCTATGCTGCTCACGAAAAGCTCGCTGCTGTCCCGGTCTTGAAAAGTGTCGACACTTTGAAGACCGTGGATGCGGATGGGATCGTTATCGGCAGCGTGGATCGCAGCGCCACGGTCCGCATTCAGACACCGCAGGTCTTTGAGGCGGATCTGATCAAAGGCGCACTGACCTATGCCGTCAAGAACAATCTGGCCTTGACGGACGACGGTTCTGCGGTAGAACGAATGGGCGTCAAGATCTATACGGTTGAAGGAGAAGATGAAAACCTGAAGCTGACCGTTCCCCACGACAGGATCTTGGCGGAAGCGATTTTACGTGACAGGGGGGACGCATATGCGGATCGGCCATGGCTATGACGTACACCGTCTAGTTGAAGGACGGGCGCTCATTCTCGGCGGCGTCCACATCCCCTATGAGAAGGGGCTGCTGGGCCATTCGGACGCAGACGTGTTGACGCATGCGCTGATGGACGCGCTTCTCGGTGCCGCCGCCTTGGGAGATATCGGCCGCCTGTTTCCGGATAATGATGATCGGTTTGCCGGAGCGGACAGCGTTGCATTGCTCCGGGAAGTGATCAGGATCATCCATGATCAGGGCTATACTGTGGGAAACGTGGACTGCACTGTTCTTGCGCAGCGCCCGAAATTGGCTCCCTATATCCTGCAAATGCGGGAGCGTTTGTGTGAGGCCATGGGAATAAGCATTGAGCAGGTGAGTGTCAAGGCCACCACGGAAGAAGGCCTTGGTTTCACCGGTGAGGGAAAGGGCATCGCTGCTCACGCGGTTGCGCTGCTGGAGAAAATGGAATAGCAAAAAGAGTATCTGCGCATAAGATGGAGTATCTGTGCGCAGAGAATGAGAGAGACCCGCTGGGCACGTTGTCCGGCGAGTCTCTTTGTTTCATCTGCCCTTATTTTGAAGTTTGAAACGATTGCTGCAACAGCAATTGAAGGGAGCTTACTATGACACAGTATTTGATCATGTGCCGTTCGCTGACACATGCACAGAGATCTGCCAGATTATTGGAGCGCCGGGGGATCAGCGCTGCGGTGACCAAGGCGCCCCAGGGTTTGAGCAAGCGCGGCTGTGCCTATGCCGTGTCTCTGCATAAGCGTTTTGACGAAGCGGTCCGGATCCTGCGAGAGCATGAAATGCTGACCGGAAAGCTGTATATGCGCAGCGGAGAGACTTATATCGAGGTACCGACATGATCTATCTTGATAATGCTGCTACGACTCTGATAAAGCCCGTTTCCGTGGAGCAGGCGGTTTTGAGAGCCATGCGGACCATGGCAAGTCCCGGAAGGGGAGGCCATCGCCCCGCCATGCTGGCGGCAGAAGCCGTACTGGACTGCCGTATCGCCGCCGCAGAACTCTTTCATGTGGCAGATCCGGAGAGGATCGTATTTACCATGAATGCCACCCACGCCCTGAACCTGGCGATCCACTCCCTGGTAGGAGTGGGAGACCGGGTCGTCATATCGGGATTTGAGCACAATTCGGTAACGCGCCCGCTCCATGCGCTCCATGCGGATATACATGTCGCCGGCAGGGCTGTATTCAATCCTGAAGATACCTTGGCCGCTTTTCAAAAAAAGCTGCCAAAAGCGAAAGCGGCTGTATGCACGCATGTTTCAAATGCGTTCGGATATATCCTGCCCATCTATGAGATCGCGGAGCTGTGCCGGGAATATCGGGTCCCTCTGATCGTCGACGCCTCCCAGTCGGCAGGGATCCTCCCCATTGATGCGCAGCGTATGGGAGCTGCTTTTATCGCCATGCCCGGTCACAAGGCGTTGTTTGGCCCACAGGGTACAGGGATACTGATCTGCGGTGAGACGGGGAGCCCGCTTCTTTACGGCGGCTCAGGATCGGAGAGTTTTTTGCAGAGGATGCCGGAATATTTACCGGATCGCCTGGAAGCCGGGACCCATAACGTATGCGGGATCGCAGGCTTGCATGCCGGGATCGCATATGTGCAGGAGCGTGGGACGGCGGCAATTCTGGATCATGAGAAGAGACTGCTTGGGATCATGGCCCGAGAACTGTCAGACAGTGGATTGGACCTGTTTTTGGGCGATCCGGAGCATCAATGCGGAGTCGTCTCTGTGCGGCCAGGCAGAATGGATTGTGAAGGGCTTGCGCAGCAGCTTGCGGACCGGGATATCTGCGTACGCAGTGGTTTGCATTGCGCCCCTACGGCACATCAAAGCGCCGGAACGATAGAGACGGGTACCGTGAGGTTCAGCTTTTCCCCCTTCGTGGCGGAAGAGCAGCTGAGGCATACTTGCGAAGCGCTGCGAGAGATCCTGAGCTCTTCTTCATAGAAAATTTATAGTTTCTCTCTGCTTATCCAGTTGCCTTTTTAATGAGTTTGATTTATAATAAGATGCTAAACTAGAATCAGTATGTGCAAATCCAGTATGGCTTTGCAAAGGAACAATGGATGGGCGGCATTTATGGAAGCAATCAGCAGCGGACTGAGCAGAGCGGCCAACCTTTTTGCCACGATAGGCATAGCGGATATCATCGATATCCTGATCGTTGCTTATCTGATTTACAGGGCGATCGGCTTTGTCAGACGTACAAATTCAAATAATCTCGCAAAGGGATTGATCGTTGTCTTGATCGTGTTGGGCCTTTCTTATGTGTTTGGCCTGACGATGATCAATTTCCTGCTTCGCAAGACGGTGGAACTGGGCCTGATCGCGCTGGTGATCCTGTTTCAACCGGAGCTTCGCCGCTTGCTGGAACGCATGGGACGCAGCTTTTCCACCAGCAGAACGAGCGCCATCCCCATGATCGAGACGGCGATCGCGCAGACGGTATTGGCCTGCACAGATATGTCCGCCTCGAAAACAGGCGCCCTTATCATTTTTGAGCGGGGCGTGAACCTGAATGCCATCATGGGTACGGGTACCGTGATCAACGCGGATATTACCGCAGAACTGGTCAAGAATCTGTTTTATAACAAGGCACCGCTGCATGACGGCGCTGTCATTATCCGGGATGGGAGAATTGCGGCGGCAGGCTGCGTTCTTCCTCTGACGCAGAGCACCAATCTCAGTAAGGAGCTGGGCATGCGGCATCGGGCCGGCATTGGTTTGAGCGAACAGTCAGATGCGGTCGTCATCATCGTGTCGGAAGAGACCGGCTCCATCTCCGTGGCTATCGACGGTATGCTGAAACGGCATCTGACAGCCTCCACACTGGATAAGATCCTGCACAATGAGCTGGTGTTTGAGAATGTGGAGGAGTCCAGATATGGTATGATCACAAACGCAATTCGTACCCTTTTCAAGGTGAAAAAAGATGAACAAGACGAGTCCGCTGAGAAAACTGTATAACAGCAAGATCTTCTGGCTGATCATATCTCTGCTTGCCTCCTTCGCCATCTGGATCTATGTGACCAGCGGAGAATCCACAGAGATCCGCCAGGTGTTCCGGAATGTGAGAGTTGAGCTTATAGGGGAGGATTCCCTTCGCCGCTCCCGTGAGTATGTGATCACCGATATTGACACCAATACGGTCACGGTGGAAGTGCTCGGTCCCCGACGGATCATTGGTGTTATGGACAGTACCGACCTGGTCGCGCAGGTGGATGTGAGCCGTCTGACCCAGACGGGGGAAATGTCCATGAAGTATGAGATCGTTTATCCTTCCGGGACGGACACCCGAAATATCACCGAAGTGACTTTGCGGCCGGAGAGCATCAATTTCGTCGTCTCCAAGATCGCAAGCACATCGATCCCGGTGCGGGGCGGCTACGAAGGAGAACTCTCGGAAGGGTTTATGGCGGAAACACCTGTATTTGAGCCCGCCACAATTACAATTACCGGCCCGGAAGTTTACATCAAAGATGTGTCTTACGCATGGGTCACCTTTGGCAAGGATGTAACGGCGAACAGCACCTATTCGGTCGAGACGGGCTTTACTTTGATGAATGAAGACGGACAGGCTGTTTCTACAGAAAACCTGACCGTCTCAACGGATACCGTGACGGCTTCGCTGCCCATCCTCGAGAGCAAGGAGATCACCTTGGGGATCGATGTGATCGAGGGCGCCGGCGCCACGCAGGCCAACACAAAGATCAGCATCGAACCGGCATCCATTACGCTTGCCGGCGACTCTGCCATATTGGGCGGGCTCAACCGTATCATTCTGGATACAGTCGACCTGACAGACTTTGCCGTATCCAAGACTGAAGTCTACACGATTCCGATCAACAATGATCTGACCAACGTGACCGGTACCAAAGAGGCTACCGTGACCATTGAGATCGTGGGGCTTGAGACCAAAACCTATGACGTTAAAAATATTTCTTATATCAATGCGGCGGAGGGCTCCGATGTGGATATCCTGTCTGAAAGCATTGAAGTGACCCTGCGCGGCACGGCAGAGGCCTTGGAGCAGGTAAAGGGCGAGAGCATCCGTGCGGTTGCCGACCTGTCCGATTTCAAGGATTCCACCGGGGCGTATATGCCCACCGTGAAGATTTATGTGGATGGCGTTACCGATGTGGGTGCCATCGGCGAAAACACGATCTCTGTAGAGATCAGAAAGGCGTAATCATGACCCAAGACGCAATCGTAACGAAAGTGCTGCCCAACGATATGGCGGAGGTGGCCGTTGCCAGGACCACAGCCTGCGGCGGCAACTGCGGCAGCTGTGAAAGCTGCATCTTCCAAAGTGAGTTAAAAACCCTTGCCCGCAATACGATCGGCGCCCGCATCGGACAAAAGGTGGTCATTGAGAGCAAATCCTCCAAAATCTATGGAGCCGCACTCCTGGTCTACATCATGCCTTTGGTATTGTTCATCGCGGCTTACGCACTCGCTTATGTCTCCGGCGCGCGAGAGGGGATCTGCATCGCCGTCAGTTTCCTCGGCCTTGCCTTGGGGGCTGCGATCATGGTCTTAAGCCAGCGGCTGAGAAAAGATAAAAACCAGATCACCTTTGACATCATCAGATGAGGGGACAGTTCGCATTATGGTTAAGAGTATGACCGGTTATGGCAGTGCCAAGGGCATTGTGGACGACTTGGAGATCAGCATTGAACTGAAAAGCGTGAACAATCGTTATCTGGACACCTCCGTTCGGCTGCCGCGCAGCTTCCTGTTTGCTGAGGAGCTGATCAAATCCAAGGTGCAGTCTCATATCAGCCGCGGGAAAGTGGACGTCTTCGTGAGTGTAGACTCCAGCATGGCGGATGAAATGGTCGTAAAGGTGAATGAACCGCTGTTGAAGGGCTATGTGGAAGCCATCCGGCAGATCGCGGAGATCAGCGGCCTGCCCAATGATCTGACTGCTCAGAGCGTAAGCAGGTATCCGGATGTGCTTACAGTTGCCAAAAAGGATCTGGACGCGGAGGCGATTTCCGCCGGTATGGCCGAGATCGCGGAAGCAGCGCTTACAGATTTCGACTCCATGCGGCTTCGAGAAGGAGAGAAGCTGCGCGATGACGTGCTGTCAAGGCTTGAGACCATAGACAAGCTGGTTTCCTGCGTAGAGGAGCAGGCCCCTCAGACAGTGGCGGATTACCGCAAACGCCTTGAGCAGAAAATGTCGGAGGTCCTGGGAACTGCGGGGATCGATGAGAACCGCATTCTTGCAGAGGCGGCCATCTTTGCCGACCATATCGCCGTGGATGAGGAGACTGTGCGGCTTCGCAGTCATATGGCTCAGCTGCGGTCTATGATCAATGGCGTTTCGCCCATTGGGCGCAAGATCGATTTTCTGATCCAGGAATTCAATCGTGAGGCCAACACCATCGGGTCCAAGTGTCAGAATTCCCAGATCGCTCATGTGGTCGTGGATCTGAAATCCGAGATTGAGAAGATCCGGGAACAGATCCAGAACATCGAATAAGGAGGCCGGGCTGTGAAACTGATCGGGATCGGCTTCGGCAATCTGGTTTCTGCCGAGCGCATCGTCTCTGTTGTCAGTCCTGAATCCGCACCGATCAAGCGGATGATACAGGATGTGAGGGAGCGGGGCGGTCTGGTGGACGCTTCTTTTGGGCGAAGCACAAAATCTGTGCTGATCATGGACAGTGGGAATGTGATCCTTTCCGCTCTGTCGCCCGATATCATTGCGGCACGTGTGGATGAGAAATATGATTTGGAGGATGAATAGGCAGATGACAAAGAAAGGCAATTTGATCGTGATCTCCGGCCCTTCCGGTGCGGGAAAAAGCACTGTGGTTTTCAAAGCCGTGGAGAACAGAAAGGATGTGTGCTTTTCTACTTCCGTTACGACCCGAAAACCGCGGGCGGGGGAAGTGGATGGAAAAGAATATTTCTTTGTTGATCTTGAGCGGTTTCAGGAAATGGTCGATAATGACGAACTGCTGGAGCATGCGGAGTATGTGGCCAATTCTTACGGCACTCCGAGGGCCTATGTGGAAAAACAATTGGAGGCCGGCTTGAATGTGATCTTGGATATTGAGGTCCAGGGGGCAAGGCAGGTCCATGAAAAAATGCCCGAGGCGGTCATGGTCTTTATCGTTCCTCCGTCGATGGACGAGCTGAAGCGCCGCCTGGAGGGTCGTGGGACCGATACCGCACGTGCGATCGAGGCGCGGCTGATCCGTGCCCGTCAGGAATACCGGGAAGCTGATTTCTACAAGTATCTGATCGTCAATGATGATGCGGAACAGGCGGCCAGGGAATTGGACGCCATCATTACAGCCGAGGGCTGCCGGTTTGAAAACCGCGCTGCGATCCTGCAGCAGGCTTGATCTTTTTCTTTTTTAACTATATCAATTGCCGTATGGCAGAATGGAGTATATTGTTATGATGCTTTATCCCCCCGTTGCAGAGCTGGTCGAGAAGATCGGCAGCCGTTATCAGCTTGTAAATCTTGTTGCCCGTCGGGCGCGGACAATCTCCGCCGAGGCGGAAGAGAACCAGATCTCCCTGGAAAAGAAGCCTGTTTCTACTGCTATTGACGAGGTATATACCGGAAAACTCACGATAAAATAAGATCATCCGCAGAGAGGAAAAATCTGAATGCCGGAAAGAGTGGCGAAAATCGCGGTCTCTGCCGCAACATATTGGATCGACAAGCCCTATGATTATCTCATTCCACGGGAACTGGCGGATCTGGTAAGACCCGGTGTGCGGGTATATGTGCCATTTTCACAGGGAAATCGCAGAAGTGAGGGGATCGTGCTTGCTCTGTCCGATAGCAGCGGCTATGACAGATTGAAAGCCATTCTTTCTGTTTTAGATGAGGAACCGGTTTTAAGTGAAGAGCAGATCCGGCTCGCTTTGTTCATGCGGGATCGTTTCTTCTGCACGGTATATGATGCGGTTAAAGCTATGCTTCCCGCCGGATTATGGTTCGACAGTGACGGCAAACGCAGAGTCAACGATAAGATGGTTGAAATGGCGCGGCTTGCCATATCACCGGAAGACGCTGCCGTCATCGCCGAAAACAAACGCCGAAGATCGCCGCAGCAAGCCAATCTGCTGGATTTGCTGTGCAGCTTTGAAGCGCTCCCCAGTCATGAACTGATGCGTTTTACAGGCGCTTCACGCCAGTCTCTGAAATCTCTTTGCACCGCGGAACTGGTAGAGCTATATCAAAGAGAGGTGTACAGGAGGCCGCAGATCCACGCCGAGGAGGCGGAGTCTCTGCCGGTCCTGAATGCCGAGCAGGCCGCTGCTTTCGCCGGTCTGTCTGAATTGGCCCGCTCCGGGAAAGCGTCCGCAGCACTGTTGTTCGGTGTGACCGGAAGCGGGAAAACCAGTGTGTATATCCACTTGATCCAGGAGCAGCTGACATGTGGGAAAACAGCGATCCTCCTGGTGCCGGAGATCGCTCTTACGCCTCAGATGCTGGCGACCTTTTCTTCCCATTTCGGGGAGCAGATCGCTGTGCTGCACAGCAGCTTAACTTCCGGTGAGCGCTATGATGAGTGGAAAAGGGTCAAAAGCGGAAAGGCAAGGTTGGTGATCGGTACGCGGAGCGCGGTATTTGCTCCTGTGGAAAACCTTGGCATCATCATCATCGACGAAGAGCAGGAAGAGACTTATAAGTCTGAGAATTCGCCCCGCTATCATGCCAGGGAGATCGCTAAATTCCGCTGCGCAAGATCCGACTGTATGCTTTTGCTCGGTTCAGCGACACCGGACATCGTAAGCCGCTATTATGCAAAGACCGGGCGATATGCCTATTTTGCTCTTCACAGCCGTTTCAACGAACAACAGATGCCGACTGTCAGGATCGTTGATATGAAGCGTGAGCTTCGCCGGGGAAACGGCGGAAATATCAGCAGCGTCCTCCAGGAAGAGATCGCGTCCAATCTGGAACGATCAGAACAGAGCATCCTGTTCATCAACCGCCGCGGGGCGCATAAGCTGATCACTTGCGGCGCCTGTGGTTTTACTTATAAATGTCCGCGCTGCAGCGTTTCACTGACGTATCACAGCGCCAACAACCGGCTGATGTGCCACTATTGCGGGTATTCGACCCGGATCGATCCGGTATGTCCGGACTGCGGCGGTACCTTGAATCATATTGGCGCGGGAACACAGCTGATCGTGGAGGAACTGCAGCAGTTGTTCCCGGACGCTCCCATCCTTCGTATGGATACCGATTCGGTCACCCCTGTCGGCTCCCATGAAGCTCTTTTTGAAAAATTCAAAAACGAGAACATACCGATCATGGTCGGTACACAGATGGTGACAAAGGGGCTGAATTTCGAAAACGTGACCCTGGTCGGCGTCATATCTGCCGATCAGAGTTTGTATGCCGGAGATTATCGGGCGGGTGAACGCACCTTTTCCCTGATCACACAGGTCGTGGGCCGGGGAGGCCGCGGCGCAAAACCGGGAAGAGCGGTGATCCAGACCTATACGCCGGATAATGAGACGATCCGTTTGGCTGCGCAGCAGGATTACGAGGCCTTTTTCATTTCGGAATTGTCGCTGCGGCAGATACAGAACACGCCGCCCTTCTGTGATATTTTGACCATTACGGCCTCCGGTCAGGAGGAGGCGCAGGTAGTTCGTGCCTGCCGCTTTGCCAGACAGAGGCTTGAACAGCTTCTGTCCGGGAAAAAAGAGATTCGCTTTTTGGGACCGACGCCGCTGTCGGTCGTGAAAGTCAATAACAGATACCGTTATCGCGTGCAGCTCAACTGCATGTCAGATGCCGCGGTTCGCAGCGCGGTATCCCAGACGGTGATCGATTGCAATACAGATAAACGGTTCAAGGGCGTCGCCGTCTTTGCCGACAGTGGCCCGCTTGATTAAGCGTACCCGTTTTTTAGAAGGAGAAAGAAATGGCACTGCGTAATATTTTAACGAAGGAAGAGCCAACTTTATATAAAAAGTGCCGGCCGGTCAAAGATTTCAATCCCCGCCTCCACCAGCTTTTGGACGACATGGCGGAGACGCTGCAGAAGGCAAACGGTGTCGGTTTGGCCGCCCCCCAGGTAGGGGTGCTGCGCCGCGCGGTTCTGGTCATTGAGACGAATGTTCCGGAAGGCGAGGATGAATATATTATTGAACTCATCAATCCGGAGATCCTTGAGACCTCCGGGGAACAGGACGGTCCGGAGGGCTGTCTGAGCGTCCCCGGAGAATATGGACTTGTAAAACGTCCCGAGCATGTCAAGGTCAAAGCGCAGGATCGAAACGGGAATTGGTTCGAAGTGGAAGGCGAGGGCTTGACAGCTCGCTGCTTCTGCCATGAGATTGATCATCTCAACGGCATTGTTTTCACCTCAAAATGTGAGCGTATGCTTACGGAAGAGGAACTCCAGAGCGGAGAATACTGAACAGAGGTTTGACTATGCGCGTAGTTTTTATGGGAACGCCGGACTTTGCGGACGCTTCCCTGAAAGAACTGATAAAAGAACAATTTCAAATCGCCGGTGTTTTTACGCAGCCGGACCGAATGCGGGGCAGGGGCATGGCTTTGTCCTTCTCCCCGGTCAAGGTGACTGCGTTGGACGCGGGGATTCCTGTTTTTCAGCCGGAGAACATGCGCGATGCTCAGGTCGCCGATCTGCTCCGGTCTCTTGCGCCGGATATCCTTGTCGTGGTCGCATATGGGAAGATCCTGCCTGATTCGATCCTTGAGATTCCGCGTTTTGGCGCAGTGAACGTACATGGTTCACTTCTTCCCCAATATCGCGGCTCTGCGCCGATCCAGTGGGCTGTTCTGAACGGTGACCGGGTGACCGGCGTAAGCACCATGTATCTTTCCCATGAGATGGATGCCGGTGATGTGATCTATTCCGAAGCGACCGAGATCGGGGAGTATGAGACCTCCGGTGAACTGTTCGACCGGCTCATGGATATGGGGGCGAAGCTCCTGGTCAGAACCCTTCACGATATTGAAAGCGGGACTGCGCCAAGGCATCCGCAAGATCACACACAGGCCAGTTATACGAAGAAGTTGGATAAATCCATGTCTCCGATCTGCTGGGATCAGTCACCTCGGTCTATCTTGAAGTGGATCTATGGACTCCAACCCTGGCCTGTGGCCACAGCTGAGATCGGCGGAGTCAATTGCCGCGTGTTTTCTGCGGCATACAGCGATATGAAAACCGATAAAGCGCCGGGCAGTGTCGTGGATGCCGGAGAGGCTGGGATCCTGGTGGCTTGCGCAGATGGGCAGACATTGATGATCAAAGAGCTGCAGGTCCCCGGAAAACGCCGTATGGCCGCAGCTGACTATCTGCGGGGACACCCGCTGCAGCTGACATGAGTGAGAACATATCCGCCCGTGAAGTGGCATTGGAAGCGCTGGAGCGTTTTCGCAAAGATAAGGCATGGTCCGGCCCGCTGATCGACAGTCTGAACAGAAAATATTCCCTGGAAAAACGGGAAGCCGCACTCGCGGCCAGGCTTTTTCTGGGCGTTTTACAAAATTCGAACTATTGCGACTATTGCATTGGGGTATACTGTTCCAGAAAAATCGATTCTCTTCAACCGAAATTGCTGAATATCCTGCGTCTCGGCGCTTATCAGCTTCTGTTTCTGGACAAGATCCCAGCCAGTGCTGCCGTCAATGAGAGCGTTACTTTATGTCGGAGCAATGGCTTCAGCCGGGCGGCCGGACTTGTAAATGCTGTTCTTCGCAGACTCGCTGAGAATCGGGATCATTTGCCGGAGATTCCCGGGAAGGGAACAGCTGCATATCTTGCAACGCGGTACAGTCACCCGGAATGGATCGTCAACCGTTTACTGGCGGAACGGGAGTATTCCTTTGTTGAGGGCTTTCTCGCCGCAAACAATGAGCCATGCGGTTTTTGTGTCCATGTCAACACTTTGAAGATCTCCGCGGCAGATTTTCGCCGTGCGCTGGTCAGGACGGGCGTGTCCTTTGACGATGTTCCCAACCTGCCCGACAGCTTTATGATCCATGGCGGCGCAGTGACCGATCTCCCCGGTTACGCGGAGGGCCTGTTCTATGTGCAGGATGCCGCCGCTCGTATTGCAGTGCTGGCTGCCGCCCCTGAAAAAGGGATGCGCGTCCTTGATGCCTGCGCTGCGCCTGGGGGGAAGACCCTGGCGGCTGCGTTCTCCATGGAGGATCAGGGCAGCATACGCAGCTGCGATATCCACGCCAAGAAGCTCTCCCTGGTTCATGACAATGTCCAGCGTATGGGGATCGGCTGTGTGGAGACCGAGGCCAGAGATGCAAGAGAGGACCGGGCGGAATACCGGGAAGCTTACGACCTGGTCATAGCGGACGTGCCGTGCTCAGGTCTTGGCGTGATCCGGAAGCGTCCGGAGATCCGGTATAAATCGGAGAAGGAGATCGCCGGACTTCCTGAGATCCAACTGGCGATCCTGAACAATCTGGCGGGTTTCGTTAAGCCCGGCGGTGTTTTGCTGTATTCCACCTGCACGATTCTCAACGCCGAAAACTGCGGTCTCATTGAGAGGTTTCTGGCAGATCATATGGATTTTGTCCCTGAGGACTTTGAAGTTGGCGCGCTGCATTCCACAAAAGGCGCCTATGCCTTTTGGCCGCAGATTGATGGTACGGATGGATTCTTTGCTGCCAAATTAAGAAAGAAACTGAAGGAACAATGAAGAGAGATATTTTGTCTTTGAACTGCGGAGAGATCGAGCGGGAATTGCTCTCCCTTGGGTATCCGAAATATCGAGGCAGGCAGATCTATGACTGGTTAATGCATGGCGTTCGGGATTTTGATGAGATGACCAATCTCCCAAAGGACCTGCGCAGTACGCTTAAAAATGAATTCAGACTATACGCGCCAAAGGTTTTGAGCAAACAAGTGTCTCAACTGGACGGGACCATCAAATACCTGTGGGAACTGTACGACGGCAATGCGGTCGAAACGGTCGTGATGAGCTATAAACATGGCAACACGGTTTGCGTTTCCTGTCAGGTCGGATGCAGACAGGGATGTGCTTTCTGCGCATCTACCATTGGCGGTTTGGTGAGATCTCTTGAACCTTCGGAGATTTTGGACGAGGTGTTTTTTTCACAGCAGGATTCCGGAAAACCGATCTCCAATATCGTGCTGATGGGGATCGGAGAGCCGTTGGACAACTTCGATAACGTCATGCGATTCTTGGAGCTGGTCAACGATCCGGCCGGTATGAATATCGGGATGCGGCATATCTCTCTTTCCACCTGCGGGATCACGGAGCGATTTGAGGATCTGGCGGCGAAAGATTTGCAGCTGACGCTTTCCGTCTCCCTGCATGCGCCTGACGATGAGACCCGCTCTCGTTTGATGCCGGCGAACCGGGGCCGCGGTGTGGAGGAACTGATGCGCTGCTGCAAGAAGTATTATGAGCAGACCGGCAGGCGCATTTCCTTTGAATATGCGATGATCGACGGCGTAAACGATACGCAATTCCATGCGAAATTGCTGGCCGAACGAGCCAAATATGTGGGCGCCCATGTGAATTTGATCCCGCTGAATTATGTGGAGGAAAGGCCCTTCAAGCCTTCGACTTCCGGTCATATGAAAGCGTTTATCAAGGTACTGGAATCCGAGGGGGTCAATGTTACCGTCCGGCGCAGACTGGGCAGTGATGTAGACGCTTCCTGCGGACAGCTCCGAAGAAAAATCCAGAAACAGAATGCGTAGTGCCGGATAGCGGTGAAAGCGAGGCAGCGATGAAAAGCTTTGGTCTCACAGACAAGGGAAAAGTCAGAAAAGACAATCAGGACAGTTTTATCATTGAAAAATGCAAGGCAAGAGACTGCGTCATTGCCGTTTTGTGCGACGGGATGGGCGGCGCCAAGGCCGGCGGACTGGCAAGTCAGCTGTCTAACAAGGCTTTTGTCTCCTACGTCTATGCCAAGCTGACCTCCCGTGTCATTAAAAAATTCAATTACCGTGAGATCCTGCAGTCTGCCTGTGAGGAAGCCAATGGCGTTGCGTTTGAGTATTCTCAGTTTGGCGAGGAGTTCAGCGGCATGGGTACCACGATCGTCGGCGGTGTGATTAAATCCAACGGCAATGGTTATATTATCAATGTGGGCGACAGCCGGGCCTATCACATTTCCAGAAAAACCGACAGTGTGGTGCAGATAACCAGAGATCACTCCCTCGTGGAAGATCTGTTGGAGTTCGGTGCGATCACCCGTGAACAGGCTTTAACGCACCCGCAGAGAAACGTGATCACCAGGGCCCTGGGCTCCGAAGCGCAGGTGGAATCGGATTATTATGAGTTTACTTTGCTCAGCGGTGATGTGCTGTTATTGTGCTCCGATGGCTTGTCCAATATCGTGAGCGATACAGAGATGCTTGCCTGTGCAAAGGAAAAAACGGACCCGGAGACTCTGTGCAGAGCTTTGATGAAACTGGCTCTTGACAGAGGAGCCCGTGATAATGTAACAGTCGTTGCCGTTATGCGATAAGCGGCGAATGCTGGAGAACACTATGAACACGAATGATAAGTATATCGGCCAGCTTTTGGATGGACGGTATGAAACACTGGAATTGATCGGCGAGGGCGGTATGGCCATCGTCTATAAGGCTTTGGATCACCGGCTCAACCGCAATGTGGCAGTAAAGATCCTGCGGGATGAAATGGCTCAGGATGAAGAGTTCAAGCGCCGTTTCTGTGCGGAATCTCATGCTGTCGCCATGCTGTCCAATCCCAATATCGTTGCCGTTTATGACGTGAGCCACAGCGATGCTATGGAATACATAGTCATGGAGCTTGTAGACGGCATCACACTGAAGCAGTATATGGACAAAAAGGGCGCCATCAGTTGGCGGGAGGCGCTCCATTTTACAAAACAGATCGCCAGGGCGCTCTCCCATGCACATGAGCGCGGGATCATCCACCGGGATATCAAGCCCCATAACATCATGCTTTTGCGGGACGGGACCATAAAGGTCGCAGATTTTGGTATCGCCGCTCTGGACAATGAAGTACATGAGAACAACGGGCAGGCCATCGGTTCTATCCACTATATCGCGCCTGAGCAGGCGAGGGGTGAAAGCCCGGACACCCGCAGCGATATTTATTCGCTTGGCGTCGTCATGTATGAGATGCTTACGGGGGAGAAACCGTATACCGGGGATAGCCTGGGTGAGATCGCCATCAAGCATATGAACGCCGATCCCGTCCCGCCTCACGAGCTGGCAGAGGACATTCCTCCCGAATTGGAGCGCATAACCCTCAAAGCTATGGACGCCAATATCGAGACGAGATATCAAAGCGCTGCGGATTTGCTGGCTGATTTGGATTCCTTCACGCAGAGTCAGATGAAACCGGAAGAGGAGACCATTGAAAGCCCGGCAGTCGTTCCCGTCCGTTCTGTCAGTGAGCTCTCCCGGGAACAGTATAAACGCCGCCGCCGCCGATCCGGCCGGGTGAGTTATCTGGCGGGAACCTTCGGAACCCTGCTGATCGCGGTCGCGCTGTTGGTGTTCCTGTGGCGGTTTTGGCTGGAAGATATCTTCTCTCCGGCGGAAAGGATTGATTTGCCCAACTTCACCGGCGGCAGCTATAACGATCTGGTGAACGATCCACAGTTGAACACCCTGTATAATTTCAAGGTGACCTTTGTCGTTGATAAGGAGACGGAGCCCGGGCTGATCCTTTCCCAGTCTCCCAATCAGGGCAGAAGCATGATGGTCACCCCGGAGGGAATCGACGTTGAATTGACAGTCAGCACCGGCGACGTTATGGCGCAGGTGCCCGATGTGATCAACATGGACTATCGGTCTGCCAGCAGCATCATGCGGCAATCCGGCTTCTATGTGGAAATCGAAAATTCCATCTCTGACACGTATACCAAGGATTTTGTGATCAGCACCAATCCGGTTGCCGGCGAGGAACTGGGTACCGGCTCAACTGTCTATCTTGTGGTAAGTAGCGGCCCGCAGATCTCCAACGTGTCCATGCCCAATTTGATCGGCCTCTCGGAAAGCGCTGCGGTCACGCAGCTGGAAAACAGTGATCTGAGTTTTGGCGGCTCGACCTACGCGCAAAGTGATCTGCCGGCGGGAACTGTGGTCGGCCAAAGTGTGGACGCTTTTACGGAGATCGAGGAGCACAGCAAAATCATTCTGCGGGTGTCTACCGGACCGGAGGCTTAATGATCAAAGGAACAATTGTCAAAGCGCTGAGCGGCTTCTATTACGTTCAGACAGACGATGGATTGCTGACCTGCAAGGCGCGGGGAAAATTTCGCCTGGACGGTACTTCGCCCCTGGTGGGAGACAGAGTCACATGCAGTGTCGACGCCAACGGGATGGGACGCGTAGATTTGGTGGAGCCCCGCAGGAACTGGTTTGTCCGCCCGTCTGTTGCGAATGTTGACGCGCTCGTTTTTGTCGCCGCCAATACCAATCCTGTCACAGATCCTTTTCTGATCGATCGTGTATCCGTGATTGCTGCAGACGCTGACTGTGAGTTTATCGTTTGCGTCAACAAAACGGATATCGATCCGGGTAGCGAACTGGCATGGATCTACCGGAAAGCCGGCTTTTCGGTTTTGAGGACCAGTGCGGAGACCGGAGAGGGGATCGATGAACTGCGGCAGGCCCTCAGCGGTAAGGTCAGCGCGTTTACGGGGAATTCCGGCGTTGGAAAGTCCAGCATTCTGAATCGCCTGATGCCGGGACTGCAGGTACGGACTGGCGAGGTCAGTGAAAAACTCGGGCGCGGCAAACACACCACACGCCACGTCGAGCTTTTTGCCATCGGAGATCACGGCTATATTGCAGACACGCCCGGCTTTGCTTCCTTTGAGGTGGAAATGATCAAAGTTATCCCCAAGGAAGAGCTTCAATTTGATATGGTGGAATTCAGGCCTTACATAGGACAATGCAGATTTCAGGATTGTATGCACCTGAAAGAGCCGGATTGTGCGGTGACACAGGCAGTGCGAAACGGCGAGATATCAGAAAGCAGATATCGCTCCTATCTTCGGCTGTACGAGCTGAGCGCCCAGCACAAATTCTGGGAAAACAAGCAGAATTAAGTTCTAAATCTTCCGCCCTTCGCGTAATGTGTATGGAAATACATGACGCGGGGGGCGGTTTTTTGCGCAGGGGACACCGAAATCTATGGGGCTGTGCTGCGATCATTGCTGGGATCCTGATCATTTTGGCCTTGATCCTTCCCGCCGAGTTCTGGTGGTTCTTGATCGCTATTGGATTGATTGCGGCGGGGATATGGTATATTCGCTGTTGCTGAGGGGAGGGAGATGGAATGAAGATATACGTATTCAAGCTGCCGCGTTTCCTGTCACGCCTGTTAGGACGAAGAATTGACAAGTAATATGGTTCAGACTGCCGGCATAAGCTGTACAAATGCCTACAGTAAGGAGCGTGCCATATGCAGATCCAATTTGAAAACCAATATATAAATACATATCAAAATCTTTACAGCCAGACCAAAAGGACCCAGCTTGTGATGGAGGCGGTCGTCCCGGATGTGAATGACGATATCGGCCGTATTATTTCGGTACAAAGCTCCGTGCTTCTGAAGAGCAAAGAGGCCTACAGCAAACGCATTTGTATCAGCGGCGAAGTACACGCTGTCTTGCTGTACATTACCGAAGGAGATGAGAAAGTCTCCGGCGTTAAGTTATCCAAGCCTTTTGACCTGGAATATGAAAATGAGGAATTCAGCCCGGACACGCTCGGTCAGATCGAACTGACGCTCCTGAACAACGAGGCACGGATCCTCAATCCACGAAAGGTCGCGGTGACGACAGAACTGGCAGGGGAACTGACCGCCTACAGGCAGGCTAAAGCGCTTGTTAAAACGTCCCTTACCAAGGATTCTCCGGATGGTTTACATGTAAAAGAAGATTCGGTCAAAGCGTTCTTCGCGGATCTTGTCCAGGAAAAGACCTTTGCGGTAACGGAACAATTTGCCTTTGACAGCAGCCAAGCGACACCGCAGCAGCTGCTTTCACAGAGGGTGAATCTGACGTGCACAGAAACACAGCAGGTCGGCAGCAGGCTCATCGTGAAAGGAATAGCAGACATCCAGGTATGGTACTTGGCAGATGGTATCGCTTATCCCCTGAAAGCCCGTTTCAAGGAGCCTTTTTCACAGATCCTTGACGCCAGTGATACGGCATATGAATACAGCCGGACGGGATTCACCTTGACGTCTTCCTATTTTGATCTTGTGGATACCATCAGCGGTGACAAAGCGCTGGAAATGGAACTGCATGTTCTTGCACAGACGACAGGTTACCGGGCAGAAAATGTGGAGTATATCTCCGATGTATACAGCAACCGTGCGCCTGTCAAGTTCGAAGCGTGTGACCGGAACCTGATCCGGGATATGCATTCCTTTTCCGAATACATCAACAGCTCTGAAATGCTTCCGTTTGTGGATGATTGCGCTGAGATTTATACTGTATTCTCACAGATCACACAGGTCTTCTGTACAAGCGGAGCCTTAAGCGTAAGCGTTCCGCTGGAGATCCTCTATGCAACAAAGACAGGGACGCTTGCCAGTGTGAGAAGGGTATTACAGCTGTCGAAAGAATTGACGAAACCGGCGGACCGGATCCTGCAGATAGAGATCAATGACTTGACGATTCGGCAGAATGAAGGGAATGTGGAGGCTCGGCTCAGCATTGAACTGTTTTTGGAGAACATCACAGAAAAACAAATATCCATGATCACAAGTGTGGACTTGGATTTGGAAGAAGCATTCGATATGGAAGCATTTCCGACCTTTTCCCTGGTAAGGACGGAGGAGGAATCCCTGTGGGAGCTGGCAAAGGAGTATCATTCCAGCATCATGGCGATCGAAGAAATGAATGAAACGGCAGAACAGTCGAAGGGGAGGATCCTGCTGATCCCCAAGCAGATCTAAAACATTTCGGTATTTGCTACTTGTCATATTTGTGTATTTGTGCTAAAATATTTGCCGTTAAATATACGCAAAAGAGGAGTCGTTGTTATGTCCGGACATTCCAAGTGGCACAATATACAAAAAACAAAGGGAGCCGCTGACGCCAAGCGCGCGCAGGCTTTTACCAAGATCGCGCGTGAAATGATCGTGGCCGTCAAAGAAGGCGGCGGCGGTGACCCGCGCAGCAACTCCAAACTGGCTGCGGTGATTGCGAAAGCAAAAGCTGCCAACATGCCCAACGATAACATCAAGCGCACCATTGATAAGGCTTTGGGCGCCGGCAACACCGAAAACTACGAGAAGATCGTATATGAGGGCTACGGTCCTCAGGGGGTCGCCGTCATCGTGGAGACTATGACCGACAACAGAAACCGCACCGCCGGTGAGATCCGCCACTATTTTGATAAGTACGGCGGAAATATGGGCGCCGCCAACTGCGTGTCCTGGTCCTTTGACAAGAAGGGCGTTATCGTCATCGATAACGAGGATGAGGAGCTTGACGAAGATACCGTTATGATGGATGCGCTGGACGCCGGCGCTGAGGATTTTGAGGCCGAAGGCGAAGTGATGACGGTATATACCGGTGTGGACGATGTCGCCGCCGTTTCCGACGCGCTGACTGCCGCCGGCTATAAGCTGCTCTCCGCCCAGGTTGAGATGATCCCCCAGAACGGCTATATCAAGCTCGATGAAGAAAACGCCAGGAAGTTCCAGAAGATGCTTGATATGCTGGAAGATTTCGACGACGTGCAGAACGTCTGGCACAACTGGGAAGACGCGGAATAAGCATTGCGGAAGCTCGAAAAGAATCAAAAGACCTCACCCTGCCGTGAGGTCTTTTTTATACCTGTTGCGAGGATCTATGCCATCGCTTAATGGATCTTTGCAACAGCACATGTCACATGCAGAAAGAGGCTGCTCTTATGTGCGGAAGATATAATTTTATCGATAATGGTGAGGATGATATGATCGCGTCCATCGTGGAACTGATGGAGCGATCGTATTCCGGAGAATATAAAACAGGGGAGATCTTTCCGGGTGATGCAGCGCCTGCGATCATTTTGCTCCATGGAAAGATCGTTCCTGTTCCGGCGGTGTTTGGCTTTCCCGGGTTTGAGGAGGGAAAACTGCTCTTCAATGCCAGGGCCGAGACCGCGGCTCAGAAGAAGACTTTTTCACAGGCTTTACGTGAGACCCGTGCCATTATTCCCGCAAATGGCTTTTTTGAGTGGAGCCATGACCAGACGAAGACCAAGTATTTATTCGAGACGACGTCCCGTAAAGCCATGTATCTATGCGGGCTATATCGGGAAATGGATGGGCAGCGCCGCTTTGTGATTCTGACCAGGGAAGCCAATGAAAGCATGAAACAGATCCATAACCGTATGCCGGTCATCCTTGATCGGGATCAGGTGAGGGCCTATTTGACGGATGATAAAGCAGCGCAGGAACTTCTTCTCGGCCCTGCGCCTATGCTGCGACATGAAAAGGCTGAACAGGATCCAGCCAAGTAATAAAACAGCAATGAAAAAAAGACACACTTTCCTGAAAAGCGTGTCTTTTTCATATGAGCAGGTCTGTAAGCCGGGTTCTGTCTTAAACGACCATCTATCTGTGGCCTGCCGTTGCCGCCAGGCTCAAGCCACCTCCTGAGGACGGCCGGGCCGGCCTGTATGTCCTCGTACCACGGTGTTGCTCCGGATAGAGTTTACAGCATCAACGTGTCTCCACGCGACGGGTGGGCTCTTACCCCACCTTTCCACCTTTGCCCCGGCAAAGCCGGGGTAGTCTATTTCTGTTGCACTTGTCCGAGGGTCACCCCTGGCGGGCGTTACCCGTTATCCTTGCCCTGTGGAGCCCGGACTTTCCTCACGCACAGGCTTTCGCCTTGTGCCCGCGGTCGTTCGGCCTGCTCATGTTTTTGTATTCTATCCATTTTCAAATCACAAGTCAACAAATTTCTTGTAAAGAAATCAAAAGCGCTATATAATAGTGCAGCTAAGTTTGTGAATCGAGGCGATCAGTTTGACTCTGCAGCAGTATGTGGATTCCATTAAAGATAAACGAATCGCAGTGATAGGGATCGGCGTCAGCAATACGCCGCTGATCGAGCTGCTTTGCGCCAACGGCTGCGATGTTACAGCCTGTGATAAGCGCAGTCTGGCCCAAATGGAGGGGGAAGGCGAAAGGCTTTTGGCCTTGGGCGCCAAACTAAAATTGGGCGAAGACTATCTGGTTGGCCTGGATCAGGATTTGATCTTCCGGACGCCAGGTCTTATGCCCTTTGATTCCCAATTGGAAGCGGCCAAAGCGCGCGGGGCTATTCTTACCTCGGAGATGGAAGTGTTCTTCTCCTTATGCCCTTGCCGGGTTTTCTCCGTGACCGGCAGCGATGGCAAGACAACGACTACGACTATCATTTCTGAGCTTTTGAAAGCCGCTGGATACACGGTACATCTTGGTGGAAATATCGGCCATCCGCTTCTGTGCGAAGTTACGGAGATTCGGGAAACGGATATTGTCGTGCTGGAGCTCAGCTCTTTTCAGCTGCACAGCATGAATTGCAGACCGGATGTGGCGGTCATTACCAATATTTCCCCAAATCATTTGGATAAGCATAAGGACTATCAGGATTATATCGACGCCAAGCGCTCCATTTACGCAAACCAGACTTCGGAAGACAAGCTGGTTTTGAATTATGATGATGAACATACGCCGTATTATCTTTCCACTGCCAACGGCCGGGTCGCGTTTTTCTCGGATACCGCTTCTGTGAACGTGGGCACGGTCGCGGAGGATGGGCTGATCTGCCGGGTTGACGGAGACAACAGAGAAACGATCATGCGCGCAGATGAGATCCGTTTGCCCGGGAGGCACAATCTGCTCAATTATCTCGCCGCGTTTGAGGCCGTCAGAGGCTTCGTGAGCGCCGAGATCTGCAGGGAGGTAGCGATGCGCTTTGGCGGCGTTGCGCACCGCCTGGAGCACGTCAGGGAGCTGAACGGCGTTACCTTTATCAACGATTCCATTGGGACCAGCCCCACAAGGACGATCGCCGGGCTGCATGCTCTGAAAAAGAAACCCATCATTATCGTGGGCGGATATGACAAGCACATCCCGTTTGATTCTTTGGGGGATGAGCTCTGCCAAAACGCAAAGCGTGTGATTCTGACCGGCGATACTGCTGCGAAGATCCGGGACGCCATCGTCTCCTCGCCCTACTATGATGCCACTAAGGTACCGCTTGTTGAAGAACCGGAATTTGAAGCGGCCGTGCATACCGCGGCTGCGTATGCTGAAGCTGGGGATATCGTCCTGCTGTCTCCCGCGTGTGCCTCTTTTGACAGGTTCAAGAATTTCGAATCCAGAGGCAATCTCTTCAAGCAGCTTGTTATGGAGTTAAAAGATAATGAAAATAACTGATATCAGGCCGGAAGTCTATGAGATGGCGGCCCGCGCGGAGCTGCGGTGTACGACTCGATTTGCTGAGATTGATCGGGTGGCGGAGAGCAATACACGCAAGGTCATGGAGGCCTTTCAGGCGCAGAAGGTTTCCGACAGTTGCTTTGGCGGCACAACGGGCTACGGATATGACGATCTGGGCAGAGAGACCCTGGATCGAATCTACGCACAGGTGTTTGATGCAGAAGCAGCCCTGGTTCGATTGGGCTTTGTCAATGGGACCCATGCGCTTACTGCCGCCATGTTTTCCCTCTCCAAACCCGGTGAGACAGTCCTCGCCGTGACCGGAATGCCCTATGATACACTGCGAAGCGCCATCGGGATCAACGGTGAGCATTTCGGATCGCTCAAATTTTATGGGATCCATTACGCGCAGGTCGATTTAACCGAAAAGGGGGATCCGGATTATAAAGCGATCCGAGCGGCGGCCGCTGACCCGAAGGTGACCGGCGTGATGATCCAGCGTTCCCGGGGGTACGAGGACCGACGGGCGCTCACAGTTGAAGAGATCGGCAGGATCTGCAACACGGTCCGTCAGGTAAATCCCGGAGCACATATTATGGTGGATAATTGCTATGGAGAATTTACCGATGTGATCGAGCCGACCCAAGTGGGCGCAGATATTATTGCAGGTTCCTTGATTAAAAATCCAGGGGGCGGCATCGCACCCACCGGGGGATACATAGCCGGCAAAGCGGAGCTGGTGGAGCGGGCGGCCATGCGCTTGACTACCCCCGGCATCGGTGGAGAATGCGGCTCCACGCTGGGGAATAACAGGCTTTTGTATCAGGGTTTTTTTATGGCGCCTCATATCGTAGCGCAGGCCTTGAAAACAGCTGTTTTCTGTGCGGCCATGATGGAGGAACTTGGGATCGAAACGTCCCCGGGGGTTCAGGAGAAGCGTTCGGATATCATCCAGATCGTCAAACTGGGCAGCCCCGAACGGATGAAACGGTTTTGTCTTGGCATCCAATCGGGAGCGCCGGTGGATTCTTATGTGACGCCGGAGCCCTGGCCCATGCCCGGGTATGACTGCCCGGTCATTATGGCGGCCGGCGCTTTTGTACAGGGATCGTCCATCGAGCTTTCAGCGGACGGGCCGATTCGGGAGCCGTATTCTGTTTATATGCAGGGTAGCTTGACATATGAGTCCGGCAAATTGGGCGTAATGATGGCGGTCAGTGCCATGTTGGACGAGTAATGGCGCATAGAATACATGGGGAGGTGGCTCCATGTATTTCAAAAATCCGAGGCGGCACGCACCCAGATATATCCACCCAAATCAGGAAAACGAAGTGCGGCGCCGTTTTCCAGGGATCCCTTTCCTCGTGTTTTTGTCAGTTGCGCTGCTTTTTCTCGCTCTGGCCGGTATCTTTCTCAAAGAGCTGTCTTCGCAGATCGCGGTTTCCGACGCCAGTGACGCGGTAATGGGGCAGATCAATCACGTGATTGAGGAAATCATGCTGGAAGAGGACTATACTCCCGGTTATTTCGTGCATGTAGAAAAAAACGATGCCGGAGAGATCACCGCGATCAGAAGCGATATGGCGCACATCAATGCGCTCTCCGCCGAGATCCTGGAACGGGTGATCGGATCGACCGAGAACCGGGTCTTGACCGTGTCCATTCCCATCGGGAATCTATCCGGCGTCAGCCTTTTGATGGGGCGGGGGCCGTCTGTTCCCGTGCAGATCATCATGCTTACGTCATCCCGGGTGGAATTCAGCAACAATGTTTTAACAGCGGGCATCAACCAGACCAAACATCAGATCAATCTGCATGTGGTTGTCGATATCGACGTTTTGATCCCGTGGGGAACGGAAAGCACCCAGGTCTCCACAGATGTTTTGATTGCCGATACCATGGTGGTGGGGCAGGTCCCGGAGACCTATTTTCATTTACAGTGACAAGGAGCACAAAAGATGGATGCTCAAAAAGAAATCTTAAAGCTTCGCAGAGAGCTGGAGCGGCATAACAAGCTTTATTATGTGCTGGATGCCCCGGAAATCTCTGATTATGAATATGATATGCTGATGAACCGCCTCAAGCAGCTTGAGGCGGAACATCCGGAGCTGGTTACCCCCGACTCTCCCACACAGCGTGTAGGCGGGGAAGCTCTTTCCCAATTCGAGCAGGTACGGCATCAGGTGCCGCTGGAAAGCTTGACTGATGTTTTTTCTTACGATGAACTGTTCTCCTTTGGAGAACGCATGGATAGCCTGATTCCTGGCAAGCATGATTACACGGTGGAGCCGAAGATTGACGGCCTCTCCATGTCCCTGGAATACGAGGACGGCGTCTTTGTGCGCGGCGCAACCAGAGGTGACGGGCTCATCGGAGAGAACGTGACGGAGAACCTCAGAACGGTCAGATCTCTTCCGCTGCATATAGAAAACGCACCAAAGCGCTTGATCGTCCGCGGCGAGGTCTATATGTCCAAGGCGGTCTTTGAAGAGCTCAACCGCCAGCGGGAGTTGAATGGCGAACAGCTGCTTGCCAATCCCAGAAACGCAGCGGCGGGCTCTATGCGTCAGCTGGATCCGAAGGTTGCCGCTTCACGAAAACTGGATATCATCTGTTTTAACATGCAGTATGATTCCGACACGGTATATCAGAATCACGCACAGACACTGGATGCCATGCGGGATATGGGCTTTCCGGTGGTGGCCTATTCGCGCTATGACAATATCCATGACTGCGTGGAGCGGATCGAATGGCTCGGCGAACACCGGGATGAATTGCCCTATGATATGGATGGGGCTGTAATCAAGATCAATTCCCTCCAGCAGCGGACCGATTTGGGCAGTACGGCAAAAGCCCCCCGCTGGGCGGTGGCATTCAAATATCCGCCGGAGAAGAAAGAGAGCAGGGTAGTGGATATCCTCGTTCAGGTGGGACGGACGGGTGTCCTGACTCCCAAAGTCATTGTGGAGCCCATTCGTCTGGCCGGGACTACCGTGTCGGCTGCGACACTCCACAATCAAGATAATATCGACCGTTTGGATCTTCGCATCGGAGATACGGTCCTGCTGCAAAAAGCCGGGGAGATCATTCCTGAAGTGCTCTCCGTCAATATGAAAAAGCGACCGGCTGATGCGGCGCCTTATCGTTTGCCTGCTTTTTGTCCGGAGTGCGGATCCCCTGTCGTTCGGGATGAAGATGGGGCGGCTCTGCGCTGTACCAGTCCGGAGTGTCCTGCGCAGCGCCTGCGAAATCTCACACACTTTGCATCCAAAGAAGCTATGGATATCGATGGTCTTGGGAGCTCTGTCTGTGAGAGCCTGATCAATCGGGAGCTTGTATCGTCTGCGGCAGATCTGTATTATCTCCAGGAGGATTCTTTGGTCGGCCAGGGACGCATGGGGAAAAGATCCGCCCAGAAGCTGCTGGCCGCCATTGAGGAGAGCAAGCATGCAGGACTTGCCAGACTTCTCTGTGCTTTTGGCATCCGTCAGGTTGGACAGAAGGCAGCCAAAGTCCTGGCTTCCTGCTTTGAGGATCTGGACAGCCTGATGGAAGCGAGCGCTGAGGAACTGACAGCGATTCCGGATATCGGCGCTGTGACGGCGGATTATATCATGGAGTGGTTCCAAAATCCGCAGTCTCAGCACCAGATCCGATTGCTGCGGGAGGCCGGACTGGATTTTACAAGCCACGAGGAAAAACTGGATAATCGCTTCGCCGGCTTGACCTTTGTCCTGACCGGAGCGCTTAGCACCTATACGCGGGATGAGGCTTCGGCGATCATTGAAAGCTATGGAGGGAAAACCTCCTCTTCCGTATCCAGGAAAACAAACTATGTCTTGGCGGGGGAGAACGCAGGCAGCAAGCTCACGAAAGCGGAAGCCCTCGGGATCCCTATCATCAGTGAAGCGGACTTCTCCGCAATGATCCAATAAACAAAACGCCACCAGGCGGCCATCAGGAGCCGTCTGGTGGCATTTTATTGTTCCTGGCATAGAATGGCTTGGGGCTTTCCTCAATACCATACAGGAGGAATCAGCGTGAATAAAACCTTAAGAGAGAATGCTTACAGATATGGAAATCTGCCGGATCCGGCACCTTTGGCCGCGGCATATGTCCCTATGCAGAAATCGTCCGAACCGACTTATGAATCAGAGAAGGCATTGGCCCGGGGCACTTTGTTCCCGGGACTGGATCTGCCGTTTATGAATCTTGTAAATGATGAGCTGGCGTCCACGCCGCTGACAGAAATGATGGCGATCGATTTTGTCACGGATGAGATGGAGCTATATCTGGATACCCATGCCGACGATGATGAAGCCTTTGCTCTGTATCAAACCTTTCTGGCACTGAAGCAGGAGGCCCGCGAGCGATATGTGAGGCGCTGCGGAGCGGTTCGGCAAGAAGATATGCTGGGTATGCAGGAATTCGCATGGCTGAAAGATCCCTGGCCGTGGGACTACAGCCCAAGAATGGGAGGTTAAGCCATGTTTGTCTATGAAAAGAAGCTTCAATACCCGGTAAAGATCAAGAATCCCAATCCGGCGCTTGCCAAATTCATCATAAGTCAGTACGGCGGACCTGATGGAGAACTCGGAGCGTCAATGCGTTACCTAAGTCAGCGCTATTCCATGCCCTATGCGGAATTGAAAGGCTTGCTCACCGATATTGGCACCGAGGAGCTTGGCCATTTGGAGATGGTTGCAGCTGTGATCCATCAACTGACGAGAGAAATGACACCGGAAGAGATCAAACGCGCAGGTCTCGACACTTATTTTGTGGATCACACCGCCGGTGTGTATCCGACGGCTGCCTCCGGTTTCCCATGGACGGCGGCAAGTCTGCAGGTCAAAGGCGACGTGATCGCAGATTTGAACGAAGATCTTGCTGCTGAGCAAAAAGCCCGTGTCACTTACGATAATATTCTGCGCCTGAGCGATGATCCTGATGTGAACAATGTAATGCGCTATCTGCGTGAGCGGGAAGTGGTGCATTATCAGCGCTTCGGAGAAGGTCTCCGACTCGCTATGGAGAAGATGGATCAGAGAAATATTTACGCAATAAACCCGGCGTTCGATCGATGAAATAATATTCCCCATTTTCTTTAAAAGAAGTAAATGGGGAATACTTATTTACATTTATTTGAAAGCGTAGTATATTATGAAAGTCAACAAAAGAAAACGAGGTGCTTGTTATGAGCCGTATGGTTGGAACTGTTTCAAGAGGGATCCGAGCCCCGATCATCCGTGAGGGCGATGATCTCAAAGCGATCGTTGTTGATTCTGTTCTGGAAGCTGCCAGACAGGATGGCTTCCAGATCCGCGACCGTGATATTGTTGCCATGACTGAAGCCATTGTGGCCAGAGCCCAGGGAAACTATTGCACGGTGGATGACATTGCTGCTGACGTGAAGGAAAAACTTGGCGGTGGGACAGTTGGCGTGATCTTCCCGATCCTCAGCCGCAACCGTTTTGCTATCTGCCTGCGCGGCATCGCAAAAGGGGCGAAAAAAATCGTTCTGATGTTGTCCTATCCTTCCGATGAAGTGGGCAATCATCTGATCGATTGGGACAGCATGGATGCAAAAGATGTGGATCCTTATCGGGACGTCCTGAGCCTTGAACAATACCGTGAGCTCTTTGGATACAATGTCCATCGTTTTACCGGTGTGGATTACGTGGCATATTACTCGGATCTGATTCGAAGCTGCGGGGCAGAGGTGGAAGTGCTTTTTGCCAATGACGCCCGCGAGATCCTGAAGCACACCAAAAACGTGATTTGCTGCGATATCCATACCAGGAGCCGCACCAAACGGATCCTGAAGGCTGCAGGCGGCGAGAATGTATATGGTCTGGATGAGATCATGACGGCCTCTGTCAACGGCAGCGGCTATAATGAAAACTATGGTCTGCTCGGCTCCAACAAAGCCACAGAGGATAAAGTGAAGCTGTTCCCCCGGAATTGCCAGCCGTTGGTTGATGCGATCCAGGCTGAGATTTTGGAGAAAACCGGAAAGCACGTAGAGGTAATGGTTTACGGTGACGGGGCTTTCAAAGATCCTGTCGGGAAGATTTGGGAATTGGCTGATCCTGTGGTTTCCCCGGCCTATACTGCCGGCCTGGAAGGAACGCCCAACGAGTTGAAGCTCAAATATCTGGCCGATAACGATTTTGCACAGCTCTCCGGTGAAGCACTGCGCGACGCGATCAAGAATGAGATCCAGAAGAAGGACGACGATCTGGTGGGGAAAATGGTCTCGGAAGGCACCACGCCCCGCCGCTTGACCGATCTGATCGGCTCCTTGTGTGACTTGACCTCCGGCAGCGGAGATAAGGGAACGCCGATCGTGTTTATCCAGGGCTATTTCGATAACTATACTGCAGAGTAATGAAGCAAAAAAAGACTGCTGATCCAAAAGGACCAGCAGTCTTTTTTTAATCGCCGGCTTCCGGCAGACAATGCATATGGGTAGGGGAGAGCACACGGAATCCTTCCGCACATCCAGAGAGGGAACGGAGCCCGAAATCATAAGCACGCAGCTTCAGATAAGTTGAAATGGCTTTTGCTTCCGGAGAGTAATTCGGGAACTGACTTTTATGAAAGTCGAAAATGGCGCTTAATTGTGTGGTCAGGTACCCCGAAGTCTTTATATATCGATTGGGTTTCGCAGTCATATAATAGGCTAATGCCTGAACGGGAGCCTCCTTTGCACCGTATTGGGCCATAATGCCTCTGTATGGGGCAAAGCAAGACAAACGGCGCGCCGCATTTCCGACATTGAGGTGGTCGATGTGACACTCACTTGTCACACAGGGGTCCGGCGCAAAAATCACCTGAGGCTGGAAATCTCCTATGACCTGCGCCATCCCCCGAAGCAGATCTTCCATTGCATAAAACCCGCCGTCTGAGAGCCCCAAAAATCGAACGTCCTTTACAGAGAGTGCCCGGGCCGAGCAGATAGCTTCCTCTTTTCTGACCGCGGCAAGTTCATCCGGAGAGAGCTCAGGTACATAGCCGCCGCCAAAGCGTCCGTCCGCGCAAATCAAAAAACAGATATCTTTTCCGGCCCTGGCCAGCTTCGCTGCACTGGCTCCCGCTCCGATCTCGATATCATCCGGGTGAGGCCCGATGAAGAGAAAGCGCTGGTAGTCCTCAAGCCGGGGCAGGGGGGCGGCAAAACGAAGAACCGCACGCGTCAGATTCATGCTTTACCCGCCTTGCGCTGCTCGATTTCTCGGCAAATCCTCTGATATTCCCCTTCGTCCAGTTTGTAACGCTTTTTATACAGAACATAGGACAGGAACATCAGGGCAAGAGGAACCACAGTCATCACGACCAGCAGCCCGAGGGTCTGGCTGTGCTGAACACCCTGCAGCAAAACAGTGATCTCAGAAGCCTTCTGTTCCGCAGAGATCTCACCGGCGTTCGCTGCCTGCTCCAGATCAGCTATGCCGTTGGTATAATGGATGATGTTGAAAATGATATAGGTGAAGTTCGCGATGGCAACCGTGAGTGCGGAGGCCATCTTTGTCAGGAAGGGGCGCAGAGAGGACACAATGCCCTCGTCTCTGGTGCCGTGGACGTACTCGTTGTACTCTACGGTATTCATGATGGAGATCATCATGATGAGATAGAAGCCGTACTGCCCAAAATTGGCCAGCATATAGCCCAGTGTGATCAGAGCAAATTTGGCATTGCCTGTCCCAAGAACCAGACCGGCCAGGAGCATGACGGCGTAACCAGCGGCAGAGACCGCCATGAGGATGCTCATGAGCTTTTTCCGATTCATGTGGCGGGAGATTGCCGGATAAAAGATCATCAAGAAGGCGGTGACCACCATGCCCAGCATCTGGAAAGCGGTAAAGAAAATCCCTTTATAGCCGAATTCAACATAGATGTAGGTTTGGCCGATACCGGAAAGCACAATGCCGTTTCCGATCTGCTGCAGGAGGAAAATCAAAGCGATCCACATCAGCTGATCGTTTCCGGTGATGGTGCCGACGATCTTTTTGAAGCTCACAGGGGGGACAGGATCATCCTTGTAGCTGCGCTGTTCTGTGACTCCAAATACGGTGAACGCCAGAAATACAGGGCCCAGGATCGCAATGATCAGAGCGATCCGCCCATACGCGGTGACCGCGTTGCCGCCTATAGCATTGTCGCCGGCGGTGAACATCGGGATAAATGCAGCGGCCAGCATTCCACCGATCCCGGCGAAAAGCGTGGCCCGGGAGGTGTATTGGTTGCGGGTATTGGCATCGGAGCTGAGCGCAGGGACCATACCCCAATAGGAGATATCGTGCATCGTATAGGTGATGCTGTAAGCAAAATAAATGATTCCGAAGAACCATACGAATGCCCATCCCTGAAGTTGAACGTTGAAAGCCAGATAGATGACGACAGAAGTGGTCAAAATGCCGATCACGAGCCAGGGCTTGAACTTGCCCCATTTGGTCCTTGTACGCTCAATGATGTTGCCCATGATGGGATCGTTCAGTGCATCAAAAATACGTGCAGCGACCATAATAGCGGTGATGGCTGACAGTTGAGCCGCAGTCAGTTTATGTGTGAAAAGAACAAAGGTCAGGAGATAACTGGTGACGAGGTTGTACATCATATCCCTGCCGACAGTTCCAAGCGGGAACATGATGAGATTTGTCTTTTTGATGTGTTGATCTTCCATTTACTCAACTCCAAAATATAGTTGTTACTATAATATCATCCCTTTAAATTGATTGCAAGGAATATCGGAATACGTTCAGGAACAACTTGAAAAAAGGGGAGCTGTATGCTACAATTCAATTGCATCAAATATTATGATGAGACATGGAGTTCGCACATGCGGTTTTTGATTACGTTTTTAGAGGGTTTGTTATCGTTTATCTCGCCATGCATGCTTCCGATGCTTCCTGTCTATATCTCTTATTTTGGCGGGACAAGCGGCAGACGCTCCGGCATTTTTCTGCGTGCGCTGTTTTTTGTTTTTGGCTTCACGTTCGTGTTTTGTCTGTTGGGTTTGTTTGCCGGCAGTTTGGGTTCATTGCTGCGGCAATACCAGACACCGGTCAACATCATCACCGGCGGGATCGTGATTCTTTTTGGTCTGTCATTTCTGGACTGGATCCATTTGCCGTTTTTTACAGGAATGCGGCCCGGGACACAGGTGCAGAATATATTTTCTGCGATTCTTTTTGGGCTGATCTATGCCGTCAGCTTAACCCCGTGTGTCGGCGCTTTTCTTGGCTCGGCTCTGATGCTGGCGGCCAATTCATCCACAGCTGTTACAGGTGCTCTGCTCCTTCTGGTTTATGCGCTGGGCATGGGTGTACCTTTTATCCTGTCCGCCATTTTGATCGATCAGCTCAAATCTGCTTTTTCTTTTATGAAAGCACATATGCGTGCGATCAATCGGATCTGTGGTGTTTTTCTGATCCTCGTGGGGCTTTTGATGGCCTCCGGCTATCTCAATCGGTTGTTGTCTTTGTTCTCTTAAGAGGTTTATATGAACAGAAAAGTATTGATTATCATTTTGGTTATCTTGTTGGCGGCATTGCTGATCTGCGCTTCCTTTTTGTATAAAAACTTGACGAGTATAGATCCTCTGATAGAAGAGGATACTTCGGTTGAGGAAACGCCGACACTCTCCGATGATTTGGCGGCAGATTTTTTCATTTATAATGAAGATGATGAACTTGTGCATCTTTCCGATTATTTCGGTAAACCTATCGTGCTGAATTTCTGGGCGACCTGGTGCGGCCCCTGCCGGAGCGAAATGCCCTATCTGGAGCAGGCCTATCAGGATTACGGAGAAGAGATACAGTTCATGCTGGTTGATATAACAGACGGAAGAGACACAAAGGAGATCGTTCAAGCGTTCCTGGAGGACAATGCTTTCAGCTTTCCGGTGTTCTATGACACGGAACTTGACGCAGTACGCACTTATGGGGTATACTCCATCCCGATGACAGTTTTTATTCAGTCCGACGGAGCTGTAAAGTCTGCGCATATTGGCTCCATGACAGAAGAAATACTGATGAATGGCATTGAGAGTATACAGTTCATTGAAAAATAGAAAGGAGAACTACAATGGCAGAAATTATTCTCACTGAGCAAAATTTTGAAGAAGAGGTACTGAAATCCGATAAGCCCGTCTTGGTTGATTTCTGGGCGACCTGGTGCGGCCCCTGCCGCATGCTTGCTCCCACCATCGAAAAGATTGCCGAGGAGCAGGAGGGCGTCATTAAAGTCGGTAAGATCGATGTGGATGAGGAGCCCGAACTGGCTGCCAAGTATGGAATTGCCAGTATTCCCACCCTGATGGTTTTTGTCAACGGCGAAGTCAAAGCATCTTCTGTGGGTGTACAGCCCAAGGGTATGATCGAAGACATGCTGAAATAAGCGTACACGATGCGATCCCCAGCTCGCAATGAGCTGGGGATTTCGTTTATGCGGAAACAGTCATACTATACAGAAAACCTTATAAAAACAAAAAAGAAAAAAGTATGGAAATTTTCAAATTTCGTAAAAAGCATTCTTATTTCTCACAAATTCTGTTTCAAATTAGTGCAGTATTTTCAATTGACATGAATAGTAAATCTTGATAAAATCATAACATCAATATTTTCCATTTGCGGCAAATATAAAAATGATATATTGTAAATGCGAGAATGGAGACAAGTACTGCGGAAGACCGGCAGCAGCGAGTTGGGGAATGGTGAAAGCCCAACGGCAAGGATCGGCAGGAATAACACTTCGGAGCAGCAAACTGAACGGGATGCCAAGTAGGGGAGACGCGATATACGGCGTTAAAGTATACGGGTTTGATGGGACTCGAAAAGTGACTGCTTATGGGCAGTAAGTTAGGTGGCACCGCGGATCGGCAGCAATTCGTCCTAAACAATTTAGGAGAATGCTGTTCGTTATTCGGAGGTGCTTTTTATGTGCTCAATTTTTGGATTCTCATCACCGACGCTTACGGAGGAAATGGTAAAACCGTTCTTTGAACGGACAAAATCCAGGGGGCCGGACCAAAGCCGTATGGAGGCGGCAGGGGAAGGCATGCTGTGTTTTCACAGGCTTTCGATCATGGGCCTGGAGGAAAGCGGAATGCAGCCGTTTCATTTAGACGGAGACATGGTAGTGTGCAACGGTGAACTGTACGGTTTTAGACCGATCAAAGCAGAATTGTCCAAGAAGTATTCCTTCCAGAGCGATTCGGATTGTGAGATCATCCTGCCGCTCTATCATGAATATGGTCTGGATATGTTCCGAATGTTGGATGCGGAATTTGCCATGATCCTCTATGACAGCGCCCGGGATGCATTAATTGCCGCCAGAGACCCCATCGGGATCCGTCCGCTTTATTATGGCTATCTGGAAGACGGCTCCCCGGTCTTTGCAAGCGAAGCCAAAAACCTTGTCGGCTTATGCTGCGAGATCTTTCCGTTTCCGCCAGGCCATTACTATATGGATGGAGAGTTCATACGATATGCGGATCTGACCACAGTAGGGGAGTATAACATAGATCCTGTCGAGACTGTGTGTGCGGAGATTCGTGAAAAGCTGATCGCCGGTGTGGAGAAGCGTCTGGATGCGGATGCTCCGTTGGGGTTTTTGCTTTCCGGCGGACTGGATTCCAGTCTGGTGTGTGCCATTTCCGCCAAGCTCCTGGGCAGAAAGATCCGCACCTTTGCAATTGGCATGGATCTTGACGCGATTGACTTGAAATATGCACGGCAGGCTGCGGATTATATCGGTGCGGAGCATACGGAAGTGATTATGACTCGTCAACAGGTGTTGGACTCGCTGGAGGAAGTGATCGCGATGCTCGGCACCTACGATATTACTACGATCAGAGCCAGTATGGGCATGTACCTGTGCTGCAAGGCGATCCATGAGCAGACGGATGTCCGGGTACTGATGACCGGCGAGATCTCCGATGAGCTGTTTGGATACAAGTACACGGATTTCGCACCCTCTGCGGAAGCGTTCCAGCAGGAAGCCAAGAAGCGTGTGGATGAGCTTCATATGTACGATGTGCTGCGTGCGGACCGCTGTATTTCCGTGAACTCCATGGAAGCTCGTGTTCCGTTTGGCGACCTGGACTTTGTGCGGTACGTCATGCAGATCGACCCGCAGCTGAAGCTCAACAGCTATGGGATGGGGAAGTATCTGCTGCGAAAGGCTTTTGCCGATGACCACATCCTCCCAGATGAGATCCTGTGGCGGCAGAAAGCGGCTTTCTCCGATGCGGTCGGTCATTCTATGGTGGATGATTTGAAAGAATATGCCGAATCGGTTTATTCAGATGAAGACTTTGCAAAGAAGCATGGGCAATATACTTTTGCCGCGCCCTTTACCAAAGAAAGCCTTCTTTACCGTGAGATTTTTGAGAAGTATTATCCCGGTCAGGCGACCATGGTAAAAGATTTTTGGATGCCGAACAAGGAGTGGGAGGGCTGTGATGTAGATGATCCCTCCGCTCGTGTGTTGTCCAACTATGGTGCCAGCGGAGAATAGAGGAGCTGAGTGAATTGGGGGATTCCAGCCGTAAACTCAATATCGTCTTGTCAAGCTCCGTAGGTTTTTTGCGGACAGAGCTGCTGCATTTGCTTCCCGATCTGCATATATCCGCTCAGATAGCTGTTTTGGAATCTGCTGAGATCGAAAAGAGCATCGCAGATAATCCCGTTGATGCGATCCTTTTGGGGAGTGAGGAGTTTGACCAGGCCTGTGAGTTGGCCGGGCGGAGCTATGCATCGATCCTTATTTTGTGCGATAAGGATGCCATGGCGAATCTGTGGCCATCCTGTATTGCAAACGGGATCTTGCTTGGGGAGCTAAGGGATCTGCCGAATCTGCTGCCGCAGCTCCTCGCCGTGTCCACGCGCTTTCGATCTATGCGTCATCGCGCCAATACGCTCCGCCGCAAGCTGGATGATACCAGACTCGTAAATCGCGCCAAGCTGCTGCTCATGAGTCACCTGCAGATGAGCGAAGAAGAGGCGCATCGCTATATCGAAAAGACTGCGATGGATTCCGGCAGTAAAAGCCGCGAAATTGCCCTTGGCATAATCAGGACGTATGAAGAATGATATGTGTGACATATGATAGGCTATAATTACCAAAAATCCTATTGACAAGTTGTGCGTCATGTCATATAATCCGATCATCAATGGAGCGGCAAAGGCGTCGTGCAGAACTTGTATGGCACCTCTGCCGTTTTTTAATACAAGAAAAGAGGTAAGATTATGAACACAGTCACAGAATTGTTTGGTTCGATGGTTTTTAATGACTCTGTTATGAGAGCCCGCCTTCCCAAAGAGGTGTTCAAGCAGGTCCAAAGTTCGATCAACGATGGTAAGCGGCTTGACAGCAATGCTGCGACTGTAGTCGCCAATGCGATGAAAGACTGGGCCATAGAAAAGGGCGCAACGCATTTCACCCATTGGTTCCAGCCCATGACCGGGATTACTGCGGAAAAGCATGACAGCTTTATTTCTCCCGTCGACGGCGGGCGTGTCATAATGGAGTTTTCCGGAAAGGAATTGATCCAGGGTGAACCGGATGCATCCAGTTTTCCTTCCGGCGGTCTGCGCGCCACCTTCGAAGCCCGCGGCTATACCGCGTGGGATCCCAGCTCATATGCCTTTATCAAAGATGGTGTTCTCTGTATTCCCACCGCTTTTTGCTCCTATGGCGGGGAGGCACTGGATAAAAAAACACCGCTGCTCCGGTCAATGGAAGCAATCAACCGGGAAGGCATGCGTGTCATCAAGCTTTTCGGCAATGAGAAAGTAACGTCCATCAAAACCACCGTCGGTCCGGAGCAGGAGTATTTCCTCATCGACAGAGATATTTATGAGAAGCGTAAAGACCTGATCTATACCGGCCGTACTCTGTTTGGCGCCAAGCCGCCGAAGGGGCAGGAGCTGGAAGATCATTACTTCGGCGCCATCAAACCCCGGGTGGCGGCGTATATGAACGAGCTGGACGAAGAACTATGGAAGGTTGGGGTCCTGGCCAAGACAGAGCACAACGAGGTGGCGCCCGGTCAGCATGAGCTGGCCCCGATCTTCACCACTACCAACATTGCCGCAGACCATAACCAGCTGACTATGGAACTGATGCAGCGGATCGCCAGGAAACACGGCATGGTCTGCCTGCTGCATGAAAAACCCTTTGCCGGCGTCAACGGCAGCGGCAAGCACAATAACTGGTCTATCAGCACCAACACCGGCGTGAACCTTCTTGAGCCCGGTGACACTCCCTATGAGAATGCGCAGTTCCTGCTTTTCCTCTGTGCAGTTATCCAGGCCGTGGACGATTATCAGGATATGCTGCGTCTCTGTGTTGCTTCCGCGGGCAACGATCACCGTCTCGGGGCCAATGAGGCGCCTCCTGCGGTCGTTTCCATCTTCCTCGGCTCTGAGCTTGAGGCGATTCTGTCTGCCATCGAAAATGATGAGCCTTACGGCAACAAGGAAAAGGAACTGATCAAGGTCGGCGCGCATGTGCTTCCCAAATTCCCCAAGGATTCTACAGACCGCAACCGTACCTCCCCGTTTGCTTTTACCGGCAATAAGTTCGAATTCCGAATGCTTGGCTCCGCACAGTCCATTTCCGGCCCCAATGTAGTACTCAACACAGTCGTTGCCGAATCTCTGCGGCAGTATGCAGATATCCTGGAGAACGCTGAAAACTTTGAGGATGCGCTGCACAATCTGATCAAGGACGTAATCCGCAAGCATAAGCGCATCATCTTTAACGGCAATGGTTATGACGATGCCTGGATCGCTGAGGCAGAGAAGAGGGGATTGCTGAATCTGAAATCGACGCCCGACAGCGTGCCTTGCTATCTGGATCCCAAAAATGTCGAACTGTTCACCAGGCATAAGGTATACAGCGAGACGGAGATCCGCGCCCGCTATGAAATCAAGCTTGGAAATTATTGTAAGGTTCTGCACATTGAGGCCCTGACCATGCTGGATATGGTGTGGAAAGACATCCTGCCCGCTGTGACGGCTTATTCCAAGTCTCTGACAGATACTGCGCTCTCCAAGAAAGCGCTCAGTGAGAGTATCGACTGCGGCTTTGAGACCGTGCTTGCCGCTAAAATCAGCAGCCTGACCTCTGCTGCTGTGGCGAAGACAAGGGCTCTTGAAGAGGCGGTAATGGAAGTCAAGGGCATCACCGACACATTGGAACTGGCGCGCTTCTATAAAGATGTCGTCTTTGCGGCTATGAATGAACTGAGGATCGTTGTAGATGAACTGGAGACCCATACGGCTGCCGAGTACTGGCCGTATCCTACTTATGGCGATATCCTGTTCAGTGTCAAATAATGAAACGGTTAATAACAAAAAGGCACGGTTTTCCGTGCCTTTTTGTTTTATCTGTCTGTTAAATATACAATATTGCTGAACAGGTAATTGCTGTGTTTTCGAACGTACTGGTCATATTCCGCTCGATTGATAAAAAACTGCTTGCCCCAAGACGAAACACTAAGCCATTCCGCATCCAAGCCGGTTGCGGTGACGTAATGGGCCTGGATCGCAACAGACTTCTGATAGGTTCCGTTGTGCAGCTTATGATAGAAGTTCAGGCGATGCTTTTGCCAGACAGCAGGAAAATTGGGGCCTACAGAAAGAATGACCGGAAGATCCCGTTTGAGCATATTTTCGATTCGATCCCAGATCTTGTTTCCGGAAACCATCCATCTGGCGCGATAGGGGAGGCCTTCCGCTCTCAGAAGCCGGTTGAGCCCGGCAACTAAAAACAGACCGTTAATTCCGAAATGCGGGATCAGCGGAAAATACCGGCGGCCCAACTTCTCCAGTGAATCATTGTATTCCCGCAAGGGAAGAGGGGAGGCGGATGCACGGGGAAATGTGTCACGCGCTCTGAGATACAAAACAAGATCCAGAGCCGCAACAACACCGCATCCGCATTCTTTCATAATAGAACCCTTGGCAAGCATTTGATTGCCGCCGTAGGAACACATTCCTTCCGCATACACCTGCGGATAGGGATGATTCAGCGTAATCATATAAGCTGTATACTGAAAGAATTATTTGGCAAGAACTTTCTTCAAACGTGCGTAACGAGGCAGAGAATTCTCCAGAGGAAGAACGGGCTCGCCCTGGATCAAAGGGAGAACATAGTCGATGAACTCGTGCTTCAGACCGTTCTGCTCTTCATTGATCCACTCCAGAGGAACCTTCTTCTCGTAATTTGCAACAGAAGAGAGGGGGAGCAGTTCATACTTGCAATTATACTGCCCGTCTACGGTTTCCCGTTTAAAGGCAACCATCTTACCGGTAACACCGCGCACTGCCTGCTCAACGGCTTCCTTGCCGGCATTGCAGGCTTCCTGCACATCCGTGGCAGACGCCAAATGAGCCCCGCAGCGCTGCAGAAGGCTCAGCTCGATGCCGCGGACCTTCGCACCGGTATGTTTTTTTACAATCTCCGCGAGGAGCGTAGCAAGACCACCTAACTGAGCATGACCGAAACCGTCGGTCGCAGAAGTCTTTGCTTCGGATACAAAGCTTCCATCCGCATAATGGATGCCTTCGGAAACTGCGACAAGGACTTTACCGGTCTCGTTGTAAATACGGTCTACATCCGCAAGGAACTTGTCCATATCGAAGTCGCACTCGGGCAGGTAGATCAGATCCGGACCGGAGCCGAATTCAGTGGCCAATGCGGCACTGGCAGCCAGCCAACCGGCGTGACGCCCCATGATTTCCACAATAGTGATCATGCCGTTGTCATATACACGGGCGTCCTTGTTGATCTCCATGCAGGAGGTCGCGATATATTTTGCGGCGCTTGCAAAACCGGGGCAGTGATCTGTGCCAAACAAATCGTTGTCAATTGTTTTGGGAACGCCCATCACGCGGCATTCATAGCCAACAGATTCCATATATCGGCTGATCTTGTTGCAGGTATCCATGGAATCGTTACCGCCATTGTAAAAGAAGTAACGTACGTTGTACTTCTTGAAGATCTCCAGGATCCGTTTATAATCAGTGTCATCCACATCGGGGTCGGCGATTTTATAGCGGCAGGAGCCCAGCTCGGAAGAGGGCGTATGCAGGAGGAGTTCCAGCTCCTTGGGGTCCTCCTCATCCATCACATACAGCTTATCCTCCAGCACGCCCTTGATACCGTGAGCAGCACCATAAACCTTTGTGATCTCCTCAGCGTCCAGCGCTGCGCGAATGACACCATAAGCACTGGCGTTGATAACAGCGGTAGGACCGCCAGACTGTCCAAAAATGCAGGAACCGATCAATTTTTCACTCATATGGTTTTTGCCTCCGTTAAAATATTTAAATTTTTCCTTGTTTTGTGAAATGTGCTTATTGATTATGGTATGTTTTGAGGATATAATAGAAAAGCAAATTTGTAAATGTACTATTTGTACAAATTTTTAGATTCTTTTTAAGGGAGAGTAGAAAAATGCCTCTTGTTACTACAAAAGAAATGTTTGCCAAAGCGTATGACGGTGGTTATGCCATTGGTGCTTTCAACGTCAATAATATGGAGATCGTGCAGGGTATCACGGAAGCGGCCGGCGAGTTGAAGAGCCCGGTTATTCTGCAGGTATCCAAGGGCGCGCGTTCTTATGCCAATCATACCTATCTTGTGAAGCTGGTTGAGGCTGCTATTATTGAAAATCCTGAGATTCCCATCGCGCTGCATTTGGATCACGGCGATACGTTCGAGCTGTGCAAATCCTGCATTGACGGAGGTTTTACCTCTGTTATGATCGACGCTTCCTCCAAGTCTTTTGAGGACAATATCGCCCTGACCCGTCAGGTCGTCGAGTATGCACATGATCACGGCGTCGTAGTTGAAGCTGAACTGGGGACGCTGGCCGGTGTGGAAGATGAAGTCGCGGTCGAGCATGGCCATGAGAGCTACACCCGCCCGGAGGAAGTTGAGGAATTTGTGAGCCGTACCGGCTGCGATTCTCTGGCGATCGCCATCGGCACATCTCACGGCGCCTATAAGTTCAAGGCTTCTCAGTGCACCCGTAATGCGGAAGGCATTCTGGTTCCGCCTCCTCTTCGTTTTGACGTGCTGGAGGAATGCATCAAGCGCTTGCCCGGCTTCCCGATTGTTCTGCACGGATCTTCCTCCGTGCCGCAGGAGTTTGTCAAGATGGTCAACGAGTATGGCGGCGATATGCCTGACGCCATCGGCATCCCTGAGGATCAGCTGCGTGAGGCTGCAAAGCTTGCTGTCTGCAAGATCAATATCGATTCCGATATTCGCCTTGCCATGACTGCCAATATCCGCAAGTACTTTGTTGAGCATCCCGATCACTTCGATCCGCGCCAGTATCTGAAGCCCGCTCGCCAGGCAGTAAAGGATATGGTCGCGCACAAGATCGTCAACGTTCTTGGTTCTGACGGAAAAGCCTGATAATCATTTAAAGACAAAGACAAAGAGAGATTTACCGGGAGGTGGCAGATATGAGCCAACAGACTGGCCGGGCGAAACACGCCGTACAAGCACCGCCTAAGAAACCCAAAAGGGAAGCGGGAATATTAGATCCTACTTTGCTGATTCGTTTAGTGATCGCTATTGTGATTTTTGCAGTAGCGCTGATCTTGAAAACGCCTGTATTCGTAAAAGTGATCTTGCTTATCATTTCTGCGCTTGCGGCAGGCTATGATATCTTTCTTGAGGCGATTGATTCTGTTGAAGAAGGGGATTATTTTGCCAACTCCCTGATCGTGATCTGCGTAGCAGTAATTGGATTTGTCATTGGCTATCCTACGGAGAGCGCCGCGCTTGTGATTCTTTATCAGCTCGGTGTTCTGGCAATTGCCTATGCAGGGAAGCGTACACTCGCTTCTGCACTTGCACTTGTCAACGGCCAGGACGATGAGATCAAATCCCGCGTGAAGGAATTGGTGGAGAGCAAGGAAGCAGATCCCTTGAAGATTGAAAAGGTCATGCGTTCCAGTGCCGGTTTGGTTTTGCGCGCCGCTATGATCTTTGCTGCTGTCTATGCTATTGTATTGCCGCTGTTTTCTTCTTTCCCCTTTAGGGTCTCTATTCATCGCGCACTGATGATCATTTTGGTGTGCACGCCGGCTTCCATTGTGGCTGCAATGCCCTTGGCTGGTATCGTCGGGATTGGTCAGAGTGCCAGCAAGGGTATCTTGTTTGGAAAGTCCTCGGCACTGGAAAAGGCCGCCAACATAAAAACCGCGGTCTTTGACAAAGCGGGTATTTTCTCGGCCGACAGCCCGGAAGTTCTGAAGATGGAGTCTTCCGTTCTGGATGACGATACTTTTTTGAATTTTGCCGCACATGCTGCGTATTATTCTGACCAGCCCTTTGCCAAGGCCATATCTGATATTTACGATCAGGAGTATAAACTTGACGTAGTCAGTGATTTCAAGGATTTGCCCGGCAATGGTGTGGAATTGAAGATCGGCGGGACGCCCGTCCTTCTTGCGACCGGAGAGTATTTGGCCAGCAGGGGAGCAAACGTACCTAAAGATCCCGGTGAAAAAGGACAGCCTTATTATCTGATCATCGCCGGCCGTTATATCGGAAAGATTCTGATCTCCGCCAATGTGAACGCTGGCACGGAAGGACTTCTGGACGGCATGGCTGCTGCCGGGGTGCAGCGCTGTGTATTGCTGACGGAGGATGGCCAGGAAGAGAGCCGCCGCATCGCGGAAGATCTTGGCTTCTCTGAGTTCATTGCAGAAAATGACACGATGGATAAGTTGGCATACCTGAGTAAGTTGAGTGCAGCGTCTCCTGATCAGGTCATGTACGTTTATTCAAACGGCTTTGAAAATCACAGTGATGCCGCGCTTGATGTTCGGGTCAGTACAAAAGGGAAGTACGCTGATGCGCTTGTCGCTCCCGAACTGGTGGCCAACTTGCCCGAAGCCGTTAAAATCAGCAGGAGACTGCATGACGTCGCGGTTGAAAATGCGGTCTTTGCTTTCGTTATTAAAGCGATTTTGATTTTCCTCAGTGTGATAGGGTGCTGCACCTTGTGGTTTGCAATGTTCCTGGATACAGCCGCTACGCTTGCCACCATCCTGAATACGATCCGTGTGACAAAAGATTCGAAATTCTTCCGAGCCTCTGACGATGATGAGGATGAAGAAGAGTAAAATATCGGTTTCAAGAAAAAGCTGCGATGTTAGTCGCAGCTTTTTCTTGACTTTTATCAGGCAGGGGATTATGATACTTACAAGCAGAAATGCTTTTTTAAATACGCGATAAATATCGCATAATATAAATTTAGCGAGATTTCTTATGCCGTTTTTTCGAAGAAAGGAGTTTTTTCCGTGAATCTGGATCAAATCAACGATATCCCCGATATTCTCATGGAGTTTCTGGAATATCACTCTACTGTACGCGGGCACTCTGATCGTACAGTCATGGCTTATTATATGGATTTAAAAATCCTTTTCCGTTTTTTAAAACGACGCAGACATTTGGTGGATTCTTCTGTTCCGTTCAATGAAATTGATATCACAGATGTGGATCTGGATTTCATTGAGAAAACCCGTATTGAAGAGCTCTATCGATATCAGTCCTTTTCTCCGGAGTCCAATCAATCTTTATCAGCTGCAAGCCGTTGCCGAAGAACATCTTCGGTCAAATCATTTTTCAATTACCTGACCACCAAACGTCACCTGCTGGATCACAATGTGACTTTGGAACTGGATATGCCCAAACGTCAGGCTTCTTTACCTCGTTATTTGGAAGAATCGGATTGTGAAAAACTTCTCAATGTTTGTGATGGTCCCTATGGTTTACGGGATTACTGTATTCTGATGCTTTTTATGTCCTGCGGATTGCGTGTATCCGAATTGGTTTCATTAAATGTAAGCGACATTTATGATGATCATCTGCGGGTGCTTGGTAAGGGCAATAAAGAGCGTGTGGTCTTTTTCGGCGATGGCTGCCGTGAAGCTATTGATGATTATTTAATGATCCGAAACGTTGAAAAAGTGCCGGAAAAAGACCAAAATGCCATGTTTATCAGTCAAAAAAATTGCAGATTTGGCGTGCGTGGCGTACAACAGATGGTCGAAAAAAAGCTGAAATTGGCCGGCCTTGACGCCACCCGCTATTCCCCGCACAAATTACGTCACACCGCCGCAACTTTGATGCTGAAAAACGGTGTAGATACCAGGGCCTTACAGGAGGTTCTTGGTCATAGCAATCTGAATACCACGCAAATCTATACCCATCTTGATAATGCGGCCCTTCATGAAGCCGCTATGGCGAATCCGATAGGTCGTAAACACAGATCTGATCGAGATGAATGACAAGCAAGCCATCCGGCCGGAATGGTCAGATGGCTTGTTGATTTATTTCTTTTTTCCCAAAACAGCGGCTATGGCTTCGCCTATGTTTTTGACCGGGATCAGATGTAGATCTTTTGGGCAAATGATCTCATCCCGCACATGCGCCGGAATCACACAGCGATGAAACCCAAGTCTTGCGATTTCCGACAGTCTCTGATTCAAAACGCTCACACTGCGAATTTCTCCGGATAAACCTATTTCACCGATCGCCGCCAAATCCGCTCCCAATGGCCGGTCAAGAAAACTGGAGGCCACTGCCAGCAAGGTTGCCAGGTCCGCTGCCGGCTCATCCAAGGAAAGACCGCCGATAACATTGATATAGGTGTCGCAGTTTCCGATTGGCATTCCCCCGCGTTTTTCCAGTACGGCAAGCAGCATAGCTGCCCGGTTATAATCGATGCCGTTGCTTCTGCGTGAGGCATTGTATCCGCCGGGACTTACCAGTGCCTGGACTTCAGCAAGAATGGGTCTTGTGCCTTCGATTACGCAAGCGACACAGGTACCTGGACTGTTCTCGGGGCGGCCGGAGAGCAAAAGCTCGGAGGGATTCTCCACACAGCGCAGTCCGGCTTCTTCCATTTCAAAAACACCGATCTCATTGGTAGACCCAAAACGATTTTTAGCGGCCCGCAGAATACGAAAACTGGTATTGCGTTCGCCCTCAAAGTACAGAACACAGTCGACCATATGCTCAAGGACTTTGGGACCCGCTATACTTCCCTCTTTATTCACGTGCCCGATGACGAAAACAGTGAGTCCCTTTTCCTTCGTAACACGCATGATGCGCATGGTGCACTCTCGCACCTGGCTGATACTGCCCGGCGCTGAACTGATTTCCGCATCCGAGACCGTTTGAATGGAGTCAATGATCACGACCTCGGGCTTCAGTGTATCAATGCAGTTGAGAATATTGTCGATATCTGTCTCTGCCAACACATAAAGACCGTCGTTTTCCACGCCCAGACGGAGCGCGCGCAGTTTCAATTGCCGTTCGCTTTCTTCTCCAGTCACATACAGGATCTTTCTTCCCGCAAGAGGCTGCCCGCACATCTGCAGCAGCAAGGTGGATTTACCGATGCCTGGCGCGCCGCCAACCAGGTTCAGTGAGCCCAGAACCGACCCGCCGCCCAGAACGCGGTCAAACTCAGAAATGCCGGTGGAAAACCGCATTTCTTCCGCTGTGTCAAGTTCAGAGATCCGCCTGGCTTTCGGCTGGCTGTGGTCACGCTTTGCACCAATGGCTTTTTTCGCGGTTCTGGTATCCAGCTTTATTTCTTCCAGGCTGTTCCACGCGCCGCAGGCAGGGCATTTCCCACCCCAATTTGCGGTCTCGTTCCCGCATTCGCTGCAGCAATAGATTGTCTTTTGTTTAGCCATTTTCTTCTCCGAATCTTAGGAATAGGATGTGTTTTCTCGGGTATCGAATTGCAGAAAGGAAGCCAACAAAACCGCAGCGAATGCAGTCTGATAATGGTCTTCCATCAATTGGTCCAGATCAAACGGATTGGAAACGAATCCGCATTCCACCAGTATCGCAGGGCAATCCACGTTGGCGGTAAGATACAAATTCTTGGGAGCGGGTTCAGCAACACGGCGGTTTTCATTTTGCAGGTATGTAAGGATGTTCCGGTGAGTCAATTCTCCGAACGTTTTGCTTTGCTCACCCCGCGCATATAATACCTGTGCGCCGCTGGGCTGTGAGGTAGGATAATTATTCTGGTGAATGCTGATCAGAATCCCGTTGGGAACGGCATTGATCAATTGTGCCCGGTATACGAGGTCTTCGTGTTCACTGTAAGAAGCGTAATCTGTACGGCAGGAATCGTCTTCCCGCGTCATTACAGAACTCTGGCCGCAGAAGACCGCAATCTCCCGCAGCTTCAAAGCGATCGCCAGATTCATGTCGCTCTCTTTCATGCCATTCAAAGCGATTGCTCCGCCATCGATCCCGCCATGTCCAGGATCAATTACAAGGCAACTGGAGCCCTCTGACGCAATGGTTTCCGCAGAGGGCATGTTATTCATGGAAAAGGCGAACATCAATGCTGCTGCCAGAATCAGCAGCAAACTGATGATCTGTACAGTATGCTCGGGAAAATCCGCATCCATACGTTTTCCGGTCTCTGCTGCCGGTGCCTCAGATATCGTCATTATATCTGTTTGCCCAAACCAAGTCAATGCTTTCCCCTCTCACAGCAAAATACAGATAAGTCCGCCGCTGCCCTCGTTGATGATACGCTGCAAGGCTTCCTGCAGCTTTCGTTTGGCGCTGTCCGGCAGCGCCTGCAGTTTTGCGGTCAAACCTTCTTCCGCAATATCGTTGAGCGACTTGCCAAAGATATTAGATTCCCAGATCCGATTTACGTCTCCGTTGAAGCCCTGCAGCAGGAAGTTAATGATCTCTTCAGATGCAGTTTCGCCACCGATAGCCGGGCTGACCTCCGTTTCCACATTGGTCATCAGCATGTGGATCGCAGGTGCGTTCGCCTTTAGTTTTACCGTGTATTTTCCGCCCTGTCTAACGATCTGCGGTTCTTCCAATTGCATCTGTGAGGCGTCCGGAATCACAACGCCGTAACCGGTCGTGCGCACATCTTCCAATGCTTTTTTCAATCGTGAGTAGTCCTCCATTACAAAACTCATATCTGTCAGAGTCGAAATCAGATCGGCGTCATTTTGAATCGACAGTCCGGTCTGCTCGCTGATGGTTTCATAGTACAAGGCCCTCGGCAGCTGCAGCTCAAGAGCTACTTTCCCGGTTCCCAGATCTTTCCCGCTTACTTTCGCAGCACTGATTTTTTCATTCTCCGTCAGTGTATCCGCAAAAGAATAACAATCCTGAATCTTTATCAGGTTTTCACTGGACTGTATGAGACTGGAGATCAATTCGTTCCGCAGAGAATTGCCGGGCTCTAATGCCTCAAACCATTCCGGGAGATAGATTCCGATGGACCTCAAGGGGAATTCCTCCAGCACGGAGGAAAGGATCTTTTGAATATCCTCATCGGTGAAGCTCAAACAGTTGATGCGCAGACATTTTGTCTGGTATTTCTGAGAGATCTCAGCAGCCAGTTCCGCAGCTGCCTCTGTCGACGGATCCAGGCAGTTGAGCAAAACAACAAACGGTTTCCCGATGGCCTGTAATTCCCTGATCGCACGTTCTTCAGCTTTAAGATAATTATCCCTTGGGATATCGCAAATCGTGCCATCTGTTGTCACAACAAGCCCGATCGTGGAATGTTCTTTGATTACCTTTTGTGTTCCCAGCTCAGCAGCTTCCGTCAGGGATATCTCATGGTCAAACCAGGGGGTCGTGACCATTCGTTCCATGTTATCTTCAAACTGCCCGGATGCCCCGTCGACCATGTATCCGACACAGTCGACCAAACGCACAGAAAGCGGAATATTATCCGGCAGTGTAATGGAAACCGCTTCCTCGGGGATGAATTTCGGCTCCGCTGTCATGATCGTTCGGCCGGAGCCACTCTGCGGGAGTTCATCCTTTGCACGTTCGCGCATATACGGGTCATCGATCTGCGGGATCACCAGCTTTTCCATGAAACGTTTGATAAAACTGGATTTACCGGTCCGCACAGGTCCAACAACACCAAGCATGAACGCCCCGCCTGTGCGCTTTGCGATGTCATGATAAATGTTAGTATCAATCATAAAAAAGCCTCCGCATTCATTCTCGTTTGTACGAGTCTATGAGATGCGGAGGCTAATTATACCCTTGTCTGATTCAGATAGACTGGATCAGCTGTTTGTGAACTTCAGAAACGATAAAGCTGACTTCCGGATAACCTGCTTGCAGGCGGGCGGCTAAATCCGAAATGATGGGGTTTTCCGTACAGAAATGATCGGCATCTATGAGATTTAAGCCGAGATCCTGTGCTTGCTGAAACTGATGATATTTGATATCAGACGTGACATAAGTGTCACAGCCGGCAAGGAATGCGTCTTCGATAGCATGGGACCCGGCGCCGCCCATAACGGCAAGCTTATAAACCGGTCGTCCGGAATCAATGAAGCGTAGACTGTTGACTTTTAAGATGCGCTTGCAATCCAGAAGAAATTCTTCCAACGGAATCTGTCTGGCAAGATGACCGATGCGCCCACAGCCGTCTTGATCCAGCGGACCTTTCACTTCCCCACCGAGTTTTTGCATCAGCACATCATTGACGCCGCCGCTTGTGATATCAAGATTGGTATGCATGCAAATCGCAGCGATTTGATGTTCGATCAAGCGCAGGACTTTGGCCCCTTCACCCGAGCTTGTAATGCTTTTCAAAGGGTCCCAGATCAAAGGATGATGGGAGATGATCAATTGCGCCCCTTTTAAGATCGCCTCATCGATAACAGGACCCGTAATATCCAGTGCGAGCAATACCCTGTTTACCTCTTGATTGGGATGCCCTACCAGGAACCCGGAGTTATCAAAATCCAACTGCAGGTCAAGGGGAGCAAAACTGCAAAGCGTATCAAAGATGTTCTGAACTGTTATCATTATCCTGTATCTCCCGCATTTGTTGAAGCACATCGCCCAGCAGATTTGCTTTTCCATTTTTTTCATCGGAGCTGCCCTTGATGCCGGACAGCGCATTTTCCATCCTTGTGATCTGTGATTCCAGGAACTTTCCGAACAAGGGTTCGTTCTTAACGGTATCAATATGGCCGAGAAACAGCTCCGCATCGCTTAAGGAGGGACAATAACCGCCAAATCGTACAGTCAAGATAGAATAGATCTTATTATTGTCCTCGACCAAGTGTTCAGACAGGATCCCATATTCGTTATTGGAAAGCCAGTAACGCAACACCTCGGCCTTGGTCATCGGCTGCAGTATCATGGTATATCGCGCATCCATCGTCCATTCAGCCTGGTCAAGGATGCGGCAGATCAAGTCACCGCCCATGCCGGCGATAACGATCGTATCGACCGTCTCGGGATCGCATGCGCTCAATCCGTCACACAGCAGGAATTTGATCCTGTCCGTTAAGCCCTCGTTGTCGGCTGTAGTTTTGGCGGCGTTCAAGGGGCCTTCATTGATATCCGAGGCAATAATATTACCTGGATATCCCCTCTTGGCCAGCGCTGCAGGCAGATAACCATGGTCGGTTCCTACATCGATGACGCCGGTTCCATCTTGTATTTCATCCAAAATCGCAGCCAAACGTCTATTCACAGGTCATCACTCCAAACATATAAAAAGAATAGCCGGTATGACCCGGCTATATGAGAATCAAAGCGTATTTAAATACTCCACCAATGCGGAAAGAAACTCATCCGGGTCAACACCGTGTGCGGCACAAGCCTGTTCAAGGGTTTCTCCACTGGCCATAGCGCAGCCCATACAATGCATGCCGATCGCCTGGAACGCAGGCATAGCCTCGGGACAGTTTTCGACGATCTCAGAAATTAAGGTCTCTCTTGTGATTTCCATGCCGAATCTCCTTTTAGGTTCATAAATAAAGAATGGGACGCATATCCATGCGCCCCATTCTTTTGCCAGACAATTAAGCCTGCTCTCTCATCTTAGCAAAGCATTCGCTGCAGTAAACGGGACGATCGGACTTGGGCTCGAAAGGAACTCTTGCCTCACCGCCACAGGCAGCGCAGACAGCAGTAAAGTACTCACGGGGAGCGCGAGCAGCATTCTTGCGAGCATCACGGCAGGGCTTGCAGCGCTGAGGCTCATTCTGGAAGCCACGCTCAGCATAAAACTCCTGCTCACCGGCGGTGAAAACGAACTCGTTACCACACTCTTTGCAAACTAAGGTCTTGTCTTCGTACATTTTGAATCCTCTCTTTGATTGTTGCCGTTTTGGCTATATTTGCGATCAGCCCATGCTGATATCGCCAAGGTTAAGGTTCCGCGCCAGCTTGCGTCGGATTCTCTGCACAGCGTTGTCGATCGCCTTTTCCCCTTTCCCAAGCTGTTGAGCGATCTCGCGATAGGATAAACCATCCAGATACAGCTCCAAAACCTGGGATTCCATCTTGGATAAACACTGTGCAAAAATATGGTATAATTCTTCCTTGCTCTCTCTGGCCAGAACCAGATCTTCCGTACTGCGCTGGAAGATCTCAGATGTTGTCGACAACGGCAAACTGGGGTCTTCGGAGAGTAGATCCAGGGACATGCCATCATTTAAGGGGTAATGCTTGAGGCGGGAGGCGGATTTTACTGCCGATAACAAACGCATGCGTATACAATGCTCAGCAAAGGTATGAAACGAAGAACCCGCCGATGGGGAAAACTGTCGGATCGCAGACAGAAGCCCAAACATCCCTTCCTGGATCAGGTCCTCACTGTCCCCCCCTGCCAAAAACAGCGGGCGGGCACAGATACGAACCAGGCGGAGATAGCGTTCTGCAAGCGCTTCTTCTGCAAGCCGGTCATTTTGGGTGGCCATTTGCAGCAACTCAGTATCGCTTAAAGCTGCATAATCAATCATAAAAAAACTCTAATATTACCAAATAGACATTGTTTATTATACAACATCTTTGTTCAAAGTCAATAGAGCCAATCCCAATTTTTTTAAGTATTTTTATAAAATATTTGAAAAAATGGAAAGAAATCAAAGCTCCATTTGCTGCTGACCCATATATGCGATCCCGAGATGCTCATAGGCTTTGCGTGTAACACAGCGGCCGCGAGGCGTACGCGTCAAAAAACCTTTTTGCAGAAGGTAGGGCTCATAGACGTCCTCCAAGGTCACCGCTTCTTCGTTGATCGTCGCCGCCAGCGTGTCCAGACCGACAGGGCCGCCGCCATAGTATTCGATAATACTGCGAAGCATACGACGGTCAATAGCATCCAAGCCGAGCTTATCCACTTCCAGACTGGACAGAGCTTCGTCTGCCACTTCTTTCGTGATGATACCATTGGCTTTTACCTGCGCGAAATCTCTCACCCTGCGCAGGAGCCTGTTGGCGATTCGAGGCGTTCCTCTGGAGCGGGAAGCGATCTCGTAGGCGCCGTCCGCTTCGATATCCACGCCCAGGATTCCGGCAGAACGGGTCACGATCCGCTGCAGCTCTTCAGGCGTATAAAGCTCAAGGCGAAGCGTCACGCCAAAACGATCCCTCAACGGAGCGGTCAGCTGACCGGAGCGCGTTGTGGCGCCGATCAGGGTGAAGTGCGGCAGATCCAGATGCAGGGAATTCGCAGAAGGTCCCTTGCCCAAGATAATGTCGATGGCATAGTCTTCCATTGCGGGATACAGGATCTCCTCATAGGCGCGGTTCAAACGGTGAATCTCATCTACAAAGAGAATATCGCCCTCGTTCAGGTTGGTCAGCATAGCTACAAGATCGCCCGGCTTTTCAATGGCAGGGCCGGAAGTGATCCGCATGTTGACGCCCATCTCATTGGCGATTACCGCAGCAAGGGTGGTTTTTCCCAGACCCGGGGGGCCGTGCAGCAGGACGTGGTCCAGGGGTTCGTTTCGGAGCTTTGCCGCACGGATGAAGATCTCCAGGTTATTCTTTGCCTTTTCCTGACCTATGTACTCCGTTATGGTACGAGGGCGAAGAGAACCTTCGTTATAATCCTCGGGGAGACTTGCGGTCGTTGTGATGATTTCGCCGCCGGTTTCCTCAGAAAAATTGATACTCATTCGATACTCCTGTTAATTAACCATCTGTTTCAGAACTGCCTTGATGATCTCTTCCGCGCTCATTCCGCTGGTATCCAGACGCTTCAAAACCTGAGCTACCTCGGCGCTGCTATAACCCAGGACCGTAAGGGCTGCGATCGCATCGCTGACCTGCTTGTCTCCTCCGGCCGGAAGATTCACCACCGGCAGATCGAAAACAGGACTATCCATCTCTTTGCTGATTTTGTCCTTCAACTCCAATATGACACGCTGAGCGATCTTCTTCCCGATCCCCGGGGCGACAGTAAGCGCTCTTACATCATTGTTGAGAATGGAGAGGGCAAGTCCATCCGGCGTATTGTATGAGAGGATCGAAAGCGCCGCTTTAGGGCCGATCCCGGAAACAGAAACCAGCATTTCATAACAGCGTTTCTCGCTTTTGCTGTAAAAACCGTATAAATCGAAGTTGCTCTCCCCTATTGATTCGGCTATATATAACTTGGCTTTCTCCCCGGTTTTCAAATATGAGATCGTATTGATGGTGGCATTGAGCGCAAAGCCGACGCCGCCGCAGTCCAATACGACAAGATTGGGTCCGATCTCTGAAACGATACCTTCTAAATGGTAGAACATTCTTCCTGATCTCCTCTGAATAAAAGGGATGTAGAACTGCGTGCATGACACAGTGCCAAAGCGACGGCGTCAGCTGCGTCATCCGGTTTTGGCGGGGCCGGCAGCGAACAGATCCTCTTGACCATATCCATTACCTGGGATTTCTCCGCACGGCCATAGCCGACCACCGCCTGCTTTACCTGAAGCGGGGTATACTCATAGATCTTGACGCCGGCTTTCTGACACGCCAGCAGGATGACGCCCCGGCCATGAGCGACGGCGATACCGGTTGTAATGTTGGTGTTGAAGAAGAGCTCTTCAATGGAAACGGCGTCAGGCTTGAAGATATCCAGCAAATCACACATATCCTGATAAATCTGTTCCAGGCGGCTGGATAGACTTGTATGCGCAGGCGTTGTAATCACACCGCATTTGATGAGCTTATGCTTGTTTTTCTCGTATTCCACGACCCCGAAGCCGATCGTTGCAATGCCGGGATCGATCCCTAAAATTCGCATTATTATCACATCCGCTATGGATTTTATCATAATCCGGGATTGATATCAACCAAAAGATAAACCGACATGCCTTTTCATGTCGGTTTAATCTCATGCGCGCGGATGCGCTTTATTATATACATCTTTGAGCTGTTTTTTCACCAGCTGTGAATAGACCTGCGTGGAGGAAATGTCGGCATGACCAAGCATTTCCTGAATGGCATGGATATCGGCACCGTTTTCCAGGAGATGGGCGGCAAAGGAATGACGCAGCGTATGGGGAGTGATATCCTTCTCAATATTCGCCTTCTTCTGATAGTACTTGATGATCTTCCAGAAGCCTTGACGGGACATCCGTTCTCCGCTGATATTTACAAACAGCGACTGTTCATCCGGAAGCGCGATCATCTGCGGCCTGACAAGCGTGATATAATCACTCAAGGCCTTGATCGCGGCCGGATACATGGGAATCACACGCTCTTTGTTGCGGCTGTGACAACGGATCACGCCGGCGGCCAGATTCACATCACTGATATTCAAGTCGATCAGCTCTGTAACGCGTATGCCTGTAGCATACAGCAACTCAAGCATCGCTTTATCACGATAGCCTTTGGCATCTACACATTCCGGCTGTTCCAGTAACAGCTCGACTTCCTGACTTGTCAGGATCTGCGGAAGCTTTTGTGTGTTTTTATCCGAGACCAGCTTGGTAGAAGGATTCTCTGCGATGATCTGACGGATGCAGAATAATTGGTACAGATTCTTGATGGATGCGATACTGCGGGATACGGTGGCAATGGATTTCCCGTTGGAACGAAGCCAGGAAATATATTCTCCCAAATCGGCCTCGCTGGCATCCTGGATACCATGCTCAGAATTGCTGTCAAGATATGCACCCAACTGCCGTATATCACGAAGATAGGAACTGAGGGTATTGGCTGAAGCCTTTTTTTCTTCCGTGAGGTATTTCTCAAAATATTCAATACACTCGGTGTTATTCAAGCACAATCCCTCCTTCCGAGAAAATTAATGCATATAGCTCCAATAAGAGCAGAACGCACTTAAAAGCATTAGTGCCGTATATAGAAACAATTCCTTATGTGACGGATTCATCTGGCGGCTGTTTGTCTGTCGGTTCAACAGCTGTGCATTCTGCAGACCACGCCAGGAAAAAAGAAAAAAGACCGGGACTTGGACCAGCAGCACAGGCAAGGTATACTGAGCAGAAACAGTATTTGCCAACGCCATGACCCACTCCCCTGCTATGGTTCCTACCAAAAACCCCTGACTGATACAAAATGCAGGGATCAAAAAGTATCCATAGTAAGAAGCGATTGTCAGATATGCGGCGGCATCCAATGCTCCGCAGCAAAGAATCTTTTGGCGAAGACTCAATCTTCCGAGCATCGGAACAGATATCAACAACTGCAAAAATTCGCCGCAGAGAAACAAAATAAAAACGCAGAATACAAACGCATTGCTCGTCAGAAATGGTTTTTGCTGGATGTACCGGGCGTTCTTGGCAGTCATCGATTCATAAAAACACGATTAACATAACGACGTTCTGGAAACAATATATTACATTTTCGCAAACTTATCAAGTCCTTTTTTCAAAAAAATTTCAAAATTTTTACTTTCTGTAATTTATTGACGGATAATCGACTCAATTAGTTGTGGGATATCAGGATACTCAGCATACGATTTCACAATATCTTGTATTTACATAAAACAACAGAAATTTTTTTCCTACCGCTTTTTTCGTTTATTGACGAATGAAGTGTTCCGTTTTTTGCCTTTTTTATCATGCGTTAACAACGCACCCGTAAGAAATCCCGTAAGGGTAAACGAAGCTGTACTTAGTATTCCTGAAGAACTCAGTTCCCCGTGACTGATGAAATAGCCGATCGTCAGCAGGACAATGACAAGACAAAGGGCCCCAGATATGATGGTTATCAGATTCAAGTGATCTCCTCTGCGGAGACCGACTCCGGCAAATACAGCAGCCAGAAAACTGATGATCGAACTCAGATACCCTGCTGCGGCGTATGGTATGATCCCTCTTGACAGCAAGCCGGCAGCTGCCATCAGAAGGATCGCCGAGGAGACAAGCCAGGCCAGGATACTGTGTTTCCAATTTGTGAAAAATTGCCCCTCGGTTTTTGCATTATCTGTCAAAAAAACACCCCCATGTAAAACCAGATGTACAACATCTTATTTTACATGGGAGCATTTCATTCAGATGAAGATATTATTTTTTCTTTCTCTTGGATTCTGCTTCGGCAGCTTCCATTTTTGCGGTGGTGGAAATCGCCCACTTCTTGACCTGAATGCGGACTCTGTCTTCACCGGTCTCGAAAGTGACCGTGTCTTCCGTGACCTGAACGATCTTGCCGGTGATACCGCCGATGGTTGTGATCTCATCACCAAGGGAAAGACTGTTGCGCATTTCCTCAGTCTTCTTTTTCTTCTTGTTTTCCGGGCGGATCATCAGGAAATAGAAGATCGCGATCATCGCGATCAGCATAAAAATCATAGAACCGCTGCCGCCTGCTGCAGCATCTGTAGTAAGAAATAAAGTCATACCAGGATAACCTCCGAATTCATTGTGTGGCTATTATACAATGTCATAACGCCAATTTCAAGATACTTAAACCCGTTTATCCAAAATTTCTGTAAATTCCTGTCTGAACTGCGCAAAAGAACCTTGGTCCAAACTGTCACGGATCCTACTCATCAACCGGTTATAGAAATAAAGATTGTGGCCGACCGACAATCGCATGGCGAGCATTTCTTCTGCCTTGAAAAGATGGCGCAGGTATGCGCGGGAGTAGGTCCGGCATACAGGGCAGTTACATTTGGGATCAATGGGCCGTTCGTCTCTCACATATTTTTCGTTTTTGATGTTTATAATGCCGCCCCAGGTGAAGAGATGTCCATGTCGGCCGTTGCGGGCAGGCATCACGCAATCAAAGAAATCCACACCTCTGGCGACGCCTTCGATGATATTGCAGGGGGTGCCGACTCCCATCAGGTAACGAGGCTTGTCTTTCGGCATATATTCCTCGACCGCTTCGATGGTATCATACATCTCCTGATGGCTCTCCCCTACCGCGAGCCCGCCGATCGCATAACCGGGCAGATCCAGATCAGCAATTTTTTTCATATGTTCGATCCGCAGATCGTGAAATACGGCGCCCTGATTGATGCCGAACAGCACTTGACCGGGATTGACGGCATCCTCTTGGGAATTATAGTCCGTCAGTGCCGCCTTACAGCGGAGCAGCCAACGATGAGTCCGATCGCAGGATTTTGAAACATAGTCGTAGGGGGACGGGATCTTAACGCATTCATCAAAGGCCATCGCAATATCCGATCCCAGGTTCGCCTGGATCCGCATGCTCTCTTCCGGGCCCATAAAGATCCGCCGTCCATCCACGTGGGAGTTGAAGGTCACTCCTTCCTCTTTGATGTTGCGGAGCTTCGCAAGGGAAAAAATCTGGAAGCCGCCGCTGTCGGTCAGGATCGGACCGTCCCAACGCATGAACCTATGCAGGCCGCCCAATTCTTTTACCAAAGTATCTCCGGGACGGACATGCAGATGATAGGTGTTGGAAAGCTCAATCTGGCACCCGACTTCTTTCAGATCTCTGGCGGAAAGAGCGCCTTTGATCGCGCCCTGGGTGCCTACATTCATGAAAACCGGCGTTTGGACTGTGCCATGCGGTGTTGTGAACTCTCCCCTGCGGGCATGCCCCTCCTGTTTGATCAATTTATACATGAAAAACTCCTCAAACCATTATTCAATAAACATCGCGTCCCCGAATGAAAAGAATTTGTAACGCTCCCTGATCGCTTCCTGATAAGCATTGAGTATGTTTTCTCTGCCTGCCAAAGCGGAAACTAGCATGATAAGCGTACTTTCCGGCAAATGGAAATTTGTGATCAGCGAGTCGATGCACTTGAAGGTATATCCCGGATAGATGAATATGTTGGTCCAGCCTGAGCAAGTCTGCAGGCTTCCATCAGAGGCGGAAAAGCTTTCAAGAGTACGGCATGAAGTGGTACCGACGGCAACGATTTTGCCGCCGTTTCGCTTTGTTTCTGTCACGATACGAGCCGTCTCCTCAGGAACCATGCAAAACTCAGCGTGCATGGGGTGATCCTCAATGTCTTCTTCTTTGACTGGACGGAATGTGCCAAGTCCGACATGAAGCGTCACATAACAGACTTTTACGCCTTGCTCTTCTATCCTGCGCAGCAGCTCCTTTGTAAAATGAAGCCCCGCTGTAGGCGCTGCGGCGCTTCCAAGCTCACGGGAATACACGGTCTGATAGCGCTCGGCATCCTGCAGTTCTTCTTTGATATAAGGCGGTAGGGGCATTTTACCCAGGCGCTCCAGAACCTCAAGAAAGATCCCCTCATACTGAAAATGGACGATCCGGTTTCCGCCCTCGATCACATCAATAACCGTCGCTTTCAGTTCGCCATTTCCGAAGCTGAGCTCAGCTCCTGGCCTGGTCTTTCGGCCTGGACGGCTGAGACATTCCCAATTTCCGGCTCCAAGGTCTCGCAAGAGGACCAATTCCACGCTGCCTCCGGTAGGTCTGGTCCCAATGAGGCGTGCAGGAAGGACCCGGGAATCGTTCAACACGAGACAATCGCCCGGGTGAAGATAGTCAGTGATCTCATAAAAATGCCGGTGTTCGATCGTTCCGGTCTTTTTATCCAAATGGAGAAGTCTTGCATGGTCGCGCTGTTCGATGGGCGTTTGTGCGATGAGTTCTTCCGGGAGGTCAAAATAAAAATCAGATTTTTTCATGCTGCATATGCTCCGGTAAAGTAAAAACGTATGATATCCTGATAGTCATAACCATAGACAGAGGCCATTGCCCTCGCTCCCCACTGGCTCAAGCCGCAATTGTGGCCCCAACCGCTGCCATGAAACCAGAAATACTCGCCGGCACGCTCCAGTGAATAACGGCAGTTATTGAGCAAAAGAAAGGTATAGGCATCCCGACCGGTGATCCGGACATGCCGTCCGATGGTATCATATAGATTGACCGCCACTGCGTTGCCCAGCAAGGAATACTCCGGCTCTACGCGCAGAATATCTGCTACGTCATAGCCTTTTCCCCGAAGGAGCCAGCCAAGATTCTCGCCGGTCAGCCATTCCTCCCAATCCCTGTAGCTGTAATCCACCGCCTGCTCAAAGGGATCCACCTTTCCCAGCAGGTAGGGGCGATCCGATTCAAACATATAGCGTCCGTCTTCCGAAGCGCCGCCGTCTGAGGCAAAATAATAGATCTCACAGATCTCTCCGTGATATCGTACATACTCTCCTGCTGTGGCGTCTACGGCTTGATCCGTCAATTCATTCGCCCCGAGAATTCCGCGATAGACCTGGCTCTCGGTATCGTCAGTCAAATCGAAGCCATATTCCTCATACTTGTTTTGATTATAAACCACATAGGTCCTGGCACATACCGCCTGGGCCCGAAGCGCTTCATACGGCCAATTGTTGCTCATCTCATAAGGGACGACGCCTTTTACATAGTCTTCCAGACCGAGAACATTGACTACCCGAATCAAATAATCATGGTCCAAAGTGCATTCAAAACCGCCGCAGTAAAGATTTCCGCGAAACCAACTGCAGCCTGTCCCCTCCCCTAAAGGGACAAAAGCTATGGCTTCCGTATTGCTCGACGCTGTATAAAGGATCTCATTATCGAAGACGCTGATCACGATCAGGCGCCATTGCTCGTTTCTTTTCACACAGCTAAGCAGAATATTATCCTGATCTGTTCGCCATTTTTCATGGAACACGCGTTCGTCATCATACTCACCGAACGCATATCCTGCACCGGAATCGTTGATAAATTGGGCGTTTTCTATCGAGCCTTCACCATACTGCAGGCCGATCCTGACCACTTCCACTGTGCTGGGCATGTTGGCATACCGGGCCGCGTCCACATACAGAGAACGGTCCAGCTCCTTGCTCTGCGCAGCAACGTTTCCTTTCAAGCCCTCATAGGCATAGGCATGAGGCGGCCACAGCACTGCGGCTATCACAATGGCAACAGTGCAGATTATGAATTTTATGCGGCCTGATCGTCTCATCGTTTCTCCACCCGATTGTACTCTGGGTCACATTGTAACAGATTGCGGGGCGCTTTTCAATGCCAAGGGTTATATTCATCGATGTTGATGAATAGACTGTTTCGCTGTAAACATGTGAAACAGGAGGATCGACCAGATGGTAAAAACACCCGTATTCAAAGGCTGCTGCACAGCAGTGGTCACCCCTTTCAACGAACAGGGAGTCGATTACGAACGATACGGCAAAAACCTGGAGTATCAATATGAAAACGGCGTTTCTGCGATTGTAGTCTGCGGAACGACCGGTGAAAATGCAACACTGGAAACAAATGAGCGCGAGGAACTGGTGCGCTATACAGTCAATCATGTGCGCGGACGCATGAAAGTGATTGTGGGGATCGGCAGCAACAATACCAAGTCGGCGCTTCAGAACGCGAAAAGCGCAAAAGCTCTCGGCGCGGATGCCGTTTTGATGGTCACACCCTATTACAACAAAAGCACACAAGCAGGCTTGATCCGACATTTTACCTTTGTTGCGGATCGGGTGGATATTCCCATGATCCTCTATAACGTTCCAAGTCGAACGGGGATCGGGATCACAGCGGACACCTATTATGAACTTTCAAAGCACCCGAATATCAACGGGGTCAAAGAGGCATCGGGTGATGTGGCATTATCCGGCGCGATGCGAAGCCGCTGTGGTGACGATCTGTTCCTTTGGAGCGGGAACGATGATTGTACCATTCCTCTCATGTCGCTGGGAGGCCTTGGCGTGGTCTCTGTTGCGAGCAATATTTTGCCGGGCACGGTATCCAAACTCTGCGCATTATGCCTGGAAAACGATTTTACGGGCGCCACGGAGCTTTTTCGGAAGTATGCCCGCCTGTTTGGCTCCTTGTTTATAGAAACCAATCCGATCCCTGTCAAAGCAGCCATGAAGCTCCTGGGCTCAGATTCCGGTATCCTGCGGCTCCCGCTTATTGAAATCACAGATGAGCATCTTGCACTGCTGCGAAATGCGATGCAGGAGACCGGAATGAACATATAAAGAATAAAGCTGCTGTTACAGCAGCTTTATCTTCTTCAATTCTACAGGATCCGGCTCCGAACAGCCCATAACACAAACCGAAAAATGGCACTCCTCTTTGTACGTGTGGTTAAAGCGAGCGCCTTCGCACTTTGCCAAAGGCGACGAAACATCAAACTCTACAGAAACGCTCTGCATCGATTTGTACAGCCCGATCCCCGTCGCTTTTAAATAGCTCTCCTTTAAAGACCAGAGCATAGAAAACGCGTAGTCTTTTGACGGACATTTCAAAAGAATATCCATCTCCTCCGGCGTAAAACATCGCTTGGAAACACTGGACTGAAAAACGCGGTTCATCTGGATATCCAGGCCTATGGGGGCTTCCGAGAGCACACAGGCGGAATATACACCGCTGTGAGAAAGGCTGAAATGTATCGGCAAATCTGGGAGATAAGGTTTCCCCTCTTCCGATTTCAAGATTTGAATTGGGAAATGGATATCAGGGTATTTTTCCCGTAAAGCCTTCATGAGAAGCAGCTCAACGCCCAGAGACTGCCGACGCTTCATCGGATGGCGAAGCTTATCCAAAACCTCTCGTCTGTAGTCAGAGATCGGAAGCAAACCGATTTCCGTGGGGAGTTCTTGTATGTCCGCGTAATAGATACTCAGCATCAGGCCCGCATGGCGTCGATAGTTTTTCCAATCAGTTCATTGAGTTCGACACCCATCATCTCCGCGCCTCTGCGGATGATATCACGAGAACAGCCGGCGGCAAACTTCTTATCCTTGAACTTCTTCGTAACAGACTTGACTTCCATATCGGAGATGCCGGTAGGACGCATCAGCGCAACAGCCCCGATCAGACCTGTCAATTCGTCCGTGGCATAAAGCACCTTTTCCATGTACTTTTCCGGCGCGACATCGATGCAGATCCCATAGCCGTGACAAATCACCCCATGGATTACCTCTTCATCGATATCCAGCTCATGCAGGATCTCATTTGCCTTTACGCAATGCTCGTCAGGATACATCTCAAAATCGATGTCATGGAGCATACCGACCGTACGCCAGAAATCCACACGCTCCGGGTCATATTCTTTGGCAAACTCACCCATTACCTTGGAAACGGTTTTTGCATGCTGTACATGAAACGCGTCTTTATTATACTGTTTTACAAGCTCTTCGGCTTGTTCGGGTGTGGGAATATAACTCATTGCATGCCCCTCCTATTTTTTTACATATGATACAACTTAAACAGCGAGAAAGCAAGCATATTTTATGGTTAAAGCCGCACAGATTCTGTGCGGCTTTGCGTTTTGCTGTCACGGCTTGGCGCTCGGCGTCTGGGCTTGGTTTCCGGAAATGTTGCTGCTGTTTCCGGTCATATTACCGGAATTCGAGTCACTGACGTCACGGCCGCGATCCATATCGTCTTCCTCAATGATCCCGTCCCGGTCATCTACGATCCCATCTTCCACGTCAGGAGAAACGATCGGAGACATTTCCGGTTCTATGATCGGAGACACATACGGAGTCTCGACGGCAACGTCACCGTCAGTTCTGTACATTCCACATCCACCCAGCACCATGCCTATTACAGCAATACTCATCACAATACAAATCGTTTTTTTCATTCGCATCCTCCTTCATACTTGGCATCAGTAGTATTTGAGACTTCTCAAAAAATATGATGCAAATGATTTCCACAAAAGCAAATGCTTCCGATTGCGATTTGCACGGCTGTATGATATGATAAAAAGCATGGAAAATATAAAGAAAAACGAACTGTATACTGTCGTGATCGAGAGCTATTCTTCAGATGCTTACGGTGTTTGCCGAATCAATGGCCGGGCTGTTTTTGTGCCGGGAGCTCTGGTTGGAGAAAGCTGGGAGGTCAAAATCGTCAAGGTCAGCTCGACAGCGATTTACGCAAAGGCGCTGCAGCGGCTGGACACCTCACCGCAAAGGATTCTTCCCAACTGTTCTTCCTATGGGATCTGCGGCGGCTGTGACACCTGCCATATGAGCTATGCGGAGGAGCTTCGTTTCAAACTCGTAAAAGTCAATTCCGCCCTGCAGCGGATCGGGAAGCAGAGCGTATTGGCGAAAGAGATCCTCGGCAGTGAGGCCACGAAGCATTATCGGAATAAAGCGATTTTTGCCGTGGCTCAGATAAATGGCCGGCCTCGTTACGGGTTTTACCGTCCGCGCAGCCATGACCTGATTCCAATCGAAACTTGTTTTCTGCAAAGCGCGTTGTCAGATCGCGCCGCGGCTGCAGTCGTGGATTTCATGTTTCAGAATAAAATAGAGGCTTACGATGAACAGACCGGCCGGGGACATGTACGTCATGTTTTTTGCAGAAACGCCGTGCATGGATCGGACGCTGTGGTCTGTATCGTTTCTGCGCGCGGCTTCGGCACGCTCACAGAAGAGCTCGTCTCTTTCCTTCGCATCGCCTGTCCGGAACTGAGCGGTATCGTACTGAACATCAACAAAAGCCGTGGGAACACGGTCTTGTGCGGAGATTTTTATACACTCTGGGGCAGTCCCAATATCCATGATTCTCTCTGCGGTGTTTCGTTTGAAATTTCACCTCAGGCATTTTTCCAGGTGAACCCGTCCCAGGCTGAAAAACTATATAATCTTGCAGTCTCCTATGCCTTAAAGGATGATCCCGGCCTTGTTCTTGACCTATATTGCGGTGCCGGTACGATCAGCCTATGTCTGGCAAAGCACGCTAAGAAAGTCATTGGTGCGGAGATCGTCCCTGAAGCTGTTGAGAACGCGCGTGCCAACGCACAGAGGAATCATATAGACAATGCCGAATTCATCTGTGCAGATGCCGGGCAGGCCGCTCAAGAGCTTACACGGCGTGGTCTTTGCCCGGAAACCATCGTTGTTGACCCGCCGAGAAAAGGCCTCAGTGAAACCGTGATCGGTGCGATAAGCGATATGCATCCCCAACAAGTTGTCTATGTTTCCTGCAACCCTGCTACCCTGGCCCGGGATGTGCTGCGCTTTGAAGAGAAAGGATACAGAATGCAGGAGGCCGTTGCCGTCGATATGTTCCCGCGAACCGCGCATGTCGAGACGGTTGTTTTGATGTCAGGGGTTAAGGACTGACCGCCGAAAAAGTGCCATATTTCCGGGCTTTTCTGGCATCAGGCCGTCAGAGGAAGCGAGCAGATTTGACCGCGAAAATCACTCCGCCAGAACATATCAACTGCTTCTTCCAGAGGGTTGAGTAGGCTGTTTAGATGTCACTGGGTTGAGTGGCCGGTTTGGATGTTTTTGAGGCAGGGTTGAGTTAGTGGTTTGGATAACGACAGGTTGTGGCTGTGGTTTGGATGTCAGCGCAATAACTCGGGATTTGCTAAAGAGCAAAGCACTTGACTTTTCGTCATTAATGGAATATACTTATAAACAAGCAGACAAAGGCGCCTGATACCGCCGGAGTCTGCTTTTGTTATATGTGGGTTTGGGATCAGCAAGTCAAAATAGTTAAAAATTAAACATAGATATAGAAGGTGTTTATCAATGAGTATTCATGAGGAATGCGGGGTTTTCGGAGTCTTCTCAGGAAAAATGGCTGATGTGGCGAATATCAGTTATTATGGTTTGTATGCACTGCAGCACAGGGGGCAGGAAAGCTGCGGGATCGTTGTGAATGATGATGGGCTGTTTGCTTCACATAAAGATCTCGGCCTCGTAAGTGAAGTGTTTTCGGAAGATGTATTGAAATCACTTCCAAAAGGAACTATGGCGGTTGCCCACGTCCGGTACGGAACTACTGGCAGCACCCGCAGGAGCAACTGCCAACCGATAGAGGTAAATCACCAGAAAGGAAGGATGGCCATCGCACATAACGGAAATCTGTCAAATGCGGCCGAGCTTCGCTCTGCGCTGGAGCTGTCGGGCGCCATTTTCCATACAACCAGTGATACGGAAACGGTCGCTTACATCGTAACAAAGGAACGCCTTTCCGCTCCATCCATCGAAGAGGCGCTGAGCAGGGCCATGAATACTCTGGAGGGTGCATATTCTCTGATTCTTATGTCTCCGCAGAAACTGATCTGCGCAAGAGATCCTTATGGCTTCCGGCCGCTTTGTTACGGCATAACAAAAGACGGTATGTATATCGCTGCTTCTGAAAGCTGCGCGATCAAAGCCGTTGGCGGCAGGATCATACGGGATCTTGAACCGGGAGAGATACTGGTATTCAGCAAGGAAGGTGTGGTTTCCAGACGGGAGCATTGCGGGTTAAAGAGGAAGCATCTTTGTGTATTTGAATATATTTATTTTGCAAGACCGGACTCTGTAATCAATGGGCTCAGCGTTCATGAAAGCCGGCTCAATGCCGGCCGTATCCTGGCGCAGGAAAAACCGGTAGAGGCGGATCTTGTCATTGGTGTCCCGGACTCCGGGCTGGATGCGGCTCTCGGGTACAGCATGTCATCGGGGATCCCGTATGATATAGGGCTGATAAAGAATAAATATATCGGCAGGACATTCATTGATCCCGGAGACAGGTTGGATAAGGTGAAGATTAAGCTTTCTGTTGTAGAAGGAGTCGTTAAGGATAAAAGAATCATTTTGATCGATGATTCTATTGTCCGGGGAACGACCAGCCGGAGGATCATCTCTCTGCTCAGGGAAGCAGGGGCGAAGGAAGTCCATATGCGAGTTTGCGCGCCGCCTTTTCTCTATCCATGTTTTTATGGGACGGATATCGATTCAAAAGAGAATCTGGTCGCCTGTCAGCATACGGTTCCTGAGATTTCTGAAATAATCGGAGCAGATTCTCTTGCGTTTTTTCCGGTTGAGATGCTGGAATTACTCGCCGGAGGACACAACTATTGCAGTGCCTGCTTCGATGGCTGTTACCCCACCGGGATACCGGTAAATACAGGGAAGAACCGCTTCGAACAAAGGCTGTCAG
>CACYXE010000003.1 GCA_902778275.1 Oscillospiraceae bacterium
GGCGCGCCGCCGAAGGCGCCAGTACGGTGGGCTCCTCCACCGCCGAGACTTTCGGGGCGCTGTGCCGCCGGGCGGGGCGGGCTGCCTGCGCGGGCTTTGCCCCGGCCGGGACTGCTGCCCCGGGTACGGCGGCATGGGCGCCTGCGTGAGGCCGCGCCTTTGGGGCGGCCTGGGCAGGGCGCGGCGGCGCCGGGTCGGGCGCGGAGCTGCCGGCAGCGGTTTCGCTGTCCGAAAACTCAGCCAGTATGGAATCCAGGTCAAAATCAAAATCCGAAGGGCCGGGCACTGCCGTCACCTCCTTATCTGCGAAAATCGAAATCAATAGGCAAGGCCGCCGGAGAGCACCTTCAGCAGGTTCTGATCCGGCACCACGCGCCAGCTGCCGTCCACGCTGCGCAGACTCAGCTGCACGCCGGTGGTGGCGTAGTAGTCCGCCGCATGGCTCAGCACGGTTTCCAAGGCCCGGGCATAGGCCTCCTGAGCGAAGGCAGCCAGATAATTGTTGTCCGCGTCGTACACCTGGTCATACGCCCGATCCCGGGACAGCTCCACGATCACGTTTTCCAGCTCGGTCCGGGCGTCCGCCTCCAGGGCGGGCACGTCCAGGTAGCGAAATTGCATCTGCTGCCGGGCGTTCATCCCGTCCACGGTGCTGTCCCCGATGAGGGTATAGCCGTAGCTCTGCCGCAGGGCCTGGTACAGCAGGCGGCCGGAGGCCGTCTGGGGCTCGTTTTCCAGCCCTAAGCTGCTGTAGCCGTCCATATGCTCGTAGGCCGCCTCATAGTCCCCGGCCTGCAGGGCGTCAAAGAAGGCGCTGACCGCCTCCCGTGGCTCTCCCGAGGGCTTTGCCAGCAGCGGCCCGCGGGAAACTGCTATGGTACACAGCAGCAGGGCAAGGGCGCACAGCAGCGTTGCCGCCAGGGCCCAGGGCAGGCGCAGCCGATAGCGCCGCCGCCAGCGGATCAGCAGCGCCAGCGAGATTACGGTGGCCACCACCACGGCTACCGCCGCCACAAAGGGTGCAAAGCTGATGCTGCGCCGCTCTGCGGTCACCGGCTCCTTTTCCGCAGGCGCCTCGGTCTCCCGCGGCGTGAACAGGGCGGCCAGGCCTGACTGCTGGGCCTCCGCCTCCGCCCGGGCGGCCTCGGCCTCCGCTTCGGCACGGGCCTGCTCTTCGGCAAGGCGCCGGGCCTCCTCCGCCTCCTCCGCGAGGCGCTGGGCGGTGTGGTACTGGGTGTAGTCGCACATGAGCGTGGCATACTCGGTGATCACCGGGTAGGCCTTGGCCACATTGTCGGTGAAGATCACCAGCAGGATGGGGTCGTCCGTAAAAGCGATGCCGCAGTCGTTGATGTTCTGATGATACTCCGTCACCAGAAAGCCGTATTTGTGGGCGATGTCGAAGCGCTTCTCCCGCAGCTTGAAATAGCGGTTGGGCTCCGCCTTCTGCATGGTCTCCACGATGGTGGGGAAGCGGTCGGGATTGTCATACAACAGCTTCAGGCAATAGATCATCTGCCGGGCGGTGAAGAAGTTGTTCTCATAATATTTCTGCTCCACGGTCTCCGGATCTTCACCCATGTAGGGGGCGATGATCTCCCGGTAGCGGTGGTAGCCCTGGCCGTTGCTGAGGATGGTCCACAGGGTCCGGGCCAGCTCATTGTCAGAGTGGATGATGGTGGCGTCCCGCAGGTCGCTGAGCTTATAAGTGCCGTATGTAGTGTCCCAATCCAGCTCCCCGCTGGACACCTTTTCCGCAAAGGCCATATTCAGCGGCACCTTGTACATGCTGCCGCTGACCATGTACTGGTCGGGATGGAGATAATGCTCCTCCCCGGTGACGGTGTTGTAATAACCCAGCGTGACGAGGTTGGGATCGTCCGGGTCCAGGTTGTATTTCTCCAGGAAGGTCCTGACGACCTCATCCCAGGTCTTATCCTTGTACAGGGAATCCAGCTCCGGGTATACCGAGGTCTCGGCTTCCGCCGCATCCTCGGCCTCGGGGACTTTCGGCCCGGCAGGTTCCGCCGCTTCGGGCGCTTCCGGCCCTGCCGGTTCCTCCGCGGCGAGGGCCGCGCCGGGCAGAGACAGCAGCAGGCAGAGCACCGCCAGCGCGCACAGCAATTGTTTGATCCGTTTCATAGGCTTCTCCGTCAGAAGTGTTGCCCTCCTATTTTATCACTGCGCCGCGGTTTTGCAAGTATAAAGTCGAGCGCTTTTCCGTTGCGGGGGACACAGGGCTTGTGATATAATCCATCCATTGATAAAAAACGGAAAGGAAACATAAAAATGGAAGACAAAAGCATCCCCCTGCGCAGGGACGTGCCGGAGGAACTGACCTGGAACCTGCAGGATATCTTTGAAAGCGACGAGGCCTGGCTGCGGGAATATGAGGCGCTGAAAGCGCTGCCGGACGAGATCTCCGCCTATAAGGGCCGCCTGGGGGAGAGCGCGGAGACGCTGCTCAGCTTCCTGCGGCTGGAGGACGAGGCGGATCTGCGCCTGGGCAAGCTCATGGGCTATGCCAACTGCAAGTGCGACCAGGACACCTCCGACGGCTTTTATCAGGATCTGCGGGGCAAGGCTGTGGCCAGCATCGTGGCCGTGTCCGGCGCGGCGGCCTTCGCCGCCCCGGAAATCATGGCCCTGAATGAGGACACCTTGAATCTGTTCTATATCGCCCAGCCGGGGCTGGAGACCTACCGGCGCAGCCTGTACCGGATCCGCCGCCGGGCGGCCCACATCCTGTCCCCGGCAGAGGAGAGACTGCTGGCCGCCGCCGGCGAGATGGCCGACAGCCCGGACAGCATCGCCGGGATCTTCCGGGATGCGGATCTGAAATTCCCCGACGCGGTGGACGGGGAGGGAAAGCCCCATCAGCTGACGGGAGGCTCCTTCGTGCCCCTGCTGGAGAGCCCGGACCGGGCCCTGCGCCGCAGCGCCTTCGAGACCTATTACGCCAAATTGGGCGCTTTCCAGAACACGGTGGCCGCCACCCTGGACGCCCAGTTCAAGCAGCTGCGCTTTTTCGCCCAGGCCCGCAAATACGACAGCACCCTGGCCGCGTCTCTGGACCGGACCGAGGTACCGGCGGCGGTCTATACCAATCTGATCCAGGCAGTGCATGCCAATCTGGATAAGATGTATCGCTATGTGGCCCTGCGCAAGCGCCTGCTGGGTGTGGAGGAGCTGCACATGTACGATGTGTACACGCCTGTGGTGCCGGACGCGGCGGTGAAGATCTCCTTTGAGGAGGCCAAGGCCACCGTGCTGGAGGCCCTGTCCGTCATGGGCGAGGACTATCTGGCCCTGCTGCGCGAGGGCTTTGACAATCGGTGGATCGACGTGTATGAAAACGTGGGCAAGCGGGGCGGCGCCTATTCTTCCGGCAACTCCCGGCCCCATCCCTACGTACTGCTCAACCACAAGGATACCCTGGACAGCATGTTCACCCTGGCCCACGAGATGGGCCACGCACTGCACAGCTACTACAGCTGCCGCAATCAGCCGGTCTGCGACAGCGACTACGTGATCTTCGTGGCGGAGGTGGCCTCCACCTGCAACGAGGTGCTGCTGATGCGCTATCTGCTGGGCAGGACGGAAGACAGGAAAGAGCGGGCCTATCTGATCAACCACTTCCTGGACCAGTTCAAGGGGACCGTTTACCGCCAGACCATGTTCGCGGAGTTCGAGCTGGAGCTGGGGCGCATGTCCGAGGCGGGCGAGACCCTGACCGCTCAGGTGCTGTGTGAAAAATACAAGGCCCTCAACCAGCTGTATTTCGGGCCGGACATGATCTCCGATGAGCAGATCGCCCTGGAGTGGGCCCGCATCCCCCATTTCTTCTACGATTACTATGTGTTCCAGTACGCCACCGGTTTCTCCGCCGCGGTGGCCATCGCCAACCGCATCCTCAGCGAGGGCGCGCCCGCTGTGGCGGACTACAAGCGCTTTCTCTCCGGCGGCAGCAGCGCCGATCCCATCTCCCTGCTGAAGATCGCCGGCGTGGACATGTCCGGGCCGGAGCCGGTCAACTCCGCCCTGACGCTGTTCGGCGAGCTGCTGGACGAGATGGAAAAGCTCATGGCCTGAAAGCCTTGCGGGGACAGCGTTTTTTAACCGGACTCTACGCTCCGTAGAGTCCGGTTTCCTTGATTCTACTGGCCGTGCCGGGAGGGTATAGCGGCAGCGCGGGGGAGTAGCTTGCCATTTTCGGACGTTTTTGGGTATCATGTCTCTGGTATTATCAAAAGCAACAGGAGGCATTTACGGTATGAGTTTTGTTGTCTTGACCGACACATCCGGCAACCTGCCAAATCGGATTTTGCGGGCGTACGACCTGAAGGTCATCCCCTTTACCTATACGCACAACGGGAAGGACTATACCTGCACCGATTCCGACGCCTTTGACGGGGACGCCTTTTACGAGGAGATCCGGGGCGGCCTGGCCGTGACCACCACCCAGATCAGCCCCAACAGTTACATGGAATTTTTCGAGCCCTACCTGAAAGAGGGCAGGGACGTGATTTTTGTGAGCATGTCCTCAGGCATCAGCGGCTCCTGCAACTCTGCCCATATCGCGGCGGACATGCTGGCCGAGACCTACCCGGACCGGCAGATGGCCATTATCGACACCCGGGGCGCGTCCCTGGGCGAGGGCATCATCGCCATGCAGGCGGCCCAACTGCGGGACAGCGGCTGGGATACCCAAAGCGCGGTCCGGCAGCTGGAGGAAAACGCGGAGCGGATGTTCAACGTCTTCACCGTGGACGACCTGATGCACCTCAAGCGGGGCGGACGGCTGTCCAACCTATCCGCCATCGTGGGCTCCGTCTTGCAGATCAAGCCCCTGCTCAAGGGCAACGAGGAGGGCAAGATCGTGGCTTTCGCCAAGCTGCGCGGCCGGAAGAAGTCCATCCAGGCCCTGGCCCAGCTCTATGACAAGCTGGCGGTGCAGCCCCAGTATCAGACCGTGGGCATCGCCCAGGCGGGCTGCCGGGAGGACGCCGCGTATCTGGCGGAGCTGCTGCGCCGCAACCGTCCGCCCAGGGAGATCCTGACCGTGGAGTACGAGCCGGTCACCGGCTCCCATGTGGGACCCGGCGCCCTGGCGCTGTTTTTCATGTCCGCGGAGGGCGTGCGCAGTTTCGGCAACGAAGGCGTCACCGGCGGCTTGAAGGAGGCCATGGCCGTGGGTGAGGCCGCCCTGAAGGGCAGCCTGAAGATCGGCGGGAGCGTGGTAAAGAACACCCTGAAAAAGGGCAGCGAGGCAGCCGCCAGTCTCAGCGAAAAGCTCCGGGAGCGCCGGGACAAGTAAAGCATGATAAAAAAGAAAGCGCCTGTGCCGGCGAATGGCACAGGCGCTTGTTTTCTTCAGGGCATTATTCTTCCGTGAAGGGCAGGCTGCAGGTCCCGCCGGAACAGAGGTAAAAGGCGGCCTTTTCCCCCTGCATGGCGAAGGGCTGGGTAAAGGGGGCGAAGGCGTCCAGCGCCTCATCTCCCGGGCGCTTCACCAGCACGCTCAGCTCCGGGGCGTACTTGCCGGTGACGCTTTTCAGCAGAGCCGGCAGCTCCCGACAGACACAGACCAGCTCCCGGGTGGGATAGAGCAGGTGCAGCAGGGCGATAAAGCCGAAGGCAGAGCCGGCGGGGTACTTCTCGGCGTGGCGGCACAGGTAGCGCAGCTGTCGGTCAGCGGCTTCCCGCCAGAACTCCCGGCCGGACAGGCGGCTAAGCAGGTCGAAGAGGACGGCGGCGGCGCTGTTGCCGGAGGGCAGGGCCCCGTCGAAGCCCTCCTTGGGGCGCTTGATCAGCGCCTCGGCGGTGTCGGCGGTGCGGAAGAAACCCGCCTCCCCGTCGGCAAAGTGCAGCAGGATCTGCCGGGCCAGGGCTTCGGCATGCAGCAGCAGGGAGCTGTCGTAATCCAGATCGTAGAACTCCAGAAGGCCCAGAGCGCAGAAGGCGTAATCGTCCAGCTGGGCGGGCAGCTCCGACGGGTCCTGTCCATAACAGACGGCGCGCAGGTCCTCCGGCCGGGCGGCCCCCGCTGTATTCAGCAGGAAGGCCGCCAGCTCCCTGGCCGCCGCGGCGTAGCGGGGGTCGTCAAAGACCCGGGCGGCCCGGCTGAGGGCCATGAGCATCAGCCCGTTCCAGTTCCAGCCGGTGAGCAGTTTTTCGTCCGTGCGCAGGGGGCAGCGCTCCGCCCGGTACAGGCGCAGCCGCTCCCGAAAGTCCTCGTAGCCCTCAGGCAGCAGATTCCAACGGGTGTTCAGCAGCAGATTTGGGATGTTCCTGCCCTGAAAGTTGCCCTCCTCGGTGATGTCGTAGCATTCGCAGAAGTGCCGCCCGTCGTCCTCACCCAGGACCGACTTGACTTCCGCAGGAGTGAAGAGATAATATTTGCCCTCCTCGCCCTCGCTGTCCGCGTCCTGGCCGCTGCAGAAGCCGCCGCAGTCGGAGCGCAGCTCCCGCAGGCAATAGTCCAGCGTGGCCTCCGCGGTCTCCCGGTACAGGGCCAGATGCCCGTCCTGCCAGGCCTCAGTATAGCACAGAGCCAGCAGGGCGTTGTCGTACAGGGTCTTCTCAAAATGGGGCGCCAGCCATTCCCGATCGGTAGAATAGCGGGCAAAGCCGCCGCCGATGTGGTCGAAGATGCCGCCCCGGACCATCTGCTGCAGGCTGTGCTCCACCAGGGCGCGGACCTTCTTCGTGTCCGACAGGGCGGCAAAGCGCAGCAGGAACAGCAGGTTGTGTGCCGATGGGAACTTGGGCGCGATGCCGAAGCCGCCGTACTCCTTGTCGTAGGAGCCGGCCAGCTGCTGTACGGCCTTTTGCAGCATGTCGGCGTCAGGCTCGCCGCTGCCCAGGGGCTGGGCCGCGCGGACGTGTTCGGTGATCTCCGTACTGGCCTTCAGCAGGCTTTCCCGGTCGGTCTCCCACTTGACCGCCACGGCGGTGAGCAGGGGGATCAGCCCCATATACTGCCCCCGGTTCTCCCGGGGCAGATAGGTCCCCGCGAAGAAGGGCTGCTGATCGGGGGTCATGATCACGGTCAATGGCCAGCCGCCGCTGCCATTGAGGGCGGAGCAGACCTCCATATACACCGCGTCCACATCGGGCCGCTCCTCCCGGTCCACCTTGACGGACACAAAGTGCCGGTTCAGGATCTGGGCGACCTTTTCGTTTTCGAAGGACTCCTCCGCCATCACATGGCACCAGTGGCAGGTGGAGTAGCCGATGCTGAGGAAAATGGGCTTGTCTTCCGCTTGGGCTTTGGCAAAAGCCTCCTGTCCCCAGGGGTACCAGTCCACCGGGTTGCCCGCGTGCTGCAGCAGGTAGGGGGACCGCTCGTTTTGCAGATGGTTGCGCATAAAAAACCTCACATCCTCCGATTCGATGCTTATTTACATACCGGCTGACTTCGTTTATAATAACTATTGTATCTTGATTATTATATACCGATTGGACGTAATCTTACAAGGAGATTCTCATGGACTACATCGAGCCGATCTGCCCCTTTGACGCCAGCGCCTATACCGGCACGCCGGACGCGGAGCCCACGGGGCAGCGGATGAACGTCCCGGCCATGATCCGCCAGCTGGACCAGCTGATCCACGCCGGCCGGGCCGTCAAGGCCCAGCACTTTCTGGAAAAGCGCCGGGTGGAGGCGCAGCAGCTGGGGGACTGGCGGGCGGAATTGAGCATCCTCAATGAGATGATGGGGCAGTACCGCTTCGGCAACAAGCGGGAGGAGGGCTTCGCCGCGGTGCGCGAGGGCATGGAGCTGATCCGCCTGCACCACCTGGGGCACACCGTCTCCGGCGCCACGGTGATGCTCAACGCCGCCACCACGCTCAAGCATTTCGGCAGGGCGGAGGAGGCGCTGCCCATCTTCCGCCATGTGGGCCGGGTCTATTCCGACAACCTGGATCCCGGCGATTACCGCTTCGGCGGGCTGTACAACAACATGGCCGGGGCCTGCATGGACCTGGGCGACTACGCCGGGGCGGAGCGCTGTTACCGCATGGCCCTGAACGTGCTCGGCCTGGGCAGGGGACAGGACAACGACATGGCGGTGACCTGGTGCAGCCTGGCGGAGCTGTACGACAAGCAGGACCCCCTGGATGAGCGGGTGGGCCAGTGCATGGAGCGGGCTTGGGCGCATCTGAACGCCGAGGGGCTGGCCCATGACGGTTACCACGCCCTGACCATCCGCAAGTGCCTGCCCTGCTTTGACTATTGTGGCTATTTTTTGTACGTGAAGGAACTGAAAGAAAGGCTGGAGGAGATCCGTGAAAGGACTTGAAGAGGCCCGCGCCTTTTATGAGGAATACGGCAAACCCATGCTCCGCGAGCAGTTTCCCGATTATGAGAGCCGCATCGCCGTGGGTCTGGCGGGTCGGGGTTCGGAGTGCTTCGGCTGCGACGACGAGGTCTCCCGGGACCATGATTTTGAGCCGGGTTTTTGCCTGTGGCTGGAGGATGTGGACGATCTGCGCATCGGCGTGGAGCTGGCCCGGGCCTATCGGGCGCTGCCCCATCCGGGCGCCGCGCAGCGCAGCAGCATGAGCGAAACGCACCTGGGCGTGCTGCGCACGGGCTTTTTCTACCGCCGCTATACAGGCAGCCCCGGCGCGCCGGAGAGCTGGCAGCAGTGGCTGTACCTGCCCTCCCACGCCCTGGCCGAGGCCACGAACGGTGAGGTCTGGCGGGATGAGCTTGGCCACTTCAGCGCGGTGCGGGAGCAGATCCTCCGCGGCATGCCGGAGGATGTGCGCAAAAAGAAGCTGGCGGCCCGGGCGGTGGAGATGGCCCAGAGCGGGCAGTACAACTACAGCCGATGCCTGCGCCACGGCGAGGAGGGGGCGGCCATGCTGGCGGCGGCGGAGTTCGTCAGGGCCGCCTGCGGCATGCTCTATCTGCTCAACCGCCGGCACATGCCCTACTATAAATGGATGCTCCGGGGCCTGGAGACGCTGCCGCTGCTGGGTCAGCTGCGTCCGGCGCTGGACTTTCTGCTCACCGGGGACAACGACGCGGCCGGGCAGCAGACCAAGGCGGGCGTCATCGAGGACATCTGCGCCGCCGTTATCCATGAGCTCCAGGTTCAGGGTCTCAGCGGCGGGGACTGGGACTATCTGGAGCCCCACGCCTTCGCGATCATGGACAGCATCGAAAACCCGGAGATCCGGGCGCTGCACGTCATGGAGGGCTGAACAATGAGCATGGAGATCAAATGGCTGGGACACGCCTGCTTTGCCATCCGCTATCAGGGCTATACCATCGTCATTGACCCCTACAACAGCGACTATATCAACGGCTATCCCAAGCTGCGCGTCAAGGCGGACAAGGTGCTGGTCAGCCATGAGCATTTCGGCCACAACTACCGGGAGGGCGTGCTCCTGTCCGGGCGGCCGGAATCGGACTGCCCCTTCGCCATCAGCACCCTGCAGGTGCCCCATGAATTCAAGATGGGCAACTGGCGGGGCTTCTGCAGTATCCATATCCTGGAGGCCGACGGCTATAAGCTGGTGCACATGAGCGATCTGGGCACCCAGCTGGACGGCGGGCAGATCACCCGGCTCTGCAATGCGGACGTGGCGATGGTCTGCGCCGGCTCCGCCACGGCCCTGCCTGCCCAGGAGGCCAAACGGGCCTGCGACGAGATCATGGCGAAGGTCATCATCCCCATGCACTACCGCCACGGCAATATGGGCGGCCACCGCTTGGAGACGGTGGAGGACTTCGCCTATTACTTCGAGTCCCCGGAATTCATTCACCGCTACGATACGGACACCTTTACCGTGACGCCGGACATGGAGCCCCAGGTGGCGGTGCTCAAATACCTGGGCCCGGCAGCCTTCGGCGATCTGGCCGCGCCCGTGGAAAAACGGGAGAGGACGACGCTGCTGGGGAAGCTCCTTCGGCGAGGCAAATAGGGAAAGGCAGCACCGCGGCCCGGACAAGGGCTGCGGTGCTTTGACATGAAAATAACAGACGAGCCGGTGCTTTTCGGCTTTACAGGCCCGCGTTTTTGCGTTATAATACACAATTGAGAGCCATATAAATCCATTTAAAACTATATAAAATCAACAGGAGGAATGCGACATGGTTAATTTTGCCGACAGAATGAGCGGCATCAAGGCCTCGGATATCCGCGAGCTGCTGAAGGTGGCGGCACGCCCCGAGATCATTTCCTTTGCCGGCGGACTGCCCGCGCCCGAGCTGTTCCCCGTGGAGAACATGAAGGCCGCCCTGGACGCGGTCATGGACGAGCAGGGCCGGGCCGCCATGCAGTACGGTCCCACCGACGGGTATCTCCGCCTGCGGGAGCAGATCTGCGAGCGGGTGGCCGCCAAGAACAACATCCACACAGACCCGGAGCATGTGTTCGTCACCGCCGGCAGCCAGCAGGGCCTGGACTTTTTGGGCAAGCTGTTTCTGAATCCCGGCGACGTGGTGGTGCTGGAGAGTCCCTCGTATCTGGGCGCCATCAACGCCTTCAAGCAGTACCAGCCCAACTTCGTGTCCGTGCCCACCGATGAAAACGGCATGATCATGGAGGAGCTGGACAAGGTCCTGGCCAACACCCCCAATGTGAAGCTCATCTACATCATCCCCGACTTCCAGAACCCCTCCGGCCGCACCTGGCCCAGAGAGCGGCGCGAGAAGTTCATGGAGATCATCAACAAGTACGGTGTGCCTGCCATCGAGGACAACCCCTACGGCGACCTGCGCTTCAAGGGCGAGTTCCTGCCCAGCCTGAAGAGCATGGACACCGAGGGCCTGATCGTGTACTTCGGCTCCTTCTCCAAGATCCTGACCCCCGGCTTCCGGGTGGGCTGGATCATCGCCGACGGCAAGATCATCGAGAAGGTCAACCACATCGCCCAGGCGGCGGTGTTGCAGACCGCCACGCTGAACATGATGGCCATCTCCAAGTATATGGATATGTTCGATATCGACGCCCATGTGGCCACCATCCTGCCGGTGTACAAGCACCGCTGCGAGCTGATGATCAACACCATGCGGGAGACCTTCCCCAAGGAGGCCAAGTTCACCGACCCGGACGGCGGACTGTTCACCTGGGTGGAGCTGCCTGAGTATGTGAACACCAGAGAGCTCGCGCCTCTGGCCATGGAGAAGAAGGTGGCCTATGTGCCCGGCTCCGGCTTCTATCCCAAGGGCGATGTGAACAACGGCATGCGCCTCAACTATTCCTGCGCCACGGACGACAAGATCGTCACCGGCATCAAGATCCTGGCCGAAGTCCTCAAAGGAGCGATCAAGTAAATGGCGGAATTGAAAATTGGCCTCAAGGGTGAGGCCAGTGTGGAAGTGGTATTTGAAAACACCGCCGCCGCTGTGGGCAGCGGCGCTTTGGAGGTGTTCGGGACCCCGTCCATGATCGCCCTGATGGAAAAGGCGGCGCTGCAGTCGGTGCAGCCTTATCTGGATGAGGGACAGGGCACCGTGGGTCTGCATCTGGACGTGGCCCATCTGGCGGCCACGCCTGTCGGCATGACGGTCCGGGCGGAGAGCGAGCTGGAAAAGGTGGAGGGGCGCATGCTCTTCTTCCGGGTCCGCGCCTATGCCGGGGACGAGCTGATCGGCGAGGGCAAACACCAGCGCTGCATCGTGTATAATGACCGCTTCCTGGCCAAGGCCATGGCAAAGCTGAAATAAGACAAGAGAACATATTTCCCGGGGAGCCGCCGCAAGACCTTCCGTTTTGCGGCGGCTCTTTTTTTGCGCGGCTTGACTTCCCGGGCCGGGGATGATAGTATCTCGATAAGTTCTGAATTTGCATTTTTCCCCATGAAAAAGCTGAGGACAGAGGTGTATGACCATGATCGGGACGGAAAAAGCCTCCGAAAAAGTGATCGAATATATTGAGACCCTGATCCTTGCGGGCAAGCTGAAGGTGGACGACCGGCTGCCCGCCGAGCGGGACCTGGCCCAGACCCTGCAGGTGAGCCGCTCCGCCGTGCGGGAGGGGATCCGCCTGCTGGAGACCATCGGCATCGTGGAGAGCCGTCAGGGCAGCGGCAATTATATCGCCCGGCATTTCGACCGGACGCTGGAGCAGGTGCTGACCATGATGTACGCCCTGGACACTTTGAGCTATGAGCAGATCCGGGAGTTTCGTTACGCGGTGGAGCGGCAGGCTCTGGCCCTGGCGGTGCGCAGCAGCGACGAGAAGAAAAAGAAGGAGCTGCGGCAGCATCTGGAGGGTATGCTCTACGGGGAGACAGATGAGCAGCAGGCCGAGAGCGACCGACTCCTGCACCAGACCCTGGTGGAGATGTCCGGCAACCGGCTGGTCGTCGCCAACTATGTGGCCCTCAACCGGATCATCAATCGCTTCATCGGACAGATCCGCAAGGAGATCCGAAGCGAAGGCCCGGAGGAGTTTGAGGCCTTCCAGGCGGCCCACCGGCAGCTGGTGGCCGCTGTGTTGGACGGGGATCTGGAAAAGGGAAAGGAAGCCCTGGACCGGCACTTTGTGTTCATCACCCGGAACTTCGACACCTGAGAGGCTGGAAGAAACAGCATACGTTTTGTAAAGCAAAAGGTCTCACGTTCGTGAGGCCTTTTTTAATGCGCAAAAAAAGTTGCCGCAGGCTATTGACAAATGAAAAACAAAAGCGTATACTGAAACCGTAAATTGGTCAACCACTTTAAGAAAGAAATGGATTGGCCGAATTTTTTGAAATGAAAATTGGTAAACCAATTAGAAGACCAAGAAAGGACGGGTATCACAATGGCAGACAAACGTTTTGTTATCTCCATCGGCAGAGAGTGTGGCAGCGGCGGCCACGAGATCGGTGAGAAGCTGGCGGAGCATTACGGCATCAAGCTCTATGACAAGAACATCCTGGACCTGCTGGCCGAGGAGACCGGCAAGGATCCCGGGGAGTTGGCCAAGCTGGAAGAGTCCGTTTCCGGGTGGCTGCCCACTCGCAAAGGCGGCTTCCAGGAGAAGACCAAGGATCTGATGAATCGGCTCAGCGACTCCGATCGGATGTACCTGTATGAACGGGCCATTATTCAGCGCCTGGCGGCGCAGGAATCTTTCGTCATTATCGGACGCGGCGCAAACCCCGTGCTGGAGAGTGATCCCAACACTCTGCGCCTGTTCGTCTACGCGCCGGATTCCTTCAAGATCCCCCGGGTGAAGGACTATTACCGCCTGGACTCCGACAAGGATGCGGAGAAGAAGATGAATCAGATCGACAAGGAGCGCAAGGAGTATTTTGAGTACTACACCGGCAAGGTCTGGGGCGGCAAGGACTGCCATGACTTCTCCGTCGACAGCAGCATGTTCGGCATCGACGGCACGGTGGACCTGATCATCCGGATCGCGGATAAGAAGCTGGGCCTCTGATCGGGACAGACCGGGTTCTGAAAACCGCACAGGGAAAAGTCCCCAGCGCAAATACGCTTCGGGGATGCTTCCAATCTCTGGGAGTGCGGTGGCATGGAGGGTGTGGACGGCAAGATCATGCGCCGGACGGTGGGCTGCTGCATCGGCTTCGGTGTGATCGTATGCATCATGTCCGTGATCCTGTAGGCTGTAAATCTGTATAAATCGCGTCTTCGCATGCGTTTATAAAAACCCTCTCACAAGGGACGCCCCGGCGGGTGACGGCCGCCGGGGCGTTTCTTTATGCTTCCCAACACTGTGCCGCTGGGGGGAGGCTTACGGCGCTTTCAAAGGCCGATCCCGGCGGCCATGGCCAGGATCTCCTCCATGCTGTGATAGTTCAGATAGCCAAGGGTAAAACCGGTCTCGCCTGCATCATAGGCATAATAGTCGCAGACGAGGAAGCGCTCGGCGGCATGATCGTAAGCAACGGCCATGTTGATGTACTGGCTGCAAACGATGCCGTCCTCGAGGAGATCCAGAAGATAGCCGCCGAACAGGGAGCCATAGAGGCAAACGTCCTCCTCGAGGAAGTACAGGTACGCGTTATCGTTGTAAGAGCGGATGGTATCCGGCAGCTCCGCGGCAGACAGGAGCGTCCCTTCCAGGTCATAGAGCAGGACACGCTTTTGCAGCCCCACGAGGATCCGATTCCCGTCGGGGGTGAAGCTCATGGCCTGGATCTCTTCGCCCACCGTCACCCGGGCCACAGGATCAGACTGGATCAGAAAGGCGGTCCTGTCGTCGCTGTATACCAGCCGGACCCCGCCGGCCTCCAGGATCCGGTCATCGGCGGGGAGACTGTCTATGTATTCCCGGACGCTCTGACCGGCGATCTCTGTTTCCGCATAGCTCGCATCGTATTTTCCCGTGGTGTACTGGACGATCCGGTTCTCCTCGGTCTGGATATAAAAGCTGTTTCCGTTGTGGTCTGCCTGTATGATATCCGGGGGGAAGTTCTTCACGGTGATGATATCCGGGGTGTCAAACTCCTTCGGGATCATCACCCTGTAGCCGTTTTCCAGGATCAGATCCAGAGCCTGCTCACGCTGTTCCAGGACCGCGATGGCGGCGTCGAAGAGCATCTCCATCCTGCAGACGCCGCTTCCCTCCTCCAGGATCCAGAGGCTGTTGCCCACGGCCGCAGCCACGCACTCCACGCCGGAGATCTCGGTTTGCAGGGTGAGCGGCACTTTCAGGCTCCGCAGATCGGAGAGCCCTCCCGTGACGGCGTCTTCGCCGGACGAAACGGAAAGGGCGTCGGTCGGCGCCGCTACATTTCCGGAATCGTAGGACCACACGCAGTCCCCGTTCGCGGGATCGCAGCACCAGACCCGGAAGCGCTTCTGCCCGACCATGTCCAGATAATACTCAGGCGTCAAGGACCTGCGAATGTTGACAGATCCGTCATAGTCAAAGACAAGGATCCGGGAATCCGCGCCGAAACAGAGGCACTCTGTTGTGGTGGCGGTCCAGGGATCCACCGGTCCCAGGACCAGCTCCGATACGCTGTTCTCTCTCAGGCCGAACACGGTCAGCGTCCGCATCATGCTTCCGTTGCTTCCGGTGAAGGCAAGCAGGTCCCCGTCCGCGGAGACAGCGCGGGCCCTTCGGAAGTTTCGGAACGTATCAGAGGGGAAAGTATGGGTGCGCAGTACGCTGCCGTCAGAGAAGTCCAGCTCGTCGATCCTGACGGCTGTGGACGAAACGCTGCAGACGCTGTAGAGCCGCTCACGGTCCGGGGACAGCAAGACGGTTCCCGAGGCGCGGGAGCCGGGGTCAAAGGCCGTTTCCCAAAGGGGCTCCCCTGAGGGATACGCGAAGCACAGGATCGCCGTGTCTGTCCACAAAATGAGGCGGCCCCGTTCCTCCGACAGGCGGTGTTCGGCGTCGTAAGTATCCACGGAGCGGATCGCGTCGCCGCTTTCATAGGAGGAAAGCAGGGAACAGTCCGCCGTGTCCCAAACGGTCAGCTTCTTGTCCGAGAGTACAAAAAGCCGGCTGCCGTCGCTGTTCAAAAAGAAAGTCCGGATCTCCGTTCCGCTGCCGTCAGCGGCCGTGCCTGTGGGGACGGCGATCATGGAGGCCTCCTCCGGACGGATGTAGAGATTCAGACAGGAGAGCAGCATCCGCTTTAAAGCGGCGTGCTGCGCCGGGCCCTCATCCGAGAGCTCCAGAGAGAGCAGCGCCAGATCGACAGCCTTTGAAGTATCCCTCTGGTCATAGGCTTCCTGTGCCTGCTCTGCCAGAAGCCGGGCCTGACTGGAGATCTTTTCATTCTGCTCCCGGACGATGATCTGCGCCTGCTCCGCGATCTGCTTTTGATGTTGGGCGATCTGATTGGCCTTTACGGCCGCATAGGCGCCAAAGGCGGCGAGAACGGCAAAGACCAGGAGCCCGGCGCCCATCATACGCACGGTCCTTGCCCGCTTTTCCCGCTGGTACAGGGTATCAAAGGAGCAGCCCAGCAGGCATGCCAGCAGGCGCAGGCTCTCCTTGCGGTATTTTTTGAGGCTGATGCGGTGGTTCTTCCCGACGATGTTGGCGGCCAGGGGCTCCATATCGGAGATCGCCTTGCCGTTTTCGTCGTATTCGTGCAGCATCAGCGGGGAAAAGGAGATTTCCCCGGAGCCGTCCGCGAGCACGGCCAGCAGATGGTCCCGGTCGTGAGTCTGCAGGAAATAGCGGATCTCCTGCTCACACCACTTGGACTGGGGCAGGTCCGGCGTGCAGATCACGATGAGAAACCGGCTCCGGTCCAGTGCCTCCAGGATGCTGTCTGACAGAGAGGAGGACAGCGGCAGCTCATCCTCATCCCGAAAAACGTAGCCCAGTCTGTCGCTGTCCGGCGTTTTTCGAAGCTCTTTCGGGATCCGATAGGACTCGATGCGCTTCTCGATCATCCTGGCGGCCTTCGCATCCAGGGGCTTGTGGCGGTAACTGATAAAGGCGATATAGGAACGTTCTTCCGACATGGTTTTTCACTCTGGCATCCGTGTTTCCGACTGGCTTTATACAGATGGTAATAAGCCGATTGTACTATGGAAAGGCCCGCTTGGCAAGTCTTCCCCCTCTGCGGGAGGGCCGACAGGAAAGCGCTTGAAAAAGAAATGCGGGTATGGTAAAATAAAACACCTACGTTGATGTGAACGAATCCATATGACCATATGTTTGGATAGAGTATGATGCAATTATCGGAACTGAAGCTTGTGGTGGCCAGCAACCTGATCAAGCTGCGTACCGGCGCGGGGTTTACCCAGGCGGAGCTGGGCGCAAAACTGAATTATTCGGACAAGACCATCTCCAAGTGGGAGCGGGGCGAGGCCATTCCCGACGCCTATGTGCTGACCCAGCTGGGGGAGATTTTCGACGTCACGGTGGACAATATCCTCTCCTCCCACGACAGTTGGCAGCCGATTGGGGCCGAGGAGGCCGAGCAGGAGCACAGCTACAGCACCGACATGATCATCGCCATCGCGGTGCTGGGGGTGTGGACCCTGGCGCTGACCGCCTTCGTGGCGCTGTGGCTGGTGGACATGATCCGATGGGAAATCTTTGTGGTGGCCCTGCCGGTGTCCGTCCTGGTCTACCTGATCCTGATCTGCTCCTTCAACAAACGCCGCCATCTGCAATTCGTGATCGCGGCCTTTGTGCTGTCGGTCTTCGTGGCGATGTTCCTGCTGCTCCCGGGCTGGCCCTGGCAGCTGTTTTTGGTCGCCGCCCTTGCGGAGGTCATCGTGTTTCTCAGCTGCAACGTACAGCGGCGGCCGCACAAACCCAAAAAGAAAGCCGAACCAAAGGCGGAATAAGATGATTCTACGATTCGTAGAGTCCGAAAACAGGATGGGTAGAGCGTGAAAGCCCATCCTGTTTTATGTGTAGAGCGCCGGGCACAAGCGTAGCTTGTGATGCGCGGGAAGCGGGTGTATGCTGAAAGCATAAAACGATCAGGAAAGGAACACCGCCATGAGCTACATTCTCAGCTGCTGCTCCCCCGCCGACCTGAGCAAGGAGCATTTTGAAAGCCGCAACATCAATTACATCTGCTTCCACTACGCCCTGGACGGGGTGGAGTACCCGGATGACCTGGGCCAGACGATCCCGTTCGACGAGTTCTATGCCCGCATGGCCGCCGGGGCCGACACCCGCACCGCCCAGGTGAATGTGTCAGAGTATGTGGACAACTTCACTCCCTTTCTGGAGGATGGAAAGGACATCGTCCATGTGTGCCTGTCTTCCGGTCTGTCCGGTACCATCAACTCCGCCCGCAACGCGGCGCTGATTTTGAAAGAGCGTTATCCCGAGCGGAACATCTACATTATCGACTCCCTGGGCGCCTCCTCCGGCTACGGTCTGATCATGGACACCGCGGCCACCAAGCGGGATGAGGGAATGAGCGCGGAAGAACTGGTCCGGTGGATCGAGGACAACAAGCTGAAGCTGCACCACTGGTTCTTCTCCTCAGACCTGACCTTCTTCGTCAGGGGCGGCCGTATCTCCAAAACGGCCGGCGTCTTCGGCGGCATCCTGGAGATTTGCCCGCTGATGAATATGGACAACCTGGGCCGGCTGATCCCCCGCTTCAAGATCCGCACCAAGAAGAGGGTCATCAAGGAGATCGTCAAGAAGATGGAGGAGTTTGCCCAGGACGGGCTGGATTATTCCGGCAAGTGCTACATCAGCATGTCCGCCTGCTATGACGACGCCCGCGCCGTGGCCGATCTGGTGGAAGCGCGCTTCCCCAAACTCAACGGTAAAGTGCTGATCAATAACGTCGGCAATCTGATCGGCTCCCACACCGGGCCGGGCACCGTGGCCCTGTTCTTCTGGGGCAGCGAGCGCGTGGACTGAGGAACTGAGAGACAGCAAAAACCTCCGTCAAAGCGACTGCTTTGACGGAGGTTTTTGCCTATGCTGTGATCACCGCGCCCGGCGCTGGAGCGCGGAGAAGGGATCCTCGACGTCACCGGACAGACTGGTGAAATTCAGGCTGGTGCCGATATGCTCCTGCATGCACTGGCGGGCCAGCTCCGGCATGCGCATACGGATGGCGGAGACCACGGAGATGTGGTTGAACTTCACGCTGGACAGCCAGGGATTGTGCTCGTTGCCCTGCCGGACTACGAACTCCAGCATGGAGGCCTGGTACATGATGAGCTTGGGCAGGATCTGCTCATAGCTCTGGACGATGTAGGGGTTGCCGCAGGAGTCGATGATCAGGCGGTGGAAGGGCATATCGGTATCCTTCATGCCGCGGATGTCCCGCTGCTCCACACTGTCCCGGAAGGCATCGGCCAGCAGGGTCAGCTGCCGGACCACGCCGTCATCCGCGTTGTAGGCGCACAGGGCCGCGGCCTCACACTCGATGGCGTCCCGCACCCGGTAGAGATGGATCATATCCGGCAGGCTCAGCTCCAGGGCGTAGTTGCCGGCCTGGCCGGGCTTGGACACCACAAAACCGATCTCGCTGAGGCTGCTGATGGCCTCTGCCACAGGGGTACGGGAGATGCCCAGGGAGGAGGCAATCTGGTTGATGTTCAGCCTGGAGCCCGGCGTGATGCGCAGCCCCACGATCTCATCGTACAGCAGCTTCATAACAAGATCACGGAGCTTGGCGTCGGGATTGGCGTCGATGTATTCTTTCAACTTATATTTATCCATGGTTTTCACCTGCCATGTAAAATACTGCATTTATGATACACCCGCCGAAAAAGCAATGTCAATGCGCAAATACAGTTTTTGGAACATCTGCGCCCGCTGCGGCGTCTATTGCTTGGCGCTGCGGGAAAAACCGTGTATACTGGCAGCGGAAAGTTAAGGAATCCTGTGAACGCGATCAGCGTTTGGAGACGAGGCCATGAAAAAGAATTTGGACGCAAAAATCCCGGAAACGGCGGAAAAGGACCGAGGGAAAAAGAAACGGGCCGCCGCGGCCGCGGTGGCTGTGGTCACCTCCGCCAGCATGGTGGCGGGCGGGATCTTTCAGTCGCCCGCGGATCTGCTGGAGGCGCAGGATATCCTGCCCCAGGCGGTCTATACCGACGACGACGATCCGGACAGCGGTGACGGCGGGGATGAAGACAGCGGCGACAAGGGCAGCGAGCTTGAGGAAGAGGAAGAACAGAGCGGCCGGCGCACCGCGCTCCGGCAGCGGATCCTTCAGCTGCCCTATGCGGTGCGGCTGCTGGTGGTGCTGCCTCTTTGGGCTCTGGGCTGGCTGCTGCTGACGGGGCTCTCCGCCCTGTGGGGCGCGGTGCTGTCCCCGGTGCTGGGCAAGGCCCTGGCCTGGCTGCTGCTGATCGGGGCGCTGCTGGGCGCTTTCCTGCTGGCGGGCAAGACGCTGTTCCCGGATCTGCCGGTGAAGAAGATCCTCAATAAGCGCAGCGTGCTGGGCCTGATCATCGGCTCGGTGCTGTTGGGAGCGGCGGACATCGCGGTGCCGCTGTTCTGGACGGAGTATACCCGGATCGAGAACGTCGTGCGGGCCGTGGGCGTGCTGCTGGTGCTTGGCACCGTGACAGGACTCTTTGCCCGGCGGGAGATCCGGCGTCGGCGGGAGCTGGCGGCGGCCGCGGCGGAGGAGGCGGAGGAAGCGCAGCCGGAGGCTGTACCCCGGCCTATGAGCAGGCAGGAGATCCTGGCCCTGGCGGACAGTGTCAGCCGCCCGCGATAGAAAACGTGCGTGATCGCAGGGAGGCCCGCCGGCCGCCCTGCGGTTTCTTTATAAGAATTAAGCGTTTTCCAGGCAAGTACATCTTGATTCAAGGCTTGAAATCTGATATTATGTAAAGTAATAGTATGATCATTTTGAAGGGGACATCCATATGGAAGGAAGAGTCAAGAAATTTTGGATCGCCATCACGGTCCTGCTGATCGCGGCGGTCGTGCTGCTGTGCATTTTCGCAGCCTGGCGGGGCTCGCTGTACATCAAGCCTTCGGGCAATCCCCAGTACACGGTGTCCAATTTCTTTGATGCTCTGCTGGACGGGAAGTATCAGCAGGCCTATGACTGCCTGAGCGACTACACCACCCTGGGGCTGGAAAACGAGCCGGAGAGCGAGGAGGCCAAGCTGGTCTATCAGGCGCTGAAGGACAGCTATTCCTATGAGCTGGTGGGCCGCTGCGAGGAAAACCAGATGGAAGCGGTGCAGCGGGTCAGCTTTACCTATCTGAACGTCAAGCGGGTGGAGTCGGAGATCAGCAAGCGGGTGAACACCGTGCTGGCGCTGCTGGTGGCGGAGAAGCCCCGCAACGAGGTCTATGACGCCAACGGCCAGTATCTGCCGGAGCTGACGGATGAGGTGTATCTCCTGGCCCTGCAGCAGGTGCTGGAAAACCCCGGCTTTTACTACAGCACCGTGGAATTTGACGTGGAGCTTTCCTATATGGACGGCCAGTGGCTGATGAAGACCAATCCGTCCTTGTTCAACGCCCTTATGGGCGGCGAAAGCTGAGGGGGGAGGTGAACGGCTTTGAGCGATAAGGAATTCGATTTCGAGTTGGAAGACATCATCGCGGAGTTCAACGACTACACCATCCCCGAACCCCGCAAGCGCCGCCGCCGGACGCCGGTGCCCGCGGCGGAGACCGCAGTGCCCCCGCAGGCGGAGCCCACTCCGCAGCAGCCGGTCTACGAGGAACCGGCACATGAGGAGCCGCCGGTGATCCAGGAGGACCAGGTCCCTCCGGCTGAGGAGCCGCCGGTCGTTGAGATCGTACATGCGCCGAAGCATGCGGCGCCGGCAAAGGAGCCGGAGCCGGAAAAGCTCCCCGAGGAAAAGCCCGAAAAGAAAAAGAAAGGGAAAAAGAGACACGAAGACCCGGACGCGGAGGAAGACGCCGTGCCGGTCAAGCCTACGCCGGCGGGGAAGGTCTCCGCGGAAAAGCCCAGAAAGGACAGCGTGGGCAAGCGCATCGGCCTGGGCCTGCTGAGCCTGGTCTTCGCGGCCGTTTCCCTGGTGTGCCTGGCCTGGTGCATCCGGAACATCCACCCGGAGACCACCACCGTGGAGGTCAGCCGGGGCACCGCTACCGCCAACATCGTTTCCCGGCTGAACACCAGCGTGTACAACTCCAAGGCCTCCGCCTTGGGAGAGATCGTTTATATCCGCAAGCAGTACACCATCCCGGAGGAAGATCTGGTGGCGCCCAAGCCCAATCCTGCCTGCTACGGCACACTGAGCATCGATCGGGCGGAGGAAGTGCTGGACGTGATCCAGAAGGCCAGGGATTCCGGTCTGCTGGACGGACAGGATGTGATCTTCGATCCCAACGTCAGCTTCTATTACGATTCCACCATCCAGTATTACTGTGACGACACCATCCTGGTCATCTGCTGGAAGGAGCTGATCGACGGTTATACCTGCAGCTGCTGTGAGGTGAAGATCGCCGACGCCTCCCAGTTCAGACGCAAGATCACCGATGACACCTTCGGCTCCGCCATGCAGCTGTTTGCCACGGAGCTTTCCAACAGCGTCAACGCCGTGGTGGCCATGAACGCGGACTACTACGGCTTCCGCGATTTCGGCATCATGGCCTACAACCGGAACCTGTACCGGATGGATAACAGCGTATACACCGGCATGTACAAGAAGTACAACTGTGTGGACACCTGTTTTGTCACGGCAGAGGGTGAGTTCTTGTATGTGCACCGGCGGGATGAATACAGTTGGGAGGAAATGGAGCAGTACATCAAGGACAACAATGTGCTCTTCTCGATCTCCTTCGGGCCTGTCCTGATCGAGAACGGCGAGCTGCAGGTCTGCGACTGGTACCCGGCGGGCGAGATCGACAAGGGCTACTCCCGGGCCGGCATCGGCATCTATGACGATCTGCACTATTACTATATGTCCCTGAACCACTCCCCCGAGCGGGCGGCCCGCTGGACGGTGAATGAGTTCGGCAGACAGATGTACAACAAGGGTCTGCGCAGCGCCTACTGCCTGGACGGCGGCCAGACCAGCGAGATCGTCTTCCAGGGCGAGCCCTACAACTACATCGACTTCGGCGCGGAGCGCAAGGTCACAGATATCATCTACTTTGCCACGGCCATTCCGGAATCGGAGGTGACGTCATGAATCCCATTGCCATCTATACCGGCGACCTCACCATCTACTGGAGCGGCATCATCATCGCCATCGGCATCGCTGTGGCCCTGACCATGACCCTGGCCCTGTATCCCATGAGCGGCCGGAACAACGCGGCGGTGTGGGTCATGTTCCCCTTCGCGCTGTTCTTCTCCGTGATCTTTGCGCGGATCATTTACTGGTACTGCCACATCGAGCAGTACGACTCCATCCGCCAGGCGCTGCTGGATTATTCCACCGGCAGCTTCTGCCTGCCGGGGGTGATCCTGGGCACCTGGCTGGGGGCGCTGGTGGCCCGGATGCTGAATCTCACCGACAGCGCCGGACGGCTGCTGGACGCGGCTTCCCCGGGCATGGCGCTGTGCATCGGCATCATCCGCCTGAGCGCCCTGTTCAACAACTCCGTGCGCAGCCATATCATTATCACCGACAAGGTGTTTCAGCGTCTGCCGACAGCGGTAGCGTTTACCGATTCCGCCGGCAACACCAACTACCGCTTTGCCACCTTCTGCGTGCAGGCCCTGCTGATGCTGCTGGTGGCCATCCTGCTGCTGGTGTTCTACTGCGACCATCGGGATGACCGGCTGCGGGGTGGCAACAAGGGCGGCAACGTGGCCCGGCGCTTTCTGCTGTACTACGGCGCGGTGGAGATCATCATGGATTCCACCCGTTACGACTCCCACCTGTATCACTTCACCTTCATCAAACGCCTCAATCCCTACGCCTCCTTCATCAGCGTGGCTCAGGTCTTCGCGGCGGTGACCATCCTCTGTGTGCTGATCCACTACCTGAAGATCTCGGTAAAGGCCAGGGGCTGGAAGTGGTATCATGTGGTGCTGCTGCTGGTGTACCTGGGCACCCTCATCGGGGTGGGCTACTTCGGCGAATACAAGGTCCAGCGCACGGGCCTGTATGCCCGCTGCTATATCATCCAGAGCATCTCACTGCTGGTGATGGTCTGGGTAGTGTGCACCCTGTACCGTACCTGCAAGGCCAAAAAGAAACGCCGTCCGGCTTTCGCGGACGATTAGGTTTTAACATGACGAGACGAGCGGTCCAAACGGACCGCTCGCTTTTTGTTTATCCCTTTTTACTCCACGTCCTGCAGGGCCCAGTAGTTTTCCTCGCCCGTGCGGATCTTCACCACCCGGCTCACGTTGTAGACAAAGATCTTGCCGTCGCCGATGTGCCCGGTATACAGGGTCTTCTTGGCGGTGTCGATGACCTTCTGCACCGGGATCTTGGCCACGATCACCTCCACCTTGATCTTGGGGATCAGCGTCAGGTCTACCGCCGCGCCGCGGTAGCGCTCAGAGGAGCCCCGCTGGATGCCGCTGCCCATGACCTGGGTCACCGTCATGCCGGTGACGCCCAGTTCGTTGAGGGCCTTTTTCAGCGCGTCGAACATGCTCAGGCGGCAGAGGATACAGACCTTGTGGATGCCGCTGTCGAAGCCGGCGGCCAGGGGAGGCTCCTGCTGCACCGGTACGGCGGCGTCGTGAAGGGGGGCGCCGGCCTTGTCATAGTCGCTCTCGCCCAGGTCCGTGTTTTCGTTCACATCCATGGTCATGCCTGTGGGGTCGCTGATGGCAAAGCCGGAGTAGGCGGAGGGGAGCCCGTGCTCGTGGATGTCCAGCCCGTCGATCTCCACCCGGGCGCTGACCCGCAGGCCGATGGTCCTGTCGATGAGCTTGAAGGCCACGAACATGATGGCCAGCACGTATGCCATCACGCCGGCAAAGCCCAGCAGCTGGACGCCCAGCTGCCGCAGCCCGCCGCCGTAGAGCAGGCCAAGGCCCACCCCGTCGGCCCCGGTGGAGAAGAGCCCCACCGCGACGGTGCCCCACACGCCGCAGACCATGTGCACCGAGACGGCGCCCACCGGGTCGTCGATCTTGGCTTTGTTGTCGAAGAATTCCACGCTCAGCACCACCAGGAAGCCCGCGATCAGACCGATCCAGAAGGCACCGAAGGGGGAGACGCAGTCGCAGGGGGCTGTGATGGCCACCAGTCCCGCCAAAGCCGCGTTCATGGTCATGGACACGTCGGGCTTGCCGTAGCGCAGCCAGGTAAAGATCATGGCGGTCAGGGTGGAGACCGCGGCGGCCAGGTTGGTGGTCATGAAGGCGAGACTCGCGTTCTCCGCGGCGGCGCTGTCGGCCATGGCCACGGTGGAGCCGCCGTTGAAGCCGAACCAGCAGAACCAGAGGATGAACACGCCCAGGGCGCAGGCGGTCAGGTTGTGGCCGGGGATGGCTCTTGCCTTGCCGCTGCTGTCATATTTGCCGATGCGGGGCCCCAGCATCCAGGCGCCCAGACAGGCGATGGCGCCGCCCACCATATGCACGCAGGTGCTGCCCGCAAAGTCGTGAAAACCCAGCTGATACAGCCAGCCGCCGCCCCAGATCCAGTGCCCGCTGATGGGATAGACCAGCAGGGAGATGACCGCGGAATACACGCAGTAGGCCTTGAAGTTGGTGCGCTCGGCCATAGAGCCGGAGACGATGGTGGCGGAGGTGGCGCAGAACACCGTCTGGAAGATCACATAGCACCACAGGGGCATGGTCTGGGGCACCACGCTGTTGGCGGCGGTGTAGCTGTGGCGGATCATGGGGTCCAGACCGCCCAGGAAGGCGCCGGTGCCGCCGAACATCAGCCCGAAGCCCACCAGCCAGAAGCAGGGGGTGCCGATGCAGAAGTCCATCAGGTTTTTCATCAGGATGTTGCCGGTGTTCTTGGCCCGGGTCAGGCCGGCCTCGCAGAGGGAAAAGCCCGCCTGCATGAAGAAGACCAGAGCGGCGCAGAGCAGGACCCAGCTTACAGTCGTGACTTCGTATTCCATGGTGATTTCCTCCTGAAACAAAGAAAAGGCGCTCCGAGCATCGCTCGGAACGCCTTTGTTCGATGGGCCTATTTTAGGTGGAACTGCCCAAAAAGTCAAGTCGCGCTTTGTACATTTTTCCTTATGGCCGCCATAGCTTTTCCATATGAAACCCAGCCCTGTGCCTCACATGACACAGGGCTGGATCGGGTTGTGCTGTTTACTTGCCGGCCAGCTTGCGGTACTTGTCGTAGCGCTTGTTGGTGAATTCCTCCGCCTCGGCGAAGAGCCGCTCGGCGATCTCCGGGAAGGTGCGGGTCAGGGAGGCGAAACGGGTCTCGCCCATCATGTAGTCCCGCAGCTTGCCGTTGGGCGCGGCAGAATCCAGGGAGAAGGGATTCTTGCCCTCGGCTTCCACGTCGGGATTGTAGCGGAACAGGGGCCAGAAGCCGCATTCCACCGCTTCCTTGCCTTCGTCCATGGATTTGGCCATGCCCTTGCTGAGGCCGTGGTTGATGCAGGGCGCGTAGGCGATGACGATGGAGGGGCCCTTGTGGGCGGCCGCTTCCTTCAGGCACTTGATCACGTGCTCGGGATTGGCGCCCATGCAGACCTGCGCCACATAGATATAGCCGTAGGTGGACAGGATCATGCCCAGATCCTTCTTGGGCGTAGTCTTGCCCGCGGCGGCAAACTGCACACTGGCGCCGATGGGCGTGGCCTTGGAGGCTTGGCCGCCGGTGTTGGCGTAGAGCTCGTTATCCACCACCAGAACGTTCAGATCCCGGCCGGAGGCAAGCACATGATCCAGGCCGCCGTAGCCGATATCATAGGCCCAGCCGTCGCCGCCGAACATCCAGATGGCCTTCTTGGTCAGGGTGTCCTCGCGCTGGCGCAGATACTCGATATCCGCGCTGCTCTCCGCGGTCGCCGCGAGCGCCTCGCGTACCGCGTCGGACAGCTCCGCCGTCTTGTCGTCGTCGTCACCCTCGGCCAGCCAGGCTTCCAGGGCGGCCTTGAGCTTCTCATCGGCGGTCACGCCCACGATGGCCTCGGCGTGCATCTTGGCCTGCTCCCGAAGCTGCTCGGCGGACAGGCTCATGCCCAGAGCAAACTCGGCGTTGTTCTCAAACAGGGAGTTGGAGAAGGCGGGGCCGTGACCTCTGGAGTTGGTGGTCTGCGGGTAGGTGGGGGTGAAGAAGCCGTAGGCCTGAGAGCAGCCGGTGGCGTTGGCCACATACATGCGGTCGCCGAAGAGCTGGGTCAGCAGCTTGATGTACGGCGTCTCGCCGCAGCCGGGGCAGGCGCCGGAGAACTCGTACAGCGGCTTCTCGTACTGGCTGCCCTTGGCGGAGAACTTGCTCATGGGATTCTTCTTCTCCGAGAGGGTCAGGCAGTAATCCCAGTTCTTCTGCTCGCCCAACTGCTCATCCAGCGGCACCATCTTGAGGGCCTTCTCCTTGGAGGGGCACACATTGGCGCAGCTGCCGCAGCCCTGGCAGTCCAGCACATCCACCTGGATGCGGTAGGTGTAATTCTCAAAGCCCTTGCCCAGGGCCTTCTTGGTGACGCAGCCCTCCGGCGCGGCGTCGGCCTCCTCCTGGGTGAACAGGAAGGGACGGATGGCGGCGTGGGGGCAGACCAGGGAGCAGCGGTTGCAGCCGATGCACTTGTCCGCGTCCCACACGGGCACATTGTCGGCCACACCGCGCTTTTCGTACTTGGCCATGCCGATGGGCATGATGCCGTCGGCATACTGGGTGAAGGTGCTGACGGGGATGTTGTCGCCGTCGGCCCGGTTCATGGGGATCAGGACCTTGCGCACGAATTCGGGGAGGCTCTCGTCCACCGTTTCCACATCGTCGGGCAGCTCGGCCCACTCGGCGGGCACATTGATCTTGACCGTGTCGGTCAGGCCCCGGTCGATGGCGGCCAGGTTCATGTTGACGATCTTCTCACCCTTGCGGGAGAAGGTCTTGACCGCGGCGGCCTTCATGTGCTCCACGGCCTCCTCGATGGGCAGCACATTGGCCAGCTTGAAGAAGGCGGCCTGGAGGATGGTGCTGGTGCGGTTGCCCAGACCGATCTCCGCGGCGATGTCGGTGGCGTCGATGGTGTAGAAGTTCACCTGGCGCTCCGCCAGCAGGCGCTTGGCCCGATTGGGCAGGTTCGCGATCAGCTGCTCGCCCTTCCAGCGGGTGTTCAGCAGGAAGGTGCCGCCGGGCTTGACCTCGCTGACGATGTCGTAAGTGTGCATGTAGCTCTGCTTGTGGCAGGCTACGAAGTCGGCCATGGTGACATAGTAGGTGCTGTGGATCGGTTCATGGCCGAAGCGCAGATGGCTGCGGGTCAGGCCGCCGGATTTTTTGGCGTCATACTGGAAGTAGGCCTGCACATACTGGTCGGTGTTATCGCCGATGATCTTGCAGGAGTTCTTGTTGGCACCCACGGTGCCGTCGGAGCCCAGACCCCAGAACTTGCAGGAGATGATGCTCTTGCCGGCGGTGACGATATTCTCGCCCACGGGCAGGGAATGGAAGGTCACATCGTCGTTGATGCCCACGGTGAAGTGGTTCTTCATCTCACCCTTCATGTTGTCGAAAACGGCCTTGATCTGGGCGGGGGTGGTGTCCTTGGAGGACAGACCGTAGCGGCCGCCCAGCAGACGGATGGCCCGCCCGCTCTCGATCAGCGCGGAGCCCACATCCTCATACAGCGGCTCGCCCAGAGCGCCGGGCTCCTTGGTGCGGTCCAGCGCGGAAATGACCTTGCAGCTGGCGGGGATGGCGTCGATAAAGTGCTTGAGGGAGAAGGGGCGGAACAGATGCACCTGGATGAGGCCCACCTTCTCGCCCTGGGCGCACAGGTAATCCACCACTTCCCGGGCGGCGTCGCAGACAGAGCCCATGGCCACGATGACCCGCTCGGCGTCGGGGGCGCCGAAATAGTTGAACAGCTTATACTCTCTGCCGGTGAGGGCGGAGATCTTTTCCATGTACTCCTCCACCACGGCGGGGAAGGCGTCGTACACGGGGTTGACGGATTCCTTGTGCTGGAAGAAAATGTCGTCATTCTCGCCGGTGTGACGGATGGAAGGATGCTCCGGGTTCAGGGCCCGGTCACGGAACTTTTTCAGCTCGTTCCAATCCACCAGTTTGGCCATGTCGTCAAAGTCCAGCACTTCGATCTTCTGGATCTCATGGGAGGTACGGAAGCCGTCAAAGAAATGCTGCACGGGGACGTGGCCCTTGATGGCGGACAGATGGGCCACAGCGCCCATGTCCATGCACTCCTGAACGCTGGAGGACGCCAGCTGCGCCCAGCCGGTCTGGCGGCAGGCCATCACGTCCTGATGATCGCCGAAAATGGACACCGCGTGGGTGCCGACAGTGCGGGCCGCCACGTGCATGACCGCGGGCATATGCAGGCCGGCGATCCGGAACATGGGCGGGATCATCAGCATCAGGCCCTGGGATGAGGTATAGGTGGTGGCCAGCGAGCCCGCTTCCAGCGCGCCCTGGACTGCGCCGGCGGCGCCGGCCTCGGCCTGCATCTCCATCAGCTTGACCCGGCTGCCGAAGATATTCTTCATTCCGTGGGCGGACCATTCGTCCACGTGCATGGCCATGGGGCTGGATGGGGTAATGGGATAGATGGTTGCCACTTCGGTAAAGGCGTAAGAGATGTACGACGCGGCCTCGTTACCGTCCATGGACTTGAAAACTTTTTTGCTTGCCATAGCTTCCTCCTTGATTTCTCTTTTTTGCGGGGATCACAGCGCGCTTTTATGCGCCTGAAAACTTAAGATTATTGTAGTGCGGGGCGCGGAAAATGTCAACTTATGGAATTCGTTCGACAGGGGAAAAACGGGAAAAATCCGCGCCTTATTCCAGCTTCAGACGCATCTGCTTGTGGGGGATGCCGTCGTCCAGGAACTCCTCCGAGCAGATCTGAAAGCCCTCCCGGGCATAGTAGCCGACGGCGTGGCTCTGTGCCTCCACATAGACCTCCCTTGCGCCCAGCTGCTCCCGAGCGGTGCGGATCCCGTCTTGCAGCAGCCGGCCGCCCAGGCCGGTGCCCCGGTCCACGGTGAGCACCCGGCTGATACGCACGGTGCCAGGCTCGTCGGCCTTGGGGAACATCCGCATATAGGCGGTGACGCGGCCGGTCCCGTCGGCGTAAAACAGATGCAGGCTGTCCTGGTCCCGGCCGTCCAGATCCGGGTAAGGGCAATGCTGTTCCACCACAAACACGTCGTGCCGGGCCTTCAGCAGGGCATAGAGCTGGTCGATATCCAGCTCCCGAAAGGATTTGACATACAGAGTATCCATTGGCGCACCTCGCAGTATCGTTTTCCTTATTATGACACGGCGAAGCGGTCCGCGCAAGAAAAAACCGCGGCATGGACCTGCCATGCCGCGGCTGTGCTTTGGGCTTACACGATGCGCCGGTCGCGCACCTGAGAATCGTAGTGCTTGTTCAGGAAGGGGCGGACCACATAGTAGATCAGCTTGTTTTCCGCGTTGGTCATGTAGATGGTGAAGGTGACCGCGAAGGTGACCAGGCCGATCACGGTGAGCTTGCCCAGCACTTTCAGAAGGAATTTACAGACTTTTTTCATACCAGGATACCGCCTTTCTTAATACGCGTCGGAGTCGTCGAACTCCACGAGGGTGGGATCCAGCGGCTTTTCGCCCAGGACGACGGACATGTAGTTGTTGACGCAGTTACGCATGTCCTGACGGGAGACGGTACGGCTGTCCTGCAGGTCATGCTCGATGAAGATGAAGTGGAAGCCAAGATCCCTGGCCTGCTCCTCCATCATACCGTGGACGCCCAGCATGCCGTTGCAGGCGATGTTGTCGTTCATGAGCACCATGTCGCAGTTGAAGCGCTTGGCCCACTCCCAGACGGCGTTGACGTTTTCCCATCCGCCCACTGCGTGATGCCGCATGGTGGCCCGCTGGGTGAGCGCGGTCAGATCGTCCATGCCTTTGTCCCGGTCCTCGGTGTCGATCATGTTGAAGCCCATGGTGGAGTCCATGTTCAGTACGATGTTGATGCCCCAGCAGTTCTGAACCCAGGTGGGGAAGTCGCAATAGTACACGGCGGAGGGCCCCCAGAGGAAGGCGCGGTGGCGGGTCTTGCCGCCGAAGGGCTCATGCTTTTGCTCATAGCACTTGCGCATAAGCTTGATGACTTTGCGGTCGTTCTTGTTGAAATGCGACTCCTGCCCGTTTACGCTCTGCCACTCATACAGACGGTACAGGGTCTCCGCAATACCGCAGAGGGCGGAATACGGAGTCTTGAAGATCTCCCACTTTTCCAGCTCGATGTTGTTCTGTTCATTGAGGAGCCTGGCATATTTGGCAAACTCATCCCAGTCATACTTGACGCCGTAGTGCTCTTCCACGAAGGCGATGGCCGCCTCCAGCGTGGCGCGGGAATAGGGGATCGCCTCCGGCGCCTGGTGCTGCATGGCCAGGGTGATGGGGAAGTCGGGCTTGTCGATCCGGCGGCGCTGGAACATGGAGGTGGCTTCGGAGGCGTTGCAGGGCATATTCGTCGAGAGCATGACCTTGCCCACCTTCAGAAACGCGTCGTCCAGGGCGACGCCGGTCTCCGCCGCGCAGCGGGAGCATACGTCCGCGGGAAGACCGAAGGATTCGGCCACGTCGATATAATAGGGCTCGATATGCTGGTCGATATCGCAGATGATAAATTCCGGCAGCGTCTGCATGGGGAAGGGATACAGGCCCTTGAAGCCCATCAGGAACAGGGGAGAGATGGTCTCGTCATAGGGGATGATGTTCTCGGTGTCGGGGCCGCCGCCCAGACGGCCGTCGTTCTTCAGCCCGAAGGCGATCTTCTTGGTCAGAGACTGGACGATGGCGTGCATGTTCATGTGGGCGATCTTCAGTTCGGGGCCGCGAAAGCCCTCAAACAGCCGGTCGATGAACATGAAGGTGCCAAGGTAGGAGCCCATCCACCGGTATTCCCAGAAGCCTTTCAGAATGGGAACAGGGGCGGAGGCCACCATCTGCGCCATGGCGAGCAGGTTGTTGATCCAGGCGACATAGTCCACCAGGGTGGACTTCACACCGCGCCACTCACGCCACTTGGCCACGCCGGTCTTGTCATAATAGCGGCTTCTCAGACCGCCGACGCCATGCTCGGCCTGCCACAGGGGGTCGAAGCGCTCCAGCGCCTTATCCACGGGAGCGATCATTTTGTCAAGCAATTTCATCTCATTTCCCTCCCTGGATCTGCTTGATCTCAAGCGATTCGATAAAGGCCTGGAAGCGGGTGCGCAGCTGACCCACCGCGCCCAGGGCATATTCCTTTTCGATGGTGCAGGTGGGGATGTGCTGCTCGTTGATGAAGATGTGGGACTTGAGCACCTTCTCATAGCTCCAGAACTCACAGAACTTCATGTTCTCATAGATGATGCCGTCGGCCTTGAACTCGTCATACAGCCGCCGCACCTCGCTGGTGCGCTGGTCGATCTTGCCGCCGTCCATGAAGCGGGCGCACTGGTTCCAGTGCAGATAGTGGCGGCAGATGGCGTCGAAGGCGCTCTCGTTGGCGTAGATCTCGATCTCCTCCCGGCTGGGGAAGCTGCCGAAACAGTAGCGGTCGGCCACCACCATGGCGCCGCAGGTCTCGATCAGCTTGGTAAAGTCCGGGTCGTCGATCTCGGAACCCGCTACGACCACTCTGGCCCGGAAGGGGAACTTGGGCTCCGGCTCGCGGGTCTTCAGCTCATCCAGGGTCTCCTCCAGATAAGGCAGGATCAGATCGTGGGGACAGACCTGGCTGACCAGCTGGATCACATGGAACTCATAGCCGGTGATGGGGGGATTGTCGAGCTTGCGCAGCTTGCCGATCTCCGTGATGACCCGGCAGAGGCGGTTGTGCTTTTCCACCGCCTGACGGATGGCCTCATCAGAGATGTCCACGCCCAGCTTGTCCCGCAGGGGCTCCAGCACCTTCACCCGCAGCTGGACCTTGTAATACTCCAGGTTGATGTTGTCGCCCTTCATGGGCGGGTCAAGCTGGGTGACAAAGAACTTGTCGTTCTTCACGGGGTTAAGGAGGAAGAAATGTTCTTCCATCCGGTCCATGGTGGCGCAGGATTCCGCGCCCAGCAGGGCATCCAGATAGTTGTAGCCGCCCTCGATGGCGCGCTCGAGAAGGGATCTTGCGTAGGGACAGGAACGGTTGGTCATGTAATAACCCGCGATATCCGTGGATGTGCAGCGGGGGGCACGCAGACGGCTGGAGAAGCAGCCGGGCAGGTTCAGCAGCACTTCGGGGACGTAATAGCAGTTATATCCCAGGGCGTGCTGGCCGGCCGCCTTGGCCTGGTCTACCAGTTCATTCTGTGCATTCTGCAGCAGGTTCTCAAAGTAGATCAGATGCTTCAGGTCTTTCATGCCATACACCTCTCTTTCTAAAGATTTGCGGCTTCCCACCCGAGGTGGGTATACATCAAAATGTTATCATGCCGGGACAAATTCGTCAATGACCGGACCTTAGACAATCTATGCCGATTGTAAAAAGCTGGGATGTTTTCTGGAAATTTACCGGGGGTTCATTTTTCCGGCCGCTTTTCTCTTGCACAGAGACAAGAAAAATGGTAAGCTACAGACAGAGATATGATTTTGCACCTTTCGATATAGAATAGAATCAATTCAAAAAGGAGTGTGATCACCATGGTTCAAATCATTATGGGTCTGAAAGGATCCGGCAAGACGAAAAAACTGGTCGACATGGTCCGCGCGGCGGTCAACGAGGAGACCGGCGATGTGGTGTGTATCGAGAAGGAGCGGAAGCTCACCTTCGATATCCCCTATCAGGCGCGGCTGATCGAGGCCGGCAGCTATGACGTTGGCAACTATGAGTTTCTGAAGGGGCTGATCTGCGGCGTGCACGCCGGCAACTATGACATCACCCATTTCTTTATCGATAATTTCTATAAACTGGTCAACGACAAATCCGTGGAAGCCCTCGAGAGCTTCCTGGCCTGGCTGGATAAGTTTTCCGCCGCGGAGAACATCAGCTTCGTGATCAGTGTTTCCGCCGATCCCGCCACCGTCTCCGACGAGGTGAGGAAGTACATCCTGCAATAATCTCCTGTTTCAAAGAAAAAGGGCCGCTGCAATCCGTCAGAGCTTGCAGCGGCCCTTTTTGCCGCTCAGCGCTTGCCCCCAAGGCGGAAACATGATATGCTCTCTCCAAAGATTTCGATTTGTGAGGTGCGCCATGACGGAAAAGCTTTATGATATCGACAGCGGGATCTTCGCCTTCACCGCCTGTGTCACCGGCTGTGAGACGGCGGGGAAGGGCTATGCCCTGACGCTGGACCGGACGGCCTTCTTCCCGGAAGGCGGCGGCCAGCAGGCGGATACCGGCAGTATCGGCGATGCGCGGGTGCTGGACGTGCAGGAGGAGGGCGGTGAGATCCGCCACTATACCGACAGGCCTGTCGCCGCGGGCGCGGAAGTCTCCTGCGCCCTGGACGCGGAGCAGCGGCGCCGCCGGATGCAGAACCACTCCGGCGAGCATGTGATCTCCGGGCTGATCCACAGCCTGTACGCTTGGGACAACGTGGGCTTTCACATGGGAGAGAGCTGCATGACCATGGACTACAGCGGGGAGCTGAGCTGGGAAGAGCTGATACGGGTGGAGACTCTGGCCAACGAGGTCGTGCGGGACGACCTGCCCATTCGCGCCTGGTACCCGGACCCGGAGCAGCTGCGGGACATGGTCTACCGCAGCAAGCTGGAACTGACGGAAAACGTGCGCATCGTGGAGATCCACGGCATCGACCGCTGCGCCTGCTGCGCGCCCCATGTGGCCAGCACCGGGCAAATCGGCGCGGTGAAGATCCTGACGGCGGAGCGGCACCGGGGCGGCACCCGCATCACTGCCCTCTGCGGCATGGACGCCATGGAGGACTACCGGGCCCGGCAGGAGAGCGTCACCGCCATCTCCGCGCTGCTCAGCGCCAAGCGGGAGGAGGTGGCCCCGGCGGTGGAGCGGCTGCTGGGGGAGCGGGACCGGCTCAAGGAGCGCGTCGCGTCGCTGAGCATGGAGCTGGTGCGCCTGCGGGCGGAGAACGTTCTGCCCACGGAGGGCAATCTCTGCCTGTTCGACACCGTCCTGGACGAGGTGGCCCAGCGGGAGCTGGTCAATCTGCTGATGGCGCGCTGCTCCGGCGCTGCCGCCGTCTTCTGCGGAGACGACGAAAACGGCTACCGCTATATCATCGGCAGCCTGCACACGGATCTGCGCGCCGCTGCCCGGAACATCAACGCCGCCATCGGCGGCCGGGGCGGCGGCTCGCCCGCCATGATCCAGGGCCGCGCGGCGGCGAAAGCCGCAGAGATCCGGACATATTTTGACAGCGCAAGTATTTAGACACTTTCCACCAAGATGTATAATATATGCCCTATTTACAACAACATTTTTTAGCAAATTTGACGAAAAGCCGATTGACAATTAACTGACGTTTCTTTATAATAAATAGCGTGAGAGTGGCCGCATTGCCGGGAAACCGGCAGGGCGGCCAAAAACCGGAAAGAATTTGGAGGGTTACCGTGAAAGATCTCAAGCACTTGATCTTCTTTGAGAATCTGCTTCAGGAAGCCAACAACGACCTTGTCAAACAGGCCAAGGCTGAGGGCAAGAGAGCTGTGGGCTATACCTGTTATTTCATGCCTGAAGTGCTTCTCGACCTGCCCGGCTGCTTCTCGGTCCGTCTGAGGGCGCCGCGCTGCACATCCCCCGACATCGCGACCTACTACATGTCCGCCCGCGTATGTCACTACGCCCGCAGCCTCCTGGAGCGCGCCCTGGAGGGCGGCTTCAACTTCCTGGACGCCCAGATGGCCACTGAGACCTGCACCGCCACCTGCCGTTTCCAGGAGCATCTGCAGCAGAAGCATCTGGATTCCGTGCAGGATATGCGCATCATCGACAATGATGACTTCTTCTGCGAATTCAGCGACGTCCCGTTCAAGAACAATCAGATCGCCTACGAGCATTTCACCGATCAGCTGCGCGCCCATGTGCTGCAGCCCCTGCACGATCACTTCGGCATCGACATCTCCGACGACGCCATCCGCGCCGCCGTGGAGCAGCAGAACGAGGTCAGCCGCCTGATCAACGAGATCGGCGAGTACCGCAAGCTGGACAACCCCACCATCACCGGTTATGAGTTCCACGTGATCCAGCTGGTGAGCCTGGCCTGCCCCAAGTATCTGATCCTGCCCTACCTGCGTGAGACCGCCGAAGAGATGAAGACCCGTAAGCCCGACCGCAAGAAGGACTTCCGCTGCAAGGTGGTCCTGGCCGGCTCCGAGAACGACGATCCCGACTTCACCAAGCTGGTGGAGAGCTGCGGCGCCCGCGTGGTCTGCGACCGCTACTGCTACGGCGCGGTGGAGAGCCGTCAGATCATCGATCTGCCCGAGGGCGTGGATCCTCTGTTCGCCATTGCAAAGCACTATCTGACCACCTCCAACTGTCCCCGCTTCATGCCCCAGGACGAGATGCGCGCCAGAAAGAAGAGACTGGCCGAGTTGGTCAAGGAGTATAAGGCCGACGGCATCATTATCGCCTCCAACAAGTTCTGCGAGTACTGGAGCTATGAGCGTGTCATCGACACCGTCATCATGAACCGCGATTTTGGCATCCCTGTGTGCTCCATCGAGAAGGAATACATCAACACCGCCTCCGGCCAGCTGCGTACCCGCTTCCAGGCCTTCGTTGAGAGCGTTGAGATCAAGCAGATTCAGGAGGGCAAGTAAGATGGCAAAGAAAGATATCAAGAAAGCGCTGAAGGATTTCTGGTACGGCAAGCCCCACTCCGCTGAAGAGGGCGGCCGCCGTCTGGGAGATCTGCACGAGGAAAAGACCCACCTGTACAAGCACAGAGAGTGGCGCGGCGTCAAGGACACCATGTACTACTTCTACATGATCTGGCTGTACAACTACATTTTCATGGTGAAGGACGTCATGGTCATGGGCGGCCTGGTGAACTTCGCCAAGGGCGTCTGGCGCTATCGTTGGGTCGGTCAGACCTATCTGCCGGTTCTGCACTGGTTCGACCGCGGCCTGGAAGGCATGCGCGGCCCCGCTCTGGCGGGCTCCGCCTGGCACTATCGCGCCATGGTCAGCACCACCATCCGTCAGTTCCAGCGCATGTTCGCCGCGGACACCCGTCTGCACGGCGGCAAGCAGAACGACCTGTACAAGCACACCATCGCCCACAACGAGACCGTTTGGGGCGGCGTGTTCTATCCCTGGGACGGTGAGATCACCAACGTGCCTCTGGAGATGATCCCCTACTTCGTCACCTGCCACGTCAACTCTCACACCGTTCTCAACTACATCGACGCGGTCCAGTCCATCGGCCTGCCCGGCGACCCCTGCCCCATGTGCCAGGCCGAGTCCGGCATCTTCGTCCTGGACGACGTGCCCGACTACGCCAAGGCCGTGGTCACCTGCAACGAGGCCTGCGACGCTTCCGTCTCCACCTCCACCCTGCAGGACTGGTTCTTCGACAAGCCCCTGTTCTCCCTGCCCATGCCCATGCTCGTCGAGGATCAGTACGGCATCCCCTTCAGCTGGGAGAAGCTGGTCAAGAAGCTGGAGCTGCAGAACCAGCTGCAGCGCTTCGAGTGGGAGAAATGGGAAGTGGCCGGCAAGTCCGACTATTATCCCATCAACGGTGTTGCCCAGGCCCTGTACCGCATCTATCAGACCCAGTACGGCGATTGGGAGATCTGGCACGTCACCGACAAAAAGGTCCGCAAGATCCTGGAGAAATGCGTCTCCAAGAAGATCAACACCTTCCCCCAGACCCGCCATCGCGTGATCGCCTGGTCCTGCGCGCCGCTGTACTATTCCAACTGGTGCACCTGGGCCTACAACTGCTGGGGCCTGAACGTTATCATCAACATGGACTCTCTGATGTTCGACATGGAGATCCGCACCGATTCCTACGAGCACACCCTCGAGGATATGGCCCAGTACCACATGTGGGCGCCCATGCGCCGCATGGCCGTCGGCGGCATGAAGCATATGTTCGAGCTGTGGGAGTATATGGAGCGCTTCAACTGCGACATGGTCGCCATGTATGACCAGCTGCAGTGCAAGGGCGTTCAGGGTCTGCACGGCCTGTTTGAGGACGAGTTCCGCAACCGGAACGTGAAGGCCTTCTGGATCCCCCATGCCCTGCCCGACAGCCGGACCGTCTCCCGCGCGGAGATCCGCCGTCTGATCAACGACTATATGACCACCGTCATGCACGAAGAGCCGCTGGATCCGTCTCTGCTGGACTTCGACGATTCCATGACCTGGTAAGAGGAGGAAAATGAGAAATGTGCAAATTCGGTAAGTTTCTTCTAAAGCTCCTGGGTGTTGCCCTCGTGCTGAACGTGGGTCTGTTCCTGGTGTTCTTCTTCGACCTGGACGGCAAGCTGCTCTTTAACGTGGTGGAGCCTTTCCTGAAGAACCACTATGACAATATGGAGCGCAAGGACACCCTGAAGGCGCCTTACGACATCGACAAGTTCCCCAAGTATGATTATAATTCCTGAGAAGAAGTAGAGGAGATAAGAGGTAATGAAGTATTTCGGCGGATGCGACGTAGGTTCTACCTACACGAAAGCAGTCATTCTGGATGAAACCGGCAAGATCGTGGCTGACACCACCATCATGAGCAAGATCAACTCCGAGCAGAGCGCTATTGCGGCCATGGCCGAGGTGTGCGCGAAAGCGGGCCTGAAGGACTCCAAGGAACTGAGCTACCTGATCGGCACGGGCTACGGCCGCAACAAGGTCCCCTTTGCCGACGAGAACATTTCCGAGATCAGCTGCCATGCCATGGGCGTGCATGTGACCAATCCGGAAGTCAAGGCCATTATCGACATCGGCGGCCAGGACGTGAAGGGCATCAGCGTTGACACGGACGGCACGGTGAAGAACTTCGCCATGAACGACAAGTGCTCTGCGGGCACGGGCCGTTTCTTCGAGGCGATGGCGCGCAGCTTTGAGCTGAGCCTGCCTGAGTTCTCCAAGCTGTCTCTCACGGCGAAGAACGTGATCCCCATCACGGCGCAGTGCACGGTGTTTGCGGAGTCCGAGGTATCACGCTGACGGGCGGCTGCGCGAAGAACGACGGGCTGAAGGAAGCCATCGAGCATGTGCTGAAGCTGAAGGTCGTGGACCTGAAGACCGACCCGCAGCTGATGGGCGCTCTGGGCGCTGCCGAGTATGCCCGCCAGAAGGGCCTGGCCAAGAAGTAAGTTTTCAGTTTTCAGATTTAAGTAAAAGACGCGGAAGCAGTTGCTTCCGCGTCTTTTCGTTATTCATGTTCGGCGATCAGCCGCCGCAGCTTGTCCAGCAGCTTCTCCGCCGGGTAGCCGGTGAACTTGCTCACGTCGGCCACCGTGTACTTTCTGGTCAGCGCCCGGACCGCCGGGTTGCTGAGGCTTTTCAGCCGGGGGTCGTAGTCCGGCAGCACCTGTACCAGCCAGGGATAGGCGTTCAGAATGTCCGAGATGCGGCTGTTTTCATCGTAGGGGAACTCCATATGCCGCCTCCTATTCAGACAGGAACGCTTCCAGCGCTGCCCGGTCACAGTCGGCCAGATACAGGCTGCCGTCGGAGAGCTCGTAGAACAGCTCTCCGTCCTGCTCGTAGATCCACAGGCTGTCATAGCCGTCGCCGTCAGCCACGATCACCTGGTACAGCGGCTGCTCCGGCTTTGCGGCCGTGTCCGCATAGCCGCCGCCCAGAAAGACCAGCAGCTCGTCTTCCGAAAGCCGGTCGGACACATCAAAGGCGGCGCCGCTGTCGGCGGCCACAGCGCCGTTGCTGACCGCGCCGGCGGCGCTCTCCGCCGCGGCATAGGCGGCTGCAGGGGCCTCCTCCGCTTTCGCGGGCTCATACAGCTTGGCGGCCCGATCGCTGTCGGCGGCCTCGTATAACGCAGCGGATTCGTCGCTCTTTGCGATCTCATAGAACGCGGCGTCGTCATCGCTGCGGGCTTCTGCGGCCTGCGGAGTGTCGTCGCTGCGGGTGGAGGTCGTGATGTTGCTGCCCGCCAGCATGACGGAATTTGCACTGGAGGCCGCGCCCTTGGGCCGCAGCACGCCGGTGCCCATGGAAATGCCCACGATCAGGGCCAGACAGGCCGCTGTGGACAGAATGATCTTCATCGGGCGGGAGAGGCGGTTCTTTTTGCGGAGCTCGGCGCGGCGGATCTCCGCCATCACATTGTAGCGAAGGGACTCGGGCGGCTCCTCCAACTGATCCTCCAGCGCCTTGGACAGCGCGGAGAAGCTCTTGTACATGGCCGCGCAGGCTTCGCAGTTGGGCAGGTGCGCCTTCAGCACGCCCTGCTCGACCGGGGACAGGTCCTCGTCCAGCATGCGGCTGATGAGCTCCTGGTAGTATGAACAAATCATGGGTTTCAACCTCCTCCCTGTTTACTTGACGCGAAGGAATCGGGAATGTTCCCGTCGGCAATCAGAAAGGCGCACAGCTTTTTTCGCGCCCGGAAGATCCGGGATTTCACCGTGCCCGCCTCCAGATCCAGCGTCTCGGCGATCTCCTCGTAGCTGAGCCCCTGGATCTCCCGCAGCAGCAGGATCTGACGCTGCTCCGCGCTGAGGGACTGCAGCCCCCGCCGCACCGCCTCCTGGGTCAGGCTGCGCTCCAGCAACTGCTCCGGCGACTGGCTCTCGTCCGGGATGTCCATCTGGCTCTCCTCGCCGTCCTCATCCTCCAGGGAGAGAGAGGAGGCAGGCCGCCGGTTCTGCCTGCGCAGGAAATCCAGACACACATTGGACACGATCCGGTAAAGCCACACGGAGAACTTGCTGTCCCCCCGAAAGCCGGGCAGGGAAGTGTAGGCCTTGACAAAAGCCTCCTGGGCCATGTCCTCCGCGTCCTGGGCGTTGCCCGTCATGCGCAGGGCCAGGTTGTATACGTTTTTTTCATGGGCGGCTACCAGAGCCTCGAAGGCGTTTCCGTCGCCGTCCAGCACCCGGCGGATCACCGCCGCCTCCTGTTCTCGGGTCATTGCCTCACTCCTCTCTGTGTTTTTGAGGGGCTTTCTATTTCAAATCACGCTTGATGTCTTTCGCGATCTTTCGGATATCGTCCAGGGTCTCTACGCGGACCAGCTGCTGCCGGTAAAGGCTGCTGTGGGCAACCCCGTGGAGATACCAGGGCAGGTGGTGCCGGGCCTCCAGGCAGGCGAGGCGTTCCCCGCTGCGCGCGGCCAGGGTTTCGATCTGCGCCACCGCCGTGTCGATCCGCTCTGCAAGAGGCGGGGGCGCGGGGATCTCCTCTCCGGCGACGGCGGCGTTGGCCTGCTGAAACAGCCAGGGGTTGCCGAAGCAGCCTCGGCCGATCATGGCCAGGTCGCAGCCGGTGTAGCGCAGGATGTGGGCGGCGTCCTCCCCGGTGAAGATATCGCCGTTGGCGGTCACGGGGATGGAGACGCTCCGCTTCACGTCCCGGATGACGTCCCAGTCGGCGCGCCCGGCGTACATCTGCGCCCGGGTACGGCCGTGTACCGCGATGGCGGCGGCTCCGGCCTGCTCGCAGACCCGGGCAAAGTCCACGGCATTGACGCTGCCGCCGTCCCAGCCCTTGCGGAATTTGACGGTCACCGGCACAGCTACAGCCTTGACCACCGCTTCGATGATCCGACCGGCCAGCTCCGGGTCCCGCATCAGGGCGGAGCCGTCCCCGGATTTGACCACCTTGCCCACCGGGCAGCCCATGTTCAGATCCAGGATGTCTGCCCCGGAGATCTCCAGGGCCAGGGGCGCGGCCTCCGCCAGCACCTCCGGCTCATGGCCGAAAAGCTGCGCGGCGCAGGGGTGCTCCTCCTCCGGGATATACAGCAGGCCCCTGGTCTTCTCGTCCTTGTAGACCAGCGCCCGGGCGCTGACCATCTCCGTGGTGCTCAGCGCCGCGCCCAGGCGGCGGCAGACGCCGCGGAAGGCGAAGTCCGTGACGCCGGCCATGGGGGCCAGGGTGACCCGGCCGTCCAGGTTGATGTTTCCGATGCTTACCATGTGAGATCCAGACCCACCGGGCAGTGGTCGGAGCCCATGATCTCCGGCAGGATATAAGCCTCCTTTACATGCTCGCGCAGCCGGTCGGAGATGACAAAGTAGTCGATGCGCCAGCCCACGTTCCGGGAGCGGGCCGCGGCCCGGTAGCTCCACCAGGAGTAGGCGTCGGTCCGGTCGGGATAGAGCCAGCGGAAGCTGTCGGTAAAGCCCGCCTCCAAAAGCTCGGTGAACTTGGCCCGCTCCTCATCGGAGAAGCCGGGGTTGCCCACGTTGGACTTGGGATTTTTCAGGTCGATCTCCTCGTGAGCCACGTTCATATCGCCGCAGACGATGACCGGCTTTTGGGCGTCCAGTCCCTGCAGATAGGCGCGGAAGTCGTCCTCCCACTGCATGCGGTAGTCCAGGCGGCGCAGGCCGTCCTGGGCATTGGGGGTATAGACGCAGACCAGGAAAAAGTTTTCGTATTCCAGGGTCACCGCCCGGCCCTCGGTGTCATGTTCGGGCAGACCCAGATTGCAGCGGACGGAGAGGGGCGTGTGTTTGGTGAACACGGCGGTGCCGGAGTAGCCCTTTTTCTCCGCGTAGCTCCAATAGCTCTCGTAGCCGGGGAAGTCCAGTTCGATCTGCCCGGCCTGGAGCTTGGTCTCCTGCAGGCAGAAAAAGTCCGCGTCCAGGCTCAGGAAGATATCCTCAAAGCCCTTTTTCTGTACGGCCCGCAGACCGTTGACGTTCCAGGAAATAAATCTCATGCTTCCTCCTTGCCCGGCTGATGGGCCATGCTCTCCTCATATCCCCGGGCGTCCACCAGGGAGGCGCCCCGCAGGCGGGGGACCGGCCCGGCGGCGGTGCCCAGGGTGGCGGAAGTTTTCGTGGCCACCAGGCGGTTGATCTTCATGCCCTCGGCGGTGAACTTGGCCTCGTAGTCGGTCATCACACCCACAGGACCGTTGGCGTGCAGGTCGTGGGTGACTTCCGACAGGGCCCAGCCCTCGGCTTCAAATTGCTGAACGGACCAGTCAAACAGCGGGGTGTTGTCGGTCTTGAAGTGGATCTGCCCGCCCTCGGCCAGAACGTCCGCGTACAGGCGCAGGAAGGAGGGCGCGGTCAGGCGCAGCTTGGCGTCCCGGCTCTTGGGCCAGGGATCGCAGAAATTGATGTAGATCCGCTCCGCCTCGCCGGGGGCGAACAGCTCCGGCAGCATCTCCGCGTCCATATCCAGAAAGTGCACGTTGCCGATCCCCCGGGCCTGCACCCGCTCCATGGCCAGGATCATGGCGTCGGGCACCTTCTCCACCGCCACCAGCAGGGTGCGGTCCAGGGTCTCCGCCGTGTCCGCCGTGAAGCGGCCCTTGCCGCAGCCCAGCTCCACGTAGAGCCTGTCCATGCCGGGGAATTCCGCCAGCCACCGGCCCCGCAGGGCCTCCGGCTGCGTGACCAGCAGCCCGGCGCAGCGCTCCATACGGGGCGCCAGATTGGATCGTTTGCGCATTCTCATAAACCGTTCACACTCCGCAGTTACTAAAACAAAAGCATAACACAATCCGGTCGAAACATCAATGATTTCCGCGTCGAAAGACCTTGCTAAACATGTTTCGCTTATAAGAAAACAGACCGTGACGGTTTCGTCACGGCCTGTTTGGCTTTGTACAGGATTCAGCCGCCGCCGACCTGCTCGATAAAATCCGCGGCGCCCGCCGGCCCGGCGCAGGCGAGGAAGTCCCGCCGCATGTCCTCCGCGGCGGCCCGGACTTCGGTATCAGAGAGCAGCTCCAGCACCGCAGCGCGCAGCTGCGCGGGGTCTGCGGCCGCCTCCTTTGTCAGCAGGCGGCCCGCGCCCATCTCCTGTACCCGGCGGGCCACGGCCTGCTGCTCCCCGGTCAGGGGGAAGAGCAGCTCCGGCACGCCCATATACAGGCCCTCAGAGGCGCTGTTCATCCCGCAGTGGGTGATGAACAGATCCGTCCTGGCCAGCACCGCCATCTGATCTACAGTAGGCTCCACCCGCACATTGTCCGGCAGGGGGTCCAGGCTCCTGGCGTCAAAGGCCTGGCCGCAGGAGATCAGCACGGCTACCTCCGCGTCCCGCAGGGCGGCGATGCAGCTGCGGTAAAACTCCGGGTGAGAGTTGATGACCGTACCCAGAGAGATGTAGACCAGCGGCCTTGCGTTCTCCGCGCGGGCGGGTTCCGCAGCCTTGACAGAGGGACCCACAAAGCGGTAATGCTCCGCATCAAAGGTCTCAGCGCAGGGCTGAAAACGCTCCGAGGTATAGACAATGGTATTGGTGTCGTTCTTGTTCTGTACGATATCCAGGGCGCTCTTGACATGATAGCCCAGGGGCCGCAGCTTGCGCAGGACCCGGTTCATCCTCGGCAGGCCCAGAATCATGTCCGCCATCTCGGCGGCGCTGTAGTGCATGTATTTGGAAGAAGACTGGTTGAAAGCGAAGGTGGTGGTGGAGCAGACCATGGGCAGATGGAATTTCTCCGCCGTCAGCTTGCCCCAGAAGCAGGCCGAATCCGACACGATCAGGTCCGGCCGGAAGCGCTCCACATCCCGCGCCAGGCTTTCGTCCATACGGCCCACGGTCTCGAAGGACAGCACGGACATCTCCGTAGTCGAGACCCGGCGCAGCCGCTGTTCGCCTTTCTCATCCAGGGGCGGCAGGAAGCCGTCGCAGGGAACAAACTCCGCTCCGGCCGCCTCGATCTTGTCCCGGAAGGGGGCAAAGGAGTAATAGCGCACCCGATGGCCCCGCTCCGTCAGGATCCGCACCACCTCGATGGTCGGGTTGGTATGCCCAAAGGCGGGGATGCAGAACCAGAAGATATTCAGTTTTTTCTTGGGCTCAGTCATGGTATCCTCCAAAGGTCACAGATCGATCTGCTCGAAGCGCCGTTCGGACTGTTTTTCCGAAAATAAGGTGACGAGCACATAGACGATAAGCGCCAGCAGAAAGACGGTCCACTGCAGGCCCATGCGCTCCCCGCCGGGGCTATGCAGAAAACGGAGAGCAGGGAAGTGGTGCAGCGTTTCCGCCAGGCCGATCAGGACGAGACTGGCGGCGATGAAAGTCACGAAGGGCTTGCCGATGTTATAGGCGGTTTTGAAGAAGCCGCCAAGAAACAACACATTGAACAGCGTGAAGAGCAAAAGCGCAAAGGCCAGGAAGACTGGGTTTGCGTTCATCAGGGCATTGTTTGCATAGACGACCGAGCCGGACAGTACTGTCATCCGCAGGGCGGTGAGCAGCGCCATCAGCAAAAAGGCCAACAGCTGGAAAATGCAGACCTGGAGGTATTTGGCTTTTACCGCATCGGCCTTGCGGATGGGGAGCAGCGCGGTGTATAGCACGTCGTTGGACTCCCGGGCGGTCTGAAAGGATTGGAACAGGCCCAGGCAGACGAAAAAGCAGCCCATCAAAATGGGGTAGCCGGGCAGCAGCGTCATGAAAGCGGCCAGCAAAAAGAACCAGCTCAGCGGCGAGGTGGCCAGCTTCAACTCCTTTTTAACCAAGCTTTTCACGGAAATCCTCCTTCTCATGGTGGAGCATGATCTCTTCCAGAGTCGCGCCGATCTCCGCCTCCCGGCAGGCGGCGAGATAGGCTTCCATGGAATCGGAGGCCAGGATCTTCCCTTGCCGGATATAGGTGATCCGGTCAGCGCACTTGTTCAGGTCCGAGGTGATGTGAGTGGAGAAGAGAATGGAAACGCCCCGATCCCGCAGTACAGTGAAGATATCCAGCAGCTCATCCCGGGAGACAGGATCCAGGCCGCTGGTGGGCTCGTCCAGGATCAAGAGCTCTGCCCCGTGAGACAGCGCCAGGGCCAGATTCAGCTTGACCTTCATGCCCTCGGACAGCTGCGCCGGGGTTTTGCTCTGGTCCAGGTCAAAGGCTTCCATGGTTTTCCGGAAGGCCACAGTGTCCCAGTTTTCATAGAACGCGCCGGTGACGGAGACTATGTCCCGGATCCGTTTCTTCTTATAATAATCCACGGCGCCGCCGGCATAGCCGATGCGTTGCTTGATCTCCTGCTCATGGGCATGGAGCTCCAGGCCGAAGTAGCGGACCTCGCCGCTGTCGGCATGGACCAGATTCAGAATGGACTTGAGCGTGGTGGTTTTGCCGGCACCGTTTCGACCGATGAAGCCCATGATGCAGCCGCGGGGAATGGTGAAGCTCACATCCTGCAGCTGAAAGCCCGGGTAGCGCTTGCACAGGTTGCGGACCTCCAGGATCGGCTCAGTCATGCTTACCCTCCTCAAAGACCCGGGCCGTCCATTGGGCGAAGGCGGCCTTCGGCGGGATGGCAAGACCCCGGTCCACATCCCCCAGCAGGATCAGCGTATCTCCTGGACGGATGCCAAAGACCTCCCGGGCCTGCTTGGGAATGACGATCTGCCCCTTCTCACCCACGGTGACGGTCCATGCGTATTTTCCTTCCGGTGTTGCCATGAGGATCCCTCCTAAAAGTATGTTTTGTTATACAAATCATACCACAAAAAAAGAAAAAGTCAAGCCCGCGACCTGCGCTTTGGGCTTGTGCATCGGAGAAAAATCGTGTATGCTCTAAGAATCTGATACATGCGGAGGAACACCATGAAAGAAAAAGAGCGCCTGCTGCAAACCTGCTGCATCGATCTGCATGTGCATATGGACGGCTCCCTGTCGGTGGAGACCGTGCGGGCTCTGGCAGAGCTGGCGGGGAAGCCGCTGACGGAGACTGACCTGGAGATCCGCAGCAAGCTCTCGGTCAGCAGGGGCTGCCGGGATCTGTCGGAATATCTGGATAAATTCGTGTATCCGCTGTCCTTTCTGCAAACAGCCGGGCAGCTGTCAGAGTGCGCCTGCCGGGTGAAGGAGGAGCTGCGGCAGAAGGGACTTCTCTATGCGGAGCTGCGCTTTGCGCCCCAGTCCCACCGGCAGAAGGGCCTGAGTCAGGAACAGGCGGTGCAGGCTGTGATCGCCGGGGCCGCCCGGTCGGAGCTGCCCACCGGGCTGATCCTGTGCTGCATGCGCGGACAGGGCAATGAGGAAGAAAACCGGGAGACGGTGCGCCTGGCCCGCAAGTATTTGGGCAAGGGCGTTTGTGCCCTGGATATCGCCGGGGCGGAAGGGCTGTTCCCCACGGAGGAGTATGAGGATCTGTTCGCCTGTGCAGCGGAATTGGGCGTGCCCTTTACCATCCATGCCGGGGAGGCCGCCGGGCCGGAGAGTGTGCGCGCGGCGCTGCGCTTCGGCGCAAAGCGGATCGGCCACGGGGTCCGCTCCGCGGAGGACCCTGCGCTGCTGCGGCAGCTGGCGGACAGCGGCGCGCTGCTGGAGCTGTGCCCTACCAGCAACCTGCACACGGGACTCTTCCCGGACTACGAGAGCGTCCCCCTGCGCGCTCTGCTGGACGCGGGGGTCAAGGTCAGCATCAACTCTGACAACATGGCGGTGTCCCACACCTGGGTGGGAGAGGAGCTGCGCCATATGGCGGAGACCTTTTCCCTGACTGACGCGGAGCTGCGCGGCCTGCTGGAAAACGCGGCGCGGGGCATCTTCGCTGACGAGGAGACCAAGGATCGGCTGCTGCGGCAGATCGAGAACGTGTGATATTGGGGGCGCGTTGCAAAGTGCCCCGATTCCGTCATTGCGAAGCCCCGAAAGGGGCTGTGGCAATCCGTATCCCCTCGGTGAAAGAGACGGATTCCCGCGCCGGTGTGCGCACCGGCTCGGAATGACAGAACGGCGAAGGTGTTATGCAGCACATCCTTCATGACTTCACTGAAAGCCCTCTTACCCACTTGATGAATAGGGAAAAAGACTTGATTTTTGCGACGCCGGTGGTAGGATAGAGAAAAACGCAGCAGGAGAACACACATGCTCAATTCCTTTTCGAGAACAGAACTGATCTACGGCGCTGACGCCATGGAGAAGCTGTCCGCCGCCCGGGTGGCCATCTTCGGCATCGGCGGCGTGGGCGGCTATACCCTGGAGGCACTGGCCCGCTCGGGCGTGGGGCAGCTGGACCTGATCGACGATGACAAGGTCTGCCTGACCAACATCAACCGCCAGATCCTGGCCACCCGCAAGACCGTGGGGCAGTACAAGGTGGACGTGGCCGCGGAGCGGGTCCAGAGCATCAATCCCAAGTGCGTGGTCCGGACTTACAAGACCTTCTATCTGCCGGAGACCCGGGATCAATTCGACTTTGCCCAATATGATTACGTGGTGGACGCCATCGACACCGTCACCGGGAAGCTGGCCCTGATCCAGCAGGCCCAGGCGGCGGGGACACCCATCATCAGCGCCATGGGCGCAGGCAACAAGGTGGACGCCGCTCAGTTCCGGGTGGCGGACCTGTATGAGACGCAGGGCTGCCCCCTGGCCCGTGTCATGCGGCGGGAGTGCCGCCGCCGGGGGATCGAGCATTTGAAGGTGGTCTACTCGCCGGAAAAGCCCATCCGGCCCCTGGAGGATCTGTCCATCAGCTGCCGCAGCAACTGCATCTGCCCGCCGGACACCCAGCGGCACTGCACCGACCGGCGGGATATCCCCGGCTCCAACGCCTTTGTGCCCGCGGTGGCGGGACTGATCATCGCCGGCGAAGTGGTCAAAGACCTGACCGGCTTTACGGGGGAGGGACGCAGATGAGCCGCCAACTGGAGCCCTGGCAGAAGATCGAGCAGAGCATCAACAAAAAATTCCACAAAACCCTGTGGCGGCCCTTCATCACCGCCGTCAAGCAGTATGAGATGATCCAGGCGGGGGACAAGATCGCCGCCTGCATTTCCGGCGGGAAGGACTCGTTCCTGACGGCCAAGCTGCTGCAGATGCTCCAGCGGCACAGCGACGTGCCCTTTGAGCTGGTCTTTCTGGTGATGGACCCGGGCTATAATGAAGAAAACCGCCGGATGGTGGAGGAGAACGCCAAACTCCTGAACATCCCCATCACGATCTTTGAGACCGACATCTTCGATATCACCGCCTCGGTGGGCGGCTCGCCCTGTTATCTCTGCGCGCGGATGCGTCGGGGCTACCTGTACAGCAAGGCCAAAGAGCTGGGCTGCAACAAGATCGCCCTGGGCCACCACCTCAGCGACGTGATCGAGACCACGCTGATGAGCATGTTCTACGGCTCCCAGCTGCAGGCCATGCTGCCCAAGCTCCACAGCCGCAATTTCGAGGGCATGACCCTGATCCGCCCGCTCTACTGCGTCCATGAGGACGCGGTGAAGGCCTGGCTGCGGTATAACGACCTGCATTTCATCCAGTGTGCCTGCCGCTTTACGGAAAACTGCACCCTGGACGACAACGACCCCGGCGGCAGCAAGCGCAAGGAGATGAAGATCCTGGTGCGCAAGCTGCGCCAGACGAACCCCAACATCGACCGGAGCATTTTCAACGCCATCCACGCCGTGCACCTGGACACCTTCCCCGGCTACAAGTCCAGAGGCGAGATGCACAGCTTCCTGGAGCTGTTCGGAGAGGAAGAACAGGAACAAATACCCACAGAAAGAGAGACCGCCGATGGCTAAGAAAGAGAACAAATTTGCCGGCTATGGGATCGCCGACCGGGGACTTCTGTAAAAAGAGAATAACAACAAGAGGGCGCTGCCGTAGCCGGCAGCGCCTTCGTATCGTTGTTTGCGGTTTTCTGCTCAGTTCACGTTTTCCCGGAGGAAGTCGACCACGTCCTGCCGGATCTCCTGGCGGAACATGTTGAAGGGATGGTCCGTGTCGTAGACCTTGGCAGTCAGCTTGCCCTTGCCGTAAGCGGCAATGGCGGCATTGAGCTTGCCCGCATGCTCGTCCAGGGGCAGCAGAGCGTCCAGGGTCCCGGCCACGGTGAGGATGGGCTTGTCCGCCAGAGCCTCCGCGTAGGAGCACAGATCCATGGCCGCGGCGTTGTCCGCCATGTCCTGGCGCATGGTCTCCCGCGTCACGCCCTTGAGCCAGAGAAAGGCCTCGTCCAGAAAGTCCCGGTACCGGGGCCCACACAGGCCCTGGGTCTCCTCCACCACGGGCTTGAAGTCCATGGGCGCCAGCAGGACCCCGGCCTTGACCAGATCGTTTTGCGCGGCGGTGCGCGCGGTCATCAGGCCGCCCATGCTGTGGCCGACCATGAAAACATTCTTCAGATCGAACCAGCCGTTTTCGTTTTTCCGGATGTAGTCCAGAGCGGACAGGCAGTCCTCGAAGCAGTGGGAGACCGAGTAGTCCCCGTCGCTGCCCCAGCTGCCGCTGTAGTGGAAGGACAGGGTGCAGAAGCCCGCCTCCCGCAGGGCGATGGCGAAGTCAAACAAGCGCTCCTTGCCGGGGATGCCGTGGCAGATCAGCACCACGGGCTTGGGATATTCGCCGCCGGGGAGATAGTAATGACCCAGTAGCTTGCCCCGCTTTCCCTGGAGCAACACGCCGCCGGAAGCGGGCGGCAGATTTGTTTTAGGTTCCATGGATGCAGCTCCTTTCCGTTTCTTGCTTCTATTATATAGGGACGGAACAGGCCTGTAAAGGAAAAAATTGGGACCCCGGAGAGGCGCTTTGCGCTTCTCCAAAGTCCCTTTTCGTTTCGCCGCGATCCCCGCGGCAGGTGTTTTCGTTCAGACCTCAGCCTTCCACAGGCCGTGCAGGTTGCAGAACTCGTAGGCGGCCACAGCGGTCTCGCCCTCGGCCAGGACGAACTGGGCGCAGGGCTTGGTCTCGGGCTTCAGCACCTTTTTCTGGTAGCCGGCGCTGGTCTCCAGAACGATCCACTGGATGAAGTGGGCGGGCAGCATGGGATGCTCCACAGCGCCCACGGTCACGGTGACGACGGCGCCGTCCACAGCGATGACGGGCACATGCTTCTCCCCGGCGGCGTCGGTGGTGTTGGGGATCAGCTCTTCCAACTCAGCGCCGCAGCAGTCGGCGCCGGCGTCCAGAATGAGGATGCTCCCGCAGGCTTTGCATTTGTAGAATTTCATATCCAACCCTCCAAGTAAGTAATTTTGTATTGGATGCTTAGAAACAGTATAACACAGACCCGGGCGCTTGAAAAGAGGTCAGCGGTAGACGATCTCGGCGGCCAGACTGTCGGCCTGTACGGCGTCGTTCAGATAGGCGATCAGGGCCAGGGCGAAGGGGATGGCGGTGCCCACGCCGCGGCTGGTGATCACGGTGCCGTCCACGGCCACGGGCTCCTCTCCGGCGTCGGCGCCGTCCAGCTGACCCTCCATGCCGGGATAGCACACGGCCTTTTTGCCCTCCAGCAAGCCGGCCTTGGCCAGCACGGTGGGAGCGGCGCAGATGGCGGCGGTCAGCTTGCCCTCCGCATAGAACTTTTTGAGCAGGGCGAGCAGCGCCCCGGACTCGGCCAGGCGCACATGGCCCGGGCCGCCGGGCAGGATGATCCCGTCGTAGCTGTCAAAATCGGTGCCGGTGAGAGCGGCGTCCACCTGCACGGTGATGCCGTGGCTGCCGCGTACGGTCTCCGTGTCCTCCAGGGACACGGTGTCGCAGACGATCTGCGCCCGGCGCAGAAGGTCGACGGTGGTCAGGGCTTCGACTTCTTCAAAGCCCTCGGTCAGGATAAGCGCGGTTTTCTTCATGGGGTTTCCTTTCTGTTGGCTGTAGGGTAGGACTGGGCGTCAGAAGCCCAGGTTGTCGTTGACCAGGATCACATGGATCCGGTCCGTGTGCCGGGAGAAGCGGGTGATCAGGAACTGGCAGCAGATGGTGTCCGGGGATTTGCAGTTCATGCAGGTGCCGGTCTTGGCGCAGGGGGTGGACAGGCCGAAGCGCTGGGCGTTGGTGGTGGCTGCCACGTTCCGTGCCCGCTTCATGGCGCCGTCCACGTCGCTGCAGACTTTGTTCATGCCCACGATGAACAGCACCTTTTTGGGGCCGTTGGCGATGGCGGAGACCCGGTTGGCGTTGCCGTCGATGTTCACGATCACACCGTCCTGGGTGATGGCGTTGGCGCTGGCCAGGAAGAAGTCCGCGTCATAGGCGGCCAGCATGGCGGCCCGCTTGTCCTCCATCTCATCCCGATCGATGAAGTTGTAATTGCCCTCCTTCAGCGCCTTTACCAGGCCGATCTCGTGTACGCTCATGCCGCCGCCCATGGTGGCGGTGCTGCCCTCGGGGATCAGGGAGAGGGCCAGGGCCAGAGCGTCTTCTCTGGTCTCGGCATAGTAGCCGGTCATGTTCCGGGACTGGAGCCCCTTGATCACGGTCTGGGCCAGCAGGGCGTTTCTCTTCCGGACGTTTTCGTTCATATGCATCCTCCTGTCGGTGCCTTGGTTGTTTTGTTTCAGCGCCGCAGGCGTCGCCCGCGGCCAGCTCCTGCCTCTATTGTATACTAATCTTTTCCGGGACGCAAGCGGGAAACAGCAGCGAAAGAACGATCCGGCAAGCCGAGCTGTCGGCTGCCGGATCGTTCCGCTTGCTATCGTTTTTTCATTCGTACAGCTCCGCCAGGAAAGCCTCCAGCCCCTGGGCGAAGGCCCGGTGCCCGGCGGGGGAGAAGTGCACCCCGTCATAGCAGAGCTCCACGCCCCACTCGCCCGCGTCGGCAAAGGGGATGGCCAGCTTCTGCGCCAGGTCCCGATAGGCGTCCCGCAGCTTTTCCGAGGCGCGGATGTAGCTCTCGTTGGGGACCCACTCGCCCAGCTCCATGAGGGGCGGCGCGATCAGGAGCAGCGCCGCGCCGTCGGCCGCCTGCAGCAGGAAGCGCAGCAGGGCCTCCATCCGCGCCGCCGTATCCGGCACGGAGGCACCCAGCAGCAGGTCGTTGCTGCCCAGCATCACCGTGACCAGATCCAGGGGCAGCTTTTCCCGCAGGAGCTGGCGCAGAGCGGGAAAGGTATATTCCCCGGGGATGGTCAGGCCGTTCTGCCCGAAGTTGAACACCGTCCGGCCGCCCTGCTCCAGCAGGCCGGTCCAGCGCAGGTCCTTGGGGTAACGGGAGCCCAGATAGGAGCGGGGATCATAGCCGTAGGTGTTGGAATCCCCCAGACACAGCAGCCGCTTCATCGTGCTTTCAGCACCACCTGTCCGGCGGTGCCGCCCAGGTAGACGCCGTCCTCCAGCACGGCCCGGCCGTTGACGTAGACATGCACGATGCCGCCGGGGACGGCGTCGGGCCTGGACTCGTCCACGGAGAGCTTGTTGGGATCGATGACGGTCAGATCCGCCTTATAGCCCGGCTTCAGGTAGCCCCGCTCCGGGATGCCGAAGCGGTCCGCCGTGGCGCCGGTCATCTTGCGCACGATCTTCTCCGCCGGGATGCCGTAGCGCCTGGCCAGCAGGAAGAACTGGGGGAAGGTCTGGAAGGCCGCGATGTTCTGCAGGCCCTTTTCCTCCACCCAGGCGTCGGTCATGAAGACGGACAGCTCGTCCTCCATCAGACGGCGCACGATCTCGTCGTTGTAGTATTTGCCCAGGTAGATGCTGCCCTTCCGGTCGGACAGCTCCACCAGCTTCAGATACATATCCAGCTCCGACAGGCCCTCCTCCGCGGCGGCCTGGGGGATGGTCTTGCCCTCATACTCCGGGTGCTCGTCGGAGATGTAGGCCACCACCATGTCCTCCCAGTCGATGCCCAGCACCTTCCGGTACATGAGGATGGTCAGCTGCAGCTTGAAGCGGTTGATGGGCCTGGCGGCCTCCTCCTTGCTCAACTGGGCGTACCACTCGGGGAAGACCACTGTGATGACCGAGGCGCCGTAGTGGAAGGCGTAGTTGTCGTAGGCCATCTGAGCGCCTTTCTGTCGCTCCCGGTAGAAGACGGCCAGCATCTTGTCCAATAGCTTCCAGCTGCGTGCGCCGGTGAAGATCAGGTGGCTGTACTCCAGGCGGCAGCCGGACTTCCGCATGATGTCCACCGCCTCGTCCAGCCCCAGCTCCAGGTGGGATTTCTTGGTCAGCAGGGGATAGTCCGCGCTGACGATGGAGCAGGCCCGGGGATGGATGGTGATGATGCCGTCGTATTTGGCGATCTCTTTGGCGAAGGCCAGGATCTCATCCTCCTTGGCGTAGCGGCTTGGCTCGTACATGAAGCCGAAGGAGCCGCCGAAAGCGCCGCCCTCCATGGCCTCCCGCACATAGCTGAGTTCCTGTTCAATCTGCGCCGTGGTCAGGGGCGTGGGGTCGTAGCCGGTCAGCCCCGCGCGCACGGAGCCCTGGCCGATCAGCGGGACCAGGTTCACATAGAGCCTGCCCTCCGCCCGGCGCTTGAAGTCCGCGAAGCTGCCCGGGTGGTATACGTCGAACAGCCCCCCGCCCAGCTTGTCCCGGTAAGGGGTTTCCGCCGCCATGCCGAAGGGGGAGAAGCTGCAGTTGCCGGTGATCTGGGTGGTGATGCCCTGCCGGATGAAGGGCACGTAGTACTTCTCCGCGTCGTCCCGGTCGTAGAAAAAGTCGTTGTGGGAATGGGCGTCGATCAATCCGGGGCAGATCTGACAGCCGCTGAGGTCCACCACCTTGTCCGCCGCCTCGCCGATGACGCCGCCCACCTGCAGGATGCGGTCGTCCTCGATGAGCACATCTCCCGTACAGGGCGGGTTGCCGCTGCCGTCCAGGATCGTGCCGTTCTTGAATAGGATTTTCATGCTGTTCCCTCCGATATCATGCAGGGCCCGGTAAGCGCGGGCCCGTTTCATTCAAAACTTTGTACCATCCAAACTATACCATAAGCCTCCCCCTCATGGAAAGCCTTTTTGTAAAGAAAGAGGCGGGAAAGTGTCAGGAAAAGCGCCATTGACTTTTTCTTTGTCGACGAATAAACTATAATCAGAAACGGCTGTACAAGCTGTCACAAGAATCGTAAGAGACACAAGGAGGGGTTTCTTTGGAAGTGAGACAAAACCTGATCCAGCTGTGCGAGAAGATCAACGACGGTCACTACAAGATCACGCCGGACTGTGCGGAGTACAAGGTCTTCGAGCAGTGGATCACCGACGAGCAGATCGCCGTCATGCTGGCCCTGACCAGCATGAAGCCGTCTTTCGTACCGCTGATCGCCCGCAAGGCCAAGATGTCCGTCAAGCGGACTCGGGAGGTCCTGCATGAGATTACCGATATCGGCCTGGTGGTGCAGGTGGTGGTGCCGAAGGTGGGGCTGGAGATCTATCTGCTGCCGCCCTACACCCCCGGCATTTTCGAGTTTTTGCTGATCAATGAGAAGTTCTGCATCGCCCACCCCGAGATCGCCTATGCCTTCCATCAGCATGCCACCACCAGTCAGGTCGAGCACGCGCCCAACACGCCCATGGGCGCCGGCATCATGCGCGTCATCCCCATCGAGAGCGCCATCCCCGCCGACGCCAAGCAGATCGACAACGAGAGCTGCAACAAATACATCGAGGACAACGAGGGTCATCTGAGCATCACGCCGTGTCAATGCCGCCGTGTGCGCCGCATGATGGGCGAGGGCAGCGGCGACCTGGACGAGGGCCTGTGCATCTTCATGGGCCACGTGGGAGACATGTTCAACCGCACCGGCAAGGGCCGCCCCGTGTCCGTGGCCGAGGCCAAGGAGCTGATCAAGAAGTGCGACGAGCGCGGCTGCGTGCATCAGATCACCACCCTGCACCAGGGGGAGACCTTCGCCATCTGCAACTGCATGCCCGAGAGCTGCCTGGCCCTGGGCGTGTCCCAGTACTACAACACCCCCGACACCTCCAGAAGCAACTATGTGGCGGAGATCGACCAGGCCAAGTGCGTGGCCTGCGGCCAGTGCACCGACCGCTGCGCCAATAACGCCATCCAGATGGGTCAGAAGCTCTGCGCCAAGACCCCCATTGAGCATCCTCACAAGGAGCTGCCCGACGACATCGAATGGACGCCGGAGCACTGGAATGTGGAGCACCGCACCAACCGGGAGTACATCGCCCCCGAGGGCACCGCGCCCTGCAAGACCGCATGTCCCGCGCACATCGCCGTTCAGGGCTACCTGAAGCTGGCGGCCCAGGGCCGGTATCTGGAGGCCCTGGAGCTGATCAAGAAAGAGAATCCCCTGCCCGCGGTCTGCGGCCGCGTCTGCAACCGCCGGTGTGAGGACGAGTGTACCCGCGGCGCCATCGACCAGGCCGTGGCCATCGACGAGGTGAAGAAGTTCATCGCCGATAAGGAGCTGAGCCGCGACACCCGTTTCGTCCCCAAGAAGCTCTACGACTACAGCGACAAGAAGATCGCCGTCATCGGCGCCGGTCCCGCTGGCCTCAGCTGCGCCTACTTCCTGGCGGCGGACAACTACAAGGTCACCGTGTTCGAGAAGAACGAGCTGCCCGGCGGCATGCTGCGCTACGGCATCCCCTCCTTCCGGCTGGAGAAGACCGTGCTGGACGCGGAGATCGACGTGCTCAAGGAGCTGGGCGTGGTCTTCCGCTGCGGCGTGGAGGTCGGCAGGGACGTGACCATCCAGCAGCTGCGCGACGAGGGCTTTGACGCCTTCTATCTGGGCGTGGGCGCCCAGAAGTCCGCCTCCCTGGGCATCCCCGGCGAGGATCTGAAGGGCGTCTGGGGCGGCATTGACTTCCTGCGGGAGGTCAACGGCGGCGCCAAGCCCGCCATCGGCAAGAAGGTGGTCGTGGTCGGCGGCGGCAACGTGGCCATGGACGTGGCCCGGGCGGCTGTCCGGCTGGGCGCCGACGTGACGGTGGCCTACCGCCGCAAAGAGAGCGACATGCCCGCCGATCCCGCCGAGGTGGCCGAGGCCAGGGAAGAGGGCGTGAAGTTCCTGTTCGAGCATAAGCCCGTGGAGATCGAGGGCAAGAACGGCAAGGTGGCCGCCCTGGTCTGCGAGGGCGACAAGAAGGTCAAGTGCGACGCCATCCTGGCGGCCATCGGCCAGCGGATCGACCTGGGCGGACTGGACCTGGGCGAGCTGAAGCTGGACGAGAAGGGCCGTGTCCAGGCCGACGGCTTCACCTATCAGACCGCGCAGGAGGATATCTTCGTGGGCGGCGACGCCTTCACCGGACCCAAGTTTGCCATCGACGCCATCGCCCAGGGCAAGCAGGGCGCCATCTCCATCCACCGCTATGTGCATCCGGGCCAGAGCCTGGTCATCGGCCGCGACCGGCTGAGCTACCACGCCTTTGACAAGGACAATGTGGACTTTGACACCGTTAAGCGGGACTGCGACGCCTCCGCCCGCCAGGTGCCCGGCAAGGCCGCGGACAAGGCCTGCACCTTCAAGGACGACCGGCTGACCTTCACAGAGGAGCAGCTGAAGAAAGAGACCGCCCGCTGCCTGGGCTGCGGCGCCTCCTTCGTGGATCCCAACAAGTGCCTGGGCTGCGGCGTGTGCACCACCCGCTGCAAGTTCGACGCCATCCACCTGCGCAAGCGCAGCTTCACCGAGAGCATCGATTACTTCGATCGCCCGAAGGTGCTGCCGGAGTTCGAGGCCGCGCGCCGTCAGAAGATCGAGATCCGCAGGATGTCCCAGCAGTAAACAACATCAGCAAGCACAAAGGGCCGCCCCATCCGGGGCGGCCCGAGTTTTTTGCGGATATCTGAATCTGTCATTGCGAGGGCCGCTTGCGGCCCGCGGCAATCTGTTCCTTTTCAATCCTCTGCCGGCGGCTCGTAGGGATTGACGTGCACCATGATATGCTTCACGTCCGGGAAGCCCTGCTCGATGGCGCTGTGGACCTGCTCGGCGATCTCATGGGCGGCGCGGAGCGTCAATTCCCCGTCCGCGGCGATCTCGATATCCACATAGATGCGGTTGCCGAAGACCCGGGTCTGCAGCAGGTCCACGGCCAGGACGCCGTCCTGGCTTTCGGCGCAGCGGCACAGGGCCTGCTCGGTCTCCTCGCTGCAGGAGCGGTCCACCATCTTGTCGACGGCGGCCCGGAAGATGTCATAGGCGGCCTTGGCGATGAATACGCAGATGACCAGGCTGGCCACCGGATCCAGCACCGGATAGCCCATCCGGGCGCCCAGAATGCCCAAGAGCGCGCCTACCGAAGACAGCGCGTCGCTGCGGTGGTGCCAGGCCTCCGCCATCAGCGCCTCGGAGCGGATGCGGCGGGCGTGATGCCGGGTGTACCAGAACATGGCCTCCTTGCAGACGATGGAAACGACAGCGGCTACCAGGGCCAGCACCCCGGGGATCACCGCGGGTTCCGTTGAGGCGCCGGTGATCTTGCCGGAGGCGTTGTAGCCGATGAACAGGCCAGTGACCAGCAGCACCACGGAGAGCACGATGGCGGCCACGCACTCAAAGCGCTCGTGCCCGTAGGGGTGGTCCCGGTCAGCGTCCCGGGCGGCGATCTTTACGCCGATGATGACGATGAAGCTGCTGAACACGTCGGAGGCCGAGTGGACAGCGTCGCTGATCATGGCCCCGGAGTGGGCCAGGATACCGGCCAGCAGCTTGAAGAGGGACAAGAGCAGATTGCCCACGATGCTCAGCAGAGAGATCCTTACGGCGACGGATTCAAATTCGTCCGGATCGGCCGTGACGGCCGGACTTACGTTTTCCTTTTTCATTGCGCTGCCCCCCTGGGTGATCAATAGATTTTTCCATTCTATGCGCAAAAAGCTGCGAAGACACAAAAAACTACGGGCCAGCTTTCCCTTTCACTGTCCCGTAGGTGTTTACACCACTGTCACTCGCGTGACCCGGCTCCGAGCCCGAGGGCTCCGGCCTGCTCAGTCGGATGCACTTGTATGTGTCTGCAGTTTAGCAGATGGATCCGTTTTCGTCAATGCCCGGCGGGGAAAGCATGTTGACCGCTCCCATAAAAAATGATAAATTGTTGCCCAAGAGGAGGGGATCGTTTGAAGCTGCACATTCTCCGATGCGGGTATATCCGGGTGGCGCGGGACGTGCCGTACGGGTCGCGCTCCGGCGTTTCCGCCGCGGCGCGTCAAATGCTGGCGGCGGACCGGGACCGGGTGATCCTGCCGGTCTGCGCCTACCTGGTAGAACATCCCAAGGGACTGCTGCTGGTGGACACCGGCTGGTGCCGGGACCTGAGCCCCGCGGGGGTGTACGACGCCAAAGCGGTCTCCAGACTCCTGCCGCCCCATCTGGCGGCCTTTTACCGGCCCTGGCTGCCGGAGGGGATGGCGGTCCACGAGCAACTGGAACGGCGGGGGATCCGGCCCGCGGATCTGGAAGCTGTACTGCTGACCCATCTGGATCCGGATCATGTGGCGGGACTGCGGCATGTAGCCGGGGCAAAGCACATCATCCTGCCGGAGGATGAATATTTCTGGAGCTGCCGCACGGTGTACAAGACCCGGCAGCCCGTGAGCCTGTGGCAGGACCAGCCCATCGAGCGGCGCTTTTACCGGGGGTCCCCCCTGGGCCCCAACCGTTGGGCCATCGACCTGTTCGGGGATGAGACGGTGCAGATGGTGAATGTGCCGGGCCACACCGACGGGCAGGCGGCCATCCTGCTGCGCAGCGGCAGCGGGAAGTTCATTCTGCTGGCGGCGGATGCGGCCTTTTCGCCCCGGAACTGGCGGGAACTGGTACCGCCGGGCTTCGGCTTCGGGCGGGAGTGGCAGCGCAAATCCTTACAGTGGATCGCCGGGCTGGCGGAGGATCCGACCTGCGCCGCGGTGTTATGCAGCCACGATCCGGGGTTTGAACCGCAGACCATGGAGTTTTAAAAAGAGACAGAGGGTGTGAACAATCACACCCTCTGTCTTTCTAAAAACTAAAAACTATAAACTAAAAACTAACTTACAGCTTGTGGCTGCCGCCGCCCAGATACTTGCCCTCATAGATGAAGTCGTCGCAGTCGTTGAGGAAGGCGGTCTCCGCCGAAGGCATGTCGTGGATATCCATGCCGGACATGATCACGTTCTCGCACTGGAACATGATGAAGGCGCCGGCGGAGCAGGAGTAGATCTCCGTATTCTCCACATCTATGTTGTAGCAGACGTCCGCCCGGATACCCCATACGCCGCAGCCGTAAAGGCCGCAATCCCGGATGGCGAGGTTGGTCACATTCATAAAGCCCAGCACGTCGCCTGCGCACTCGCCGGTCTCGGTATGGCCCAGGGTGAGGCCCTCGAGGGAGATGTTCTCGCCGCTGATGAAGCGCAGCACGTCCGCGTAGCGGGGAATCGCCACGATCTCGGTCTTGCCCTTGCCCTGACCCACGATGCGGAGGTTGGAAACACCGGAGATCACCAGGCTGGGACCGTCGTATTGGGCTTCCCAATAGTAGTACTGACTGCCGTAGGAGCCGTAGTTGGAAGCGGTGGACAGATCCAGATAGTCCGCGTCTATGTAAATGGTGGCGTCCGGGCCGATGGCGGCCAGGAACTCGTCCACGGTACTCACGTGGTATTCGGTGGTGACGCCGTCCGCCGCCGGAGTGCCGCTGACGCTGGTGGGCTCCTTGATCTGGGGACCCTCATAGACGGCGTCCTTCTGCTGCATCCGATCCAGATCGAAGCTGATCAGATCGTTGCCCTCCCGGTCTACTGCGTAACCGGTGTAATTCTCGGGATCGTAATAGCTGCTCATCCGGTTGCCGGTGAAGGCGCAGCCTTCCACCAGCGGGACAGCGCCGGCAATGGAGAAGGCGTAGTTGGTGACGGTGTTGTTTGCAAAGCTGCAGCCCAGCAGCGCGACGGACTGGGAGTAGCGGCTGTCCAGCAGGTTCATCGTCTTGTTCCCGGTGACCTGGGTGTTCACCAAAGCGAAGCCGGTGCAGGACTGGGGCATGAACAGCACATAGGAGAAGTCGGAATCCTTCACGCCGCAGTCGCGGACCACGCAGTTTTCCACGCGCACGTCGAAGCAGGACTCCGCCCAGACCGCGCCCATGCTGCAGTCGTAGATCTCCGTATCCCGTACGGTGACCTGCTTGCAGTTGCCGGCGTTGACGCCCAGGATGCCGCAGCCGTAGAGCCCGCAGCTGAGAACATAGGGGGCCTGGCAGCTTTCAAAGTCCAGCACGCCGCCGGAGCAGGCACCCGGCTCCTGGGTGTGGCCGGCGGTGAGCATCATCACCAGGGGATGGATGCAGTTGCGATAGGCCAGGACATTGGCGTAGCGGGGCACCGCCGCGATGGTCACATCCTCGGCGCCGCCGCCCAGGATGGCCAGATCCGTCACGTCGCGGATCACCAGCTGGTAGCCGTCATAGACCTCTTCCCAGGTGTAGTAGCCGCTGTCCTTGGGCTTGCCGTAGTCGGAGGCGGTGCTCAGGTCATAGACACCCGGCTCCAGGAGGATCTGGGTGTTGGGGGCGATGGCCGCCAGAAACTCGTCCACTGTCTTCACGGTGACAGAGTTGCTGTACTGAGCCTCCGCCGTGACCTGGTCCCAATCGACCTGCGCGGCGGGCCGGGCTGTGGGCTCCGGCGTGGGCGGGACGGTCTGGTCCGCGGCGGGCGCCGCGGTGGACACTGCATCCTCAGCCGCTGGGGCACTTGCCGCTTCGCTGCCGCCCGGGCCCAGAGCCCCGGCGCAGCCGGTGAGCAGCAGCAGGACTGCCAGCACCAGCGCAAGACTGGCCCGGCCTCTCTTCTTGTATGTCATGATCTGTACCAACCTTTCTTTCAAATTTCGTTTTTCGATGGCGAAGCTGGTGGCCACCACACTGTGGGGCAGGCTTCGCTCCGCCGCCAGGGTGATGAGCAGTTCGCCATAGGACTGTTTCTGGGCGGCGTCCATGCTCCGCAGCAGCTTCTCGTCGCAGGCCAGCTCACAGGCCCGATCCAGTTCCGTGCGGAAAAGCCGGGTGATGGGATTGAACCAGTGGAGCACCGTCACCAGCACGGCGAACCACTTGTAGGCGATGTCGCCCCGACGGTAGTGGGTCAGCTCGTGCCGCAGGATGCCCCGCAGCATCTCCGGGCTGTAGGTCCGGTCCGGCAGCACCAGGATGGGCCGGAACAGACCCACCAGCATGGGCGTGGTGACGGCCCGGCTGCGGCAGAGCCGGGGACGGCTGCCCTCGGGGATCCGGGCATAGATCTCCAGATCCGAGGGCAGGGGAGGCCGCAGGCTGCGCTTCAGCTCCCGGCGAAAACGCAGATAACCCAGGAGGAAATAGGCGGCGCTGCCCGCGACGCCCACGCCCCAGAGCCGCAGCCAGAAGCCCGGCTCCTTCAGCAGCTTCCCGGTATTACGCAGCAGCTCCGCCGGATGCAGGGCATAGCGGCCGCTGCTGGCGGAGGCGCTTCCCGTGCGCTCTGCTTCCGGCGCCGTCTGCGGAGAGGCATTCTCCGCAGGCGCCCCGATTTCCGGTATGCCCCCTTGCCAGGGGCGGGGCGCCGCATCGGTCGCGCTCACCACAGACGGGAGCGCCGGGACGGGCGCGGCCTGGCTGTCGGGCAGCGACGGCAGGAGGCCGGGCAGCGGCAGCACAAAGCGCAGCAGCACCACCAGCCAGGCGTAATAGTAGAACGCGCTGGGGAGACGGCTGCCCAGCAGACGCCGCAGCAGCACCAGCAGCAGCGCCAGGGCGCTGCCGCCCAGGGAGAGGGACAGCAGCATCAACAAAAAGCCGTTCATCGCTTATTCCTCCACCTTGAACAGAGCCCGCAGTTCGTCGATGTCCTGGGCGCTCAGCCCCTCGGACTTGACCAGCGTGACCACCAGCTCCTTGGCGCTGCCCCGGAACAGGCGGCGAACCAGGTCGTTTGCGGCCCAGTCGTTGTATTCCTGTTCAGATACCAGGGGGCTGTAATAGAACACCTTGCGCTTTTCCTGGGAGACGGCGCCCTTGCCCAGCAGCCGCTGGATCAGGGTCTTGACCGTGGTGGCCTCCCAGCCCTTGCGCTCCTGCAGGGCCTGACGGATCTCCGTGACGGGCAGGGCGTCCCCCGCCTCCCACAGGACCCGCATGACCTCCAACTCGGAATCGCTGATTTTTTCAGATAAGTTTTCCATGGGATGACTCCTTCCCTTGCAAGGACGAGACTACGAACGTCGTCTGAACCTTGTATAGCACAAGAGACTACAATTGTCAACCTAATTTAAGGAATCTTAAGAAAGTTTTTCCCGGATCCGGTCATCCGACCCGGCGGGCGCGGCGCGGCAGGCATAATAAAGTTGCATTTTCCACCGGGCGGCGGTAAAATATAACTATATAACTGCAGAAAGGAAAGTTGACATGAAGTACATCATGGCCCTGGACCAGGGCACCACCAGTTCCCGCTGCATACTGTTCGATAAATCCGGCAACATCTGTGCCGCGGTGAATAAGGAATTCCGGCAGATCTACCCACAGCCCGGCTGGGTGGAGCATGACGCCGTCGAGATCTGGGACACCACCCTGGAGGTGGCCCGGGCCGCAGCGTCCAAGCTGGGCGTGACCGCCCAGGACATCGCCGCCATCGGCATCACCAACCAGCGGGAGACCACGGTGGTCTGGGACAAGGAGACCGGCGAGCCCATCGCCAACGCCATCGTCTGGCAGTGCCGCCGCACCAGCGACATTATCGACAAGCTGGTGGCCGAGGGCCACGGGGAGCTGATCCGGCAGAAGACCGGCCTGGTGCCTGACGCCTATTTCTCCGGCTCCAAAATCAAGTGGCTGCTGGACAATGTGCCCGGCGCCCGGCGGCGGGCCGAGGCGGGCAAACTGCTGTTCGGCACCATCGACAGCTGGCTGATCTGGAAGCTGACCGGAGGCCGTGTACATGTCACCGACTATACCAACGCCAGCCGCACTATGCTCTACAACATCCATGAGCTGAAGTGGGACGAGGAGCTGCTGCGGCTGCTGGAGATCCCGGCCAGCCTCCTGCCCGAGGTGAAGCCCAGCTCCTGCGTCTACGGCAAGACGGACTTTGAGATCGTGGGCGGGGAGATCCCCATCGCGGGCGCCGCGGGAGACCAGCAATGCGCCCTGTTCGGCCAATGCTGCTTTGAGCCCGGCACCATGAAGAACACCTACGGCACCGGCTGCTTTTTGCTGATGAACACCGGCGAGACCCCGGTGCAGAGCCAAAACGGTCTGGTGACCACCATTGCCGCCTCCACCGGCGACAAGGTGCAGTATGCCCTGGAGGGCAGCATCTTCGTGGCCGGCGCGGCCATCCAGTGGCTGCGGGACGAGTTGGGCATCCTTGCTTCCGCCAGGGAGAGTCAGCAATACGCCGAGAAGGTGCCCGATACCGCGGGGGCCTATGTGGTCCCGGCATTCACGGGCCTGGGCGCTCCCTATTGGAATCAGCGCGCCCGGGGCGCCATCGTGGGCGTGACCCGCGGCTTCAGCCGGGCCCATCTGGTCCGGGCGACCCTGGAATCCCTGGCCTATCAGACCCACGATATCGTGCGGGCCATGGAGCGGGACTCCGGCATCCCCATCGCGGAGCTGAAGGTGGACGGCGGCGCCTGCGCCAACGATTTCCTCATGCAGTTCCAGTCCGATCTGATCGGCAGCGACGTGTACCGCCCCCGCTGCATTGAGACCACCGCCCTGGGCGCCGCCTATCTGGCGGGCCTGGCCGTGGGCTACTGGGAGGACCTGAACGACGTGAAGAGCAACTGGTCGGTGGACAGGGTCTTTACAGCCGAGATGGACGAGGCAAAGCGCAAACAGCTGCTCCATGGCTGGAACAAGGCTGTCAAGTGCGCCCTGCTCTGGGGTCAGGAGGACTGATACGAAGCCATGAGCGAGTATACGAAGCTGCGAAACTGTGAGCTGTTCCTGTTCGACATGGACGGCACGCTTTACCTGGGGGATGAGGTCTACGACGGCGCCATCGCGCTGATGGAAGACCTGCCGAACCTGGGGAAACGATATATCTATCTGACCAACAATTCTTCCCGGGCGGGCGTCGATTACATCACCCGCCTGCGGCGGCTGGGTTTTCCCTGCGAGGCGGAGAACGTCTTCACCTCCGGTATGGCTACCGGCCAGTATTTGAACCAGAACCACCCCGGGGCCAGCGTATACCTGGCCGGGACCAGGGCCTTTTACCGGGAGCTGCAGAGCTACGGCGTCCGCCTGGTCAATGACGAAAACGGCCATACGGAGGCGGACACGGTGGACGTGGTGGTCCAGGGCTTCGACACGGAGCTGGTCTATGAGAAGCTGGAGCGGGCCTGTCACTTCCTGCGCCGGGGCGCCGTGTTCATCGCGGCCAATCCCGACTGGGTCTGCCCCATGCCGGGCGACGAGGTTCTGCCCGACTGCGGCAGCATCTGCGCCCTGCTCACCGCCTCCAGCGGCGTGAAGCCCAACTACATCGGCAAGCCCAACCGCAGCATGGTGGACGTGATCTCCAGGATGACCGGGATCCCCAACGAGAAGATCTGCGCGGTGGGGGATAGGCTCTATACCGATATCGCTGTGGCCCAGAACGCCGGGGCCGTGTCCGTGCTGGTGCTTTCCGGCGAGACCGACCAGGCCATGGTGGACGCCGCCGAGCGCAAGCCCGACTACGTGCTGCCTTCGGTAAAGGAACTGCATTCGATTTTGAAGTGAGATGGAAAAAGCGGGGCGGTATGCACCGCCCCGCTTTTTTGTGAGAACTGCCTATGTTTATCATCAAATACGCGCTGCCCATCGCCTCGGCGCTGCTGCTCATCCTGTTCTTCTCTGCACTGCCGGCTCTGCATGTGTGTACCCTGCCGCTGGACGCGCCGGCGGAGAAGCGCGCGCGGCCGGATGCGGGCAGGCGGCGCTTTTCCCGGCGGGACTGGGCGGCGCTGCTGCTGATCATGGCGGCCTATGCCGCGGCGGCCTTCTGGCAGCTGGGCGACACCAGCGGCCCGGAGACCTATGCCTCCATGGCGGGAGAGAGCGCGGTGTTTCGGCTGCAGGGCGACGAAGCCCCTGAGCGGATCCTGCTGTTCCCCGGCGTGGGGATGGGCGGCTATACCCTCGAATACTCCGAGGACGGGGAGACCTATACCCAGGTCATGACCTTTGACCAGGGACATATCGAGGTGCTCAAGTGGGCGGAGCTGATACCGGAAACGGAGCTGCGGCCCCGCTTTGTGCGCCTGAGCTGCACCTCCGGCGAGCCGTGGATGGGGGAAGTGGTGCTGCTGGATGGAGAAGGCCGCGCGATCCCGGCGACGTCCTCGATCCCGGCGCTGTGCGACGAGCAGGACACGGCCCCCGCCGAGCAGAGCTTTATGAACTCCACCTACTTCGATGAGATCTATCACGCCCGTACCGCCTGGGAGCATCTGCACGGCATCTGGCCCTACGAGATCTCCCACCCACCCCTGGGCAAGCTGATCATTTCCCTGGGCGTTTCGCTCTTCGGCATGACGCCTTTTGGCTGGCGCTTCATGGGCGCGCTCTTCGGCGTACTGATGCTGCCGGTGCTGTACGTGCTGCTGAAAAAGCTGTTCGGCGGCACGGCGATCCCGGTTCTCGGAACCGGACTGCTGGCCACAGACTTTATGCATTATACCCAGACCCGCATCGCCACCATCGACACTTACGCAGTGTTCTTCATTCTGTTGATGTATCTGTTCATGTACCTGTATCTGCGGGAGGGGAGTCTGCGCGCCCTGGCCCTGTCCGGCGTCTTTTTCGGTCTGGGCGCCGCCAGCAAGTGGACCTGTATCTACGCCGGCGCGGGCCTGGCCGTCCTCTGGGCCGGACACTGGCTGCTGCGTGCCGCGGACCATAAAAAACCGGGTCTGCTCGCTGCCTTCCTGCGCAACAGCCTGTTCTGCGTCCTGTTTTTTGTGCTGGTCCCCGCGCTGATCTACTATCTTGCGTACATCCCTTATGGACAGGCGGAGGGGGCGCGGCTGTTCAGCCGGGAGTATACCAGAATCGTGCTGGACAACCAGAGCTTCATGTTCAACTATCATGTGGGCGTGGTGGCTGAGCACCCCTATTCTTCCCGCTGGTATCAGTGGATCCTGGATATCCGCCCGATCCTGTATTATCTGAACTATTTCGACGACGGGACGCGCTCCAGCATCTGCGCCTTTGTGAATCCGGCCCTTTGCTGGGGCGGGCTTCTGAGCCTCTTTGTGCTGATCTATACGGCCATCTTCCGCCGGGACCGCAAGGCGGCCTTCATCCTGATCGGCTACCTGGCCCAGCTGCTTCCCTGGATCTTCATCCGCCGGCTCACCTTTGAGTATCACTATTTCCCGGCCACGGTGTTCCTGGTGCTGGCGCTGTGCTATGTGTTCAGCCTGCTGCGGGACAACCGGCGGAATTGGCTGCACTACGCAGTGCCCTTCACCTGCGCGAGCCTGCTGCTGTTCATTCTGTTCTTTCCAGGCCTCAGCGGGAAACCGGTGGACAACGCCACCGCCACAAAAATCATGCACTGGCTGCCCACCTGGCCCCTGTAAGGGCGCGATAGGCATAAAAAAAGAACGGCCTGCGCCGCCCCGTACCGTATAAAAAAGAAGTAACCCTTGACTGCACACCCGGTTTTCGCACAGCCAAGGGTTACTTCTCTGAATTCTTGATATCTAACATACTGGTTACCTCTCTTTCGTTAGAATGCGACCGTGTCATCTCAGGACTCTACTCTCAGGCGTCATCTTCAAAATCGCTTTCCGATATTCCCGTAAGCGGGATAGCTATGTGCCGGAACGTTCCCTCTGTATGATCCCCGGTCTTCGTGGCCCCTTTCCTTCTTTTGAAGTTCGGGCCTCGTTACCTGTACATTGGACTCATCCTTTCTGGCTATAATATAGCAAATCTCAAAGGCATTGTCCAGTAGCAACCTTGTCTAAAATTTACAAAGCAAACTTGTGAAAAGCGACGGTTTTGTGCAAATCAGCCAGAAAAAAGTGAGGCAGCACTTGACGAATCGTTCGTGTTATACTATATTTAATTCGTTGGGCTTTGTCATAGCTGGGGCGGCAAAAAAAGTCGGGAAACCCTCTTGACAATCCCAACAGTTTTTGCTATTATATCTTCGCTCATGGGGGTATAGCTCAGCTGGGAGAGCGCTTGAATGGCATTCAAGAGGTCAGCGGTTCGATCCCGCTTATCTCCACCAAAAGAAACAGTCACCGAAAGGTGGCTGTTTTCTTTTGGCACGGAATGGTTGGTGCAACCGCTGACCTCTTGCAATTTGATCAAAGCCGCCGGAGGCTGCTTTCCGGCACAGCAAAAAAGCATTAACACTACGCCGGTCTCCCGGGAGGAGGCCGGCGTTTCGCTTTGCCCGGTTGCGCCGACAACAGGCAGCCGTGAAAGTTTTTCCCGACGCGTTGACGGGAGGGCCTTTATGTGATATCGTAAATAACAGGAAAAAAGTACATATAAGTGCGCTGTTTGCCAATAAAACGAGCCCAACAGGGAGGAAAAACCGATGGCTATTCATATCGTCGCGGAAGCGAATCGCTGTCTTAACTGTAAAAAACCCCTGTGTCAGCAGGGCTGTCCCGTCCATACGCCCATCCCCACGGTGATCCAGCTGTTCAAGGAGAACCGGCTGGTGGAGGCAGGGGAGATGCTGTTTGAAAACAACCCGCTGTCCGCGGTCTGCGCCATCGTCTGCAACCACGAGAAGCAGTGCGCGGGCAGCTGCATCCGGGGCCGCAAGGACAGCCCCGTGCATTTTTCCAGCATCGAGCAGTACATCTCCGACATGTATCTGGACCGTATGACGGTCACAAAGCCGCCGCGGAAAAAGCAGCGGGTGGCGGTGATTGGCTCCGGCCCGGCGGGCATGACGGTGGCCATCGAGCTTGCCCGGCGGGGCTATCCGGTCACGGTGTTCGAGTGGAAGGGGAAGATCGGCGGCCTGCTGCAGTACGGCATCCCCGAGTACCGCCTGCCCAAGACCTTTCTGGACCGCTATCAGGCCCGTATGGAGGAAATGGGCATCACCTTCCGTACCAACACCACAATCGGCTCTGTGCTGATGATCCACGAACTGATGCGGGACGGCTACGCCAGCATCTTCATCGGCACCGGCGCGGAGAAGCCCCGGACCCTGGGCATCCGGGGGGAGAGCCTGGGCAACGTGCTCTTTGGCATGAACTACCTGGCCAACCCCCGGGGCCACAAGTTGGGAGACACGGTGGCCGTGATCGGCATGGGCAACGCCGCCATCGACGCGGCCCGCACGGCCCTGCGTAACGGGTCCCGCCATGTGACCCTCTACGCCCGCAGCAAGCATGTGACCGCCAGCTCCAGCGAGGTGGCCTATGCGGAGCTGGACGGGGCGGAGTTCATGTTCGGCATGCAGATCCTGGAGATCAACGACGAGGGGCCGCTGTTCTCCAAAGCCATCTTCGACGAGGAGGACAACATCATCGGCTACGAGGAGGAGCCCGTGCAGGTCCATGCCGACTCCACCGTCATCTGCGTCAGCCAGGTGCCCCGGACCAAGCTGGTCCGTACCACCGTTGGGCTGGACCTGGATGAACGGGGTACGCTGGCTGTGGATGAAAACTACATGACCACCAAGCCCGGCGTCTTTGCCGCCGGCGACGTGGTCACCGGGGCCAAGACCGTGGTCCATGCGGTGGACGGGGCCAAAAAGGCCGCCGCGGCCATGATCCGCTATCTGGAACAGCGTGATGCCGCGGAGAATGCAGAATAAAGCCAACCTTCAAAAAGCAAGAGGTCCGGTCTCACGGGATGTGAGACCGGACCTCTTGCCGGAAGCGGGGAAAGCGATTATACTTGAGTATAGAAAAACACAGACGGAGGGCGGTGAGCGGATGGCGGCGGAGGACAAGCAAAAATTCCAGGAACTGGACCGGGCGATCTGCGCGCTGATCTGCCGCTCCCAGGGGATCAAGGCCCGAGAGATCGCAAACAGCCTGGGCGTGGAGCGCCGGGCGGTGAATCATGAGCTGTACAGCTCACCGCTGATGAAGGAGCTGTGCTGGCAGGACGGCGACAGCCGCTGGCACGGGATCGTCCGGCAGGCAAGCCCCCATGTGGGGCTGCAGGAGTTCGCCGGGTATTACAGCCTGGTGGGCGATTTCCTGGCCCTGACAGAGGAGGAGTGGCTGCGGCAGCTGCAGGCGGGCTGCGTCAACATCGGGCGCAGTCTCAGCGACACCCGGGGCCTGCTGCACTCCTTTACGGACTGCCGTCAGCAGATGCTGCGGCTGTTCGAGGACCTGCAGAACATGCTGGGCCGGCGCTGTCTCGACTGGGAGATCGCCTTCGAGCTGCGGCTCAAGCGCTCCCGCCATGTGCGCATCTACGCGGACGTGCTGGTGCTGACCGAGGACCGGGTCTTCGCGCTGGAATTCAAGATGAAGGATACCATCGAGCCGGAGGAGGTGCTCCAGGCGGCCAAGTACTGCCCTTATCTGGAGATCCTGTTCGGCCCGGACTATGAGGTGATCCCCGTGCTGGTGCTGACCCGGGCCGCGGAGACTTTCCGTTTCGTCCCCATCGGGGGCAGTGACCGGGTGCTGCCGGTCTGCTCCGGCGACATGCTTTTCAACGCCTTTGACGAATACCTGGGCTTCCTGGGATAGGGTTCAAGTCCCTTCACCCTGGTTACAGCAGATAGGCGTATACGGACCAGAAGTGGCAGAAGGTCCCCAGCAGGCAGAACACATGGAATACGCAGTGGCGGTACTTCTTCCGTTTGCCCAGACCGTAGAGCACGGAGCCGATGGTGTACATCACACCGCCCAGAACCATCCAGGTCAGACCCGGGGCGCCTACGCTGCCCAGCAGATCCCGCACGCCAAAGAGAATGGACCAGCCGCTGAGCAGGTGGCAGAGCACGCTGACGACCTGATAGCGGTCCACGTCAATGGCGGTGAAGGTGATCCCCGGGACGGAAAAGGCGAGGACCAGCCCCAGCAGGATCCAGCCCCTGGCGCCGCCGACTCCCAGCAGGGAAACAGGAATGTAGGTGCCAAGCACCAGCAGATACACGTTGCAGTGGTCGATGACCCGCAGCACCTTCTTGCCCTTGAGCCGGGGGGACAGAGCGTGGTAGATGCAGGAAATGGTATAAAGTTGGATCATGGCCAGACCGAAGAGGCTCACGCTGACGACTGCTGCCGCGCCCCTGGCCCGGAGCAGCAGCAGAACCAGCGCGGCCAGACCCAACAGCGCGCCCAGACCGTGGGAGATGGCGTTGATCAGCTCCTCGCTGAGGCTGTAGCCGGGCAGGCTGACCACGTGCTTTTTCTTTTCCATGACGACGTCCATCACAACACCTCCAATAGGGTTTCGAAATTGATTATATCTGGTATCAAAAACCATATTAAGCAATTTCTTTTATTTTGTCAATAGCTTTTTGAACATACATCTTGTGGTTTTGGGACGGATATGCTATTCTGTACCAAAGAGGTGACGGCTATGAAACAGGAGACGACGATCCTTGCAGAGACCTGTGCGCTGCTTTCCCGGCAGAGACTGCCCCGCTGGCGGGAGCTGCCCGATCTGGATCTGTACATGGATCAGATCCTGTCCCTGGTGGGGCGCTATCTGGGGGACTATCCGGGCTTTGACGGAAAGGGGCTGACGGCTTCCATGGTGAACAACTATGTGAAGCAGCAGGTGATGCCCGCGCCCGTGAAGAAGAAATATACCAAGACCCATCTGGCGTATCTGTTGGTGATCTGCCTGCTCAAGCCGGTGCTGCCCATCCCTGCCATCCGGCAGCTGCTGTCTGACGCGGTGGCGGCGCAGTCAGCGGAGGCCTTTTACGATGACTTCTGCCAACAGTTCGAGGACAACTGTCGGGCCGCCGCTGAGAGCAGCGCGGCCGGGGCGGAGAGCCGGGAGGACGCGCTGTGCCATGCGGCACTGCGGGCGCAGGCGGAGCAGGCTCTGGCCCTGCGCCTGGCCGCGTCTGCGGCGGAAGAATAAAAAACGGGGATAGCGGCCGGCCGCTTTCCCCGTGAACCTTGGATGAAAGAAGACAGAACGATGGAGCAGAGAACGAAACGGATCCTGATGAGCGTGCTGGGCGTGGTCATCTGCGGCCTCAGCGTAGGCATGTTCAAGCACGCAGCCTTTGGCGTAGACCCCTTCCAGACCCTGATGAGCGGGCTTGACGCCTGCATCCCCATCCGCTTTGGCACCCTGTACGTGATCGCCAATGTGGTCCTGCTGCTGTTTGCCCTGCTGCTGGACCGGCGGAAGACCGGCCTTGCCACGCTGATCAATCTGTTCCTGCTGGGCTATATCGCCGAGGGTTCCCAGCGCTGCCTGCAGGCCCTTCTGCCCGGGGCCGGACTTGCGGCCCGGCTGCTGTTGCTGCTGGCGGGGATCGTCATCATGTGTCTGGCCTCGGCCCTGTATTTCACCGCGGACCTGGGGGTCTCCACCTACGACGCGGTAGCGCTGATCTGGTCGGAGAAGCAGAGCCGTGTCGCCTTTCCTGTGTGCCGGGTGATCTGCGATCTGGCCTGCGTGGCGCTGGGCGTGCTGCTGTGCCGGGCCGCGGGTTTTTCTCTGCGGCAAATCACCGGCGTGGCCGGGATCGGCACTATTATCACGGCCTTTTTCATGGGGCCGCTGATCGCCTTTTTTAACACCCATGTGGCCCGGCCTTTCCTGTATGGCCGTGGACAGGGCGAGACCTGAGGGGAGGGACAGGCTGTGGAGATCCTGGATATCTGCGACGAGCGCGGCCTGCCCACCGGGAAAACGATCGAGCGAGCCGAAGCCCACCGGCGGGGGATCCTGCACCGGACGGCCCATGTGTGGGTCGTCCGGCGGCGGGAGGGCCGCTGGGAGATCCTGCTGCAAAAACGCGCCCAAAACAAGGAGTCCTTTCCCGGTATGTTTGACACCTCCTCCGGAGGACATATTCCAACAGGCGCAGAGCCGCTGGACTCGGCCCTGCGGGAGCTGGAGGAAGAGTTGGGCATCCGTGCCCGGCCGGAGCAGCTTGCCTATGCGGGACACTTCCGAAGCCAGTATGAGGCAGTCTTTTACGGAGCTCCTTTCCGGGACAACGAATATACCCGGGTCTATGTGTACCGGGAGCCGGTGGAGCTCGGCGACTTGCGCCTTCAGACCGAGGAGGTGGAGGAGGTGCGCTGGTTCGACCTGGAGGCGGTCCGGGAGGAGATCCGCACCAGCAGGGAACGGATCTGCGTGCCCAGCGACGGCCTGGCCGTGCTGGCGGACTATTTGAACAGAGAAGCGTAAAGAAGCCGCGGCTTGTGCCGCGGCTTCTGCCTTTCCGATATTCAGATCAGCGGGGCGAGTACCTTGACCAGCACGCCCAGCAGCTTGGTGTACCATTTCTCCGCTTTCAGCGTCTCCATATCCACCGGACGGCACAGAGCCTGGGTCTCCAGAAAGTCGCCTCGGATCGCTTCGATGCAGTCCGTGCCGTTGAGATAGGCGGCGCACTCAAAGTGGTGGTACAGGCTGCGGTAGTCCAGATTGATGGTGCCCACTACCGCCTCCCGCCCGTCGGCCACAAAGACCTTGGCGTGGACGAAGCCGGGGGTGTACTCATACAGCCTGACGCCGGAGCGCAGCAGGGCGGGGTAGTGGGTCTTGGCCAGGGCGTAGGGCATCCTCTTGTCCGGGACGCCCGGCAGGATCAGCCGCACGTCCACGCCCCGCTCGGCGGCAAAGCGCAGGGCGGTCTCCATCTCCCCGTCCAGCACCAGGTAGGGGGACATGATGTATACGTAGTCCCGGGCCCGGTTGAGAATGTCCATGTAGACCCATTCGCCTACGCGCTCATCGTCCAGCGGGCAGTCGCCGTAGGGCAGGATAAAGCCCTTTGCCCCCTCCTGCGGCGGCACGGGCGCGTCCAGATATTCCGGCTCGAAGCGGGTATCCCGCTTATCGATGTTCCACATCTGCAGAAACATCAGCGTGAAGCTGCGCGCCGCCTGCCCCCGGATCATGACGGCGGCGTCCTTCCAGTGGCCGAAGCGGCGGACGGCGTTGATGTACTCATCCGCCAGATTCACCCCGCCGGTGAAGGCGGTGTGTCCGTCAATAACCAGGATCTTCCGGTGGTCCCGGTAATTGTAATAGGTAGAGACAAAAGGCGTGATGGGCGCGAAGGCCTTGCACTGGATGCCCAGCTGGCCCAGCCGCTTGGGATAATTCCGGGGCAGGGTAAAGAACTCGTTGGTGCCGTCGTAGATCAGCCGCACGTCCACACCCTGGCTGGCCTTGCGGGCCAGGATCTCCAGGATCTGTCCCCACATGAGACCCTCGTCCACCACAAAGAACTCCAGGAAAATGTATTTTTTCGCCGTTTCCAGCTGCTTCAGCAGTTCAGGGAACAGATCGTCCCCAAGGGGAAAGTAGCGGACGGCGCAGCCGTCATAGACCGGGAAGCAGCCCGTGCGGCCCACATAGCGGGACAGGCCCTCCACCTCCGGCGCCAGCTTCCGGACGCGGTCCAGCACCTGGGGATCCTGGGGCAGGGCCTCCCGGGTCTCCTCGCTGAGAGCGGCAAAGCGGCGCTTGAGAAGCCTGTGGCCCAGGTCGCTCTGGATGTAGAGATACAGCAGAGCGCCGAAGGCGGGCAGAGCCATGATGACGATGATCCAGGTGATCTTGGCGCTGTTGTCGTGGCTGCCGTTGAGCAGGAACAGGGCCATGATGACGGAGAAGACCAGGTTGATGGTGTAGTAGTGGGGCAGATAGTCCCGCAGCATGCCAAAGCCGACCGCCATCAGCGCGATCTGCAGCAGCAGGAACAGCAGGATGAAGCCTGCCCGGCTGAATACTGCCCGCAGCAGGCCGTGGCGGCCCCGCTTCAGCAGGCGCAGCCCGGTATCCTTCATGTTGTCTGTGACGATCTGGCGCATCTGTCCATCCCTTCCGCCTTGACCGGCCTTTCTGAGAATGCTATTATTTTGTAAAGAATACTTTAAAAAAAAATTATACCGCTCCTTTTTTCCTGCGTCAAGCAGGGGAGGGGCTGTGGGAGAAAGCCATGACCCTGTTGATCATCCTTGTGGCGCTGGCGCTGCTGTTTCTGGCTCTGTGCTGGGGCGTCTACCGCATCACCTTTTACAATCCCATCCCCCGGAAAGAGGATCCCTACGATATCCCCAAGGGGCGGCAGTACCAGGAGACCAAGGAGTTCGCCCTGGAGCTGATCCGGGAATTCGACGCCCTGCCCTATGAGCAGGTGTACATCCGGTCTGTGGACGGTCTGCGTCTCAGCGGGCACTACTACCACGTGCGGGACGGGGCGCCCCTGCAGATCCAGATGCACGGCTACCACGGCACCACCCTGCGGGATTTCAGCGGCGGCAACCGGCTGGCGGCGGCGGCAGGCCACAACCGCCTGGTGATCGAGGAGCGGGCTCACGGGAACAGCGACGGCCACACCATCTGCTTCGGCGTGCTGGAGCGGCTGGACTGCAAGGCCTGGGCGGAGTACGCGGCGGCGCGCTTCGGCCCGGAGGTGCCCATCGTGCTGGTGGGGGTCTCCATGGGCGCGGCCACGGTGCTGATGGCCTCGGACCTGGAGCTGCCCGAAAATGTGCGCTGCATCGTGGCGGACTGCCCCTTCTCCGAACCCAGAGCCATCATCCGGGACGTGTGCCGCGCCAGCGTTCCCCTGCTGCGGCCGCTGCTGCCCCTGATGGGTCCCAGCGCCCGAATCTTCGGCCATTTCGATCTGGACGGGGCCAGCGCGCTCCGCTCCGTCGCCCGGACAAAACTGCCCATCCTGCTGATCCACGGGGAGGACGACCGCTTCGTCCCCTGCCGCATGAGCCGGGAGATCGCCGCGGCCTGCACGGGCCCGGTGCGGCTGGAGACCTTCCCCGGAGCGGGCCACGGGCTCAGCTATCTGGTGGACCCGGAGCGCTATGGCCGGGTGGTGACCGAATTCCTGGCGGAAAACGGGATCGAATAAAAAACCCTGCTGCATGGGGTTTAAGAATTCTTAAGAAACGCGGTGTTGACCCACCGCGTTTCTTGTGCTATATTAACCGTACTAATAAGATTAATACAGCTCGACACAGACAAGAAAGGAGGCGCGGCCCTTGATCCACATCAATTTCCGCGACGCGCGGCCCATCTATGAGCAGGTGCGGGACGGCTTTCGGCAGCTGATCCTGTCCGGGGCCCTGCCGGCGGACTCCAAAATGCCCTCGGTGCGGGAGCTGGCGGCGCAGCTGACCATCAACCCCAACACCATCCAGAGGGCCTATCGGGAGCTGGAGGCGGAGGGCTATATCTGTTCCGTGCCCGGCAAGGGCAGCTTTGTCCGGGAGCGCGGCGAGGCCGCCGCTGCCCGGAAGGCGGAGCTGCTGCGGCAGCTGAGCGCCCTGAGCAGGGAGCTGAAACTGTTGGGCGCCGGCGAGGAAGAGCTGCTGGCTGCCCTGAGAGGAGGAGAGACGCCATGATCCAAGTACGCGATCTGGTCAAGAGCTTTGAGGGCTTTCGGGCCCTGGACGGCTTGAATATCACCGTGCCCAAGGGCGCGGTCTACGGGCTGGTAGGCCCCAACGGGGCCGGTAAATCCACAGTGATCCGCCATCTGGCGGGCATCTACCGGCAGGACAGCGGCGAGATTTTGATCGACGGCCAGCCGGTGTATGAGAATCCGGCGGTGAAAAGCCGCCTGGCCTATATCCCCGACGACATATTCTATTATACCCAGGCCAGCATCCGGGATATGATGCATTTTTACCGGGAGCTCTATCCCACGTTCAACGAGGACGTGTTCGAGAGCCTGGGCCAGATCTTCCAGCTGAACCCCAAGCGCATGATGCGCCGTCTCAGCAAGGGGCAGCAGAAGCAGGCGGCCTTCTGGCTGGCCTTGTCCCTGCGGCCGGAAGTGGTGATCCTGGACGAGCCGGTGGACGGCCTGGATCCGGTGATGCGCCGACAGGTGTGGAGCCTGCTGCTGTCCGACGTGGCGGAGCGGGGGACTACGGTGCTGGTGTCCTCCCACAACCTGCGGGAGCTGGAGGATGTGTGCGACCATGTGGGCATCATGGACCACGGCAAAATGCTCCTGGAGCGGAGTCTCAGCGAACTGCAGGACAACATCGTTAAGATCCAGCTGGCCTACGCCGACGGCGGGCAGCTGCCGGAGGATCTGGAGATCCTGCACCGCTCCGCCACGGGACGGCTGCAGCAGCTGATCCTGCGGGGCACGGCGGAGGAACTGAGCGGAAAGCTCCGGGCCACGGACCCTCTGTTTCTGGACGTGGTGCCGCTGAGCCTGGAGGAGATCTTTATCTACGAGTTGGGAGGTGCGGGACATGAAGTCCAGAACATCCTTCTATAACGCGGGCGTGGGCAAAAATCTGCTGCGCCGCTTCTGGCCGGTGTGGGCGGCCTATCTGGCGCTGCTGCTGGTGGACTTCGTTTTCCATCTGCCCCAGCAGCTGGCGGAAGCGGCCCGCACGGCATCGCCCTACGGCAGGACCAGCTTCGAGGTGCTGGTGCTGCAGAACGCCGTGGACCAGATCCACATCATTGTCATCGCGGCAGTGCTCTCGGCCATGGCGGCCTACAGCTACCTCTACACCAACCGGGCCTGCGGCATGATGAACGCCCTGCCCATCCGCCGGGAGACCATGTTCGGTACGGCGTTTCTCACGGGGCTTGCGCCGCTGCTGCTGGCCCAGGTGCTGGCGGTGGGGCTCACGGCTCTGACCTGTCTGGAGTATAAGCTGCCCTTCGTCTATCTGCTCCGCTGGCTGGGGCTGGTGGCTATGGCCACGGTGGCCTTCTACGGCTTCGCGGTGTTCTGCGCGGTACTCACCGGCAATATCCTGGTGCTGCCGGCGGTGTATGTGGTGCTGAACCTGACCGCCGTAGTGGCGGAGGCCTGTATCCAGGCGGTGCTGGGCGCCATGCGCTACGGCTATGCGGACGTCGGAATCCGGTTGGGCGCCCTGTCGCCCATCGCCTTTGTGTTCCGCCGCGGCTTTGGTGTGTATACCGGCGCGGACGGCCGGGCCGTGGTTACGGGCGCCGGTACCCTGGGCACCTACTGCGCGGCGGGTCTGGTGCTCTCGGCCCTGGCCCTGCTGATCTATCGCAGGCGGCACATGGAATGCGCCACCGACGTGGTGGCGGTGCCCATCCTCAAGCCGGTGTTCCAGTACTGCATGGCCTTCGGCACGGCCTTCGTCCTGCCGGTGGTGGTGGCGGAGATGCTGCGTTTCGATACCGACCTGCGGGGCCTGCCCCTGACGCTCCTGCTGCTGCTCCTGATCCTGCTGGGGGCTTTCCTGGGCTGGACTGTTGCCGAGATGCTGATGCAGAAATCCCTGAAGGTCTTCTTCCGGAACTGGAAGGGCCTGGCCGTGGTCTGCGCCGTCCTGCTGCTGATCGTGGGCGCCGCGGAGTTTGATCTGTTTGGCTACGAACGCCGCGTCCCCGCGCCGGACACGGTGGAGAGCGTTTCCCTCAACCGCTGTGAGCTGCAGGAACCGGAGAACGTGGCGGCGGCCGTGGCTCTGCATCAGAGCCTGGTGGACCACAAGCGCCTGTACGACGGAGAATCCAACGGCTTCGGCGTCAGCATCGAATATGTCCTGAAGAACGGAAAGCGGCTCAATCGCAATTATGTCCTGCCCTACGACCCGGAGGGGAAGATCGCCTTGAACGGGGACCTGCAGAGCTTCCAGGATCTGACCAACAGCCGGGAGGCCATCCGCTGGCGGGTGACGCCCAAGCTGCCCGTGGAGGAGCGGTATGTGAGCGACGCCCAGCTCTACTACAGCTATATGAATGAGGACGGCTATCTGGTGGACGGCCATGTGCGCCTGTCGCCGGAGCAGGCGGTGGAGCTGTACCAAAACGGCATTCTGCCGGACGCTGCGGAGAGCACGGTGGCGCTGAACTATGTGACGGACGGCCAACCGGGGAGCCTGACCCTCTCGAACGTGCACTTCAATATGAATCTGGAGGAAGACCCCCTGACGCCCCGCTACTATCAGGATAACTATAGATACGACTATCTGTGGTTCAATCTCTATCTGGAGTCGGCACACACCATGCAGTGGCTCCGGGAGAACACGGCGCTGGCGGACCAGATCTGTTCCGAGGCGGAGCTGATCGCGGCGGAGCAGCAGGCCCGGGGCGCGTCCGTACCGGCCGCGTGAAAGAAGTCCCAAAACGGCGACAGGCTGTTTCCGTCATTGCGAACCCGTGACCGTGTCACTGGTGCAGACTGTAGACAAACCCCTTACAGGCCCGCCTGGACAAGTAAGGGGGATTGTGAAGGGGGACGGGGAGGCCCCCTTCACGTACAATCCACGCAAAAAGGGAACTTTTTCGGAAGTTCCCTTTTTTGCGCTTCAAGCTGTCGGCACTTTGTCGACAGCTTGAAGCGGCGGGAAGTCCCGCCGCCTTTTTGCCGGGTGTTCACAAATTTTGAACGCTTTGTTTAAAAATTCTTGCGAGTTTGTTCATGTCAAGGTCATAAATGCGGGGTATAGTAAAGCCACAAAAGGAAATCCAGAGCAAAAGAGGTCTTAGACATGTTCGATCCCGAAGAGAGCGGGAAAAAGGAAACGGAAGTTTCCAACGCGCAGAACACCGAACCCCAGGTCGGCGGCAGTGAGGCCGGACCCATCGACGGGGAATATCATTACAACAAAGACGGCTACAGCCAGAGAATATACGCGGACGCTCACTATGAGCCCGCGGGGGAGAGCACGGTACCACCCCGGTACTACACGCCCCCCGAGAAGAGTACCAGGACCGTGAAGGTCAAAAAGCCGAAAGCCAGGAAGGGCATCGGCGTCGTAGGCGCCATCTGCATGTGCTTGGTCTGCGCCCTGCTGGGCGGTATCGTGACCGGCGGCGTGATCGGCAGCCAGCTGAACGGGCGCATCGCCGCCTTGGAGGAGAGCGTCTCCACCAACGCCGACGCCATCCGGGAGATGGGCACGGTGTCCCAGACCGTACCCGCCGCCTCCGCGGTAGTCAGCTCCGGCCCTGCGGTGGAACCCGCCCAGATCTACGCCCAGGCCCTGAAGCAGGCCGTGGGCATTACCACCGAGGTCACCTATCGCAACTACTTCGGCATGACCTCCTCCTCCGCCGTTTCCGGCTCCGGCTTCATCATTTCCTCCAACGGCTACATCCTCACCAATTACCATGTGATCGAGTACGCCTACGAGGACAACCTGGACGTGATGGTCATGACCTACGACGGCACCAAGTACAAGGCCAGCATCGTGGGCGTGGAGCAGAGCAACGACGTTGCCGTGCTGAAGATCGACGCCGACAACCTCAACGCCGTCACCTTCGGCAACAGCGACGCCATCTCCGTGGGCGAGACGGTCTACGCAGTGGGCAATCCCCTGGGCGAGCTGGAGTTCAGCATGTCCACCGGTCATGTGAGCGCCCTGGACCGGGTGATCTCCACCGAAGAGTCCGAATCCATCAATATGTTCCAGATCGACGCGGCGGTCAACTCCGGCAACTCCGGCGGCCCTGTGTATAACGCCCAGGGCCAGGTCATCGGAATCGTCACCGCCAAGTACAGCAGCACCGGCGTGGAGGGTCTCGGCTTCGCCATCCCCATCAACGACGCCGCCAACATCGCAAACGATCTGATCACCAAGGGCTACGTGACAGGCAAGGCCTATATGGGCGTGCGCCTGGATGAGCGCTACAATTCCATGTACGCCCAGTATTACAACATGCCCCTCGGCGCCTATGTCTACTCGGTGGACAACGGCACCTGCGCCGAGACCGCGGGCATCCAGGCCGGTGATATCATCACCAAGGTCAACGACACCGAGATCAGCAGCTACACCGATCTCAAGCAGGCCCTGCGGCAGTATTCCGCCGGCGATGTGGCCCAGCTCACGGTGTACCGCGCCGGGGAGGAGCTGATCCTGAGCATCACCTTCGACGAGGCGAAGCCCAGCAACCTCTCCGACAGCCCCGCCCAGATCGAACCGGCTGTGGGCTGATATAACATCGATACTTTTCTACTCCTATAAATCCTCTCTTTTCTCCCAAAACGAAGGGCCGCATACCTCGGTATGCGGTCCTTTGTTTTGCTGGCAGGGCGCCTGCCGCGTCAGCATTTGCTGTATTTTCTTCTTGCAGGGTCTTGATTTTTCCCGGTTTTCCTGTACAATGAAAAAGTCAAAATGAATCATTCTTCTGGAGGAATCAAAACCATGACCTATGAAATAGACATAGCCGGCATGAAGCGGGAGCTGCCCCTGTGCAAGGTCTCCAACGATCTGTACATCGGCGCGTTCGTCCTGTTCGGGGATGTGGAGATTACCGTCCACGCCGCCACCGAGCTTTTAAAGCGCGCCCCCGAGTACGACTATCTGATCGCCCCCGAGGCCAAGTCCATCCCCCTGCTGTATGAGATGGCCCGGCAGTCCGGTGCGGACGAGTATTTCCTGGCCCGCAAAGGCCCCAAGGCCTATATGTCCGGCGTGTTTGAAGTGAACGTCAAGTCCATCACCACCATGGGTGTGCAGAAACTGGTCATCGACACCGCCGACGCCGAGAAGATCCGCGGCAAGCGGATGCTGATCCTGGACGACGTGATCTCCACCGGCGAGTCCCTGCATGCCATGGAAGAGCTGGTCACCCAGGCCGGCGGCATCATTGCCGGCAAGATGGCGGTTCTGGCCGAGGGCGACGCTGCCAAGCGGGATGATATCATCGTCCTGGCCCCGCTGCCGCTGTTCAATCCCGACGGCACCCCGAAGGCGTGAGCGAGATTCGAGTTTAGAGAATCGAGATTCGAGAAAAAACGGCCCCTGCGGAAAATCCGCAGGGGCCGTTGTCTATCGCTTGTCCTGGAAGAAGCTTCGCAGCAGGGCGGCGCAGTCCTCCGCCAGCACGCCGCCGTAGACGGCAGGACGGTGGCCGTAGCGCTCCTGGAACAGGTCGATGACGCTGCCGCAGGAGCCGGACTGGGACTCCCGGGCACCGAAGACCAGGGTGGGGATGCGGGCGTTGATGATGGCGCCGGTACACATGGGGCAGGGCTCCAGCGTCACAAAGAGGCTGCAGCCCTCCAGGCGCCAGGTCCCCAGGGCGGCGCAGGCCTGGCGGATGGCCTCCACTTCCGCGTGGGCGGTGGCGTCGGCCTTCTCCTCCCGGCGGTTGCGGCCCCGGCCGATGATCGCCCCGTCGGGCCCGGCGACCACGCAGCCCACCGGCACCTCGCCGGCCTCCGCAGCCTCCCGGGCCAGGGCCAGGGCCTCACGCATATAGGCTTCCCGTTCCATAGACGACTCCTTGAAAACAAGGGCGGCGCAGCTGCGCCGCCCTCTAAAACTAAAAGCAAAAACGAAAGACCGACCTTATGCTAAAGCCGCGGTGATGATGGACATCAGGTAAACTTCCTCCGCGTTGCAGCCGCGGCTCAGGTCGTTGATGGGGGCGTTCAGGCCCTGCAGGATGGGGCCGAAGGCCGCGAAGCCGCCCAGACGCTGGGCAATCTTATAGCCGATGTTGCCGGACTGGATCTCCGGGAAGATGAAGGTGTTGGCGTAGCCGGCCACCGGGCTTCCGGGGAACTTCAGCTGGCCCACGGTGGGGGACACGGCGGCGTCGAACTGCATCTCGCCGTCCACAGCCAGCTCCGGATCCTTCTCCTTGACGATGGCGGTGGCGTTGCGCACCAGATCCACGTTGGCGCCCTTGCCGGAGCCCTTGGTGGAGTAGCTGAGCATGGCGACCTTCGGGTCGATGCCGAAGACCTTGGCGGTCTTGGCGGTCTCAATGGCCACCTCGGCCAGCTGGGCGGCGGCGGACAGGGTCACATTGCCCTCCTTATCCAGCTTGTCCTGATAGTCGATGTTGATGGCGCAGTCGCCCATGCAGATCATCTCGTCGCCGCGGGTGAGGATAAAGCAGGAGGACACCAGATTGGCGCCGGGCTTGGTCTTGACCAGCTGCAGCGCGGGGCGGACGGTGTCGGCGGTGGAGTAGGTGGCGCCGCCCAGCAGCGCGTCGGCCACGCCCATCTTCACCAGCATGGTGCCGAAGTAGTTGCCCTGGCTCAGGGTCTGGCGGGCCTCCTCGGGGCTGATCTTGCCCTTGCGCAGGGCTACCATCTCCTCAACCATCTCGTCCATCCGCTCATAGGTGGCGGGGTCGATGATCTCCAGGCCCTCGATGTCGAAGCCGCCCTTGGCGGCAGCGGCCTTGACCTCGTCCACATTGCCCACCAGCACGGGGGTCAGGAAGCCGTCCTTCTTCAGGCGGGCGGCGGATTCCAGGATGCGGGCGTCGGGGCCCTCGGTATAGACGATCTTGCGGGGATTGGCTTTCAGAATTTCAACCAAATTTTCAAACATGTGTAAAAACCTCCATAAAGTAATTACGGATATAACAGATATACTGTAACACTCCTGTGTGACTTTTTCAAGGATTATCGCATATTTTCTGTTTACAAAGGGCGCATTCGCCGCTATAATACTCATTGTTATATTGATGGAGCGTGAACTTATGGAACGGACTTTTCATGGGACCCTGTCCACCCTGCGCCGGGGCCGCGGCCTGAGCCAGCGGCAGGCGGCGGCGGACCTGGGGATCAGCCAGGCTCTGCTGAGCCATTACGAGACCGGCGCAAGAGAGCCGGGACTGAACTTCGTCTGCCGGGCCTGTGACTATTACGGCGTGACGGCGGACTATCTGCTGTGCCGCTCGGCCCATCCGGGCGACGTGAGCATCAAGGAATCCAGGGCTTTCCTGGCGGAGGTGCGAAGCATACTGGACCGGGCGGAGAACGCCCTGAACGAGATCGGCGGTGAACAGCTATGATCGACCAAAAGCATATCCGCAACTTTTCCATCATCGCCCACATCGACCATGGCAAGTCCACCCTGTCGGACAGGCTCATCGAGAAGTGCGGCGCGGTGGAACAGCGGATCATGGAGGACCAGATCCTGGACAACATGGATCTGGAAAAGGAACGCGGCATCACCATCAAGGCCCGGGCCGTGGGCCTCAGTTACCAGGCCGCCGACGGGGAGGACTATACCCTGAACCTGATCGACACCCCGGGGCATGTGGACTTCAACTACGAGGTTAGCCGTTCCCTGGCCGCCTGCGAGGGCGCGGTGCTGGTGGTGGACGCCAGCCAGGGTGTGGAGGCACAGACCCTGTCCAACACCTACCTGGCCATGGATAACGATCTGGAGATCCTGCCGGTGATCAACAAGATCGACCTGCCGGCGGCGGAGCCCCAGCGGGTCAAGGACGAGATCGAGGAGATCATCGGCATCCCCGCCCAGGACGCGCCGGAGATCAGCGCCAAGGCGGGCATCAACATCGACGCGGTGCTGGAAGATATCGTGGCAAACGTGCCCGCCCCCGCCGGGGACCCGGAGGCGCCGCTGAAGGCTCTGATCTTCGACAGCCAGTACGACAACTACCGGGGCGTCATCGTCTTCATGCGTATGATCGACGGGCGCATCCGCAAGGACACCGAGGTGCTGCTCATGTCCACCGGCGCCCGCTACAAGGTGCTGGAGGTGGGCCATCTGCGGCCCATCGGCCTGGACCCCTGTGAGGAGCTGGCCGCCGGCGACGTGGGCTACTTTACCGCCAGCATCAAGAACGTGGCCGACACCCAGGTGGGCGACACCGTCACCGAGGCGGGACGTCCCACGGCCACGCCCCTGCCCGGCTATCGCCCGGCCCGGCCCATGGTCTACTGCGGCATCTATACCGAGGACGGCTCCAAGTATCCGGACCTGCGGGACGCCCTGGACAAGCTCAAGCTCAACGATGCCTCTCTCAGCTACGAGCCGGAGAGCTCGGTGGCCCTGGGCTTCGGCTTCCGCTGCGGCTTTCTGGGCATGCTCCATATGGAGATCATCCAGGAGCGGCTGGAACGGGAGTTCGACCTGGAGTTGGTGACCACCCTGCCCTCGGTCATCTACAAGGTCATCAAGACCGACGGCAGCACCGTCATGGTGGACAATCCTCACAACTACCCGGACGTGGCCTCCATCGCCGAGGCCTACGAGCCCTATGTGAAGGTGTCCATCATCACGCCCAACGAGTACGTGGGCAACATCATGCCCCTGTGCCAGGACCGTCGGGGCGAGTACAAGAACATGCAGTACCTGGACACCCGCCTGGTGGAGCTGCACTACGAGATGCCCCTCAACGAGATCATCTATGATTTCTTCGATACCCTCAAGGCCCGCACCAAGGGCTACGCCTCCCTGGACTATGAGTTCTCCGAGTACAAGAGCAGCGACCTGGTGAAGGTGGATATGCTCTTGAACGGCGACCAGGTGGACGCCCTCAGCTTCATCGCCCACCGGGAGAAAGCCTATCCCCGGGCCCGGAAGCTCTGCGAAAAGCTCAAGGAGAACATCCCCCGGCAGCTCTTCGAGGTGCCTATCCAGGCGGCCATCGGCGGCAAGATCATCGCCCGGGAGACCGTCAAGGCCCTGCGCAAGGATGTGCTGGCCAAGTGCTACGGCGGCGACATCACCCGCAAGAAGAAGCTGCTGGAAAAGCAGAAGGAGGGCAAAAAGAAGATGCGTCAGCTGGGCACGGTCCAGATCCCCACGGAGGCTTTTCTGGCAGTGCTCAAATTGGACGAGTGACGCGAAAGCATTATAATACGGATTGCCACGGGCCTGCGGCCCTCGCAATGACAGGGGAAGGCGCGATACCGCGCCTTCCCTTTGCTTGTCATTCCGAGGAGCGAAGCGACGCGAGAATCCGTTTTTGCGCAGCGTTTTCGCTTGTTTCGGTGGTTTCTTATAGGAGACATCTTTAACAATTCTTAAGAATTTGCCTCCTTGGTTCTTAAAAGGCATCGGCTTATAATGAAGCCGAAAACGAGAGGTGAGAACATGTACAACATTCTCATTTGCGACGACGAAAAGGATATCGTCTCCGCCCTGGAGATCTACCTGCGGGCCGAGGGCTACCGGACCTTCGCCGCCTGCGACGGGTGGGAGGCCCTGGCGGTGCTGGAGCGGGAGGAGATCCATCTGGTACTGCTGGATATCATGATGCCGCAGCTGGACGGGATCAGCGCCATGAATGAGCTGCGCCGGTACAGCAATGTGCCGGTGATCCTGCTGACCGCCAAGGGCGAGGACACCGACAAGGTCCTGGGTCTGAACGTGGGCGCCGACGACTATGTGACCAAGCCCTTCAACCCGGTGGAGCTGCTGGCCCGGGTTCGCTCCCAGCTGCGGCGCTACATGCAGCTGGGCGGCAGCACGAAGCGGGAGGACCTGCTGAGCGTCGGCGGTCTCAGCCTGGACGACAGGAGCAAGGAAGTGACCGTGGACGGGGAGGCCGTGAGCCTGACCCCCACGGAGTACGAGATTTTAAAGCTGATGCTGGAGCACCCGGGGCAGGTGTTTTCACCCCGGGAGCTGTACCGCCGGGTCTGGAACGATGAGCCCTACGGCGCGGAGAGTACCGTGGCGGTGCACATCCGGCACCTGCGGGAAAAGATCGAGATCGACCCGGCCCAGCCCCGCTATGTGAAGGCGGTCTGGGGTCAGGGCTATAAGCTGGAGAGGGGGAAGTGACATGAAAAAACTCCGCGGCAGTCTGGCCGTCAAGATCACGGCCATCGTGCTGCTGTGCCTGCTGGTGCTGGCCTTCACGGCCTCTGCGGTGGGGGCGCTGGCTCTCCATGAGCTGGGGGCCTACTCCGGCGGCTACGACAGCGCCCGCCAGACGATGCTGACCGATCTCTGCCGGGACCGGACCATGCGCGCGGCGGAGCGGGTCCTGGAATGGGGCGACGACGCGGATTCGGTCTACGCCCACGAGAACTTCCGCTTTGCCATCCATGATCCGGAGGGAGAGCTGCTGTATACCAACTATGACGGCAGCGGCTTCCTGGCCCACGTGGGCTGGGACTATGCCCGCTATCAGGCGGTTGAAGCCGCACCCGAACCCACCACGCAGCCCGGGGAGACGCCCCGGGTCACGCCTACACCTGCGCCCACGATGCAGGTGCGGAACAACGACGCTGACATCATGTTTGAGGAGGGGAAGGGAGAGATCGTCTGGGAGCAGGAGGACCCGGGCGTACAGCTGAAGACCTGGCACATCGACGGCTATATCCCCGAGACGCTGACGGCACAGGATGAGATCCAGCACGCCCTGCGGCTTTACGACTGGGGCTACAGCCTGCGCTACGCCGTCTACGCCGCCGCCGGCGTGAGCCTGCTGCTGGGGGTGCTGCTGTTCATCTTCCTGTGCTCCGCCGCCGGACACCGGGACGCGAGCGAGACCATTACGCCCAATTTCGTGGACAAGCTGCCCTTCGACCTGCTGACGGCCATTGTCATCACCGGGGTGAGCCTGGCCCTGGTGGCCATGGCGGAGGTGCTCAGCTTCAACGGCGGGGAGATCATCATCGGCGCCTTCCTGCTGCTGGCGGCGGGGCTGCTGTTCCTGCTCTGGTGCATGAGTTTTGCCACCCGGGTGAAGCTGGGCGGCGCGCTGAAAAGCTGCCTGATCTACCGCTTCCTGGCCTGGTGCTGGAAAGGACTGCGACTGGGCGGAAAGGGCCTCATCAGCCTGCTGCGCGGCCTGCCCATGATCCGCAAGTGGGCGCTGATCATCGCCGCCGTGTGGGTGGGCGAGCTCCTGATCATGAGCCTTTTCGGGGTATACCCGGAGGAATTTTTCCTCTGGCTGCTGGAGCATCTGCTGCTGACGGCTCTGGCCTTTTACCTGATCCTCAGCTTCCGGCGGCTGCGCCTGGGGGCCAAGGAGATCGCCGCGGGGAATGAGGCTTACGTGGTAGATACCCGCTATCTCGTCGGCGAGCTGGCCGACCATGCCAACGATCTGAACCACATCCGCGACGGGCTGAACGCCGCCGTGGCGGAGCGCATGAAGTCCGAGCGCTTTCGCACGGAACTGATCACCAACGTGTCCCACGATATCAAGACCCCGCTGACCTCCATTATCAACTATGTGGATCTGCTGGAGAAGGAGGAACCGGAGAACGAAAAGGTACGGGAATATGTGCAGGTGCTGTCAAGGCAGTCGGGGCGGCTGAAAAAGCTGATCGACGATCTGATCGAGGCCAGCAAGGCCTCCACCGGGAACCTGCCCGTGGTCAAGGAGCCCTGCGAGCTGGGGGTGCTGCTGGACCAGACGGCGGGGGAATACGGTGAGCGGCTGTCCGCTGCCGGGCTGGAGCTGGTGCTCTCCCGGCCGGAGGAGCCGGTGACCATCCTGGCTGACGGGCGGCACATGTGGCGCATCTTTGACAACCTGATGGGCAACGCCCTGAAATACGCCCAGCCGGGGACGCGGGTCTATCTGAGCCTGGCCCGGCAGGCCGGGAAGGCCCAGGTCACCTTCCGCAACATCTCCCGCAGCCAGCTGAACGTCAGCGGCGAGGAGTTGATGGAGCGCTTTGTGCGGGGCGACAGCGCCCGCAGCACCGAAGGCAGCGGCCTGGGGCTCTCCATCGCCCGAAGCCTGACCCAGCTGCAGGGCGGACAGATGGACCTGACCGTGGATGGGGACCTGTTCAAGGTGACCTTGTCATTTGACAGTTTTTAGGTTTTAGATTGTAGTTTTCAGGAGAAATATTCGAACCATGAAGAAACGCATTTCCGCCCTGCTGGCGGCGGCCCTGTGCCTGGGGCTGCTGGCCGGCTGCGGCGATCAACAGACAGAGCCGGCCCGGGAGACCCAGGCACCGGAGACGGAGGAGGTCTACGCCTCCGCTTTCAGCCCCATGACCTTTCCGGAGCGTGTGGAGCCGACCCTTTGGGCCATTGGAGAAGAGGAGATCTACGCCGCCGCCTGTGAAAAGGTGGGGGAAAGGGAGATCCCCGAAGGGTCGGCACCGGAGTATGAGGGCCAGTACGATGTGATGGGCTGGCGGCTGTACAGCATCGGGCCGGACGGTACGGCTCAACTGCTGGACTACACGTCCCCGCCTGTGCCGGAGGACAGCGATGGACGAAAAAACTACAGCGCGTCTATCGGCCTGGAGCGCTTATTTCTGCTGCCCGACGGCGGCCTGCTGGCCGTGGAGTGTCTGAGCGAAAACTGGTACACAGGAGAGGAGGACCTGCCGGAAGATTCCGACGACTATTGGGCACATGTGGAAAACCGCTATGCCTTTACCCTGCGCCGCCTGGACGCCCAGGGGCGGGAGCTGGAGAGCCATCCTCTTGCGGCAGACAACGGCGGGGCCTATCTCAGCTTCTATTCCGCCATCCTGGACGGCGAGGGGAACCTGTATGTGACCGACGACCAGGCCATCTGGGTTTTCAACCCGGAGGGCACGCTGCTGCAGCGGGTGGAAACGGCGGGCAGCTGGGTCTACGACATGGTGCGGCTTAAGGACGGACGAGCCGCTATGGAGACCTGGGACAACGGCATGCAGTTGCTGACCGTGGATCCCAGGACCGGCAGCCTGGAAAAGCTGACGACCCTGGAGGGCTTCGGGGAGAAGCTGATGACCGGCGCCGGAGACTATGATTTTTATTACACTGACGGCACCCGCCTTTACGGCTACGATCTGGTGGATCAGAAGGCCGCGGAGGTGCTGGACTGGCTGGCCTGCGACCTGTCCGCCTACGAGGTCCAATGCGCTGTGATGGACGATACCGGTCAGATCTCTGCGGTGAGCCAAAGCCAGGGGGAAGCCCCGCAGCAGGTGACGCTGCGGAAGCAGAGTCGGGACGCGATCGCGGAGCGGCAGGTGCTGACCCTGGGGACCCTGTACCCGGAGGGCGTCAGCGATGCGGTACTGCGCTTCAACCGCAGCCAGGACCGGGTGCGCATCCAGCTGCGGGACTACTCAGACTATGTAAACGGCGATGATTACGAGGCCGGGCTGCAGAAGCTGACCACGGAGATCCTGGCCGGGAATCTACCGGATCTGCTGAGCCTGGACAGCCTGCCCTATGCCCAGCTGGCGGCCAAGGGTCTGCTGGAGGATCTGTACCCCTACATCGACGCCGATGACGAATTGAGCCGCGGGGACTTTTTTGAAAACGTGCTGCACAGCATGGAGGTGGGCGGAAAGCTCTGCCAGGCCGCGCCGGGCTTTTCCGTCATCACCCTGATGGGCCCCAGTGATGTGGTGGGCGATACCCCCGGCTGGACCTACGACGCCTTCGACGCGGCTGCGGCCGCCATGCCCGAGGGCTGCACGGCCCTGGGGCCGGAGGTGGGCCGGGACAATATCCTGGAGATGTGCACATACCTGTCCCTGGACGATTTCGTGGACTGGGATGCGGGAACATGCGACTTTGAAAGTGAGAGCTTTCTGCGGCTGTTGGAATTCTGCAGACAGTTTCCCAAGCTGGAGCAGATGGCCTACGACGAGGACGGCTCCGACATGAGCCGCATCGCCGAGGGGCGGCAGCTGCTGGTGTTCACCAGCCTCTTCAGCATGGACGATGCGGTGTACAACGACCAGTATTTCCGCGGCAAGTCCACCTATATCGGCTTCCCTACCCTCCGCGGCACCGGCAACATCCTCTCTCCCACAAGCGGCTATGGGATGAGCGCCTCCTGCGCCGACAAGGAGGCGGGCTGGGCCTTCCTGCGGGATTTCCTCACCCGGGACTATCAGGAGAAATACAGTACGGAGATCGGCCTGCCCCTGAACCGGGCGGCCTTCCAGACGGCACTGGACAAGGCCATGGAGGTGGAGTATGAGAAGGACGCCCAGGGCCACTACATCCTGGATGCCAACGGCGAGCGGATCCCCACCTCCAAGGGCGGCATGGGCCTGAGTGTGGGCGGCGGCGCGGTGATGGAGTTCGAGCTCTGGGCCATGACGCAGCAGCAGGCGGATAAGCTGATGGAACTGATCAAGACCTCCACCAAGGCGGTGGATATGAACAGCACCCTCTTCGGTATCATCAAAACCGAGGCGGAGGCCTACTTCGCCGGGCAAAAGACCGCGGGAGAGGTGGCCCGGCTCATCCAGAGCAAGGCCAATCTGTACATCAGCGAACAGCGATAAACAACAAGCTGCCCGGCCGGGCAAAGAAAAGGCCGACAGCCGACTCCCGCAATGGGAGTCGGCTGTCGGCTTATGTTGTCGGCGGCCGTTTACAGAGGGATCTCCACCTGCTCGGCCAGCTCCTTCAGCCGGGCTTCGATCTGTTCGGAGATGTCCCGGCTCATGCGGCTGTTCAAGGCGAGCAGCTCCTCGTTGTCCGCGCTGCTGAGCAGCTTATCGTAATTGGCGCGGATGCGGGCGCGGATGGCCTGCATGCGCCGCTCGGAAATACCGTCCCCATCGCCCCAGCGGAAGCGGGGGAGAAGATGGCGCTTCTTCGGTTTGCCCTCGGCGGCCTCCTGTTCGGAAAAGAGCTTGCCGGAGGCGGCCTTTTTAACTGCGTCCGCGATGCCCAGGCTGGGCGCTTCCAGACGGGGGAGGGCATTGGCCAGGGCCAGACGGCGGATCGAAAGCGGCAGGTCCGCGATCATCAGCTTTTCGTCGATGGCCTTTTTCCCCATGGCGTGGCTGACCATCAGCACCAGGAAGGACAGCAGGAAGCCGATGAGCATGCCGACGGGTCCTTCGGCTACCAGGACCACGCCGCTGCCGCCGCAGAGCATGGCGATCAGGATGGAGATGATGGACTCCACGAACACAGCCGTCCAGGTCAGCGTGTCGCCGGCCAGGACGTCCTTGGCTTCCAGCTTTTCCAACAGGCGGAAGTCGCTGGCGGTGAGCGCCGAGGAGATCCCCAGGGAACGCTCCGGCACATGATAGCGGCGGCAGATCTCAGAGGTGTACTGCTCCAGCTCCTCCGAGACGCTCAGCAGCCAGTCGGTCACCGGCTGGTGCAGGCCCTGACGGGCTTCCTCTGAGTAGAGGTAGATCTTGATGCGCTCCTGCAGGGTGGCCTCCATGTCGCACAGACGCCGGATCTTCCCGTTCTTCCAGTCCAGCAGCACAGGCTTGACGGCATGGTCCAGCAGCGGGTCCAGCAGCTGATCCAGCGCGCTGCGGTAGAGATCGTTCAGGCGGCCGGATACCAGCGCCTCCACGGCGTTGGAGGAGATGAGCTCGTCCACCTCCGCCCGGAAACGCTGCAGCTCGTCGTCGATGCGCCCGCACCAAGCCAAGCCCCGGGCGACGCTGAATTCCGGCTCCCGGTCGGCATAGATGACGGCGTCGGGAAAGACCTCCCCGCACCAGCTGCGGATCTCCTCCATACGGGAGACGCCGCCGGTGAGGAACAGCAGTTCCGGCTGCTCCACGCCGATGCTGTCCCGGACCTCCCGCAGTCCCGCGCAGAAGACGGACTTGAAGGACTTGCCGCCCAGCTGAGGACAGGGCGTGTCCGTCAGCAGGCGGGACATCTCGGCGTCCATACGCAGATCCAGGATCAGCGGCTCGTCATAGGTGATGAGAAGGGACTCGACGCATTCCTGCTGCCCGCGCTCCCCGGCAGGCATGGAGTAGTAGCGCTCCTTGAGATGCCGTGCGTGCAGCTCGCAGTCCACCTGCCAGCTCTCGCTCTCCGCCAGCACCTTCCGCAGCGCGGCGGCCTTGGGAGACCGGTCCACGCAGGCGTTCAGCAGCACCTCGTCCATGACGCCGCCGCCCAGGGCGACTTCGCCGCCGGTGCGGATCTCGGCCTCCTTGCCTTTGTTGATGTAGGCAAAGTCCGTGGTGGAAGAGCCGATGTCTACCACCAGCACGGTTTTGGAGCGCAGGTCCACGTAGTCCCGCACGGAGTTGGACTGGATCGCCCCCACCATGACCGCCCGGGATTCGGACACCACGTGGGGCGTGGGAAAGCCGATGGTCTCAAAGATGCGCTGGTAGCGCTCCCGCGCCTCGGCGTTCCAGCCGGCGGGACAGCCCACATAGACGCTGTTGCTCTTTTCCCCGCCCACCAGGTCCCCGCTGCCCCGCAGAGATTCAAAAACCCGGGCGGAAAAGTCACGGATGAGCGCGGCGCTGTCGGACTGGGCGTTCAGGAAGCGCCGCTTGAAGCGCGCGGCGCTGCGCACCGCCGCGGCGGCGGAGCGGGCGGCCTTGTCGCCGATGCGGATCTCCCCGTCCCGCATGATGGCCCAGACGGTGATGATCACTTTGTTGCCTTCGACTTCGATGATTTCGGGATAGTTTTTCCCCTCGCTGCTGACGCGGGCCAGGGTGCTTTCGCCATCCCCAAGGTCAAAGCCCCAGTATTGCATTGCGGATGCCTCCCTTCGGGAGATTCAGATTCAAATTGCGGAAAAGGAAAGGCCGGATCAGCCGTCGATATGCTCGGTAGCCCGCCCGACCAGCAGCAGTTTGCCGTCGGCGACCAGAGCCGGCCGCTGGGTGGCGGTGGCCTTTTTGGTGGGCAGCAGCTCAAAGAGCTCGGCGCTGTCCGCGCCGTAGTCAACGACCTCGACGCCCTGACGGCGCAGCCATGGCGTCAGCTGCCGCAGCTGGCGGAGAGCGTAGTCCCCGTTCCCGGCATAGAGGGCCTCCAGCAGATCGCCCACCAGCTTCAGACTCTCCCCGTCCAGGGCAGGGCCGTCCGCGGGTGCCGCTTCCGCGGCCTCCTGCTGCCAGCCCCTGGAGAGATCCAGGAATTCAGCGGTCTTACGGTCCATGGTCTCGGTGGTCTTCTTCAAAGTCCGCCAGACCACATCCGGGTCAAGCCCGGCGCGGACGCGGACCTCCCGTTCCCCATACCAGAGGCGTCCGGCCAGAAAGGCGCTGAGGGCCGCGGCGGCCATCAGGGCGCAGCCGACCAGATAATACTCCTTGATCAGCAGGGCGGCGACCAGGCCGAAGATGACGGCCAGCAGCAGGGTGATCAAAGCGCCGGTGCGAAAGCGCCGCTTGGAGATCTCCTTCTGGGCGGTGCCCGCTGTGAGCAGCGCCAGCATGTCCCGTACCGCGGCGGTCTGGCAGTCGGCAAGAGCCTGCCGCATGGGATCATCGGTACAGGCGGCGTTGTAACGCAGCAGGATCTTGCTGAAAGCCTCGTCCAGACGGACGGCGCTCTGCTTCCGGTCCTTATCGTAGAGCGCATCGGCCTTCAGTTCGCTGCGGAGTTTTTCTTCGTCTGCTTTCAGCAGACCGCTCATGGTGACAGCATCCATACGCAGACACCCCATTTTGTCAGGTTCAGCATGATTTTACAACATTTCCGGAGCACTTACAACAAGCAAAATGAAAAGAGACGGCGGGCAGAACAAAAAAGACCGGCAGGAAAGCGTTCTCCGGCTTTCCTGTCGGTCTTTCGACGGACTGGCCCTTTACTTGAACAGCACCAGGGCGATCATCTCCAGGGGCTCGTCGCCGACACAGCGGATACCGTGCTCCTGTTCCGCGTCCACGAAGGTCACGTCTCCGGGGCCAACGGTCACAGTGACGCCGTTGTCATTGTACTCTCCCCGGCCCTTGAGGACGTAGTAGGTCTCCCCGTCGCCATGGTGCACGTGGTCGCCGATGGAGCAGCCGGGGCGGATCACCACATGGGAGAACACGCGGCCCTTGTTGTACATCTCCTCCCGGGTGTTGAGTATGTGGTTGAGAATGACCTCTCCGTCGCCGTCGAACATCTTCTTGACTTCGACGGTCTTTTCATCGCTGCGTCTGATCATGGTTTATCCTCCTTTATTATCAAAATCATAGACGATTGCTAAAGCTGGAAGCAAGCTCGGATCATTGCCCTGCAGGGAGTTAGAATTCGTTTTTGGGGCAGCTTTGCTGCCTCAAAAACACCCTGAGCCGAGCTGAGCGAGGCCTCGCGCCGACCAAACGCGGCTTTTCCTGCGCAGGCCGCGTACGATGAGCGCGAGCCCTCAATTGCGAAACTCGTTTCGCAATTGACTATATCAATATCCGTAGGCTTCGTCGATCAAAATGACTTCGGTCTCCATGTCCATCATGGGCATCCAGGTGACCAGCAGGGCCCGGCAGATCCGGTCCGCGCTGCGGCAGTCGTGGCACTTCTCGTCGATCTGGCAGGGGGGCTTGTTGGGGAAGCGCTTGCAGTTGGTCACCGCGGCGGTGTTGTGGGCCCGGTCCAGGGCGGAATCAAAATCGGGACAGATCTTGTTGCTGCCCACCACATAATAGACCTTCTTCCGGCCAAAGACCTGGCCCGCCAGCCGGTTGCCCCGGCCGTCGATGTTCAGGATCTGCCCGTCCTCGGTCATGGCGTTGGCGCTGGTGATGTAGACGGCGGCGTGGTTGGCGTTCTCCAAAGTCTCCCAGCCGGGCGTCTTCCAGTGCCAGTACACGGTGTTGTGCTCGCTGAGCTTCTCGAACAGGCCCAGCTGCTCCGCGGTCTTGCTGCCGCCGATGCCCACCGTGGTGTCCCGAATCTGCCCGCACAGATAGTCCGCGGCCTCCGCGCCGGTGGCGAAATGCTGTACGGCAAAGCCCCGCAGCTTCAGCTGGCGGATGGTTTTTTCCATATCCATATCGTTTACCTCCATATAAGAAAGATCCGCTTTGATATTATCATCAAAGCGGGTCGTTTGGCAAGTGATACCGAGCATTATATGTGGAGCGGGACAGGCGCTCAGTTCTTATAGAAAAAGCTGGTGTCTTCTCCGGTCTCACCGTTATCGTAGGTCCAGGAGACGCCCTCGTTGTTGCCGTCCACATAGACCAGCTTGCCGTGGCCGCCGGTGTACTTGACCTGGGAAGTATTCGCCTCTCTGTCCACCACGGTCATGACGCAGTCCGTATAAGAGAGGACCCCCGTGTCGCTGAATTTACCGCTGAAGGTCCAGTTGGAGAGATCCTTATAGCTGCCGGACCAGTCCACGCTGACCTTATACAGCTCCGGGCTGCCGGTGATCTTCATGGTTCCTCGCTGGGCGAGTTGCTCCACATAGGTGCCGGTGTAATCGAAGGCAGCGGCCGCTGCCGTTTTTTGGGTCCCGCCGGACGTGCCGCCGCTGACAGTAATGGTCGCCGAGCCGGTATTGGTGCTGCCCACATTGTTGCGGAAGGCGCAGTAGACCTTCCATCCGTTCAGCTCAGCGGGGATGTTCTTCAGCTGCATGGTACCTTGATCGCCGTTTACGATCTGCAGGGAGCTGAATTCCTTGGCCGCCTGGGTGTAGTCCAGGTCCCGGCTGCCGTCGGGGCTGACGAAGTGCCAGACCGCCCAGATGGCGTCCTCGTGTTTGGCTACGAAGTAGGCGTTCTCCCCGGCCTTGACGGTCTCACCTGTGGGACTTTTGGTGACCTTCGGAGCGCCGTCCGCAGAGCCGGTGACCGTGATTGTCGCCGAATCCGTCGTGACTGCGCCGCTGTTGTTGCTGAAGCGGCAATAGACCTTCCATCCGTTCAGAGCTTCCGGGATGTTCTGCAGCTGCATGGTGCTGGCGAAGCCCTTGTCGATCGTCAGCTTGGGAAACTCCTTGGCCGCCTGGGTGTAGTCCAGATCCCGGCTGCCGTCGGGGCTGACGAAATGCCACTCCGCCCAGATGGCATTTTCATATTTGGCCACGAACCAGCAGGAGCCGCCGATGATGACTTTTTCATCCGTGGGGCTTTTGGTCACACGGGGCAGATTGCTTTGGGCAGGCGTCTGCGTGGGGGCAGGCGTGGCCTCAGGCGCAGGGGTAGTGACGGGCGCAGGCGTGGCCTCGGGCGCAGGGGTGGGTGAGCTTTCCGGCACGGGGGTAGACTCGGGGACGATCACGGCCGGAACGTCTGAGGAAGCCTCGGGAATCGCAGCCTCGGGCGTGGGTGCGGCGGTGGCAGCGGGCGTGGGAGATACGGTCAGATTCTCCGCCTGCTTGCGCAAGCCGCAGCCGCTGAGCAGCAGGAGACAGATCAGGAGCATGCAAAACACGGACAGCTTTCTTTTCCTCATATCTTTTCCTCTCCTCGTCAAAACAAGCTTGAAGCCGACTGCGGGACCACCGCAGTTCGGCTGATCCAAGTATAGCACCATGGAATCGGGGAAACAAGATTTTTAAGAAAGGTTAAGATTTAAAATTACCCGACAAGGGCAGCCGGCAACTGCGCTTATCGGGTTTTCAGCTTTTAGCTCCGGGGATTCCCCTCGAGAGCACGGGCAAGATCCCGGGCGGATATGGCCAATTCCCTGGCGAATTCCGCGTCGGGCGCGTCCACATCGATGCGGATGGCCGATCGCTGTGCCAGAGGCGCGATGTGCAGCCGGAAACGGCCGGTGTCGAGGCGGATGCCGTCGCTGTAATCCGCGTCCATTTCCAGCATACAGCGGGACAGGGCGCCCATCAGCTCCGCCCGGCTGCGGCAGGGACATTCCAGCCGGGCCGCTGCCGCCTCGGTGTCGGCAGGCTCCGCTGCTGCGGCGGCGGGACGGAAGGCCTCCGGCACCGGCAGGGCCAAGCGCCCCTCCAGGGCGTCCACACAACAGCGGTAGTAAGAGAGAGGCGTGCCCACGTCTGTCCAGTAGCCCTCCATGGGTACGCCCAGCAGCAGCCGGTCCTGCTTCAGCAGCATAGGGAACAGATCGTTGGCAAAGTCGAATTCCCGGTCCGCCGGGATGCAGGCCAGGGCTTGGGGGGAGAGCACGTAGATCCCGGTGTTTACCAGGTCCGTCACCACCCGGTCCCAGCCGGGCTTTTCGATGAAGGCCCGCACCCGGCCGTCGTCTTCGGTGACGGTGAGACCGTAGCGCAGGGGCTCCGGGTTCCGGTACAGGGCCAGGGTCACGGCGGCCCGGCTCTCCCGGTGGCGCTGCAGCAGCAGTGACAGATCAAAGTCGCAGGCGGCGTCGCCGCTGATCACCAGCACGTCCTCATCCCCGATGAAGTCCGCGCAGTTTTTTACGCTCCCGGCGGTGCCCAGGGGCCGCTCCTCCACCCGGTACTGCAGCTGCAGGCCCAGGCGGCTGCCGTCGCCGAAGCAGTCCATGATGTCTTCCGCCCGGTATTTTACCGCCGCGCAGACGTCCGCAAAGCCGTGCTTTTTCAGCAGCAGCAGGATATGTTCCATCAGCGGCCTGCCCAGCAGGGGGACCAGAGGCTTGGGACGCTCGCCGGTGACGGCCTTCAGGCGTGTGCCCTGGCCGCCGGCCATGATGACCGCTTTCACAGGATCCCTCCCTTCCTCGACTCCGCGGCGCATGCAAGCCGCGCCGCCCTGTTATTATTTGTCTCTGGGAGTAAATTATTTGTTGTAAAGAGAAAATAGATTTGATATAATATATTCTTGTATTAGTATCTCAACTTTGGGGGAGGTGCGCCGGTGAAATCCAACAAGAATCTCAAACGGCTTTCGGAGCCGGGGGTGGGCATCCATCTGCTGTTCATGGTGTTCTTCGCCCTGGCTACGCTGTACTTCCGGATGTACTACCTGGCCGCGGCCGAGGGCGCGGTGATCGTGGTGCTGGTGGTCTATACGCTGATTGCGCGGCGCATCAAGGAGCGGCAGCTGGCCGCTTATATCGAGTCGGTCACCTACGACACGGAAAACGCCAAAAACAATACCCTGATGAACTTCCCCCTGCCCATCGCTGTGTTCCGGCTGGATGATTCCACCATCGTCTGGGGCAACGATATGTTCTTCCAGATGTGCGGCACCACCGGCACCCGGCTGGACGCCAGCATCACGGACCTGGTGCCCCAGTTCTCCGGCAAGTGGCTGCTGGAAGGGAAGACCCAATATCCCACGCTGCTGGAGGTGGACGGCAGAAAGTACCAGCTCCACGGCAATCTGATCCGCTCGGAAAAGAGCGAGGAAGACAGCGCCTTCATGGGCATCACCTACTGGGTGGATATTACAGAGTATGACGATATCCGTCAGAAATATGAGAATTCCCGCCCGGTACCGGGCATCATCGTCATCGACAATCTGGAGGAGCTGGCCCGCAACCAGCCGGAGCGCGTGAAAAACGAGATGCGCGACTCCATCGAGGAGCTGCTCAGCCAGTGGGTCGGCGGCTATAAGGGCTTTATTCGCCGCTATGACCGGGACCGCTTCCTGCTGATGGTGGACAAGCAGAGCCTGGGCCAGATGAAGCAGGACCGCTTCCGTCTGCTAGAGGAGATGCACCGGGTGAAAAACCCCAACGGCATCGAGGCCTCCATCAGCATCGGCCTGGGCGAGGACACCGCCAGCTTCGGCGAGGGGCTGCAGTTCGCGGATATGGCCACGGAGCTGGCCCTGTCCCGGGGCGGCGACCAGACGGTCATCAAGAACCGGCTCAGCTTTGAGTTTTTCGGCGGCCGGGGCAGCGAAGTGGAAAAGCGTACCAAGGTCCGCTCCCGGGTCATGGCCAACACCCTGGCGGAGCTGGTACGGGATTCCTCCAAGGTCCTGGTCATGGGCCACAAGATGGCCGATCTGGACGCGCTGGGCGCGGCGGCGGGCATCTGCTGCCTGGCGAGAAAATGCGGCGTGAAGTGCAGCATCGTCATCCATCCCACGCTGAACGCCGTGGGCCAGCTGCTGGAGCGAATGAAGCGGGAGCCTGAATACAGGGAAGCCTTCCTGACGCCCCAGGAAGCCATGCTGGCAGCCGACGGGCGGACCCTGCTGGTGGTCGTGGACACCAACCGGCCCGAGCAGGTCGAAGATTCAGATCTGCTGGACGCCTGCAACCGGGTGGCCGTTATCGACCACCACCGGGTGGCCGCCACTTATATCCACAACGCGGCCCTGGGCTTTATCGAGCCCTACGCCTCCTCCGCCTGCGAGCTGCTGACGGAGATCCTGCAGGAGGTGGCGGAGCCGGCGGACGTGCTCCGCTGCGAGGCGGAGGCCATGCTCTCCGGCATCGTGCTGGACACCAAGAGCTTTTCCCTGCGCACCGGTGAACGCACCTTTGACGCGGCGGCCTGGCTGCGCCGGGCTGGTGCGGACACCACGGAGGTCAAGAAGCTGTTCCAGACCGATATGGACAGGACCGTGGCCCGCTACAAGATCATGCAGTTGGCCGAGGAGTACCGGCAAGTGGCCATCGCCGCCACGGAGGAGACCCAGGAGCGCGTCACCGCGGCCAAGGCGGCGGACGAGCTGCTGAACATCTCCGGCGTGGACGCCTCGGTGGTCGTCGTGCCCGACGGGCAGGGCGGCGTACAGATCTCCGCCCGGTCTATCGGCGAGCTGAACGTGCAGATCCTCATGGAGAAGCTGGGCGGCGGCGGCAACCGCAGCGCGGCGGCGGCCCAACTGGCCGACACGACTGTGAGCGAAGCGGTGCAGAAGGTCCGCGGCGCCATCGACGAATATCTGGGCCAGGCCTGAGAAGGCTGAGGCAGAAACATAGTAAGGAGAATACGGACATGAAAGTTATTTTCAATACCGACGTGAAGGGCCAGGGCAAAAAGGGCGAGATGAAAGAGGTATCCCAGGGCTACGCCCGCAACTATCTGATCCCCCGGGGTCTGGCCACCGAGGCCACGGCCGACAATCTCAACGCCCTGAAGCTGAAGGAGAAGGCCAAGGCCGCCCAGATCGCCAAGGAGAAGGCCCAGGCCGAGGCTTACGCCAAGCAGCTGGGCGCCGTGCAGGTGACCGTGCGGGCCAAGGCGGGCTCCGGCGGCAAGCTCTTCGGCGCCGTCACCTCCGAGGCCATCAGCAAGGCCCTCAAGGAGCAGTTCGACATGGACATCGAGAAGAACAAGATCGTCCAGGCCGAACCCATCAAGTCTTTTGGCAGCTATACCGTCAAGGCCAAGCTGGGCTATGAGATCAGCGGCAACATCAACGTGCTGGTGGTCGAAGAGAAGTAAGAGAGCGTTAGAGAGGTTAAGTCATGGACGAGCTTCTGGGCAGAAAAATACCGCAGTCCGCGCAGGCGGAACAGGCGGTCATAGGGTCCATTCTGATCGACCCCAACTGCGTGCCGGAGGTCCTGGAGCAGCTGAAGGCGGATGAGTTCTACAGCAAACTCAACCGGGATATCTACGAGACGGTCTATGCCATGTTCTCCTATGGGCAGACCATCGACCCGGTGACGGTCCTGGACCAGATGAAGGTCCGGGGCGTGTATCAGGATAACTGCCCGGAGTATGTGGCGGAGGTCATGCGCCAGACGCCCACCGCGGCCAACGTCCTGGAGTACGCGGCCATCGTGCGGGACAGGGCGCTGCTGCGCCGCCTGGGCGAGACCGCCGACGAGATCAACACCATGGTCTACGAGGGCGCCGGCGAGGCCGACGCCATGCTGGAGGCGGCGGAGCGGAAGATCTATGCCCTGCGCCAGGGGCGGTCCATCGGCGGTCTGACGCCGATCGCCTCGGTGATGCAGAACGTGATCGACAAAATGAGCGAGGCGGCGGCTTCCGGCAGCCGGATCCCCGGCCTGTCCACGGGCCTGCCGGATCTGGACCGGATGATCCTGGGCCTGAACAAGGGCGAGTTCGTGCTGATCGCCGCCCGGCCCGGCATGGGCAAGACCAGCATCGCCCTGAACATCGCCCTGTACGCGGCTATGAGCCAGGGCAAGACGGTGGCCATCTTCTCCCTGGAAATGTCCCGGGAGCAGCTGGTGTCCCGCTTCCTGTCCAAGGCGGCGCTGGTGCCGTCCCAGAACCTGCTGACCGGCCAGCTGACCGAGCAGCAGTGGCGGGACATCTCCGACGCGGCTACTGCCATCAGCGCCACCGATATCCGCATCGACGACAATCCCACCCTGACGGTATCGGACATGAACGCCCAATGCCGCAGGCTCAACAAGCTGGACCTGGTGGTCATCGACTACCTGCAGCTGATGCAGTCGGCCGGAAGCGGCCACAGCTGGTCCAACGAGAGCCGTACCCAGGCGGTCAGCGACATCAGCCGTATGATGAAGATCATGGCCAAGGAGCTGAACGTGCCGGTGATGTGCCTGAGCCAGCTGTCCCGCGCCAGCGAGACGAGGCAGGAGAAGCGGCCCATGCTCTCCGACCTGCGGGAATCCGGCGCCATCGAGCAGGACGCGGACGTGGTCATCGGCCTGTACCGGGAAGGCTACTATAACAAAGAATGTGAGAATCCCAATCTGGCGGAGGCCATCGTGCTGAAAAACCGCAAGGGCTCCACGGGAACGGTGGAGCTGGCCTGGCTGCCGGAGTATACCTCTTTCCAGTCCGTGGAGCGGCGCTACGACTATGACAATTGACCGTTCGCTGATCCCCGTGGGCAGCCGGGTGCTTTGCGCCGTGTCCGGCGGGGCGGACTCCATGTGTCTGCTGCACCTGCTGTGGAGCAGGCGGGGGGAGCTGGGGATCGAAGTCTGCGCCGCTCACTACGAGCATGGCCTGCGGGGCGAGGAAGCCCTGCGGGACGCGGCCTTCGTCGCCGACTGGTGCGGGTCGCGGGACATCTCCTGCACTGTGGAGCACGGCGACGTAAAGGCTTATGCGGCGGAGACCGGGCAGGGCGTCGAGGCGGCGGCAAGAGAGCTGCGCTACGCCTTTCTGCAGCGGACGGCGGAGGAGCTGGGCTGCGATCTCATCGCCACCGCCCACAACGCCGACGACAACGCCGAGACCCTGCTGCTGCACCTGTGCCGTGGCAGCGGCACCGCCGGGCTCGGCGGCATCCCGCCTGTCCGCGGGAACATCGTCCGGCCGCTGCTGGGCTGCACCCGCCCGGAGATCGAGGCATATCTGAAAGAAACCGGCGTCTCCCATGTGGAGGACAGCAGCAACGGCAGCGACACCTATGCCCGCAATCTCCTGCGCCACCGGGTTACGCCGGTGCTGCGGGAACTGAACCCCGCTTTTGCGGCGGCGGCGGGCCGCACGGCGGCCCTGCTGCGGCAGGATGAGGATTGCCTGCAAGCCCTGGCCGCGGCCTTTGTCGAGGGCCATTTCGACGGGGAGAGCCTGCCGCTGGACGCGCTGGACGCGCTGCATCCGGCGATTGCGTCCCGTGTGCTGCGCGCGCTGTGTCCGGAGACGTTGGAGCAGAAGCATGTGGACGCGGCCCTGGCCCTGTGCCGGGGGACGGAGCGGGCTCTGCTGGATCTGCCCGGCGCGCGGCTGCGGCGGGAGCAGGGACGGCTGTGGTTTTCTCCGGAGGAGGACTCTTCGATCCCGGAGCGGGAACTGGTGCCTGGGGAGACCCTGGCGATCCCGGAGCTGGGAATTCGATTGCACACAATGTTTACGGATCCTTACGAAGAAATTCACGGCTTGTTCAAAACTTACAGCTTCAAATATGCGAATATATGTGGTAGACTGTTTTGCACCGGCCGCAGGCCGGGGGACCGACTGCGCATGGCGGGCCGGGGCTGCAGCAAAAGCTTGAAGGCCCTGTTCACCGAGGCGGGCATGACCCGGTCCCAGCGGGACCGGACCCTGGTCCTGCGGGACGAGGAAGGGATTCTGGCGGCCTTTGGTCTGGCCCAGGCGGAACGGAGCGTTCCCGCACCGGGGGACCGGGTGCTGCAGATTCGGATAGAGAAGACAGACGACAGGGAGGCAGGATATGGAGAGCGCGATTGAGCGGGTGCTGATCACCCGGGAGGAGTTGGAGCGGCATGTGGCGCGCATCGGCGCGCAGATCTCGGAGGACTACGCCGGCAAGGATCCCATTTTCGTGGGGGTCTTGAAGGGCTGCTTCATCTTCATGGCGGATCTGATGCGGCATGTGACCATCAACTGCTCTATGGACTTCATGGCCGTTTCCTCCTACAGCGGCACCAATTCCACCGGCGCCGTGAAGATCAACAAGGACCTGAGCGAGGACATCGGCGGCAGGCATATCATCCTGGTGGAGGATATCCTGGATTCCGGCGTGACGCTCAATTATCTGAAAAACTATCTGCAGGTGCGCGAGCCCGCGTCCATCGCGGTGGCCACCCTGATGGATAAGCCCGCCCGGCGCAAGGCGGATATCTACGCGGACTACTCCGGTTTTGAGGTGCCGGACGCCTTTGTGGTGGGCTATGGCCTGGACTACAATGAGCGCTACCGGAACCTGCCCTATATCGGCGTACTCAAGCCGGAGATCTACGAGTGAACGAGATTTGAGTTTTGAGAATCGAGTTTTGAGAAAAGCGGCCTGGCTGAAAGAATGAGAAAAAAACAAAACCGAAGCCCAGCGAAGCGGGTTCGGTTTTGATAAGGAAGAGGGAAGGAGCAGAGTGCAGTTTTCGCCGCCCCGGCGGAAACGGAACGGCGCGAGTTTCTTCTGACGTAAGGATGTGAACATTACTTGAAACCCCAACGCAACCGTGCAAGAGATCTGGGCTTTTACGTTCTGCTGCTGGTGATCATGGTCGCGGTGATCTTCACCATGACCCGTGACAGCGGAGGCTCCGAGGTCGACAACTATTCCGACCTGGTGGATCTGTTCAAGAACGAAAAGGTTCAGTCTTTCAAAACCGAGGGCAACACCATCATCCTGCGGGTACGCACGGATGACGCGGAGAACCCCACGGAGGAGATGACCTACGACCTGTACAGTTTCTCCCTGTTCTATGAGGACTTCGGGGAGATGATCTGGGACCAGTACGAGTCCGGCGTCATCGAGGAATACGACTATAACGAGGGCTTTGTAGTGCCCTGGTGGGCCAGTATTTTGCCCTATCTGCTGCTGATGGGCGGCGCTATGGTGCTGTGGTATGTGATGATGAATCGCATGGGCGGCGGCGCCGGCGGTGTTGCCAAGTTCAGCAAGGCCCGCACCCGTCTGGGCAGCGAGGAGAAGAACAAAAAGACCTTTGCCGACGTGGCCGGCTGCGATGAAGAGAAGGAAGAGCTGGCCGAGATCGTGGACTTTTTGAAGGACCCCAAGGCCTACACCGCCATGGGCGCGCGTATCCCCAAGGGCGTGCTGCTGGTTGGCCCTCCGGGCACCGGCAAGACCCTGCTGGCCAAGGCTGTGGCCGGCGAGGCCGGCGTACAGTTCCTGTCCATCTCCGGCTCCGACTTCGTGGAGCTGTACGTGGGCGTGGGCGCCGGGCGCGTGCGCGACCTGTTTGAGCAGGCCAAGAAGGCCGCCCCGGCCATCATCTTCATCGATGAGATCGACGCGGTGGGCCGCCAGAGAGGCAGCGGCCTGGGCGGCGGACATGACGAGCGCGAGCAGACCCTGAACCAGCTGCTGGTGGAGATGGACGGCTTCGGCAACAACGAGGGCGTCATCGTCATGGCGGCCACCAACCGGGCGGATATCCTGGACAACGCCCTGCTGCGTCCCGGCCGTTTTGACCGCCAGGTCTATGTGGGCCTGCCGGATATCAAGGGCCGCGAGGCCATTTTGAAGATCCATTCCCGGGACAAGCAGCTTGCCGAGGACGTGGATCTCAACAGCATCGCCAAGGGCACGCCGGGCTTTGCCGGCGCGGACCTGGAGAACCTGATGAACGAGGCGGCCCTGCTGGCCGTGCGCCGCAAGCACCGCTTCATCACCATGGACGATATCGACGAGGCCATCCTCAAGGTCCAGATGGGCCCGGAGAAGAAGAGCCGCAAGATGAGCGACAAGGCCCGCCGGCTCACCGCTTATCACGAGTCCGGTCACGCGGTGGCGGCCAGGTTCTGCCAGCATGTGGATCCGGTGCACTATATCACCATTATCCCCCGCGGCCCCGCGGGCGGCTTCACCCTGTTCCGGCCCCAGGAGGATGTGGAGAACTTCACCTCCCGTGCGGAGATGTATGAGAACATCGTGGTGGCCCTGGGCGGCCGCATGGCGGAGAAGCTGTTTCTGGACGACATCTCCACCGGCGCCTCCGGCGATATCCAGTCGGCCAGTTCCCTGGCCCGGGATATGGTCACCAAGTACGGTATGAGCGAGCGCCTGGGCCCCATCTCCTATGACAGCTCCGGCCACAGCATCTTCATCGGCCGTGACTTCGGCCAGACCAAGAGCTATTCCGAGGAGACGGCGGCCGCCATCGACGAAGAGGTCAAGGCCATCTTTGACCGGGCGGCGGCGGACTGCGAGAAGATCCTCACGGAGCACAACGAGCAGCTGCGCGCCATCGCCGAGTACCTGCTGGCCCACGAGACCATGGAGGGCGAGGAGTTCAACTACTTCTTCGAGCACGGCGAGTTCATGCCCGAGGCGGAGAAGGCGGCGAAGCTGGCCCGCCGGGACAAGACCATCGAGCGCCCGGCCCGGAAGATCTCCATGGTCAGCGGCGATGAGCCGGAGAAACAAAGCGAACCACCGGCGGTCGAGGCCGCGCCCGGGGCGAGTGCCGCTCCGGAAGCGGGCACCGCCAGCGAGGCCGGGACGGCTCAGGCCGTGCAGGCCGCGCCGGAAGGCGAAGCGGAAAAGAAAGAAGAATAAAAAAGCACGCAGGGCGATCCGAAGATCGCCCTGCGTTTCGTTTACAGCGGACGGGGAAGCGGGGCTCCAAAGCAGGAACGGCCGCCGCGTCGCGCTTCAATGAAAGGGGTCTGCGTTCGCCCGCTCGGTTCCGTCGAGCTAAGCGGCTTGCCCTTTTCCGCCAGATCCGGCGGCGCCCGGGCTTGCGGCGGCTTTAAGAAAACGCTTGATTTTCCGCGGGAGCCAGAGAAGCGCGCGGCCGAGTCGATAGTCCCTGGAGGCTTTGAGCAGCTTGTTTTTCTGTTTGTACTGCTTATACTGCTTGTTCTGCTGCATGTACTGTGCTGCCTTCTCTTTCTCGGCAAGGGCCTGTCTTTTCGCGCGCTGAAGGTCGGCTTTCATAGCTGCCGGCTTCACTACCAGCGTCTCAAAACGGCTTTGCTCCTCCAGCGAAAGCTGGTAGCGCTTTTCCTTTTCCGCCTGACTGCAGGCGAGGTATTTCTGTATCGCTCTGTTCTGCAGGCCCCGAGTATGCCTGATCAGAATACGCTCCAGCCCCGGTTCGCAGAGGAAATCGGGCGCGGCGAATATTTTCTGGATCTCCAGTATGCAGCGGTACAGGTTGTAGGCGTTGGCAAGCGTGACGGGTCCGTTGATTTGAGAATCGGTGTGGATCCGATAGTAATACAGGCATCTGTTCAGGCAGCCTGCGCGCTGTACCTTCATGAGCACCGAAAAGGTCCAGACCTCGTCTTCATGGATCATGCCCGGAACAAATAAGATCTGATGCTTCAGAATGAAATCACGGGTGATGATGCATCCCCAGGCGGGAACGATTAAGTCCATTTTCGGATTCGTCTTCAGTTCCCGAAACAGCGCCTGCCCGGTGTAGATCCGGTTCTCTTCCAATTCGCGCTCGAGATAATTCCGGTTCATTTGACCGGCTATGATCTGCCCCTCCGGGGTTTCGGCAAAGGCCACCGAATTGAAGCACAGATACTCCAGATCGTTTCGCTCCATTTGCGTAATGACAAGCCCCAGAGCACCCGGCTCGAGGAGATCATCGCTGTCCATATAATAGAGATACTTTCCCTTTGCCGCGTGAGTACCGGTGTTCCGCGCTGCGCTGGCGCCCCGGTTTTCCTGGTCAAGGATGCGAATGCGGGGATCCCTTGCTGCATAGTCGGCCAGGATCTTCCCTGACTTGTCCGTGGAGCCGTCGTTCACGCAGAGGATCTCCATGTCCCGGAAATCCTGCATCAGGAGACTGTCCATCGCCTCAGCCAGGTAAGGCTCGGCATTGTATACGGCGATAATGACCGAGAGGAGCGGCCCCTGTTCCGATTCGTCCCCCGCGTATGTGTTTTTTACCTTGTCGTCCATGCTTTCCCCCGATTGTCCTATAAAAACTATATGATGGCGAAAAGCCAAAAAGCTTTTCGCCGCGCCGCTTTGCCATATATTCATTGCAATGAGCATCGGGCAAATGATTCTTTGAATCATTCGCTGCCAAACTTGTCGCTTGGCAGCGAAATCAATCGGATCTTCGATTGATTTCGCCATCCGATGATCATTATAAAGTCCACGGCGGCGTCACAGGAAGCCTGATTCTTAAACAGGCCCGGCTAATGCAGCCGGTCCGCCTCCGCTGCATCGTATATTGTTTATGGGTTCTTTCGGAAAGCCCGGTAGAAGGCCAGAGCACCCAGGCCCAAAGACCAGGCCATGATCCACCAGGAGATGGCTTCAGCCGGAGAGCCGTGGACGATGGTGCTGACGGCTACTATAAACAAATAGGCCATGTTGACGCCTGCCACACCGTGCAGGATGCGCACAAAGAGACTCCGCGCTTTTCGAGGCGCCTCGCAAAGGCGGTAGCGCAGATAAATCAGGAGAGCCGTGAACAGGCCGCAGAGAACCAGTATGGGAACATCACCGGGCCGGGTGCTGGACGAAGAGGCCAAACGATCTGTGCCGTAGTAAAAAAAGAGTAAGCCCATGATCCAGCTTGCTACGCGCAGCTTCCTGAAGTCGCTGAGGTTCTTCTCACTGAGCCGCTGCCTGTCCTTTTCAGCCTCCGGGTGGCCCATGTCCGCCGCCTTCTGATACCAGTCCAGGGCGGTATTCACCTGGCGTTTGGTGCTGTCGCCCTTTTCATACAGCTTCGCCAGACTGTAAGCCGCCTGGGCCGAGCCCAAGTCCACAGCTTTCTCATACCAGGAGATGGCCTGCTTCGCATCCTTGGGACGGCCCCGGCCCTCCCGGTACAGATCGCCCAGACTGCAGCAGGCGTAGGCGTTGCCCTGCCGGGCTGCATGTTCATACCAATCGACCGCCAAGCCCGGATCCGCCTCGACGCCCAGACCCCGCTCCAGGCAGCGGGCGTAGCGGAATTGGGCAAAGCCGTGACCCTCCTGCGCGGCACGCAGGTAACAGGCTGCGGCCTTGGCGGGATCCGGATCCGTGCCGCGGCCCTCTTCAAAAGCGATGCCCAGATTATATATGGCCGACACGTTTCCCTGAGAGGCCGCCGCTTTCAGCGGCGGCAGCGCTTTGCCCAGATTCCGCTCGACCCCAATGCCGTTTGCATAGCAGACGGCCAGAGCCAGCTGCGCGTCGGCATGGCCCTGTATCGCCGCCTGGCGATAGAGCTGAGCAGCCCGCTCCCGGTCCACTTGCACGCCAATGCCGTTTTCGTACTGCAGGCCCAGGAAATACTGCGCCCGGGGGAAGTTCTGCTCCGCCGCGCGGGCAAAAAGCTGGGCTGCTTTCTCCCGATTCTTTTCCACACCCTGGCCGTTATAATACAGCACACCCAGGTTGCAGAGCCCCTCGGCGCCGTCAAGCGCCGCCGCCTGCCGGTAAAGCTCGACGGCCCGGTCCAGATCCTGCTGCACGCCGCGGCCCAGCTCATAAAACAGGCCAAGATACGCCAGACCCTGGGGATTGCCCGCCTGGGCGCTGAGCTGAAAGCATTGGAAAGCCTTGGCGTCATCTGCGTCAGTGCCGCTGCCGTGCATGCAGGCAAGCCCCACACGGAACATGGCCCGGCTGTCACCGGCCTGGGCGGCGCGCTCATAGTAGCGGAAGGCTTCCGCTTCATCCTTTTGCGTGCCGTCGCCGCGGTCCAGACAGAGGGCGGTGAAAAACTGGGCCTTGACCGAACCCCGGTCTGCCGCTTCGCGGAACAGGGAAAAGGCCTTCTCCCGATCCTCCTCCACATCCATGCCGTTATAATACAGTATGCCCAGGGAACAGATGGCGTCGGCGTAGTGCTGCTGGGCGGCCTCCTCGTAGAGCAGACGGGCCTTTTTCAGGTCCCGCGGCACGCCTTCGCCGTTTTCATAGCAGACACCCAGGAAGAAAAGCGCCCGGGGAAAGTGCTGGTCCGCGGCCTTGGCAAAGAGCTGGGCGGCCATTTCCCGGTCCTGGGCCGTGCCGAGGCCGTTATAGTACAGCACACCCAGGCTGCAAAGTCCCATGGGATAGTTCAGATCCGCGGCGGCACGATACAGCTGAAAGGCCCGGGCGGGGTCCGGCTGCAGCAGAGAACTGCCGTTTTCATACTGCAGTCCCAGCGTGCAGAGCGCGGGGAGATACTTGGCCTCCGCCGCCTCCTGCAGCAGCTCCAGCGCACGCTGGGGGTCGGGCTCTGTGCCCAGCCTCTGGTCGTAACAGTAGGACAGATAATAGCGGCCGGCCGGGTCCTCCGGCGGCAGTTGGCTGAACCAGTAGAAGGCCTGCTCCGGATCCCTGGGACGTCCGTCCTCCTCACCGAGGAAGTACAGCCCCAGTTCCAGGGCCGCGACGGGATCGCCCCCTTCGGCGGCGCTTTGCAGCGCGGAGAGCTGCTCCTGATGCTCCTGCTTTTGCTGCTGCCAGCGCTTGGCCGCCTCCAGAAACTCCGGCGAAATGAACACGGTCTCGTTGCTTTCCCGCTCCAAGGGAGCTTGATCGTACGTATCCATGGCCCCTTCTCCTTATGACAAAGTTTTCCTGCTGCTATGATAGCATGTTTGCCGGCGGCTGACAACGCCTTTTCCCTGAAAAGGTGCGGCCGGTCGCTGCCTCGACGGGAAAAAGTTGGGGCTCCGGGGCAGGCCGCTATTGAGAAAAGGGCGGCGCTGTGATATAATTTTTTTGTTATAAGTGCCGCTTCCGCCCGGCCCATGGGGCGCGGACGGCCCCGCAGGGGAGCAGGCGGGACCGCTGAAGAATACGAGAATCGTTTGAAGGAGATACAGCTGAGATGAAATTAGGGATCGTGGGTCTGCCCAACGTGGGCAAGACGACGCTGTTCAACGCACTGACCGGCGCCAGGGCGGAGACCAGCAGCTACTCCAACGCCGGGGCCAAGCCCAACATCGGCACCGCCAAGGTGCCCGACGAGCGGCTGGACTGGCTGGCGGAGTACTATCATCCGAAGAAGTACACCCCCGCCACCATCGAGTTCGTGGATGTGGCCGGCGTCAGCGCCGGCGGCAAGGGCAACGAGGTGTTCCAGGCCATCCGGCAGGTGGACGCCTTGGTGCAGGTGGTCCGCTGTTTTGAAAATGAGGATATCTTTCTGGAGAAGGCAGACGCGGTGCGGGACGCTTCCTCTTTCGAGCTGGAGCTGATCCTGGCGGACATCGAGGTGGTGGAGCGCCGTCTGGAGCGGGCGAAGAAAAACGCCAAGAGCGGCGATAAGAAGTATAAGCGCGAGGTGGAGATGTGCCAGGCCCTGATCGCCCACCTGGAGGAGGAGAAGCCGGCCCGGGATTTCGAGTTCACCGACGAGGACAAGGATATCCTGGCCGACGGCGGCCTGCTGACCATCAAACCCGTCATCTATGCCGCCAACCTGGACGAGGACGGAATGAGCCATCTGGACGCCAACGCAAACTTCAAGGCGCTCAGCGAGTACGCGGCCAAGCAGGGCGCGGCGGTGCTGCCGGTGGCGGCCAAATTTGAGGAGGACATCGCCGAACTGGACGACGAGGAGGCCCGGATGTTTATGGAGGATCTGGGGCTCACCGAGACGGGCCTGGACCGGCTGATCCGCACCTCCTATGACCTGCTGGGCTATATTTCCTTCCTGACCGCGGGCGAGGACGACGTACACGCCTGGACCATCGTCAAGGGCACCAAGGCCCCCAGAGCTGCGGGCAAGATCCACACGGATATCGAGCGTGGCTTTATCCGGGCCGAGATCGTGGCCTTTGAGGATCTGAAGGCCTGCGGCAGCATGGCCGCAGCCAAGGAGAAGGGCCTGTTCCGGCTGGAGGGCAAGGAGTATGTGATGCAGGATGGAGACGTGACCCAGTTCCGCTTTAACGTATAAACCATCAAAAGCAGAGAAAAACGCCCGCCTGATCTGGAAAGATCGGGTGGGCGTTTTGCGCTGGACATTGCCGGCGAATGGGTGTATATTGCTCATATATGCCATTAAAGAGGAAGAAAGAACCATGAAGAAGAAACTGTTTTTGCTGCTCGTCCTGACCGCGCTGGCGCTGGCTCTTTGCGCCTGCGGCGCGGCACAGACCGCCGCCGAGCCCACGCCGGAGCCGACCCCGGAGCCTACGCCCACACCCTTTCCCGAGCCGGTGATGGTCCAGGGGGGCGAGGTCTATATGGACGGGCAGGCCCTTGCCGGCGGGCGGCTGATCCAGAACGGCGAGGAATACATCAAGCTGTCTGAAGCGGCGGAGGCCTTGGGCTCCGCGCTGCAGCATGAGGCGGACAGCGAGGACTTTGCCTTTGCCTGGCGCAAGAGTATGGTGGAGCTGAGCGCGGGCAGCAGGACGGCCAGATATCTGGATCAGGACCGGGAGCTGGATGCGGCGCCCCTGCTGTGTGACGGAGGGGCCGACCTGTACGTGCCGGTGAAGTCCTTCTGCGACGCGGCGGAGATCGGCTATTTCTTCGACGAGGAATATGACACCGTGTACTGCACGCCGGCTACCGGCAACTGGACCCTGCCGGAGAACTACGTGGTGGCAGTGATGATGTATCACGAGCTGGGCCATGCTTCGGAGGAGGCCAACCTCTTCGTGGACGTGAGCAGCCTGGAGGAACAGATCCAGTTTTTGCAGGAAAACGGCTTTACCCCCATCTGGTTTGAGGATCTGTGGCATGTGGAGGATTTTTCAAAACCCGTGATCCTGGTCTTCGACGACGGCTACAAGAGCATGTACACCAAGCTCCTGCCGGTGCTGGAGAAGTACCAGTGCAAGGCGGAGGTGGCGGTCGTCCAACGCTATTCCGAGAAGGTGGGCGGCATGCACATGGATCTGGACGAGGTGCTGGCCCTGAACGATTCCGGCCTGGTGGCGCTGTCCAGCCATGGCGTCAACCATGTGAATGTAGGCGAGTGGGGCGTGGACTATGAGCATGAGATCCGGGACTCCAGCATCTGGATGACGCGGACTCTGAAGAAGGCGCCTCTGACCTTCGTCTATCCCATCGGCGGCAGCACCCCGGCAGTGCAGGAAGTGGTGCGCCAGTACTACCGCTTCGGCGTGAAGATGGTGGGCAACCCCTTCAATACCAGCAATGATCCCACCATGGTTTACCGGTTTTTCATCGAGCGGCAGACTTCTCTGCCCAGCTATGCCTATATGCTGGCCAAGGCCTTTGATGATCCCTCTATCAACAACTATGTACCGAGAAAGTGAGGAGAAAGGCAGCGTGAACGTTTTCGTGCCCGCCGATATCCTGCTGCCGCAGCTGGAGGATATGGGCAAATGGGCGGTGGTCGCCTGCGACCAGTTCACCTCCCAGCCGGACTACTGGCGGGGGGTGCGGGAGACTGTGGGCGCGGCGCCATCGGCGCTGGAGCTGATCCTGCCGGAGGTGGAGCTGAGCGGCTCCTATGAGCAGCGCATCCCCGCCATCCATGCCGCTATGGCCCGGTATCTGGCGGAGGGGCTGTTCCGGGAATACCCGGTCTCCTTCGTGTACGTGGAGCGGCGGCTGCTGGACGGAAAGATCCGCCCCGGCCTAGTAGGCGCTGTGGATCTTGAGCAGTATGACTACAGCGCTGATGCGGTCTCCGCCGTAAGAGCCACCGAGCGCACGGTGGTGGAGCGCATTCCGCCCCGGCAGAAGGTGCGGCGGGGCGCGAGCCTGGAGCTGCCCCATGTGCTGCTGCTGTGCGACGACCCGGAGGACCGGATCCTCGCTCCGCTGGCGGCGGTGAAAGAAAGGCTGCCCCTTCTGTACGACTTTGAACTGATGCAGGGCGGCGGGCCCATCAAGGGCTGGCTGGTCCAGGGTAAGGAAGCGCAGCTGGTGCAGCAGCGCCTGGCGGCGTATGAGGCCGAAGGCCGGGAACGCTGCGGCCATGAGAGCGCGATGCTCTATGCCGTGGGCGACGGGAATCACTCCCTGGCCACGGCCAAGGCCTGCTGGGAGGAGCAGAAGCGGACCCTGTCCCCTGAACAGTGGGCGGCGCATCCGGCGCGTTTTGCGCTGGTGGAGCTGGAGAACCTGTACGACGACAGCCAGCAGATCGAGCCCATCCATCGGATCGTGACCCGTGTGGACGCCGCGGCCCTGCTGGAGGCGGCCCGGACGCAGATCTGCGCCGATGGAGGTTTTCCGGTGCCCTGGGTCAGCGGCGGCGACAGCGGTGTGCTGTTCCTGGACCCGGCAAAGGGCCAGCTGCCGGTGGGTATCCTGCAGAATTTCCTGGATGCGTATCTGGCCGCCAAGGGCGGTGAGATCGATTACATCCACGACGACGAAGCCCTGCGCGCGCTGGCTGCCAGGCCGGGGGCCGTCGGCTTCCTGCTGCCGGCCATCGGGAAGGAGCAGCTGTTTCGCGGCATCATCGCTGACGGCGTGCTGCCCCGCAAGACCTTCTCCATGGGCCACGCGGTGGAGAAGCGCTATTATCTGGAAGCCAGAAAGATCGTATAGTTACCGATACAGAAACAAAGCGCGGTATGCGCTTTTGAAAAAGCCCTTGCGGAGAAAGCCGGACGGGAGGATCAGAAGTCAAAGCGGGGATCCCGGCCGCAGCAGCGGGACTGCCCGGGTCGGCACAAAAAAGAGGATGTGCGTCGGGCCGCACTCCGTAGGGAAACTGCTTTGAGGCGGCAATTACCGGCTCAAAAGGACATGAAACAGGCGTGACCACTATGGTCACGCCTGTTTTGTCAGTCTGATCCGGATTTTGGGGTGCAAAATCCGATGCTCGTTATGAATGTGGACAATGAATTACTAGTTCAAGTCTGGGATTGTGATCACATGAAATGGTTTCGTCATAATGACACCTCTATTCACTTATTCTTCAATGATTGACCGCAAGAGTTCCGGCCATCGGGTGAGAACTTCACGTCCGACGATTACTTCATCAACAACACCGCTATTCATTGCATCGATCAAACGGCACAAATATGATTTCCCTTGAACCCACCATGTTCTATAGGCATCAATAAACAGAACGTGATACACCTTTCTGCCTGTCCTATCATATAGTTCCTTGAATTCAAAGCCGTCTAACTGTGTTTCATATACACCATCGGCAACACGACTGCCGAACGTGGTTGCATAATAGTATTCTTTGATTTCCCATACCATTTTAGGGCTTTCAATGCTGGGATATGCGCCGTCAAAGCGCCTTGATGAAGCGCCGATTATCCTGTTGTTATCGTCCCAAACATAAACAAGCCCGCGCGGGTCATCATCAAAGCCCAAAGAGCGAGTGTTTCCCGTTATTTCTCTTATTGTCTTTTCAGCAATTATGTTTATGATTGCAGTAAAGAAAGCAACCTGCTTCATTGCCCCTTTCTGCTTATTCAACGGAAGTTTGCAATAATAGTTTCCGACACTGTGAAGTATTTCCCAATTTCTGAATTCTTCACTTGCAGTTTCAGCGTCCATTAACATACTTTCGGCAAACCTGTTTAGCAAATCCGCACGCATTTTTGAATATTGTGCGGCACAAACTATAGTATCTTCAGAAGCGTTTATGCCGCGTTCCATGCAAAGCGCTTTGATTGTACTTATGGGATATTTCTTGACAAGTCCTTCACCGCGTTCTGTATAGCCGAGGTTTTCAGAGATGTATTTAACAAATGCCCAAAAAGAAGCATCCATGCCCTGAAATCTTTCAAATGCCAGCATCGCTTTCGACCTCCTGAAATAATTTCGATATGCTCATATTAAGCGCGTTGGCCATTTTTCCGATATTTTCAAGCGAGACATTCCTTTTGCCTAACTCAATATCGCTTATGTATGTACGGTGCAAATCACACATATCAGCAAACTTTTCCTGTGAAATGTCCTTTGACAATCTGATTTTGCGGACAGTTTGTCCAAAGGCGAACAGTAAATCTTTTTGCATGGCTTGACACCTCCTAGCTTGTTTATTATAATAATGTTGCAGACTATGGGTCTACAGACTATAAGTTACAGAACGGGGTGAAACCTTGATTCCTGCTTTGTTAAAATGGATAGGCAATAAACAACGTTTCGCAGAAACGATCATTTCATATATGCCGCACAGCTTCAATAACTACTATGAGCCGTTTTTAGGCAGCGGCGCGGTTATGGCAGAATTGCTTTATGCCGATTCAACAATGCTGTTTCCGCATTTTGAACAGGCGTATGGGAGTGACATATTACCTTTCCTTATTGAGATTTTCAATATTACAAAAGAAAACCCGAAAGCCATTGTTGACCATTATAGAAAAGAAATCTCTGAATATTATCAAGACCCCATAAAGAAGTATGATGAAATTAGAGATAGATTTAATGCCGCGCATAACCCCTATGATTTTGTCCTGCTTTCAAGGACGTGTTATTCAGGCGTTATTCGCTTTCGCAAGGCTGACGGGTATATGAGCACACCGCGCGGCCCGCACAAGCCGATAAGCCCGGAAACATTTGAAAACCGTATAACGTTTTGGCATAACTTGTTGCAAAAGGCTTCATTTTCCTGTGAAAGCTATACAGAGTCAATGAAGCGCCCAAAAGAGGGCGACGTGGTTTATTGTGACCCGCCATATACGCATTCACAAAGCATTATATACGGCGCACAGGAATTTAATATTGATACGTTATGGAAGATGATTGCAGAATGCAAGGAACGCGGCGCAAAAGTAATGTTGTCAATCAACGGAATGCGGGATTCAAAGAAAAAGGACATTTCCGTAACACCGCCTGACGGACTATTTGAACGCAAGCTATTTGTGAATTGCGGAACATCTATGATTGACAGATTACAAAACACCGGAAGGGAAATGAGAGATAAAAAGGTTGACGATCAACTTTTATTGACGTGGTAAACGAATATCTTCAAATGTCTTTTAGTGTCGGCTTGTAGATCTTAGTGACAAATAAGCGACAAATGGGCATAGAAAAGCGGCGGAAATCCTTACTTTTCAAGGGTTTCCGCCGTTCTGAATATACTCTTTTTACAGACGACATGGCAACTTCCTTACGAAGTGCCTCCTTCGCACATCCTCTTTTGTTTTTTACTTTGCGGTCAGCAGGACCTCATCGCTTTCCAGTTGGACACCGGCCAGCTGGGCGAACTTGTCCACAAGCTGCTGCTTGGTCAGCTGCTTTTTTTCCTCGCCGCTGACGTCCAGGATGATGCGGCCCTCGTTCATCATGATGAGCCGGTTGCCGTGCTGGATGGCGTCGGTCATGTTGTGGGTGATCATCAGGGCGGTCAGATTGTTCTCGTTGACGATGCGGTCGGACAGCTCCAGCACCTTGGCGGCGGTGGCCGGGTCCAGGGCGGCGGTATGCTCGTCCAGCAGCAGGAGTTTGGGCTGCTTGAGGGCGGCCATCAACAGGGTGACCGCCTGGCGCTGGCCGCCGGACAGCAGGCCCACCTTGGCCGTCAGCCGGTCCTCCAGGCCCAGGCCCAGGGTCTTGAGCAGCTCGTGGTAGTCCGCCCGCTCCAGCTTGGTGACGCCCCAGCGCAGCCCGCGCTTATCGCCCCGACGCTTGGCCAGAGCCAGGTTCTCCTCCAACTGCATGTTGGGCGCGGTGCCCATCATGGGATCCTGGAACACGCGGCCGATGAGACTGGCCCGCTTGTGCTCCGGCAGGGCGGTGATGTCCTGCCCGTCCAGGAGGATGCGCCCCTCATCCACAGGCCAGACGCCGGCGATGGCGTTGAGCATGGTGGACTTGCCGGCGCCGTTGCCGCCGATGACGGTGACAAAGTCGCCCGGGGCCAGATGCAGGGACAGATTGCTGAGAGCCTTCTTTTCGTTGATGGTTCCGGGGTTGAAGGTCTTGCTGATGTTTTGGATGTCCAGCATATCGTTCAGCCCCCTTTCTTTTTCAGTCTGGCAAAGGAGCTCTTCTGCTGGCCGCGCAGATAGGGGACCGCCAGGAACAGCGCCACCACCACGGCGGTGAACAGCTTCAGATCGTTGGAGTTGAGCTTCAGCCACAGCACGATGACGATGACCAGGTAGTAGACGATGCCGCCGATGACGGTAAAGCTCAGTGTGCCGTAGAAGTTCAGCCGCTTGCCCAGGATGGCGCCGCCCAGCACCTCGCCGATGATGACGGCGGCAAGGCCTATGACGATGGCGCCGCGGCCCATGTTGATGTCCGCGAAGCCCTGGTACTGGCTGAGCAGGCCGCCGGACAGGGCCACGATGCCGTTGGACAGGGACAGGCCCAGCAGCTTCATGTTGTCGATGTTGATGCCCAGAGCCCGGCTCATGGCCGGGTTGTTGCCGGTGGCGCGCAGGGCGGAGCCCTGCTCCGTGCCGAAGTACCAGTACAATATACTGATAAGCACCAGGGCGAGGATGAGACCGGTCAGAATGGCGGAGGGGATATTGCGGGACGAGAGCAGCAGCCGATACTTGTCCACGCTGACCGCCTTGTTGGCCGCCATGCCCATGATGTGCAGATTGATCGAATACAGAGAAAACTGGGTCAGGATGCCCGCCAGGATGGCCGGGATGCCCAGCTTGGTGTGCAGCAGGCCGGTGACCAGGCCCGCCAGCAGTCCGGCGATCGCGGCCACGATCAGCGCCGCCCAGGCGGGCCAGCCCCCCAGGATCAGCATGACGGTCACGGCGCCGCCGGTAGTAAAGGAGCCATCCACTGTCAGATCGGCTACGTCCAGCAGCCGGAAGGTGATGTAGATGCCCAGGGCCATGATGCCCCAGATGATGCCCTGCGAAATGCCGCCGGGCATATTTTTAACCAGTTTGAGCAGGCTCAGAGAAGCAAAATATGCGGATATGCTCACAGATCACACCTCAGTCATGTACCCCGGCGGGAGAGATCCCGCCGGGGTGCGTAGTTTCAGAGCAGAGAGGGATCAGCCCTCGATGGCCTCGTAAGTGTCGGGAACCTCGATACCAAGGGCCTCGCAGTTGACGGGATTGTATTTCTTGGCAAAGGGAGCGTACTGGATCTCCATGGAGGAGACGTCGGCGCCCTCGCTGAGGATCTGAGCGGCCATCTGGCCGGTCACGACGCCCAGGTCATAGTAAGAGATGGACAGGGTGGCCACGCCGCAGCCGGAGCACAGGCCTTCCTCACCGGCGACGATGGGGACCTGCTTGTTCAGGGCCACGTTGTTGATCAGCTCCGCGTTGGAGGCGGCGGTGTTGTCGGTGGGGATGTAGAGCACGTCGTTCTCGTCACAGGCGGTGTTGGTGACGGCGGCCACGTCGTTGGAGTCGGCGAAGGTGTAGTCGGTGACGGTGTAGCCCATGCCCTCCAGGACGGGACGGATCTCGTCAGCCTGGAACAGGGAGTTGGGCTCGCCGGAGCAGTAGAGCAGGCCCACGTTCTTGGCATCGGGGAACAGCTCGTTGACGACGCCGGCCAGCTGATCGCCGGGCACGCCGTCGGAGGTGCCGGAAATGTTGATGCCGGTGGCGCCGGACCAGTCGTCAATGCCCAGAGCGGAGGCATAGTCGGTGACAGAGGTGCCCAGGATGGGGATGGAACCGGTGGCGGCCTGCGCGGCCAGCAGAGCCGGGGTGGCGTTGGCCATGATCAGATCCACCTCGTCGGAGACGAACTGGTTGCAGATGGTGGCGCAGGTGGCGGAGTCACCGGAGGCGTTCTGCTCGGTGAAGGTGACACTGTCGCCCAGTGCGTCGGTCAGAGCGTCCTTGAAGCCCTGGGTGGCGGCGTCCAGCGCGGGGTGCTGCACCAGCTGGCAAATGCCGACGGTGTAGCTGGCGCCCTCGGCGGCGGGCTCGGCAGCGGGCTCGGCGGCCGGGGCGGCCGGGGCGGCGGAGCTGCCGCAGGCAGCCAGCGCGAAGACCATGGTCAGTGCGCAGAGAATAGCGATGATCTTTTTCATTTTGTTTTTCCTCCAATTGTTGCGGCGGTTCTCGCGCCGAACGAATAAAAAAACTGCCCGGTCCGTGAAGTCCGTGCAGCGTTCAGATCGTCCGGATGGGGCCTGTTTCAATTGCAGCACAAACTTCTATTACCCACTTTAAAGTAGTAATAGGAGTAGTATGCAAAAACAAACAGGAACAGGGCCATGATGCGCCTCCGCCGATTGATGCTTGTACTTTAGCACTTTTTGGTGTTGAAGTCAAGCCGCATCTGCGCCCTTTTTGAAACTTTGACCGATTTCACGAAACACTGTGGCTGACGGCGGCGGAAAGATGCAAATTGCATAAAATTATGGGCTTTTTTCCCGCGGGTCCGGTTGGAAAGCGGGAGGTCGGGGCATACTTCTATTGATTATTCCTGAGAAAATAGGTATACTATGGACGCTTGGAAAGGGAACGATATGCAGGACGAGAAGAAACCGAAGAAAATACGCATTCTGGCGGCAGTACTGGGCGGCCTGGCCGCGGTGCTGCTGGTGCTTTACTGCGCCTACCGGGTCTGGGAGCGGCCGCCGGAGATCGAAGCGACGCCGGAACCCACCGCCGCGCCTACTGCCGCCGCGCCGTCGCCCACGCCTACCATGGAGCCCATGCCGGAGGGCTTGGCCTTTGACACCAGCCGGCAGGACGGCGTGTATACGGTGCTGCTGGTGGGCGGCGATCGGGTCAGCGGCAACACCGACACCATGCTGGTGGCCAGGTTCGATACCCGCAAGCATGAAATCAACGTGGTCAGCGTCCCGCGGGACACCATCATCAACGTGGACTGGGATATCCGCAAGCTCAATTCCGTGTACGCCGGATCCCTGAACAACGGCGGCACTGGCATCGACTCGCTGACCATGCACTTCAGGCGCCTGCTTGGCTTCGACGTGGACTGCTACGCGGTGATCAATCTGGACTATTTCGTGTATCTGATCGACGCGCTGGGCGGCGTGGATTTCTACGTGCCCTTTGATATGGACTATGAGGACGACAGCCAGGGCTTGTACATCCATCTGAAAGAGGGGCAGCAGCATCTCAACGGCTACGAGGCCATGGGGCTGTGCCGGTTCCGGGCCGCCTATGTGACCGGGGATCTTGGCCGCATCGAGATGCAGCAGGCCTTCATGAAGGCCTGCGCCGAGCAGTTCATCACCCTGGGGAACGTCCCCAACGCTCCCATCGTGCTGGAGCTGATGACCGACGGCCTGACCACGAATCTGTCCAGGGCCAACATCGCGTGGTTCATCCGCCAGGGGCTGCAGTGCAAAAGCGAGGACGTGCATTTTTACACCATGCCCTGCGACCAGGCCATGCTCCAGGGCTACAGCTACGCCGTGCCCCGGCTGGGGGCCTGGCTGGAGATGATCAATCGGGAGCTGAACCCCTATGATACCCAGGTGACCAGCGCCAACGTGGACATCGTCTACCGCAGCGGCGCCAATTACGCCGCCACCACCGGGCTGCAGGGCGCCTGGTACTATGAAGATCCCGGGCCGGCGCCCATTGTGACGCCCACGCCCACTCAGGAGCCGGGCGGCCCCACCATCATCGAGGTGACACCGAAGCCGCCGGAGACCTTCCCGCCGGAGTGGATGTTCCTGCCATCTCCCACACCGTCCGCTGAGACGCAGGAGCAAGCCGAGCCGGACAGCGCCGCCGCGCCGGCGCCCGCGGCGGAGGAGACGCCCGGGCCTGCGGACACATCCCCGCCCGCGGCGGAGGGCGAAACGGATGAGACGCCCGACTTCGCCATACGGCTGGGCGGGTGAAACGAGTTTTGCGTTTTGAGAATCAAGATTCGAGAAAGCGCCGGGCATACCGCCCGGCGCTTTTCTAAAACTAAAAACGAAAACTTACCCCACAAACTTCTGCTTCACCTGCTGGATGCGCTGGGGCTGCTCGGGCTGGGCGGTATACCAGCCGTGGCCGGACATCTGCTGATAGATGTCGCTCTGCATGCACAATGCGTCGTTCAGGGCGCTTTGGAAGGCCTGGTGCACGTTGGGGGTGCTGGATTCGATGGAGCCGTGCATCAGCAGATCGCACATGCCCTTGGCGGAGGTCAGCAGACCCTCCATGATCTCTTTGTCATTCATAGCAGCGCCCTCCTCACATCAGATTGAGAAACTGGTTGAACAGCTTCTGGTTGGTATTGGCCAACTGCTGGGCCTGGCTGCGCAGGGCCGGATCGCTGAGCTGATCGGCTGCCGTGCGGCACTGGGTCATAAGAAACTGGCTGTGGCCCAGCGCGTCTTCGATATAGAGCAATTCTTTGGGACTCATGGACTTCACCTCGTTCAAGATTCAACACAGCGCGCTGTGTTCGCTTTTAGTATCTGCGCGCATGCGGCGCTTAGACCCGGCAAAAAGCGGTTGGCAAAAGTTGACGCGTGTGGTAAAATTTTAAAAAATCCGTCGTGGAAACGGAGGACTTGTCATGGGCTATGTACTCGGCGCGATCTGCGGCCTGATCTGGGGCGCCGCGGCGGCGCTTTTGAATCATCAGATCAGCAAACGCAGCATTCTGAAAAACAACACCGCCTCCCTGCTGGGGGCCAATGTGCTGCGCATCCTGGTGGACCTGGCGGCCCTGGCCGCCGTGTTCTTCCTGCGGAAGGTGCTGCCCTTCCGCTATGAGGCGGCCTTGATCGCCACGGCCGTGGCCATGAGCATGGTGACCATCTTCTGCGCCTTCCGCATGAGCGCGGACCTGGCCAAGCAGAAGAAGGACGGCGAGAGCGGGGACGGGACGCCATGACCCGGGAGCAGAGTGCTCTGATCGGACTGCTGGGCTGCGCCCTGCGGGGCGAGCGGCCGGAGGCCGGGCTCCTGGCGGGCGTGGACCAGGAGCTGCTGTATGCGGAGGCCGGGCGGCACATGGTGGCCGCCATGACGGGCATGGCGCTGGAGGACGCGGCCCTGCCGGACATGGACGCACAGGCCATGGAGCGCTGGAAGCAGGCGGCCGGGATGGGCCGCTACCGGCGGATCCTGATGGACCGGGAGCGGGAGGCGCTGCTGGGCTTTCTGGAGGAGCAGGGGATCTGGTACCTGCCGCTGAAGGGCATCCTGCTGCAGGAGCTGTACCCCCGCTTCGGCATGCGGGAGATGGCGGACAACGACATCCTCTACGATGTACACGGCCGGGAAGCGCTGCGGCGGTTCATGATCGAGCGGGGCTATGAGGCCTCGTCCGTCCGCATGGAGGTGCACGACGACTTCCGCAAGCCGCCGCTGTACCATTTCGAGATGCACACGCGCCTGTTTGAGGAGAGCTTCGACGACGCGATCTTCGCCTACTATGAGGACACGGCGCGGCTGCTGCGTCCGGACGGGGACAGGCGCTTCGGCCGTCATATGAGCGAGGAGGATTTCTTCCTCTACTTTCTGGCCCATGCCTACCGTCACTTCGCCCGGGAGGGCACCGGCCTGCGCACTCTGACGGACTGCTCCCTGTTCCTGCGGGCCAGGGAGGAGCTGCTGGACCGGGACTATCTGGATCGGGAACTGCAGACCCTGGGGCTGACGGACTTTGCCCATACCCTGTGCGGCCTGAGCCGGAAGCTGTTTGAGCGCCCGGCGGCGGGGGACGGCCCTACTCTGACAGCGGAGGAGCAGGCCATGCTGGACGAGGTGCTGTCCTCCGGCGTGTACGGCACCTGGGAGCAGAAGGTGGACAAGGCCCTGCGCCGCCTGCAGCCGGAGGGCGGGGAGATCTGTCCCGGCACCCGACTCCGCTACGTGCTGCGCCGCCTGTTCCCGGAGGCACGGCGGATGCGCAATTACAACGCCTTCGTGCAGAAGCACCCCTGGGCGCTGCCTGCCGCCTATGTGGAGCGGATCGTCAAATGCGCGCCGCCCCTTTGGAAGCAGACGCTGAACGAGCTGCGCCTGCTGCGCAAGGCGGGGAAGGAATAAGTTTTTAGATTATAGTTTTTAGTTTTCAGAAGTATAACGGCAAAAGGCTCCGGCGCGAAACCGCGCCGGAGCCTTTTGCCGGTTATGCTTATAAAAACGAAAATCTGAAAACGCACCGCTCACTTTTCCAGCAGCTTTTTCAGACGCAGCAGCGCCCGCTTGGTCAGCACGCGGGGGCCCTGGATGGTCAGGACCAGGGCAGTATAGGCCCGGTAGGCCGGGTCGTTGACAGTGCCGGGTCTCCCGTCCCGGACAAAGGAGCTCATAACGCCGAGAATATCTTCCTCGGCCACGGCCTCGGTCCCGATGGCGTTGTCGCCCCGGCAGACATAGTCCGCCGCCCGGACTTTGATCACCCGGTGGAGCACATAGTTCCCCCGATGGCGAAACAGCACCACGTCCCCGACCCGGCAGCGGTCGGGGCCCTTTTTGGTCACGGTGAACAGATCCCGCCCCTGGCGCAGCAGGGGCTCCATGCTGGTCCCCTTGTTGGTATAGGTCAGCATGCCGTGCCGCTCCAGCTGCTGCTCAAAGGAAAGGGACTCATTCATCCAGCGCACCCACGGCCCGCAGGGTCTCCAGCGCCTTCTTCACGTCCCGGGCCAGGGGCTTTTCCGGGGTCTCATAGCGCGCCTGCAGGGCGGCGATCAGCTCCGCCTCGCTCCGGTCCTGTGTCAGCAGGGAGAGGATCTCCCCAAAGATGGCGTTGCCCCGGACCAGGCCGGCAAAGCCGCCGCCCGCGGGCACCAGGTAAGTCTCGTCTCCGTTCCGGTGGACGAGGAATTCCTCTTTCAGCTTCATGGCGTTTCCTCCTTGCGCATGGTCTGATAGGCCAGCGCCGCCGCCTCCGGCTCCATGTTGCAGCGCAGCCGGTAAAAGCGCAGCTGCGCGCAGAGCCTGTCCAGCAGGGCCAGGGTCTTGTGCAGGGCCGTCCTGTCCTCCGGCCGGTAGGCCTGGGCCAGCAGCAGGGGCCAGACCTCCGCCCCGGACAGGGGCGCGATGGCGTTTTCCGCCGCCCGCTCCAGAAAGCAGACGGCACGCAGCGGGGCTGAGGCGTTCTCCCCCAGGCGGTGCTTGCCGTTCCAGGGGGTGCCGAAGACGGTGACGCCCTCCGGCCCCAGGCGCAGCAGAGGCTTGTCGTCGTTGATCATGCGCACCCGGCCGCCCAAAAGCTCCCGCCAGAGCCGGGCGTGGGTGCTCTTGCCGGTGCCGCTGGGCGCGGTGAACAGATAGCCGACGCCGTCGGCGGCCAGGGCAGAGCCGTGGAACAGCAGCGTGTCCCGGGCGGGCATGGCCTCGGCGATCTGCCGGTAGACGGCCAGGGTCTCCAGATAGGCGTCGGAATGCCCGGCACCGTCGTCCGCGGCGCGCTCCCGGGCGATGCCCGCCGCCGTGACGCGCACGGTCAGCTCCGGCGCGCCCTGCGCGCGGTAGTCCCGGCACAGGTCATGAACCTGGGCGTACAGGGAGATGATCTCGATATTCGTTTCCGCGATGCGGTACAGGCCGGTCATGGGCAGCCCTCCGATCCTTCCAGGCTCGCCGGGGATCGACAGGACCCCGCCTCTTATTATAGGCGGCATGGCCCGGCTTTGTCAATCGCCGGGGAAAAGGAAACGACCGCCGCAGAAGCTGCGGCGGCCTTGTTCGACAGTATTGCTCGTCCGGAGAAAAAGGTGCCATGGGGCGAACTCCCGCGGCACTTGTGACAGGGTCAGGTGTTTGCTTCGTAATACGCTTGCGTATAATAATTGCCATCCGAACCCTTGATCCAGGTGGTGCCGGTCTCATCTGTATAGGTGGGATACGCAGTATCCCCTATGGTTATGGTTCCGCTCGGAGTCAGCACGTGACTTCCCGGCTCGTCATTATAATTTGCAGAGATCTCTTCACCGCCGTTCTGGCTGCCGTCATCGTCGCCGGTGGTGGGGTCGTCCTTGGCGGGCGTCTCCGGGGTCGCGGCGTCGTCCTTGTCGTCGGCCTCGGCCGCATCCGAGGCAGTGATGATATCCACCGCGCCGAAGCGGATGATCTCCAGCGTCAGTTCTTCGTACAGCTTCTTCATGGGGCCTCCTCCTTTACGTGAAAAAAGTTTGGAAATCCTTGGATTTGGCCCCATTATATATAGATATATATAAATTGTCAAGAACGGCGGCGCAAAAAAAGCCGGTCTGTGACCGGCTTTACAGATCGCGCTTCATTTCCATCAGATAGAAGGACTTGTTGTCCACCGCGCGCATGGTGGCGAGGATCCCGTCCAGATGGTCGTACTCGTGCTGCAGCAGTTCGGACAGGTCGCCCTCCAGGGCCATCTCCTGAGGCCGGCCGCTTCCGTCTGTATAGGAGATCACCGCGCGCTTGTACCGCTCCACCCGGACCAGCAGTCCGGGGAAGGACATGCAGTCGTCCAGCAGGGTGTACTTCTCATCGTCGGGAAAGGACAGGCTGGGATTGACGAAGACATAGGGTTTGTCGGTGTACATGTACAGCAGGCGGCGCCCCACGCCGATCTGGGGCGCGGCGATGGCCCGGCCCGCGCCGTGGACCCGGCGGTACTCCATCAGCGTGTCGTGCAGGTCCTCCACCCAGCCGGACAGGGAGGGCCGGTCCTCCTCCGTCACCGGGGGGCTGACCTCATACAGCTTCGGGTCGCCCAGCTTCAAGATTTCCCGGATCATGCGTCCTCCTTCTTTTTGCGGAAAATCAGCAGCTTGCTGATCACATAGTTCAAAACGACGACCACCACCTGACCGATCACCTTGATGAGCATGTCGTTGCAGTGGAGCAGGGTGACGAACACGAACAGCAGCAGCTCCTCCACCCCCAGGGTGGCGAGCCTCCCCGCGTAGAAGGACACGAACTGCCGCAGCCATTCGCCCCGGCTCTCCGGCTGGGCCTCAAAGACCCACTTGGCGTTGGTAAAGTAGGCGAAGGTCACCGCGCAGATCCAGCTGATCACGTTGGCGATCAGGGTGTTGAGCCCCAGGGGGTGCCCGGCCAGCCAGAAGGTGACCAGACTGACCACAGTGGTGAGCCCGCCGAAGATCAGATACAGCAGCACTTCCTTGTATTTCAGGCACAGGGCCTTGATTTTCTCGATCATTCCGCCGTTTCCTCCCTGCCGCAGACGCGGGATATGATGTACCGGGGACGGCCCTTGATCTCCTCATAGATCCGGGCCACATAAAAGCCGATGATGCCCAGACTGATCATAACAAGGGAGGAAGCGATCAGCAGCAGCAGGATCACCGTGGTGAAGCCGCCCAGGGCGTTGCCCAGGATCTTCTGCACCAGCGCCTCTACCCCGAAGACCACCGCAATGATCAGCATCACCACGCCCAGGACGGTGATGATGTGCAGCGGCGCGGAGGAGAAGGAGCCGATGTTGTTGATGGCGTACTTGATCAGGGACTTGGTGGACCACTTGCTCTCGCCGGCCACCCGGTCCCGGACCCGGTAGCTGACCTCGGCCTTTTTGAAGCCCACCCAGAAGGACAGGGCCCGGAAAAAGACGTTGCGCTCCGGCATCTGGTTGAGGGCGTCCACCACCTTGCGGTCCAGGAGCTTGAAGTCCGAGGAGGAGGCCATGTCCATGCCGGTGGCCCGGCTGATCAGACTGTAGAAGCTGTTGGCGGCAAAGCGGTGCATGGCGCTCTCGGTGCCGCGGTCCTCCTTGATGCCCTCCACCACCTCGTAGCCCTGCTCCCAGAGCCGGTACATTTCCACCAGCTTTTCGGGCGGGTGCTGCAGGTCGCAGTCCAGGATGGCCACGCAGTCGCCCCGGGCCTGCTCCAGCCCGGCGAACATGGCGGCCTCCTTGCCGAAGTTGCGGCTGAAGTGCACGCCCACCACGCGCTTGTTTTCTTCGGACACCCGCTGGATCTCCGCCCAGGTCTGATCCCGGGAGCCGTCGTCCACAAACAGCAGCTCATGGTCGATGGCGGCCTCGTCCAGGATGCGGCCGATGGTCTCAGCCGCCAGGGCGATCATTTTTTCCTCATTGTAGGAGGGAAGGATCACAGATAACATAGGAAACTCCTCTCTGATTCGCGGAGTGGATTTATTTTGTCAGCAGATAGGTGCGGGACAGGCCGTTGGCGTAGAGCAGGGAACTGTCCGTGTAGTCAGTGCTGGCCAGAAGCTGGGGCACCATGACCTCCGGGTCAAAGCCGCTGGACCAGAAAACGCTGATGTCGATATACACCACGCACTCATCTGCGTCGGCCTGCGCCAGATAGCGGTCCAGCGCCGGGGAATCCGGGTCGCCGGTGAAGAACACGTCGTCAAAATACAGCAGCTGGATCAGATCCTGGGTCACCGGCGGGAAATAGTTGTCCGTCATGTAGACGCAGGGGTCCGACCCGTGGGCCTCCGCCAGGGCGTTGTACTCCGGGTATTCCGGATACAGGTACTGGGGCGGGCTGTAGTGGGCGATGTGAGTGGCGAAAGCCAGGATCGCCAGGAAAGCCGCGGCCTTCCAGACCGGGGAGCGCCGGAAGTCCCCCAGGCCCTCCTCCAGCAGGTACAGCAGGAAGCTGACCGCCGTCACCAGGATGGGGGCGAGGTTGTACACATAGCGCTGGTCCAGCACCGGGGACAGCAGAGAGGCCAGCACGAAGGTGGGGATCGTGGGCAGCAGGATCACCAGCCAGGGGGCGATGCGCAGCCGGCCTTCCCGGCCCGCGGCCCGGAGCTTCCTGCAGCAGAGCAGCGCCGCTGCGGCGCAGATCAGGCCCACCAGGATGGCGGCCTTGATCCCGTGGCGCATATCGGCAAAGTAATAGCGCAGGCGGGTGCCGTACTGGGAGGCGTCCCGCAGGTTGTCCACGGCGTTGCCGCCGGAGACCAGCTTGTCCGCAAAGAGCTGATCCAGGCAGGCCGGGAAGGCCAGCAGCAGGCAGCCCACACCCAGAAAAGCGAACAGGGCAAAGAGCCCCAGGGACTTGTACTCCTTTTTCCGGAGGGCCCAGAACACATAGGCCGCACACAGGAAAAAGGCGTAGAACACGAAGTAGTACTGGGTCATCAGCCCCAAGAAGATGGTCAGCCCGATGAGGGGGTAATACCGGAAGCGCCGCTCCCGCATGAGCTTGACCACCAGCAGGGCCAGCAGCACCGTGAAGGCGGTCAGCAGCACGTACATGCGGATCATCAGCATGGTGCTGAGACCCATGACGCTCAGCCCATAGAGCCCCGCCGAGGCGGCAGCGTTCAGACGGCTGCCGCCCAGAGCCCGCACCAGGCGGCAGAGCAGCAGCAGACAGGCCATGTAGATAAGATAGTCCAGCACCAGGCCGGTCCACTTGCTGAACACGTTGGGGGTGAAGGAGGAGGCAATGTTGAAGAGCCAGTAGTACAGCGGCGGGTGTACGTCGGCCGCCTGATTATAGACCACCGAGCCGAAGTCAAAGCCCTCGCCCGGGTCTACCACCAGGTAGCTCAGAAGATCCTGCTTCGTCAGCACCGTGTCCACAAAGCTGTCCCCGCCGCCGATGTTGGTCACATAGGGGGCATAGTGGCTGTTGGAGAGACCGTAGGTGTAGATCTCGTCGATGAACATGCCGGACTTGCGCACGGAAAACAGCAGGCAGACGGCGCTGACCAGGATCAGCACCAGCAGCAGCGCGCCGTATCGTTCCAAAGCCTTCTTCATGTCCAGCCTCCGCAGCAGATAATCTTACAAAATATCATTATAAGCCAAAACGCCCCGTTTCGCAACAGCTTTTGCCGTGCTTTCTCAAAATCGGAAGCGGGCATAGGTGATGAAGCGCCGGGCGGCGGGGGAGGCCGCTTCCAGGGAGGGCAGGGCGATGCCCACCTCCACCGACTGCTCCGGCTCCACGGGCAGGACGGCGGCCGCGCAGAGTCGCCCCTCCAGCAGCAGGGCGTTGACCAGGGTCACACCCAGGCCCGCCTCCACCATGGACACGGCGGCGCCGTCGTCGGCGCAGGTGTAGCAGGTGTTGGGCCGCACGCTGTTTTGCAGGAAGCAGCGGGAATTGTCCGTCTCGGTGCCGGGACGGATCTCGATGAAGGAGTCCGCAGCGAAGCGGCGCAGGGGATAGGCCGCGTCCCCGGCACAGGGGTGCGAAGGGGGCAGTACCGCCACCAGCGGGTCCTGCCGCAGGCCGATCCACTCGAAGCTGCCGCTGCGGCGGCTTATGATGCACAGGTCTACACGGCCCTCCTCCACCGCCTGGGCCAGCTCCGAGCTGCTGCCGCCCAGCAGATCCACCCGAATGCCCGGATGGTCCCGGCAGAAGTCCGCGGCCAACTGGGCCAGGGTTCGGTAGTACACGCCGTAGGAGCTGCCGATGGTCAGGCGACCCGCCTCCAGACCCCGAATGGCGGCGGCCTGCTGGCGGTACTGATCCTCCGCCTGCAGCAGGCGACGCATTTGGGGCAGCAGCTCCCGGCACTCCGCCGTGGGCGTCACGCCCCAGCGGCTGCGGCGCAGCAGGGCAAAGCCCGTCTCTTCCTCCAGGGCAGCCAGCATCCGGCTGAGCCCGGAGGGCGTGTAGCGCAGCTTCTCCGCCGCGGCGGAGAGCGACCCGGCCTCGATCACGTCCAGCAGGACCTTGATTTTTTCCGTATCCATGGCGGTACCTCCTGCACTTTCTTTGCGAATTCATCAAAGGAAACTTTCTAAAGTTTCGCTTTACGCAAGGATATAACGGGATTATACTTTTGTCAAGATTTGGTTCAAATGAAAGGCGGTGCGGACAGATGAAACAGAGATCGGCGGAGATCCTTTTGGCCTCGGTGATCGTGGCAAGAGCCACGTCACTGTTGTTCTCCAAACTGAGCATGCGCAGTATGGGACCCTTCAACCTGACGGGTCTGCGCTTTGCGCTGGCTTTTGCCGTGCTGCTGCTTCTGTTCCGGCGGAAGTTCAAGGACATTCGTCCGGCCACGGTCCTTCGGGGTTTTGCCCTGGGTGCGGCCTTCTTCGCGACCATTGCGGCAGAGCTCTACGGCCTGCGTGCCACGGATTCCTCCACCACCTCGTTTCTTGAGAACACGGCCATCGTCTGGGTGCCACTGATGGAGGCGGCGATCCACCGCAGCAGGCTTCGGGGCCGGACCTTGGGCAGTGCCCTGGTGACCCTGCTGGGCGTGGGCCTGCTGACCCTGGGCAAGAGCAGCTTTCGCCTGGGCCACGGCGAGCTGCTGTGCCTGCTGGCCGCCCTGCTCTATGCGACTGCCATCCTGCTGACCGCCAAGTTCTCCCGGGAGGATGACCCTCTGGTGCTGGGCATTCTGCAGGTGGGCTTCATCGGGCTGTTGGGCCTGGCCGCCGCCTTCCTGCTGGAGACGCCCCGCCTGCCCCAAAGCGGCGGCGAGTGGGGGATGATCCTGATGCTGGCCCTGGTGTGCAGCTGCTTCGGCTTTACTCTGCAGCCGGTGGCCCAACGCTATGTGAGCGCCGAGCGGGCGGGCACCTTCTGCGCCCTGAACCCGCTGACGGCGGCCAGCTTGGGGACGGTGTTCCTCCACGAGCGGCTGGGGCTATGGGGTCTGGCTGGCGCGGCGCTGATCCTCACCGGAATCCTGATCCAGTCCCTGGGCGAGCGGCAGAGAGCGCCGAGACTGGCCAAGGCCTGAGATCGGTTTTAGCTTTTTCGAGAAGCGGATTGCTGCAGCCAGTGTGCGCATCGGCTTTGAACGACTGAAGTATATACAGAATAAAGCGGCGCCCGGTGAGCGGGCGCCGCTTTTGCTTTCCTGCAAAGGGATTGAGCTTCTGCAGGGGACATGTTAAGCTGGAAGCGTGATGCATACCCCGGTCACCGGGATTGACAAAGCGTTTTCGGAAACAGAGAGGGGAAGCTGTCCTCGCCGCTGTTGGTTGATATACGATGAAACGGATTGCCGCGGGCCTTTCAGGCCCTCGCAATGACAGAGGAGAGTTTCTAAAAACTCAAAACTAAAAACTAAATCCTCACCGTGAATTCGATCTCGCCGCCGTCCATGGAGGCGCCGATCTCGCCCTTGTGCAGGCGGACGATGGCCTCCGCCGCCGACAGGCCGATGCCGTAGCCGCCGCCCTGCTGGGTGCGGGCACTGTCGGCCCGGTAAAAGCGGTCAAAGATCCGCGCCGTGTCCACCGTCTGCTCCACGGTATTTCGCAGGCGAAGTACCGCCCTGTCCTCCCGGTACAGGGACAGAGCCAGCCGGCCGCCCTGGGGACAGTACTTGACGGCGTTGTCCAGCAGGATGGACAGCAACTGTCCCAGTTGCTGGCGGTTGGCCTGGACCGTGACGCCCTCTTGAATTTCCGCTTCCACCGTCAGCTCCTTCAGCGCCGCGCTCTCCCGGAACATGTCCAGACTGGACACGGCCAGGGCGGACAGGTCTACCGTCTCCAACTGGGGCGGGGCGCTGCTCTCGTCCATGCGGGCCAGAGTCAGCAGGTTTTGGGTCAGGCCGCTGAGCCGCCGAACCTGGCTGCGGATGTTGCGGCTGTACTTGCTCTCGCCGCCCATCAGCTCCATGGCCTCCACATTGGCCTGGATGATGGCCAGGGGCGTTTTCAGCTCATGGCCCGCGTCGGTGACGAACTGGCGCTGGCGCTGCATGTTCTCCGCGATGGGGCGGATGGCCCGGCGGCTCAGCGCCCAGACCAGCACCAGCATGGCGCCCCAGGCCAGCACCCCGGCCAGAGCCGACAGGGCGGCGGTGCGGCGCACCGAGCGCAGCTGCTGGCTCACGTCCAGAAAGACGCAGGCGCGGCAGCCCTCAGCGGGCTCCACGAATTGATATTTCAGATCGCCGATGCGGCCGTAGCCCCGGCTGTCGGCGGCGGCCTGCAGGGCCAGGGCCGCGGCCCCCTCCTCATCCACGGAGGAGATGCGGCGCAGGTCCACGCTCTGTACTTGATCCTCACTGTCCAGCCGGACCACGAAATACAGGGCGGACATGCGGCTGTCCTCGGTCAGCGGCTCCCGGAAGAAGCCGCCCCGCGCCTCCCGGCGGAAGGGGGGTTCCTGGCCGTCGAAGTCCCCGTCGAAGCGGGGGGCGGGGCCAAAGCCCTCCTGCATGGCCAGGGCGGTCAGCAGCCGGTCGCTCTGCCGGGCCTGGGTCAGGGCGTTAAACAGGTTCACGGCGCCCAGCACCACCGCCAGCAGCACGGTGACGGCGATCATGGCCGTGACCACGAATTTTTTCTGCAGCGTCTTGCTCATGCCTGTCCCTCCGGCGCGGTCAGCGTGTAGCCCACACCCCGGCGGGCCTTGATCTCCACCGTGGAGCCCAGGACCGTCAGCCGCTTGCGCAGATAGGAGATGTACACCCACACCACGCCGATGTCCGCGTCTGTGTCATAGCCCCAGACCTTGGTGAGCATGTCCTCGGTGGACAAGCAGATGCCCCGGTTGAGCATCAGCAGCTCCATGAGCTTATATTCCAGCTTGGGCAGGACTGCGGTCTTTTCGCCGCAGCACAGCTCCGCGTTCTGCTGATTCAGCGTCAGGTCGCCGCAGCGCAGCAGATTGGGGGTAAATGCCTCCCGTCGGCGCAGCATGGCCCGCACCCGGGCCAGCAGCTCGCCCATGGCGAAGGGCTTGGGCAGATAGTCGTCCGCGCCCAGGTCCAGACCCTCGATCCGGTCCTCCACCTCGGCCTTGGCCGTCAGCAGCAGCACCGGCGTGCGGCAGCCCTCCTGCCGCAGCTGGCGCAGCACCGCGAAGCCGGAGAGCTTGGGCATCATCACGTCCAGGATGATGCCGTCATACTGCTCGGCGCGGGCATAGGCCAGGGCGTCGGCCCCGTCATAGACCGGGTCCACGCTGTATTTGTGATAGCGCAGGATATCGGTGACGGCCTCGGACATGGCCTGTTCGTCCTCCGCATATAAGAGCTTCATGGGATCACCTCCGCTTGATACAGGATAAAGCGCGCAGCTTAGTTTGAGCTTAGAAAGAAACAAGGAGATGCGAAAAACCTTTCGCATCCCTTCAAGCGGTCGACGCCTTGTCGACCGCTTGAAGGGCAAAAACGGAAACTTCCGAAAAAGTTTCCGTTTTTGCTTAGATTGAACGTGAAGAGGGGACTCCCATCCCCTCTTCACAAACTCCCCATGCGGGACCAAATGCCCTGCGCAGGCTTTGGCCTCAGCTTTAGGGTGTGCACTGCGCTTACTGCTCGCGGGTGGCCAGGTATTCCTGGATCTGGGCCATGACGGCGTCGGCGTTCAGGCCGTGGACGAGGCAGGCTTCCTCCAGGCTCTCTCCGATGGAGGAGGGGCAGCCCACGCAGTGCATGCCGCACTGCATCAGGATATAGGCGATACCCATGTCATATTCCAGCATCTGACCCATGGTGGTCTCTTTCGTGATTTCCATATGCTCAACTCCTGTACGGTGGTTTCAAAGACGCGCATATTATACACCAGGACACAAAGCGCGTCAATCGTTTCGGGCGGAAAGGAATATGTACGAAGTGAAAACTTTTCCATTTTCCTGTCGGGTTGACAACGATAGAGCACTCTTACATCAGATATCGTCGAATACCATAGGAATATATTGTATTATAGCAGAGAAATAGTTTAACAATTTGGCTATTTTTGCCATATTGTCAAAATACGGCATACATGATAAGATAAATTCAGTTTAGTATGGTCTATTTGTGCGCAGCTTTCGCAGCAAGCGAGGTCCCGGAGAAGGGAAGGGAAACATCATGTATCTGACCAGGAACGAATTGGAAATCATGGATGTGCTGTGGAGAGAGGGCCGCGCCCTGAGCCGCGGCGAGATCCTGTCCCTGTCGGGGGACAAGAACTGGATGGACAGTTCAGTCCACATCCTGCTCAACAGCATGCTGAAAAAGGGGGCCATCCGCGAGGCCGGCTTCATGAAATGCGGCAAGACTTGCGGCCGGGTATATGAGGCTGCGCTCAGCTGCGCCCAGTATCACGTGAGTACGCTGGCGTCGACCGCCGCGGTACCCAGCCTGCCCGAGCTGCTGCTGGCCTATGTGGAGCAGGAGCATCCCACCCTGGCCGCTTTGTCTGCGGCGGAGAAGGTCCTGAAAACGGAGAAGGCAAAACTGAAACAAACCAGGCAATAAAGGATCAAAGGAATGGTAGAGGGTGCTGCGGCGCCCTCTTTTTTTGCCCGATGCCGTTGCTTCCCGGGTCCTTCCATGTTACAATATAAAAATACCGGAGAAAAGATACCGGGCTGACGCGGCGGAGCGAAGTGCGCTTCGGCCCTGGCCCGGCAAGGATCTGCCCGGAGGAGGGAGTTTTCCATGTTCAGTGTTTCGGCTGGGATCCTGTCTGCGGCCCTGTTTTTGGCCATGGTGCTGAATCTGGCGATGAAACCCAAATACTCCGCCCGGCTCACCACCGTCTGCATGGTGGTCGCGCTGATCGGCGGCCTTGCGATCTACGGCGCAGGCTACGCTCAGAGTACGGAGAGCCTGGTGCTGACTATGATCCGTACGCCCCTTGCCGTGACCAGGATGTTCGTGGGCGTCAACGATCTGCCCGCTGTGGACGGGACGACCTTTGTGCGCGGCCAGGGGGGGCTGGTGTTCTTCTGGCTGATCCACCTTCTGGCTTTCTACTCCATGGCCAGCGCCGCCATGATCACCATCGGCGCGGAGGCGCTGCGTTCTCTGCGGCTGCTGCTGTCCCGGCGGGGAGAGCTGACGCTCATCTACGGCATCAACGACCGAAGCATCGACCTGGGACAGGAGTGCCTGGAGCAAAGCGGCGGGGCCGTGATCCTGGTGGCGGAGGATGTAACCGCCGCCAAAATCACCGAGATGAACAACCTGGGCATGTCGGTGCTGAGCGGCGACGCGGCGGTCAACTGCGAAGACCGGGTGCTGCGCGCTCTGCGCATCGGAAACCGGAAGCTCAGCGTATTCGCGCTGGAAGAGCAGGATGACAGCAACCTGGGCTTCGCCCTGAAGCTGAAGGACGCGCTGGAGCGCTTCGGCGCCGCGCCGGAGAACACCCGGCTGACCCTGCCCGGGGAGGAGGAGATCATCACCTCCATGCTGCAGGTTTCCCCGGAGCAGTACGGTTTCGGCTATGTGCAGGTCTTCGACACGCCGACCCTGGCGGCCCGGGCACTGCTGCGCACCTGCCCGCCCTGGGACTTTGTCAGCTTCGGCCCGGACGGCCGGGCACAGGAGGATTTCGAGTGCGCGATCGTGGGCTTCGGCCGCCTGGGCCAGGCGGTGCTCAAGCAGCTGGTCATGAACGGCCAATATGTGGGCAGCAGTTTCCACGCCACGGTTTTCGCCCTGGACTACGAGGCGGAATCCGGCTATCTGTTCCACGACTGCCCGGGACTGCTCAATCACTATGACATCAAGTGCATCTCTGCCGACGGGCGGAGCGCCGCATTCTATTCCTATCTGACGGAGCATCTGGCCACACTGAAGATGGTCGCCGTCTGCACCGGCAGCGATGCGGTGAACCAGGAGATCGCCAACGAGCTGATGCTGTTTTTGAAGCGCCGCCGGGCCGAGCGGATCTGTGTGGTCCGCTGCGGCAAGAAGGCGCTGCGGTATCAGGCGTCGGTGGCCAGCCCCATCGTGGAGACCGGCGTCTACACCCTGGACTCGCTCTCGGCGGAGCGGGCGGACCGGGAGGCGATCCTGCTCAACGCCGTGTATGACGATTCCGACAGAAGCAACTGGGAAAAATGGGTGGCCTGCGACAGCTTCAGCAAAATGTCCTCCCGGGCCTCGGCGGACTTTGCCCCGGCACTGATCAAGGCCTCCGGCGCCAAGGCGGAGGAGATCCAGGCAGGGAACTGGCAGCCGGACGAGGCCATGCAGCAGGTGCTGGGCGAGATGGAGCATCTGCGCTGGTGTGCCTTCCATTACGCTATGGGCTATCTGCCCATGGGGAAGGAGCGCTGGGAGGCCAGAGCGGCAGAATTCACCCGCTGCCGGGAGCAGGACATCCCCTGCCGCATCCGGCTGAGCAAGGACGCGGAGGAGCGGCTTCACGCCTGCCTGATCCCCTGGGACAGCCTGGATGAACTGTCCGCCCGGGAGAGCGCCGTCACCGGACGCAACGTGGATTACAAGCAGACCGACATCAACAACGTGCTGGCCCTGCCCCAGATCCTGAACGCGTCCCGGCCAAAGAAAGAATAACGAAAAGCACAATAAGAAAACGGAGCGGAAAACCGCTCCGTTTCCTTATATGGTTGAGGACAAAATGAAAAAGATGAAAAACTGTTACTTGCAAGTCTTATGATACCCACAAGATGTTTCGGAAACAACACAGATTTTGTTTCATAATTGTTAAATCAAAAATTTCCCGAAAAAAGTTTTTCAAAGGCTGCCGGACAGGGGCTCTCGCGGGGCGGCGAAGGACCGTTTTCGGCGCGGCGCCCTCAGTCAAAGCTCAGGTTCCAGACGGTGTTTTCCGGCAGGGTGCCGTTCTCCGCGGCGATGTAGGGCGCACCCAAGCTATCCGGCGTAAAGAGCAGGGCCCGCGACGCGCCCAGCTGGGCCGCCAGGGAGGCGGCGAGGGCCAGGCGGTCCGTGCTCTCCGGGCACAGCAGCTCCCGTACCAGGCAGACGTCCCCATCCAGATAGGCCGCGGCCACGCCGTCGCCCACGGCGTAGAAGCCGCCGCCGCAACATTTGCATAGACTGTGCTGATACAGCAGCGCCGCGTCGCCCAGACGGACGTGGGGGAGCTCCTCCAGCATCTTCTCCCGCCAGAAGCGATAGTCCGTGGGACTCAGCTCCATGCACAGCTCCAGGGCCGCGGAGGAGACAGACTCCTGTCGGCGGCGCAGGGCGCAGCCCAGGGACAGGATCTTCTCATACCAGGCAAAAAGCGAGGGCTCCGCCGGCTGCGTGCAGAAAAACGCGCAGCCCAGCTCTTTCGCCGTATCGGCGCAGGCCCGGCTCAGAGCGGCGCCGAGGCCGCGGCGGCGCTCCTCCGGCTTGACGGCCACGGCGTAGAGATAGCCGCAGGGCTGTTTCTCCCGGCCGGGCGCGATCAGCTCGAGGCCGGTTATGGCATAGGCTGCGCCCAGGAGCGCGCCCTGCCGCTCCGCCAGCAGGCCGACGCCCATGCCGGAGAGCAGGCGGAAGAACTCGCCGATCAGCCGCTCGCTGTCGCCAAAGGTCTCCGCCCACAGGCGCGTCAGTTCCGGCACGTCGGCGCGGGTGCTTTTCCGAATGGTAAAGTCAGCCATTGATCTCCCTCGCAATGAATTTTTCCAGCAGATACTCGGGCTTGTAACTGAGCTTGGAGCGGCGCAGGGACTCAAAGCCCATGTCGTCCTCCCGGTTCATCCAGCGCAGCTCCGGGTGTCGCTGCAGGAGCATCCGGGTCAGCTCCCGGCAGACCATGGGGTAGGCGCCGTTTATGCTGATCTCCGCCTTCTCAAAGTGCACGTCAAAGGTGTCGCGGCTACACATCTCCCCCAGGGAGAAGCCTACCACCTTGCCGTTTGCGTAGAGGACGCCGCCCTCCAGTCCCAGGCTTTCAAAAGCGGCGAAGGCGCGGATGATGGCATCATGCTCGTTGCTGACGCTCTTGTCCAGGCGCTCGGTGTTCTCCTCGGTCCACACGTCCAGCATGTCCAGGCAGCTGGGGATCAGCTCACGGGTCAGGGGCACGAAGGCCCAGTCGTTTTCCGCCTCGAAGCGGTTGCAGTGGTTCTTCTTGCCGTGGAGGGCCTTGCCCGTATAGGTGGCCAGGCGTTCCGCCTGGTAGATGTAGTCGAAGTTCCTGGTCTCCGCCTCAAAGGAGAAGCGGCCGGGGAATTCCGTCTCCAGCTGCTCCTTGTGCGCCGCGGTGACGCCCCGGAGCACGAAGGGCGTGCCCTTATACACGGCGTATTCCTTCAGCGCCTCAATGGCCGGGGCCAGGGGCCCGCTGCCGATGGGGAAGACGAAGACGGGCTTACCCTCATAGCGCAGCTTGGTCAGCATCCGGTCCCCGAAGCGGCAGACCAGCTGCCGGTAGTGCTTGTCCCAGATGTAGATGTTGCCAAAATTGTAGTCGGCGCTGGGGCTGTTCTCCGCCATCACGATCTCGTCCACCCATTCTTTGTCGCAGAGGGTGACGGTCTTAAATTGAATCATCGTAAAGCTCGGTGCTGCTGCAGACAGCCCGGATCTCCTTTCGCAGTTCTCTCAGATCCATAAAGGCCTCGGGCCGCTTGCCGGGATCCCGCAGCAGGGCGGAGGGGTGATAGGTGGCCATGATGGGGATCTCCCCGTAACGGAACCACTGGCCGTGCTGCCGGGTGATGCGGAAGTCCCTGTCGATCAGAGCCTGGGCGGAGATGCGCCCCAGGCACACGATGACCTTGGGCCTGATCAGGGCGATCTGCCGCTCCAGCCAGGGCAGGCAGGCGGCCTGCTCCTCCGGCTGAGGGTCCCGGTTCCGGGGCGGGCGGCACTTGACGATGTTGGCGATGTAGACCTTGGCCCGATCCAGGCCGATGATGGCCATCATGGTGTCCAGGAGCTTCCCCGCGGGGCCCACAAAGGGCTCGCCCTGCAGGTCTTCCTGTTCGCCGGGGCCCTCGCCGATGAACAGCACCTCCGCGTCCTCCCGGCCCACGCCGAAGACCAGATTGGTCCGGGTCTCCCACAGGGGACAGGAGCGGCAGGCGCCGCAATCGTTTTTCAGTTGTTCCCAGGTGTCAGGCATAGTGTTTCCCTCGAATCTCGAATCTCAAAACTCGAATCTCTATTCTTCATCCCGGCTTGCCAGCAGCAGCAGCGGCTCGCGGCGGTTGTTGGCCGGATACTCCATCACATAATCCAATAGAAAGTTGAGCATGTCGCCCAGCTCACGCCCCTTGAAACCCAGGGCGGCCAGATCGTCCCCGGTGACGGCCAGGTGCCGCAGGGAAAAGCATTCCCCGCTCTTGAGCACCGCGTGCAGTTCCCGGTAGCTGTCGCCCCCCCGGAGCGCGTCGGCGCAGCGGGCCGCGCAGCTGACGGTGTCCACCCCGTAACGGCGCAGCAGCTTTTTCCAGTCCAGGGCTGTGCCAGGCGGGGGCGTGCGCAGCATCTTCACCGCTTCCGCACAGGCGCGGATCGTGCGCTTATCCAGCCGCAGCGCGGTGAGAAAAGCCTCCGTGGAGCCGATGCAGCCGGAGCGCTCCAGCACCGCGCACAGGGCCGTCCAACGCTCCGCCCGGCGGCGGGGCAGCTTCCCCAAAGCCTCCAGCCCCGCCGAGGCGGGCAGGCGGCACTGCAGATAGGTATCCAGCAGCCCCAGGTCGCTCACGCTGAAAAAGGTCTCAGGAGCGGGGCTGAGCAGCAGTTTCTCCAGCTCATCCCGCATCCGCTCCGCCGCCAGATATGCAGCCAGCGGCGCCTTCTCCCGAATGGCGTCCAGGGTGATCAGGTCAATATCGAAGCCCAGCTTTGCGGAAAAACGCAGGGCCCGCAGCATGCGCAGCGCGTCCTCCTCGAAGCGCTCCGCCGGGACGCCCACGCAGCGGATCAGCCGCCGCCGGATGTCCGCCACCCCGCCGTAGGGGTCGGCGATCACGCCCTCCGCCGACAGGGCGATGGCGTTCATGGTGAAGTCCCGCCTTGCCAGGTCCGCCGCCAGGTCTCCCACAAAGCTGACCATGTCCGGCCGCCGGTGGTCGGCGTAGCCGCCCTCGGTGCGGAAGGTGGTCACCTCCACCTGCCGGGAGCCGATCACCACGGTGACGGTACCGTGCCGCATGCCGGTGGGCCGGGAGCCGGGGAACAGGGCCAGGACTTCCTCCGGCAGGGCGCCGGTGCACACGTCCCAGTCATGGGGGCGCACCCCCAGCAGCATATCCCGCACGCAGCCGCCCACCAGATAGGCGGGGTAGCCCCGGCCCAACAGGGTGACCAGGACCTGACGCACATATTTTGGCGGCCGGATCTGAGACATGGCGGCTTCTCCTTGCAAAGCGTGCAGCTTCCCAAGGGAACCCCCTTGCAAAGACGCGTCGCTTCGATTATAATATCTTCGTTATGCTTCCATATTAACATTTCGGCACAGCCACATCAACAACAAACGGTTAACAATTTTCCGGGCGGAGCCTCCGCCCCTTCGTGGAGTATTTTTATGATCGATTTTGCCAATTATCTCTCCCCCGGCCGCAAAGGCCATCTGGTGGGGATCGGCGGCGTGTCCATGTCGTCCCTGGCCGAGGTGCTGGTGGGCATGGGCATCCAAGTCACCGGCTCCGACGTCAACGAGAGCGGGAACGTCCTGGCCCTGCGGGACAAGGGCATCCCCATTGCCATCGGCCACCGGGCCGAAAACGTGGCGGAGGACGTGGACTTTGTGGTCCGCACCGCTGCCGCTCATGACGACAACCCGGAGATCATCAGCGCCCGGGAGCGGGGCATCCCCGTCTTTGAGCGCACCGAGGCCTGGGGCGCCATCTCCCGGGACTACAGCAACGCCCTGTGCATCTCCGGCACGCACGGGAAGACCACCACCACCTCCATGTGCACCCACATCCTCATGGCGGCGGACCGCGACCCCACCGTGATGATCGGCGGAACCCTGCCCCTGCTGAAGGCCGGCCACCGGGTGGGCCGGGGCAACACCATCGTCATGGAGGCCTGTGAGTACTATAACTCCTTCCTGTCCTTCCACCCCACGGTGGCGGTGATCTTGAACATCGAGGCGGACCATCTGGACTTCTTCAAGGACCTGCGGGACGTGGAGCACTCCTTCCGGCTCTTTGCCGAGCGGGTGCCAGAGCACGGAACCGTGGTGGCCAACGCCGACGACAAGAATACCATGGAGACCCTGACGGGCATCGACCGGAAGCTGATCACCTTCGGCCTGGGCCCCAACGCGGACGTGTATGCGGAAAACATCCGCTTCATCGGCGCCACTTCCAGCTTTGACATCATGTATCACGGGCAGCTCTTCACCGACGTGACGTTGAACGTGCCGGGCATCCACAATGTGAAAAACGCCCTGGCCGCCACCGCCGCCTCCATCTGTCTGGGCATCCGCCCCAACCAGGTCAAGTACGGCCTGGCGGGCTTCAACGGCGCGGGCCGCCGTTTCGAGTTCAAGGGCAAGTTCAACGGCGCGGACGTGTACGACGACTATGCCCACCACCCCGGCGAGCTGAAGGTGCTGCTGGACACGGTGGAGACGCTGAACTATCAGCGCACGGTGCTGATCTTCCAGCCCCACACCTATTCCCGCACCGCGGCCCTGTTTGAGGATTTCGTCAAGCAGCTGGGCCGGCCCGACGTGCTGCTGCTGGCGGAGATCTTCGCCGCCCGGGAGCAGAACACCATCGGCATCTCCTCGGCGGACCTGGCCGGGAAGGTAGACGGCGCCCTGTTCTATCCGGACTTCGAGCAGCTGGAGGAGGCCCTGCGGCACATCGCGCGGCCCGGCGACATCGTGCTCACCGTGGGCGCGGGCGACGTGTACAGGGTCGGCGAGGATCTGGTCGGGAAAGAGTTTTGAGATTCGAGAATCAAGTGCGGCGGTGAAATTTCACCGCCGCGATTTTTTTTGAAAGCTTTTGCCCTTCCGGCGCATATATAGGGTGAACGGGCTTTCAAGGAGATAATACGAAAATGGACAGAGAACGCTTTGCCCGCTGCGCGGAGGATTATATCGACATGATTTTCCGTGTGGCTTACAGCTATACCAAGAACAGCGCGGACGCGGAGGACGTGTGTCAGGATACGCTGCTGCAGCTGTACAGGACAGACACGCAATTCCACAGCGAGGAGCATATCAAACGCTGGCTGATCCGGGTGGCGGTGAACCAGTGCAGGATGCTGTTTCGCTCCCCCTGGCGGCGGGTGGAATCCATCGAGAGCTACGCCGAGACCCTGGGCTTTGAGCGGGACGATTACAGCGAGCTGTTTGCCGCCGTGATGGCCCTGGACCGGAAATACCGGCTGCCGCTGTATCTGTATTACTATGAGGGCTACTCCACCGCGGAGGTGGGGAAGCTGCTGGGCCTGCCGGAAAAGACCGTGAGCACCCGGCTGCACCGGGCCCGGGCCAAGCTGAAGACCGCGCTGAAGGAGGAGGGATGAGCATGACGATACGAGATCGCTATCGGGAGACCTTCTCCCGGCTGCATGCCTCCCCGGAGACGCTGCGGGAGGTCGGCGGCGCTGCTGATCGCCCTGGGCGTCACTGCATACGCCGTTGGGCTGTCCATCCACAAGCGGCGGCAGGAGGCTCTGCGGCAAAGCCTGGGCGTCCAGAACGCCCCGGCCTATGTGGAGTACGAAACAGACAAATCAGAAAGCAAGACGGGAGAGGACACCCCGACGATCACCTTGCTCTCCGCCCTGCGGGAGGGGGAATACCAGCGGGTGTTCCTGGACGTGGGGCCGGTGGCGAAGGAGGAGCTGGCCTACGATACCTAT
>CACYXE010000004.1 GCA_902778275.1 Oscillospiraceae bacterium
TGTATTTGTGACCTTCCCGGTCCATAACTTTCAGAAACGCCTTGGTGGGGCCGTACTGCGCGTTGACTGCAAAAGCCGAAACGCTTAAGCTCAGGATCAGACCGAGTATGAGCAGGACGGCGAAGATTTTTTTCACAGTTTTCATAGTTCATTCTCCTATTTCTTTCATAACAATTCGTTTTGGCGTTGCAACAGGGGCATCAGCCTGCGATCTTTATAAGAAAAGTATATAAAGTATATAATGAAAGCGGGAAAAAGACAAGAGGATAATCAGGCGTTCTTCAGAAAAAAACCGGCAGAAAAAACGGCCCCCGGATGTGACCATCCGGGGTTCGCTTTTTCTAAAAACTAAAAACTAAAAACTGAAGACTGACCTCAGTGCTTGGGCAGCTTGAATTTCAAAGCGCTCTTTTTCTTCTCCGCCGGGGGCGCGATCTCTTCCTCGGGCTCAAACGCGGCTTCCGCGGCGGGCGCGGGCTCTGCCGGCGCTTCGGGCTCATAGGCGGGCAGTTCTTCCTCCTCGTAGCCGTATTCATCGTAATCCGGGTCAAAGTCAGCCTGGCGGCCGCCGCTGCGGGTGCGGATCAGATCCGGGATCCAGGTGATGTCAAAGTCCAGGATGTCCGCGCACAGGGGGATGTCGTCGTGATCCTCCAGCAGGCGGAAAATGAGCAGCGTAATGGCATAGGCGATGAACGCGGAAAGCAGACCGATGACGGCGGCGAACAGCACGTCGGAGGGATAGTGGGCCATCAGATAGTTCCGGGAGAAGGCCATCAACAGAACGGCGACCACCGCGGCGGCGCTCAGCAGAGACTTGTTGCGGCGGCGTGCGGTCAGGCTCAGAGCCGTCATGCCCGCGGTGATGGCGGTCACATGGCCGGAGGGGAAGGAGAAACCGTCTTCCGCCGGAGCGCCCACAGCCAGCCACCACTGGCGATAGACCTCCAGCGTCTCAAAGGGCCGGGGCCGTGCCACCAGGTCTTTTAAAATGATATTGGTGATCAGCGCGCCGCAGCAGACCGCACCAAAGACGCAGACGCCCATCTTGCGCGTCCGGGCAAACAGCACCAGCACCAGGGCCAGCAGGAACATCAGCAGGCCCTTCTCACCCAGCGCGCTGATGACCTTCATCACCGGCGTCAGGACCTTGCCGGCGTATTGGGCCGCGGTGTGCAGCGCGCCCAGGATGCCGTAGTCAAATCCAATAAAGGTGGAGTTGAGCCACGAGGCCATTGAGCCAAGCTCCATATCAGTCCCCTCCTTCTATATCTAGCGAATTTGTTTTATTTATCATACAACAGATTGGGCACAAGAACAAGTCCCCAAATCATTTTTTCCACAGCGCACCCGGTGTGAAAACTTGGTTATTGACTATGGATTGATAAAAATGTAAAATATATTAGTTAAGGTATACCCTCAGCATTTGGAGGCTCGGATGGCTCAACTGCAGTTTGGCGACGCAAAGCGTCTCTCACATGCCTATATGATCTCCGCGCTGGACCGGGAGGAAGCCCTGCGCACGGCGCGCCGGCTGGCTGCCGCCGCGGTCTGTACCCAGCAGGGCCGGGCGCCCTGCGGACAGTGCCGCGCCTGCCGAAAGGTGCAGGAGAACATCCACCCGGACGTGATCACCATTGCCCGGCTGGAGGATGACAAGGGCCGCAAGAAGCGGGAGATCGGCGTGGACCAGATCCGGCAGCTTTCCCGGGACGCCGTGGTGCTGCCCAATGAGGCGGAACGGAAGGTCTATATCATCGAGGATGCGGACAGGATGAACGCGGCGGCCCAGAACGCGGCGCTGAAGCTGCTGGAGGAGCCGCCAAAGGGCGTGATGTTCCTGTTGTGCGTGGAGAATGCCCAGCTGCTTCTCCCCACGGTGCGCTCCCGCTGCGCGGAGATCCTGTGCGGCGGCGGGCAGAGCGCGGAGGATGAGGAGAACCGCAAGCTGGCCAGGGGCTATGTGAAAGCCGTCTCCTCCGGCAACCGGGCGGAGCTGTACCGCTGGTGCGCCGCCCACGAGGGCATGGACAACCGGGCTGCGGCGGCTTTTGCGGAGGCGGCGTCGGCCCTGTTGGCGGATATGCTCTGCGGCCGGGAAGCAGATCTGGGATTGAGCCGGGGCCAATTGCGGCGGCTGCTGGCGCTGATGGAGCGCTGCGGCAGCTATCTGCAGGTAAATGTGGGGGTCAGGCAACTATTTGGCCTGCTGGCGGTGGACGCCATCGACAGCGGCGGAAACAGAGGATAAGACATTGATCGACGTAGTAAGCATAAAATTCAAAAACCGGGGAAAGAGCTACTTCTTCTCCCCCAACGGCCTGCAGATCAAAAGCGGGGATAAGGTGATCGTGGAGACCGCCAAGGGTCTGGAGATCGCCGACTGCAGCCACGGCAACCATCCCGTGGAGGACACGGCGGTGGTACTGCCCCTGCGCCCGGTGGTGCGCATTGCCACCTCCGACGATCTGCGGGTGGCGGAACTGAACAAGAAGCGGGAAAAAGAGGCCTTCAAGATCTGCCAGCAGAAGATCGAGGAACACGGTCTGGACATGAAGCTGGTGGACGTGGAATGCAATTTCGAGGGGAACAAGACCATGTTCTTCTTCACCTCCGACGGCCGTGTGGACTTCCGCGAGCTGGTGAAGGATCTGGCGGGCATCTTCCGCAACCGGATCGAGCTGCGGCAGATCGGCGTGCGGGACGAGGCCAAGATGATCGGCGGCATCGGCATCTGCGGCAGGCCCTATTGCTGCAACCAGTTTCTGGACGAGTTCCAGCCGGTGTCCACCAAGATGGCCAAGATCCAGTCTCTGTCCCTCAACCCCACCAAGATCTCCGGCAGCTGCGGCAGACTGATGTGCTGCCTGCGCTATGAGCAGGAGGCCTACGAGGAGCTGATCAAGAAGGTGCCCAAGCAGGGCGCTTTCGTGGAGACCAAGGACGGCTACGGCACCGCCGTGCAGGTGAACCTTCTGCGCCAGACGGTCAAGGTCCGGCTGGACGAGGGCAATGACGACAGCCTGCACCTGTTCAAGGCCAACGAGCTGGCCGCCGTGCCCGGCGGCAGACCCAAGGACGGAGAGGCCCCCGCCCACGTGCTGCACTATGTGCCGCCTGTGGAGGAAGAAGAGGAAGAAGCGGCCGCCGACGAATGGGCCGTGCCGGTCATGGTGGTGCCCGAGCCGGTGTCTCCCGCCGAGGGCGACGCAGCCGAAGAGGGCAAGAAGCGCAGCCGCCGCCGCAGAGGCGGACGGGGCAAGGGAAAAGGCGCCGAGGGCGAGAAGCCTGCGCAGTCCCGGGAGGCCGCCAAGGAACAGCCCAAAGAGCAGGCCAAATCCGGCCGCGGCCGCAAAGGCGCAGCCCAGGGCGAGAAGAAGGGCGAGCAGTCTGCCAAATCCGCCGAGGGCAAGAATCGGCGCAATCGAAATGAGGGCGGCAAGACCACGGTCAAGCCCGTGAAGGTGGAGCACCACGCCGAGGGCGAAAGCTCCTCCGGCACCGGTGAGGGCGGCCAATCGGGCAGCCGTCGCCGCCGCAGCCGCTACCGCGGGCGGCCCAAGTCCAAGCCCGGCGGAGAGAACAAAGAGAGCTGAGAGGGCTGAATGATGCTTGCGTCCGAAAAGGATCCCCGGCGGTCTGTCCGCCGGGGTCTGCGGTTTTTATACTGTCTGGCCATCGCTGTGGTGATGCTGGGGCTCTGTTCCCGCAGCTCGCCCCTGTACCCGCTCAACGACTGGGTGGATACCAACTGCTTCTTCACCGTGGGCAAGGCCATGTTCAACGGCCGTGTGGTCTACCGGGATATCTATGAGCAAAAGGGCGTACTGCTCTATTTCCTCTATGGCCTGTCCTGGCTGATCTCCCACACCGACTATCTGGGCGTGTACCTGTTGGAGTGCCTGTGTATGGCGGGCTTTCTGTATCTCACCTGGCGCACCGCGGACCTGCTGGTGAGTCCCGGGGCTTACGCCCTGGTGCTTCCCGGCCTGGCGGCGGTACTGTGCAGCAGCTATGCCTTCTATCTGGGCGGCAGTGTGGAGCAGCTGGGCCTGGCCCTGCTGTATCTGCCGCTGCACTGTATGATCCAAAGCTATGTGACAGACGGCGCTTATGTGCCCTCCCGGGGCCGGATCTTTGCCATGGGCGCGGCGGCGGGCTGCCTGCTGTGGATGAAGTTCACGCTGCTGGGGGTCTACATCGGATATATGCTGTTTGTCCTGGCACTGCAGCTCTGCCGCCGGGACCCGGCGGGCTTGTGGCGCGCGGCGGGCGCCTTCCTGCTGGGGCTGCTGGCGGTGACGGCACCGTGGCTCGTGTACTTCGGCGTGAATCACGCCCTGAAGGACGCTTTCGTCAGCTACTTCTACAACAACGTCGCGCTCTACCCGCAGCTGGAGGGGAACCGGCTGGCTTTCCTGTGGACCAATCTGCGGCACGGCCTGCTGTGGAACGCCCGGATGACCCTGCTGATGGGGATCGGTGTTTTGGGCATCCTGTTGTCCAAAAGCAAGTGGCCCTTCAAGCTGGGCATGGGCTGCCTGTATGTCTGTACGGTGATCTTCCTCTACATCGGCGGCGCGGCCTACGACTACTATGCCTTCGGCATGGCGGCCCTGTGCGTTCCCGGCGCCCTGACCATCGCCTGGTTGGGGGAACAGGGTTTTCGGCACCTGGGGCTTGCGCGGAGAAGCGCCCGTACCCGGCGGACCGTCACGGCGCTGCTGTGCGCCGTCTTCCTGGCGGGCGGAGGACTCTTTGCCCGGCGGCATTCCGTCAACAGCTTTTACACCGCTTACGCGCGGGAGGACATGTGGTACAGCCGCTTTGCGGAGATCATCACGGCATCGGAGGATCAGAGCCAGCTGAATTACGGCTTCCTGGATCTGGGCGAATACACGGTGACCGGCTACGTGCCCCAGGGGAAGTTTTTCTGCGTGCTGAACCTGGACCTGCCGGAAATGCGGCAGGAGATCGAGGACTCGGTGCGGCAGCGGAAAACCAAGTATATCGTCAGCATCGCCTACGAGGGGGATCCGCTGCTGACGGAAAACTACGATGTGGTGGAAGCGATAGACAGCTTTTATGAATTCGAGAATGTGCCCATGCGCTATTATCTTCTGGAGCGCAAATGAAAGAACGGCTCTTCCAATGCTTGGCAGAGCCGTTCTTCGGTCAGCGCAGGCCCGCGGCCTGCATCAGCGCTTCCGTCACGGACAGCGCATGTTCATCCCAGGGATACCCGCAGTCCTCGCAGCCCGCGTCGGCCAGCAGCATGGCGGCCTGTTCGGTATCTTCGCCGGTGAGCATGCGCACGCTGAAGTCCACGGCGCCCAGCTGTTCGGCAAAGTCTGCGGGGATGTCCGGATTCATGGTGGGAACCCAGGCCTCGTAGGCGGCGGCGACGCCTGCCGCATCCAGCGTGCAGCCGTCGGCCCAGTCCAGCAGCTCCGCCGCGGCGGCTGCGGCGCGCAGAGAGCTGCCCGCGGTGCCGATGGTCACATAGTCCCGCATCCAGCCCAGCAGCTCGCCCAGGGCTGCCTGTTGGGCGCTTTCGTCGGATCCGTCTTCTGCGGCAGCAGCCTGGGCGGGAGCCGCGTCCGCGGGGGCCGGGGCTTCCTCTGCGGCGGTGGGTTCGGCCGCGGTCTGCGCTGGGGCAGCGGGGGCGGCCTTCCCGCAGGCGCTGAGCGGCAGCGCCAGACAGAGCAGGGAAATCAAAAGCAGTTTTTTCATGTTGTCCTCCGTAATCCTTTTTGCTGAGCATACTATAAACCCAAAGGCTGATTTTGTCATCTTAAGAATTCTGAAAAAACCCTCAAGCGGCTGCTGCCGCTTGAGGGTTTTTGGGTTTTGCCTTGCGCTTACTCCAGCTCGAAGGCGCCGGTGTACAGCTGATAATAGGTGCCCTTTTCGGCGATCAGCCGTTCATGGCTGCCCCGCTCGATGATGCGGCCGTGGTCCAGCACCATGATCACGTCGGAATCCATGACCGTGGAGAGCCGGTGGGCGATAACGAAGACGGTGCGGCCCTCCATCAGCTTATCCATGCCCCGCTGCACGATGGCTTCGGTGCGGGTGTCGATGGAGGAGGTGGCCTCGTCCAGGATCATTACCGGCGGGTCAGCCACGGCAGCCCGGGCAATGGCCAGCAGCTGGCGCTGCCCCTGGGACAGGTTGGCGCCGTTGTTGGTGAGCATGGTCTCGTAACCCTCGGGCAGGCGGGAGATGAAATCGTCCGCGCCGGAGAGCTTTGCCGCGGCCACGCAGTCCTCGTCGCTGGCGTCCAGCCGCCCATAGCGGATGTTCTCAAGCACCGTGCCGGTGAACAGGTTGGTGTCCTGCAGCACCAGACCCAGAGAGCGGCGCAGGTCGGCTTTTTTGATCTTGTTGATGTTGATGCCGTCGTAGCGGATCTTGCCGTCGGCGATATCGTAGAAACGGTTGATGAGGTTGGTGATGGTGGTCTTGCCCGCGCCGGTGGCGCCCACGAAGGCCACCTGCTGGCCGGGCTCGGCATAGACCGTCACATCGTGCAGCACTTCCTTGCCTTCCTCATAGGAGAAGTCCACATCGAACATGCGCACGTCGCCCCGCAGGAGGGTGTAGGTGACGCTGCCGTCGGCGCTGTGGGGGTGCCGCCAGGCCCAGTGCCCGGTACGCTCGGCCGACTCGGTGACGCTGCCGTCCTCGGCGATCCTGGCGTTGACCAGGGTCACATAGCCCTCGTCGGCCTCCGGCTGCTCCTGGGTGAGCATGCGGATGCGCTGGGCGCCGGCGCCGGCCATGACGATGGCGTTGATCTGCTGGCTCAGCTGGTTGACGTTGCCGGTGAACTGCCGGGTCATGTTCAGGAAGGGCACCAGGATGCTGATACTGAAGGCCATGCCGGACAGGCTCACATTGGGCACGCCCGCCAGCAGAAACACGCCGCCGATCAGGGCCAGGGACACATAGAGGATATTGCCGATGTTGGCGATGATGGGACCCAGGATGCTGGCGTAGGCGTGGGCCCGGGAGCTGACGTGGTACAGGGCGTCGTTGACCTTGTCGAAGTCCTCGATGCTCTGTTCCTCGTGGCAGAAGACCTTGATGACCTTCTGGCCGTTCATCATCTCCTGAATGAAGCCCTCTGTGGCGGCCACGGTGCGCTGCTGCTCCATGAAGTATTTGGCAGAGCCGCCGCCCACCACCTTGGTGACGAAGTACATGGCGACCACGCCCACCAGCAGCACCAGCGTCAGCCAGATGCTGAAATACAGCATGATGGCCAGCACCACCAGCACGATGGAGACCGAGCGGATCAGCGAGGGCAAAGACTGGGAGATCAGCTGCCGCAGGGTGTCGATATCATTGGTATAGAAGCTCATGATATCGCCGTGCTTATGGGTGTCGAAATAGCGGATGGGCAGGTCCTGCATATCGCCGAACATCTCCTGGCGCATCTTATCCAGAAAGCCCTGGGTGATGACGGCCATCAGCTGAGACTCCACGGTGATGGAGATCATGGACAGCACATACAGGGAGATGAGCAGGATGAAATAGGGGACCAGCTCCGCCCTGGCGGCGGCCCAGTCGCCGCTGCGGTACCACCGCTCCACGATGGCCAGCACGTTCTGCACGAACAGCGAGGGGATCGCGGAGACAACGGCGGAAAACAGGATGCAGAAGATGGACAGGGGCGCCAGCACCGGATAAAAGCCGAAGAACTTTTTCAGCGTCCACTTGATGGCGCCGAAATTTGCGCGGAGACTGCCGCCTGCGCGTCTTTTATTCATCGCTGTCACCTCCGTTCGTCTGCTGCTCGTAGACCTCGCGGTAAATGCCGCAGCGCTGCAGCAGGGTCTCATGGTCGCCCATGTCGGCGATATGGCCGTTGTCCATGACCACGATCATGTCCGCGTCCCGCACGGAGGCCACCCGCTGGGCGATGATGATCTTGGTGGTCTCCGGGATGTAGGCCCGGAAGCCCTCCCGGATCTTCGCGTCGGTCTTGGTGTCCACCGCGCTGGTGGAGTCGTCCAGGATCAGGATCTTGGGCTTTTTCAGCAGGGCCCGGGCGATGCACAGGCGCTGCCGCTGGCCGCCGGACACGTTGGTGCCGCCCTGCTCGATGTGGGTGTCGTAGCCTTCGGGGAAGGACTGGATGAACTCATCCGCCTGGGCCAGGCGGCAGGCCGCGGCCAGCTCCTCGTCGCTGGCGTCGGCGCTGCCCCAGCGCAGGTTCTCCCTGATGCTGCCGGAGAACAGCTGGTTTTTCTGCAGCACCACCGACACGGCGCTGCGCAGGGTCTCGATGTCATAGCTGCGCACGTCGATGCCGCCCACCTTCACGCTGCCCTCGGTCACGTCGTAGAGCCGGGGGATCAGCTGGATCAGGGTGGATTTGCTGGAGCCGGTGCCGCCCAGGATGCCCACGGTCATACCGGAGCTGATGTGCAGGTCGATGTTCTCCAGGGCGTTGTTCTGGGCGGTCCTGGAATACTTGAAGGACACGCCCTCAAAGTCGATGGAGCCGTCGGGGACCTCCGTGATCGGGTTCGCCGGATTGTGGAGCGAGGGCTCCTCCTGCAGCACCTCCGCGATGCGGCGCATGGATTCCATGGACATGGTGAGCATCACGTAGATCATGGAGATCATCATCAGGGACATGAGGATCTGCATGCCGTAGGTCAGCATGGAGGAGATCTGGCCCACGTCGATGACGGAGCCGCCGCTGGTGATGATCAGCCGGGAGCCGAAGTACAGCACGAAAACCATGTTGAAATAGATACAAAGCTGCATCAGGGGGGCGTTGAGGGCCACGACCCGCTCGGCATGGGTGAAGTCCATGCAGATGTTGTGGGAGGCCGCGGCAAACTTCTGCTTCTCATAGTCCTCCCGGGCGAAGCCCTTGACTACGCGCATGGCCCGGACGTTCTCCTCCACGGATTCGTTCATCTTGTCGTACTTGCGGAACACCGCCCGGAAAGAGGGCATGGCCTCCCGCGCGATCAGCAGCAGCCCGGCGATCAGCACCGGGATCACGATCACGAAGGTGGTGGCCAGGGAGCCGCCCATGATGTAGGCCATGACCACGGAGAACACGAACATCAGCGGCGCGCGCACCGCGATGCGGATCACCATCATGAAGGCCATCTGCACGTTGGTGATGTCCGTGGTCATACGGGTCACCAGGGAGGCGGTGGAGAATTTGTCAATGTTCTCAAAGGAGAAGGCCTGCACCCGGGTGAACACATCCCGGCGCACGTTCCGAGCAAAGCCGGCGGAGGCCTTGGCCCCGGTGTAGCCGGCGGCGCCGCCGCAGGCCAGGGAGATGATGGCCATGACCACCAGGATCAGCCCCAGCTGTACCACCTGGCTCATGGGGGCGCCGGCCTTGATGTCGTTGACCAGATCCGCGGTGTAGAAGGGGATCAGCACCTCGATGAAGACCTCCGCCACGATGAAGAGCAGTGTGAGGATGGTGGGGCGCTTGAATTCCCGGACGCACTTCATAAAGGTTTTGATCATGGGCAGTCACATCCTTTCCCGCAGGATTCAAAGGCGTTGCGTAGCATCACGTCGGTGATCTCCTCCAGCTGACGCAGCTGTTCCGGACTCAGATCCCGGCAGAGCCATTGCGTCGTTTCATCTTCCACAGCCTTGGCCGCCTGCTGCAGGCTCTGACATTTATCCGTTGAGCTGATCCGTTTGTACCGGCGGTCCCGCCGGCTCACCTCGCAGCGGATCAGTTCTTTCTTTTCCAGTCGTTTGATGATCTCGGTCATGGTGGGATGGGTGACGTGGGTCACCTGCTCCAGATCCTTCTGGTTGATCTCCTCGGTGCCGCTGCGCTCCATGTGCATCAGCGCGCCCAGCACGCCGAACTGGACCCCGGTCAGATCCTTTTCCCGCAGCATCTCGTCCATCTTCTTTCGGAAGGAGCGGTGCAGCAGGGAAAAACGCATCCCCATGGGGATCTCGTGATTCATGGGCTTCACCTCAAATAAGTAGGGTACTACGCATTTTAGCATATCTGCCTGGGAAGTCAAGGGATAGCGGGTACAAAAAACGTGACTGTCTGCTCGAACTTCTAGTGAAAGGGAAAATCAGGGAACTTAGGATTGCGCTGGCGGAAAGGGTGTGGTAAGATATAGTTGCGACGCAACTGAATACTGTTTTACTCAGGAGAGGTATGTGTTTCTACTATTGGTAAAAACACATGCTCTATTCTGCATACCTTTCCTGGGTATCAGTTGCGTCGCGGCAAACGGAGTTATGTGTTTTTCGGCGCGTGGCTTCGGCTGCGTGCCTTTTTATTTTTCAGAAATAGCATGACGGGAATGAAGTGAATGGGAGGGATGGAATATGAAAATCCGGTTATGGAAAATGTGCATTGCTATCTTTGTATGTATACTGTTGTGTGCATGCGGAAACACCGAAAAAGACCCAGGTTTCACAAGCCCTTCCGAAAAGGGAGCGACAGGCGATATCGAAAGCGATTACAGAGAAGATGATTCTCTTGAAGAAACATCTACTGAGAACGACACAACTGGTAGAGATATTTTTTCAGAGCGCCCTGTTTCGAATACTTTGGAATTAGATAAACTTTACGCTTTGTACCATCCAGATCAATCCATCATGACAATCGATGGCCGGAGTATAAGTTGGGACGAATACTTTTATTTTTTGACTACACAGATTTCTTATGTAGAAGACTATTTTGCGCAAATAAGCGATTACTATGGGATAGCTCTTTCTTGGTCTGATACAATAAAAGGAGAGAATAAGACATACGCATTTATGGCTACTGATACAGTCGAACAGGCCCTATGCCAGTTTGCCGCTATTGAGCGCTTCGCCGCAGAGAACGGCGTGGAACTGACCGCGGGAAACCGAGATGCCATGGATCGACAGAAGGAGGAGGATATGACCGAACTCTGCGGCGGATGCGCCACGGAGGAAACCTTCAAGAAAGCCTTGGCGGAGTTTTACCTAACGCCAGCACTATATGAGCGGATCAACACCGTCAATCAATTATACCAGGAGTGTTATAGACAAACTTATGGTGGAATAAACGAGGGGATGAAAGAGACTGCGGCAGATGATCCAGACTATAACGAGAAGCTTCAGACCTATATGGGTGTTATTCAAATTGAGTATGCACAGGAATTTAAGATTCCCAATCTGATAGACTTTGAAGTGGAAACGCATACTTCCTCACAAAACAGTTCTTTTGACAGTTCAAATAGCAATCCGGCGAAAACAGCCACCTGTAATTACTGTCATGGAACAGGAAAAGTGAACGGTGAAAAATGCTCTTGGTGTAACGGCACTGGAAAGACGTACGATAATGCTTTTAATGACATGCTAGGATAATCTGGTGCTATTAGAGCGTCTCATATTTTTGATATGGGATTGAAAACCTGTAAAGGAACCTATGAAGGAGAGTTTTCAATGAATATAGGGAAAGTTTTGATAATTATAGGTATCATTTTATTTGTTATAGGCTCAGTTACTGGTACAATTACCGGTTATCAAGGTGCAAATGGCTTGTTCTATGCAGACCCGGGAGCCGTTGGGAGCAGAGAGTGGATGTGTTTGCCGGCCTTAATAATGGTTGTGATTGGCATAATTATCAATAAAAAACAGAAAAAGGATTAAAAGTGCAAGAGGATTCAAACAAACACAATAATTAGGCGGGGATAATGATATGAAAAAAATGCATCAACTGACATTTTATAAAGCAAATTTTAAGCAATACCGCTTTATTCTTGAAGATGCTGATATTCGGGGGAAAGTATCAGCGTTCCTATTGCGATATGTTTCAATTGAGGCTTTTTACAAAAAACTGTTGATTGCATATAAGGAAAAAGAAGGTAAAAAGCTTTCGGAACAGGAAAAAAATAACCTTCGTGTCACTATTAGTGAATTAAAAAAGACATTATCTTTTTTTGAAATCAAATATGATGATGCTTTGGTAGAAAGAATTTTTGGGAGTAGTAACCAGAGCTATCAAGAGTGCTCGATAAAAAAACTAAGAGATCGGTTGGTTCATAATGTAAACGAGAATGCACTATGTGCTGTCCTCGAACGCTATGACAGCATCAATTCTGACCTTGACTCATTTCTTAAGCTGTTCTTTACATAGCAAGGGGTTTTCTATTAGAAAAAAGATAAATTTGATATAGGAGAAACTGGAAATGAAAAAGACACCAATCGTTTTGATACTCTGTGCGCTTATATCACTTAGTGCCTGCGGAGATAAAGAGGAGACCCATTCGGAAAACAAAACTGCGCAAGCGCCTATTTCCCATGAAGAAAACAGCGGCTATTTTGAGGATATCATTTCTGATGTTAATGATGCTTTTGGAGAGAAAATCGGTGAAGAACACACGATAGTAGCTACGGCTCCAGCATCTGATAAGGATAAAAATTACTATGGGATAGTAAGCGTTTACTATGATTATAACCATGCAATAACCCATCAAAAAAATCGAGTAGGCGATTTTTATATGAGTATTCCTTCAAATGTTGTCGCCCTCAAAGGAACTGTTGTCGTAGATCACATCAGTTTTAGAATTGATGATACCACATACGATGGCAATGAAGAGAATGCGTTTCTTTCGCTCTATAACGCTTTAATCGGTGAAAAAGATGTACTTTTTAGCTTGGATAAAGGTCGTTATATTTTTACTATTCACGGTGAAGGCTTTGCCAACATAGTAAATTCTCTTCCCTCGCTGGAAACAAATTCGGAGATCGGCTTTGATGGCGAGGCACCTGAACAGATTGAACCAGAGATATCATTGAATAGCCAAGGGGCTCCCAAACACTTTTCAGTGACAATAGACCAATTTGTAGACGCATTCAATACGACATACCCAAGCATGAAAATTGAGAAGAACGCCTTCGGAACGCACTCCATATATGGCGGCGGCATGGAGTTTATTATCCAATTTTTTGACGGGAAAGACCAAATTAAAAACAACTCTGGCGACAGGTATTTTAATCGGCTATGGATTGACACCTATGATAAAGTATCATACAGTGCCGAACAAACAGAACTATACTTAGCAACCATGTTGATAGGCTATAATGCTGCATCAATCTTAGACGATCAATTCTCACAAGATGATTATTCGAAAGGTGCTGTTATGACTGAAAATGGCTATACCGCTGCAATCAACGGTGTTGTGTATACCTATAAAACGCAGAAGCGCTTTGAAACAAGTAAATACCCTGATCGACTTTACAGATTTTCGTGTGAAAGATAGGCCTGCCCACATCTCATTTTTCCCAATCTATCAGATCATATCGCGCTCTGTCTTCTTATATCAATCCTACATGCCGTTCATTTGCCATTTTATATCCGTTGCGGCTCGATGCCGATGTATTTATGCGTGGCTGCTGCGCTTTTGTGCTGTAAGAGGCACAGAAAAAACCTATGTTTTCAGGTCTCTTGTCCAAAGAATTCTTACAATCCTGGGGACACTGCTTGCCCCCTGCAATGTTGAGAGCTCTTTTGCCGGCGTAACAAAAAAACAGTGTCGGTATAGTTATATGACTATACCGACACTGTTTTTCAATACCCTCCGCTATCTACTACACTTATTGTGCAGGGTAAAAAGCGGCAGGACGCCGCCCGTTGAAAGGAAGCGCCCTGCGGTTGGGTTTTTGCGCTTACTGCAGCTTTTCCAGATACTCCACGATGCGGCGCACGGTGTAGAGCTCCGCGGCGTCCTCGTCGGAGATGGCGATGCCGAAGCTGTCCTCCAGAGCCATGATCAGTTCGACCACGTCCAGGGAGTCCGCGCCCAGATCGTCCACCAGGTTGGTGTCCATGCTGATGGTTGCGGGATCCAATTCAAACTGCTGGGCCAGTTCAGCGGCCACTTTTTCAAAAATCATGTCAATACCTCCGATGTGCTGTGCACATAAAGTTATTCAGAAGATTCCTGTGCTTATGCCCACTCGCGGCTCTGGGGCTTGTTGCTGGTGGGCTCCGGCTTCACATAGGAGACCACGACCCGGCGGTTGGGCTCCTCACCGGTGGAGCTGGTGGTGACGCCCTCGTAATTCTGCAGAGCGGTGTGGATCACGTGGCGCTCATAGGAGTTCATGGGCTCCAGCGCCATGCTGCGCTTGTACTTGATGGCTTTCTCGGCCATCTTTTCGGCCAGGCGGGCCAGGGATTCCTCCCGCTTGCTGCGGTAGTTTTCGGCGTCCACGCTGATGTGCATGCGCTTGTCGCTGCCGCGGTTGACCACATAGTTGGTCAGGTGCTGGATGGCGTCCAGGGTCTCGCCCCGGCGGCCGATGATGGCGCCCATGCCGCTGCCGGACAGGTTCACGTTGACGCCGCCGTTGTCACGGGGACCGATCTCGATATCGGCCTTGACGCCCATGCGCTCCAGCAAGCCGGACAGGAAGGTACGGATGGCGGCGTAGTCGGGATTCTCCTCCGCCGCGGTAGCGGGCGCCGGGGCTTCTTCCGCCGCGGCCTCGGCGATCTTGGGCTCCGCGGGAGCTTCCGGCTCGTCTTCCGCCTCGTAGCTTACCCGGACCACGGCCGGAGAGGCGCCGATGCCCAGGAAGCCGGACTTGGCGCGCTCTACGATTTCAACAGACACGTCGTCACGGTCCAGACCCAGCTCCGCCAGGGCGGCGGCGATGGCGTCATCTTCCGTGCGGCCGGTCTTTTCCAATGTTTTGATCATGTTATTCTCCTGTATCGTTATCGTCTGCCGAAGCAGCATCCGCAGGCTCCGCGGCGATGGCGGCCTCTGCGGCCTTGGCTGCCTGGGCGGGGCTGATCGACGCGTCTTCCGCGGCGGCGTTCAGTTCCTCGACGGCGTCTTCCACAGCGGCGGCAGTCTCCTCTGCTGTCTGGACAGCGTCCTCTGCAAGTTCTTCAACGGCTTCTTCCGCGGCTGCGGCTGTTTCCTCCACAGCTTCAGCGACAGTTTCCGCAGCGCTTACCACAGCGGGGACGGTCTCTTCCACGGTCTCGTCGATGGCGGCGGCGCCCTCAGATTCCAGAGCGGCGGCCTCGGTGGCCTCCGCGGCGGTCTCGGGATTGCTGAAGCGGTCGGGCACATAGGCGCGGCCTCTGGCATAGCGGCGGTTGCCCACCTGGGAAGCGGGCTTCTCCGCCTCCTTGATGCCGAGACGCTCCCGGCGGGCGGCGCGCTCCGCCTTTTCGGCGGCGGCACGGCGCTCCTCACGCTCCTGCTTCTCACCGGCCTGACGCTTTTTCTTGCTGGTGTTGGTGTTGACCTCGGTCTTGCCCTGGGCGCGCAGCAGCTCAGTCTCCAGGCGCTTGCGCTCCAGTTCCTTTTCCCGGGCGCTGCGCTGGGCCTGGCGCTCGGCGTCCTCGATGTCCAGCTGACGCTTGAACACCTTGGTCAGCACGAAGTCGCGGATGATGCCGAACACGCTGTTGGCGATCCAGTAGATACCCATGGCGGCGGGCATGACAAAGCAGATCCAGATGGACATGAGGGGCATCATGAAGTTCATGGTCTTCATGGTGCTCGCGGCCTGGCCGGTCGTGTCAGTGGTGGGATTGGTCTTGCTGCTGATCTGCATGGCCGCCCAGGACAGAAGCGCGGAGATAAAGGGGATCAGAAACAGACCCAGAGCGGGCAGCCATACGGAGGCGTCGCTCCAATTCGTGTCCATGAAGAAATTCCACCGGGGCTGTTCGCCCAGATTCAGACCCAGGAAGCTGAAGTCCAGGTCCAGCAGGCGGTCCAGCTTGCCGGCCAGAGCAGTCTGGATCTCGCTCCAGTACTGATGGGCCAGGTCTGCCAGCTGGATCTCGATATAGGCGCCGGAGCGGCCGGTGGCGCTCAGTTCAAAGCCCTTGCCCATAAAGTATTCCTGCAGCGTGGTGACCACGTCGCTGGACGCAAACATCATGCGGGTGATCGGCTGGCGGATGACGCTGTACAGCGCGATCAGAATGGGGAAGGGGATCAGGGACCAGAGGCAGCCGGACATGGGGTTGACGCCCTCTTCGCGGTAGAGCTTCTGCATCTCCGCGTTGAGCTTCTGCTGGTTGCCCTCATGGCGCCGCTGCAGCTCCGCGATCTTGGGAGCCAGGCGGGAAGAGCGCATCATGCTCTTTTTGCTCTTGGCCATGAACGGGGTCAGGATCAGGTTCACGGCGAGAGCGAAGAGGATGACCGCTATACCATAGTTGCCCGTATGCTCATAGAGCCATACCATGAGCCAGGCAAAGGGTTTAGTGATTGTTGCCCACATAGAGTTCTCCTCAATGTTCTTTTGTTATAAGGCCTTGCGGCCTCCGTTTGTCCGTTCAGGGAACGGGATCGTAAATGCCGCGCCTTCCTTTATAAAAAGGATGGCAGCAGCTGATGCGGCGCAGAGCCAGCCAGCCGCCCTTCAGGGCGCCGTATTTTTCGATGGCCTGTATCGCATAGTGTGAGCAGGTGGGCATAAAGCGGCAGCAAGGGGGCCGGCCAGGGGAGATATGCCGCTGATAAAAACAGATGCAGGCGATGAGAACGTGTTTCATGCTTCTGCCTCCTTCAGCAGACCCAGCTCTCCGCAGGCGCGGAGGAACGCGGCGTCCATCTTACGGTAGTCGGCGCCCACACAGCGCCGCCGTGCCACGATGACGATGTCCCAGCCGGTTTTCAGCCGGGGGGAATTGAGCCGCACGATCTCCCGCAGACGGCGGCGGACACGGTTGCGGACCACCGCGTGTCCCAGCTTGGTGGACACGGTGTAGCCCAGCCGGTTGACCGGACTGCCGTTGCGGCGGCAGTAGACCGCCATATAGGAATTGACCGCGCTTTTGCCGCGGGTATAGAGCCGCCTGAACTCGCTGTTCTTTTTTAAAGTATTCCGGACGTTCAAGCGACGCTGCCTCCCAAAATCAGAACAAACACCTAAAGGGCGGATCGCTCCGCCCTAAAATATTATTGTTTTGTTGCCCTGCTCACGGTGGGGTGACTCAGTAGCTGAGCTTGGCTCTGCCCTTCGCTCTGCGGCGGGCAAGGACCTTGCGCCCGTTGGCGGTTCTCATTCTCTTGCGGAAACCGTGCTCTTTCTTGCGCTGGCGCTTTTTGGGCTGGTAGGTACGGAACATTCTGTGCACTCCTTTCGTGATGATACTCAACATCGAACCGCGGCTGCGGATCGAAGTAGTTGACAAAAGAACCACTCGACAGCAAGCGCTGTCGAGTGGTCATTATATCGCATGAAATGTCAATCTGTCAACAAAAACTTGCAGGCCGTTTTCGTCGGGAAGGGGCAGAGTCTTAATCTTTTTGAAAACTTTCGCAACGCCGTTGAAGACGGGAAAAAGCTGTGGTAAAATGAACGCATCTATATAGAAACACAAGCCCAACAGTAGGAGGATAAAAGATGAGCAGAAGAAAAACGCTTCGCGGCTCCGGCCGGCGTCTGGCCGCGTTTCTGGCGGCCGTCATGCTGCTGACGGTGTTTTCGGCATGCGGCGCGGAAAAAGAAGGGGAGACCGTCTATGTGTCCCCGCCCGTCAGTGAAGCCCCGGTGCAGGCGGACAAAACGGAAACTGAGGCCAGGCCGAAGGTGACTGACGCCGAGCAGCGGGAGCTGATCGCGCGGTACGCGGATCTGTGGACCGTAAAGGATTCTGCCGAGCCCTGGTTTTACGCCATCACGGACCTGGACCACAACGGCAGGCTGGAAGTGATCGCCGCCTCGACCCAGGGCACAGGTCTCTTTACCTACGCCAATTTCTATGAGGTCAGCGAGGACTATTCCCGGCTCGTCCCCTGCGAGACCAGCGGCGAGGAGTGGGAGAGCTGGCCGGATCTGATCCAGGAATCCCTGCCCTGTTATTATGACGGCGCATCGGGGCGCTATGCCTATGTGTGCGAGGACATGCTGCGCAACGGCGCTGCCTATTACGATCAGACGCTTACGGCGATCTGGCTGGAGAACGGGCACGTCCAGCAGGAGGCCCTGGCCAACAAGACCACCGCGTATACCGACGACAGCACCGAGCCGGAGATCAGCTGCCAGGACGCTGAGGGCAATCCCATCACCCAGGAGGAATATGACGGCTGGGCGGACCGGGCCTTTGCGGGCATGGAGAAGTCCACCCTGACCCTGTTCTGGTCTGAGGAGCCGCCCCAGGCGAGCACCGAAACGGATGCGGCCGCACCGGAGGATACGGAGAGCGCGGTGGTGATCACCAAGAATCCCCGCAGCGAGTACATCGCCGAGGGTGGGCACACCTGGTTCATCGCCCATGCGGAGAACGCAGAGAGCATCCACTGGCAGGTGGTGGACCCGGACGGTACGGTCTACACCCTGGAGGAGGCCATGGAAAAGCACCCGGGCCTGCAGCTGCAGGAGCTGGAGCTGGACACCATCGGCGTCACCGATATCCCCCTGTCGGCCAATGGCTGGGGCGTGCAGGCGGTCTTTGAAGGCCCCGGCGGCACCGCTGTAACGGAGCCGGCGTATCTTTATGTTTCATAAAAAAGTGGCGGGCAGGGATTCAAACCCTGCCCGTCACTTTTGTGTTAAGAGCGCATTAGCGCTTGAGATCCTCGCCCCGGAGATACTTGCCAAGGGGCTTGAACAGCAGCAGCCCGACCACCAGGCAAAGAAGCATGTCGATGAGCATGTAGCTGCCGTTGTACAGGAAGGAGTAGAACCAGGGGGTGGTCATGGTCATGCCGAAGAAGGTATCCGGCATGTACTCGCCCCAGACCCATACGCCCACCAGATAGTGGACCAGGAAGCGGGCCAGACTGCCCACCACCGTGCCGATGAAGAAGCCGTGATACTGCTTGTGGAAAAGGCCCGCAAAACCCAGCACGGTAAAGGCCACGATGTAATCCCCCAGCATGGACTGCCAGCCCCAGGCATAGGCACCGTCCAGCAGCAGTTGCAGGATGCTGTACACAAAGCTGGCCAGCATGCCGGGACCGAAGCCCCAGCGGGCGCAATAGATAAAGATGGGCAGCATGGCCACGGTGATAGAGCCGCCCTGGGGCAGCTCAAAGAGCTTCAGGTAACTGAGCACCTGGGCCAGAGCCACAAAGACCGCGCCTTCTGTCAGCGCGCGCAGGGTGAGTTTGTTGCTTTTCATATTTCTACCTCCCAAAGATTTTTGGAAGCAGGTGCGTAATACCGCGGGTTCAAATGGAACCCGCGGTATTACGCAGTACTGTTTCCTACGCCGGCATTATCCGGATCAGGTTCCAGGGTTCAGATCCTCTTGTGGACCTGTCTCAGCCGGGAATACCCAGCTCCCCTTTGTTTGATTGTGCTGCTATTGTAGTACGGCGCGGCGAAAAAGTCAAGAATAAGGATGACTCAATACCAGTACATGTGTTTTTGTTCATAATCGGGTTCCGGCTCCGGCGCAATGACTGCCGTTCCTGGGGGGATCTGATAGAACGTATCGAACCGGGCGCCGCTTTCTTCATCCAAGGGATCCACCATCCAAATATAATCGGAATAGGGGAAAGGGGGTAGTTCGATCTCCTGCACATGTGATTGCTGGGCGGCCCGAATCAGCGCCGCCCTCTCCCGCTGGACGCTGCCGATGGCCAGATAGATTGCGCACCAGCGCACGCTTACAACAAGCAGGGCAAGCGCGCCCAGCAGTGAGAGACCACGGGCAAGGGTTTTAGAAAAATAGGGCCAAAGCTGTGCCGTTACAAGCAACGCAAACAGGATCAAACCCATGGTGGAGGTAATGAAGGTTCGCGGTCCGGCTGTGTTCACAATGACCATAGGGGCGATCAGCGCGGGAACGGATACCCAGAAAAAGACGAGAAAGAACAGCAGCCTGTCTTTCCGCCAGAGCACCAGGATCTCAATAAGGCAAACCAGAAAATAGAGCGGGGCCATTAGTGATTGCAGGTGGTGGACAGGGAAAAAGGTAGGGAGATGGATCGGCCCGCAAAAATGGGACAACAAAAGATAGACCAGCATGATACCCTGGCAGATGGAAAACACGCAGCGGCTGGATCCCCGCCCCTTCTTCACCGCAGAATACAGAAGCAAAAGAGAGATATAAAAACATATGATCCAACTGCCACTCCATATTTTATGGGTAAAGTCCGTAAAGAAGCGTTTTAGTAAGATGAGGACAATCTGCGGCAGACTACTGTGGAGGTCGAATGTCAGCTGTCGGTATCCGTTTAAAGCGGATCCGTCTTGAAAAAGAACGGTGTAAATCCCACTGCTAAACATAATGACAGTCCCCAAAAGGACCCCGGCGCTGAGTGAAAGGAGGAAGGGCGACAGGCGTTTTTCACGGTAAAGGAAAAATAGAGCGCAGAGTATGGTTACAATACATACATAAACCGTAATGTTTTCCAGAAGCAGCTGGAGGAACAGGCCCAGAAAAAAAGCGCCGATCACGGCAGCAAATCTGGTTTTCAATTGTACCGGAACGAGAAGCTGCCGGCACAGGACATAATAAAAAAGGTAAAGCAAACATGCAGAGACGACGAAATTAGAAAAACCGGCAACCCAACCGTAGGTCTGCTGCCATATTTCAGCGGGCATGCTGAGCACGAAGAAATTTCCGGCAAGAAGCAGAAACACAGAAAGGCCCTTATTCGCATCGCCGGGCATGTCTGCAGAAAAGAGCAAAGAGAGCGCTGTAGCCATGGCGGGAATGAGTGTAAAAATAAAGGCCATGAAAAGCGTTTTCAGGAAAGGCGCTCGGGTGAGTACAAGCTCGATTAGGTTTCCAAAATACCTGCTGTTTTGATCGGCGGACCAGAAATGCCGTATACCAGCAGGCACCCCCCAGAACCAATCGTCCGCGGCATAAGGGATGTTATATGCGATCCACAAATAGAAAAGAAAGCTGAGTGACAAAACCGCAAAAAGGCAATGCTGTTCTTTTTTATCAAGTTGAAGCATGCACATATAACAATCCCCACAATAAGCCGCTTGAAAGATGCCCACGTTCACAGACCCGGCCAGATCTGCTTAGGTGAAGCGGTAATAGTCAGCGAAGCATGTCTGCTTTTTCGATAATGAACTGACGCAGCCAGTCGCCGGCCTCCTCATTGCGCAGGGCAAAGTCGATGATGGCCTCCAGATAGCCCTTCAGGTTGCCGGTGTCATAGCGAGCACCCTCAAAGTCCACGGCGAACATGGGCTCATGGCGCACCAGCTCCTTCATGCCGTCGGTCAGCTGGATCTCATTGTTGCGGCCGGGGGCGGTGTGCTCCAGGATATCAAAGACCGCGGGTGTCAGCACATAGCGGCCCAGGATGGCGAAATTGGAAAACTTCTCATCCAGGGTGGGCTTCTCATTCATGTCGCTGATGCGGTATACCCGGTCGGCGACTTTCTCCTCCAGCTTGACGGAGGAGTACTTGACGATCAACTCATCCGGCACCTCGTGTACGGCCACGGCGCTGCCGCCGTTGGCCTCGGCTGCTTCCACCAGCTGCTTGAGTACGGGCTTTTCGCTGAGCATGATATCGTCTCCCAGCAGTACGGCAAAGGGTTCGTTTCCCACAAAGCTCTTGGCCCGCCACACGGCGTGACCCAGGCCCTTTGTCTCCTTCTGACGAAGGAAGAGCACGTCCGCCATGTCGGCGACCTGCCGCACGATCTGAACCTCTTTCTCTTTGCCGTCCTGCAGCAGGCGGGCTTCCAGGTCGGGAGTATAGTCAAAGTAGTCCTCAATGGGGGATTTGCCCCGGTTGGTGATGATCAGGATCTGCTCCACACCGGCGGCTACCGCTTCTTCCACGATGTATTGCAGGACCGGCCGGTCCACCAGAGGCAGCATCTCCTTGGGGATGCTCTTGGTGTTGGGCAGGAGACGGGTACCCAGACCCGCCGCGGGGATGATCGCTTTTCTGACGCGCATGGGGAACGCTCCTTTCTCTTTGCAGATATAAGAATTATCCAAACATTCGTTCAGGTTCTGCAAAACGATAAAAATATAATGTGTAATACTTTGAGCTTGCACTACCGACAGGAATCAGCTGCTCCAACAATTCTTCCCGATAGCGATCCGGCGCAAACTGATCGATATAATCCCAGGATTTCCATGCACTCCATTCCGAATCGGAAAGAACGACCAGCGCATTGCGCGCTTCCGGATGTTCGAAAAGCTCGATATGCTGCAGATGTGAAACGGGGGCGAAGAAGTGATCGTCCGCCTGTGTAAAATCGTATTCGAAAGTTCCGCACACGATCTCGTCTTTTGAGCATGCGGCGAGGGTGGGCATCGTATATAAATCTACATACAGACAGTCAATGTCATCCGCAAGAAGTTGATCTGCCAACTCACGGTAGAAAGCTTTTTCCATGGGGTATTTCTTGTAATCGGGATAGAAATTGTATACGTAATTTCCAATCCCGCAGAGGATCAAGGCGACCAGGATACTTTTTTTCACAAGGTTATCCGGGAACTGGTCAGCAAAATACGTAAAGGCAAAAGTCAAAACCAGAAACCACATGAAGTAATAAATCGGTCGGGTCGGGAAAAAGAAAACACCCACTACGAAAACGCCGAACAAGCTGATGGTGGAGAACCAGAAAGGCAGAGCAGCGGGGGACAGATCTTTTTTACGCAGGATCCGGAACAGGACGATCACGGCAACAGCCCAAAAAACAAGAGAGAAGAGAAACAAACCGCGCCATTTCCAACCGAGGGAAATGTATCGCAATCCCGTGATCTCCATGATATCGTGAACGCTTCTTGAGAGTCCAGTCGAGAACCCGTTTGTCAGAAAGCCGATCGGCGAGATGATTGTATTGCTGTTGGTCGGGATAAGGCGGATCACCCCAAGCCCCAGAAGGTTAGCGGCCATACATAGCAAGACAAAACGCAGGGTCCGCCGGGAGTACCCGTATTTCCACCAGCACAATAGCTCCAAAACCAGCAACGGGATATTTAAAACCAGCGTTTCCCGCAGACTTTGCATGCCAAACGCGACATTCATCAACACCGCGACAGCAATCGCCCTGCCTTTTACGGGCAAATCGCGGCGCAGCCGGAGGTAAAGGCCGAGATGAAACAAAACGCCCAGCACATAACAGGCATAATAGCTGGCCATGGTATAAAAAATCTGAAAGCTGTATGTGGACGAACTGGCGCTGGTTCCAAGGATGACGGCGCCCGAGAGACAAAACAGGCCGGTCAGGATGCTGCGGCGCCGGAAAAAAGGTTTGCAGCACCAAACGAAAGCCCAAAAGATGGCGACCATCATCAGGCTTGACGCGATGCCCATTGCCAGGACACTGTCATGAATGAAAACTTGGATGAGCGCGGCCAGAACAGGCGTAGCAATCACATAGTATTGATTCCCGAAAATCCAATCCCGGGGAAAAAGGGTGTGTTCTTCTGCCATCAGCTTCGCCACATAGGCGTCCGCGTATATGTCAAAGTTGTACCATTGGCAGCTGTGGAAATTGATCCATACGATTGAAAAGAAATAGACCAAGGTACACAAAACAAACAACAAACTCAGCCAATCGCAACGTAATAAAAGTGAAAGTTCTCTCTCTCTCTCTCTCTCTCTTAAACAACTTAAGTGAAATCATAAAATAAACCTCATTTTGCGTTCACTTTGTTGACAAAGGCCCGGAAGCTTTTCAGCGTGGGCAGATAGCGCATGAGAGGGAAGCCGATGACGTACAGCACGATCAGCTCGCCCAGGCCCACCCAGGCGCCGTTAATAAGAAACAGGCCAAAGTGCTGAAAGATATTCATGCCCTCGTAAGCGCCGGTGATGACTGCGCCCACGATGACGGCGTTGAAAATCACCGGCATGAAGCAAGCCAGCAGTTGGCCGGGGATATAGCTGCGGGCATCCAGCGAGGCGACAGCCGGATCGGCCAGGGCGCGGCGTGCTCTGCGGCCCAGCCGGGCGGTGATCAGTCCGGCGCCCAGGGTGGCCAGGGATCCGAAGAGGATGTCAAAGATATTGCCGGTGATGAGGTTTGCCAGAAAACAGCCTGCGAAAAGGCCCCAGGCGGTGCCGGGGAAAAAGTAGGGCAGGATGCAGAGGGCTTCGGAGACGCGCAGCTGGATGGCGGCGTAGCTGATGGGCGCCAGAGCGATGGTCAAAACGGCGTAAGCCGCGCCCACCACGGCGGCGACTGCAAGGCTGAGGACAGGGGAGCTGGGCTTGTTCATGTGGGGATACCTCCATTTTTTGTTATAGCGGACGGAGGCAGCCCAAGGCACAAGACCGGGCAGAGCCCGGACCCATTTTTTGCTCAGCCTCCATCGGCTGACACTGGGTGTGGAAACCAGCGTTTGTTTACTTATTGTATGGGGTGAACGCTCAGGGGGCGTTCTGCTCCCGGGCGGCCCGGTCCCGCAGGGAGAACTCACAGCCGCAGTAGTTTTGCTGATACAGCTCATATTGCCGGGCAAGCTGGGAGGAGCGCATTTCCCGGCCTTGCTTTTTGAAGTCCGAGGGCAGCCAGGCCACGCCCTCTTCCCGGGCGATCTCCTGTCCCAGCTGATTGATGAGCTGCGCGTTTTTATAGCGGGAGAGGGTCAGGGTGGTGCAGAAATAGTCAAAGCCGTAGCGCCTGGCCAATCTGGCCGCTTCCCGCAGGCGCAGGCGAAAGCAGACCGCGCAGCGGGCGCCGCCCTCCGGCTCGTTTTCCAGCCCCTGCACGGACTGCGCATAGCTGTCGTGCTGCCAGGGCTCGGCCAGGACAGTGACCGCATCGGCCAGGCCCATGCGCTCGATCAGCTGCAGCTGGGTCTGATAGCGTCTGTCGAATTCCTCCTGCGGATAGAGATTCGGGTTATACCACAGGAGCGTCACGTCGAAATACTGCGTCAGATATTCCAAAACGGAACTGGAACAGGGACCGCAGCAGCTGTGCAGCAGCACGCTGGGTCTGCCCTCGCCCCGGGCGCGGATGATCCGATCCAATTCTTTCTGATAATTCGTCTGGCTCATGGCCGCAGTATACCATAGTTCCTTGGAAAAAGCTACAATTTCTTGACGGCTTGCCGATCTCGGTATATTATGAAGAAAAACAAGGGCCACAAGGGGGAAGCTTTATGGATAACCGCACAAGCAAGCAGAACTACTATCTGGACATCGCCGACTCCGTGCTGGAGCGGTCCACCTGCCTGCGCCGCAAGTACGGCGCCATCATCGTGCGAAATGATGAGATCATCTCCACCGGCTACAACGGCGCGCCCCGGGGCCGCCGCAACTGTACGGATCTGGGTTACTGCATGCGGGAGAACCTGCACATCCCCTCCGGTGAGCGCTATGAGCTTTGCCGCAGCGTCCATGCGGAAGCCAACGCCATCATCTCCGCCCCGCGGCGGGATATGATCGGTGCCACCATCTATCTGGTGGGGCGGGACGCCAAGACCGGCGAGCTCCTGTCCGACGCCATGTCCTGCTCCATGTGCAAGCGCCAGATCATCAACGCCGGCATCGACCGGGTGGTGATCCGCATGACGCCTACCGAGTATCGGACCATTCCCGTCAGCGACTGGATCGAGAACGACGACAGTATTTTCCTGCTGTAATTATAATGTATGAAAAACAGCGGCAGACTTTGGGTCTGCCGCTGTTGGCGTTTTCGGATCAGTGGGTGGCGTTGTACTTCTCGATGGCCACGGCGAGGATCTCCATAGCCCGCTCCAGATCCTGGCAATTGATGGTATAGGCCATGCGGACCTCGTTCTTGCCCTTGCCGGGGGTGCTGTAGAAGGGCTCGCCGCAGGCGAACATCACCGTGTCGCCCTTGTCGTCAAACTCCCGCAGCAGCCAATACTGGAAGGTGTCAGCGTCGTCGATGGGCAGGGCGGCCATCACGTAGAAGGCGCCCTTGGGCTCCCGGCAGACCACGCCGGGGATCTTCTTCAGGCAGCGCATCAGCGTGTCGCGCCGGGCCTTGTACTCCTCCCGGACCTCGTCGAAATAGCTGGGATCCAGATCGTAAAGGGCGGCGGAGGCCACCTGATCCACCGTGGCCGAGCACAGACGGCACTGGCACCATTTCATGGCCTGGGCCATGAAGTCCGCGTTCTTGGAGATCAGCATGCCCACACGGGCGCCGCAGGCGGAAAAGCGCTTGGACACAGAGTCGATGACGATCACGTTGTCCTCGTAGCCCTTGAACTGCAGGGCGCTCATCAGCGGCTCGCCGCCGTAGACGAACTCCCGGTAGACCTCGTCGCAGATGATGAACAGGTCATGCTCTTTGGCGATGTCCAGCATCAGCTTCAGCTCGTCCTCGGTGAGCACCGCGCCGGTGGGGTTGCCGGGGTTGGAGATGAGGATGGCGCGGGTATGCTCGTTGATCTCCTTCTCCACCCGCTCGCGCACGGCGTAGCGGTAGCCCTCCTCGGGGCTGGTGGTGATGGGGTGGACCCTGGCGCCGGCCAGAGTCACGGAGGTATGGTAGTTGGGGTAATAGGGCTCCGGTACCAGCAGCTCGTCCCCGTCGTCCAGCAGGGTGGCCATGGTCATCTGCAGGGCCTCGCTGCCGCCGCTGGTGGGCAGGATCTGAGCGCGGCTCAGCTCCACGCCGAGGCGGGCATAGTACTTGCGCACGGCGTCCAGCAGCTCGGGCACGCCGCCGGAGGGCGCATAAGCCAGGACCGGCTGGTTGAAGGCCTTCAGCGCGTCATAGAAGGCGGTAGGTGTCAGGATATCAGGCTGGCCGATGTTCAGATGATAGATCTTCTTGCCGGCCTCAACAGCCTTGGCGGCTTCACCGTTGAACTTCCGCATGGGAGAAAGGCCGCATTGTTCCATTTTAGATGAAAATTTCACACAATTACCCCCTGTTCGTTTTTTGATGCTGTTACTTTATCACTTTCAGAGGCCGGAATCAATAGCCCATGAAAAAATCCGGCACTTTGTTTGGCACGGCTTGCGCGGGCAAGGGGGATTTGGTAAAATACAATAAATATATTGAAGCGACATCATGGGTGAGAAGGAGGGAGAGACATGCTGCGTTTGATCCTGGGAAAGGCCGGCGCGGGCAAGACCGCCGCTGTGATCGAGGAGATCCGGCAGGCGGCGGCGCGGCGGCAGGGCGGCAATCTGCTGCTGGTGCCGGAGCAGTACAGCCATGAGGCGGAGCGGGAGCTGTGCCTGAAATGCGGCGACAGCCTGTCCCTCTATGCGGAGGTGTTCAGCTTTACGGGCCTGGCCCGGCGCGTTCTGCAGCAGCAGGGCGGCGGCGCGGCCCAGTTCCTGGACAAGGGCGGCAGGCTCCTGTGCATGGCTCTGGCCCTGCGCCAGGTGGGGCCCAGGCTTCGTATCTATTCCGCGGCCCAGCGGAAGGCAGAGCTGCAGGTCATGCTGCTGCAGGCCGTCGATGAAATGAAGGCCGCCTGCGTTACGCCCGAGATGCTGGAGGCCGCGGCGGAGGCCTGCGGCGACGGCCTGGGGGACAAGCTGGGGGATCTGGCGCTGATTAGCGCCGCCTACGACGCGGTGGCGGCGCAAGGCCACGCCGACCCCATGGATCGGCTGAGCGTCCTGGCCGGGCAGATCCCGGACAGCGGCTTCGGACCGGATACCCACGTGTATGTGGACGGCTTCATCGACTTCACCGCCCAGGAGCGGGCGGTGCTCAGCGCCCTGCTGCGCAAGGGCGTGCAGCTGACCGTATGCATGACGGTGGATGACTTGCAGGGAAACAATGAGATCTACGCCCTGTCCCGTATCGCCGCCCGCCGCCTGCTGGCGGAAGCCGGGGAACTGGGGCTGGAGGTCGTCATCGAGCATATGGAGGGCGACGGCAAGGACGAGGCGCTTCGCTTTCTCGCGGACAATCTGTTCAGCTATTCCGCCGTCCGCTACGACGGGGACACGGCTCCGGTACGCCTGTACGCCGCCGAGAACGTGACGGCGGAATGTGAGTTTGCCGCGGCCCGCGCCCTGGAGCTGGTGCGGGATACCGGCTGCCGCTGGCGGGATATCGCCCTGGCGATCCGGGGCTTTGAGGACTACCGCGGTACCTTGGAGAGCGTGTTCCGCCACTATGGCGTGCCCCTGTTTACCGCCCGCCGCAGCGAGCTGCTGTCCAAGCCCTTGCCCCTGTTGATCGCGCTGAGCTATGAGATCGTGGGCGGCGGCTGGGACGTGGACGACGTGATCAGCTACATGCGCACAGGGCTGGCCGGGCTGGACCCGGCAGAGTGCGACGTGCTGGCGGACTATATCTTCAAGTGGCAGCTGCGGGGCAGCGCCTGGGAGCGGACGGGCGACTGGCGGCAGCACCCGGCGGGCTACGGCGCGGATTACGACGAGGCCGCCGAGGAAAAGCTGAAGCAGATCAACGCCCTGCGCCGCCGTCTGGCGGGGCCGCTGCTGGCCTTCCAGCGGCAGGGCCGGGAGGCGGACACCGCCGAACAGCAGGCCGCCGCCCTGGCGGAGCTGTTCCGGCGGATGAAGCTGCCCGAGCAGCTGAGCGCCCGGGCGGAGGCTCTGAATGCCCGGGGACAGGAGACCCTGGCCGGAGAGTACCGGCAGCTGTGGGAGCTGATCGTCTCCGCGCTGGAGCAGTGCGCCGCCATCCTGGGCGATACGGAAATGGACATGGCGGGCTTCGGCAGCCTGTTCACTCTGATGCTGTCCCAGTATGACGTGGGCGTGATCCCCGTGTCCCTGGACCGGGTCTCCGCCGGCGACTTTGACCGGATGCGCCGCCGCAGCATCAGGCACCTGATCGTGCTGGGCTGCAGCGACGACCGGCTGCCCCCCACCCAGGAGAGCAGGGGCGTCTTCTCCGAGGAGGAGCGGCAGCGCCTGCTGGAAATGGAGATCGACCTGGGGGCGGGCGAAAGCGAGCTGTGGCGGGAATTTTCCCTGATCTACAACTGCCTGACCCTGCCGTCGGACAGTCTGGACCTGTGTTATGCCCGCTGCGGCGCAGACGGCGAACGGCAGCGGCCGGCTTTCGTGTTCAACCGGGCCCGGGCCCTGTTCGATCGGGAAGCGGAAAACGTGCAGACGGAACAGCTGCGCCTTTCCGCGCCCGCTCCGGCGCTGACCCTGGCCGCCCACGCGGTGCGCGGCGGCAGCGGCGCGGCCCAGGCCGCGGCGGACTATTTCCGCGCCCGGCAGCCGGAGCGCTTTGCCCGGCTGGAGGTCGCGGCCCAAATGAGCCGCGGGCGTCTGTCTCCCGCGGGGGTGGAGGCGCTGTACGGCAGACGCCCGCGGCTGAGCGCCTCCCGGATCGATAAATTTGCCTCCTGCAAATTTGCCTACTTCTGCCAGTACGGGCTGCGGGCCAAGCCCTATGAGCCCGCGGGCTTCCACCCGCCGGAGATCGGCACCTTCATGCACTACGTGCTGGAAAACACGGCCCGCCAGGTCAAGGACCTGGGCGGCTTTGCCGCGGTCTCGGACGAGACGCTCGGGCAGATTACCGACCGCTGGGTGGAGACCTACGTCCACGAGGAGCTGAACGATTTTCAGGAAAAGAGCAGCCGCTTCGTCTACCTGTTCCGCCGCCTCTGCGGCGACGTGCACCGGGTGGTCGCGGACATGGCCGGGGAGCTGCGCCGCTCGGATTTCGAGCCCCTGGACTTCGAGCTGGACTTTTCCAAGGCCAGCGACATGCGGCCCCTGGAGCTGGGCGAGGGACAGGAGGCCATGACCCTCACCGGCATCGCCGACCGGGTGGACGGCTGGCTCCATAAGGGGCAGCTGTATCTGCGGGTGGTGGACTACAAGACCGGACGCAAAAAATTCAGCCTGTCCGAGGTGTGGTACGGCATGGGCCTGCAGATGCTGTTGTATCTGTTCGCCCTGGGCGAGGACGGACAGAGCCGCTACGGTGCGGAGGTCATCCCGGCGGGCGTGATGTACGTGCCCGCCCGCAATGCCCTGCTCTCTCTGCAGAAGGATCTGAGCGAGGAAGAGGCGGAGAAAAAACGGGGCGAGGAGCTGCGCCGCAGCGGCCTGGTCCTGGACGACGCCGACCTCATCGAGGCCTGGGAGAAGGGCGCGGACAAGCGGTATATCCCGGTAAAATTCCGCGCGGGCAAACCCGCCGGAGATTCCCTGGCCACGGCGGAGCGGCTTGGGCTGCTGGCGGAGCATATCCGCAAGACCCTGGCCGGTATGGCCGAGCAGCTGCACCGGGGCAGCATCGCGGCGGATCCCTATTACCGCAGCCAGCAGGAGAACGCCTGCCTGAACTGCGACTATTTTGCCGCCTGTCATTTCAGCGAGGGCGAAAACGGCGAGAGCAGCCGCTTTATGCCCAAGCTCTCGGAAAACAAGGTCTGGGGCCTGCTGGAAGGAGGCGAGGACCGTGCGTGAATTCAAAGCCACCCCCGCCCAGGCTGCGGCCATTCGGAGCCGGGGCAGTGCCGTTCTGGTGTCCGCCGGCGCGGGCAGCGGCAAGACCAAGGTACTCACCGAGCGGTTGATGGCTTATCTCTGCGACCCGGAAGAGGCGGCGGATCTGGACAGCTTCCTGGTCATCACCTTTACCCGGGCGGCCGCCGGCGAGCTGAAGGGCCGGATCATGGAGGAACTGGCGGCGGCGCTGGCTGCCGATCCGGGCAACCGCCGTCTGCGCCGGCAGAGCGCCCTGTGCCGCCGGGCGCAGATCGGCACCATCCACAGCTTCTGCGCTTCCCTGCTGCGGGAACACAGCCACCTGGCGGGCCTGTCCCCGGACTTCAAAATCGTGGACGAGGACCGGGCGGCGGCCATGAAGGCGGCGGCCATGGAACGCACCCTGGAGGCCTGTTATGACAAACCGGAGGCCCATCCGGGCTTCCTGGCTTTGGCGGACACCGTGGGCGCGGGCCGGGATGACCGGCGGCTGGCGGAGCTGACGCTGAACCTGCATGAGAAGATGCAGTGTCATGCCAGGCCGGAGCGCTGGGCGCGCGAGCAGGTGGAGCTGCTGCGCTCCGGGGCCAACGACGCCGGGGAGACGCCCTGGGGCGCGGAGATCCTGGAGCGCGCCCGGCAGAGCTCTGCCTATTGGAGCGGCGAGATGGAGAGCCTGCTGGCCGAGATCGCCGCGGACGACAAGATGAACAAGGCCTATCTGCCCAGCTTTTCCGAGACGGCGGACGCCCTGCGGGAGCTTCGGCGGTGTATAGAACTCGGGTGGGATCGGGCGCGCAGCTGCTTCCCCATTCCCTTCCCCACCCTGGGGAAACTGATGAAGCCGGAGGATCCGGCTCTGGCCGAGCGGGTGAAGGCCCGCCGCACAGCCTGCAAAAAAGCCATGACGACCCTGGAGGCCACGCTTTACGCTCCCTCGGCGCAGCTGCTGGCGGAGATGGCCCACACGGAGCCTGCCATGAGCGCCCTGCTGGAGCTGGCGCTGGCCTTCGACCGGGAGTATGCCCGGGAGAAGCGCCGCACGGGGCTGCTGGACTACGCGGATTTGGAGCATATGTCCGCGGCGCTGCTGACGGACGAGGAGGACCGGCCCACGGAGCTGGCCCGACAGATCAGCCGGCGCTATACGGAAATCATGGTGGACGAATATCAGGACGTGAGCCAGGTGCAGGACACCATTTTCCGGGCGGTGTCCCGGGAGGGGACAAACCTGTTCCTGGTGGGCGACGTCAAGCAGTCCATCTACCGCTTCCGCCTGGCGGACCCGGGGATCTTTACGGAGAAGTATCTCCGCTATCGGGATGCGGAACTGGCTTCGGAGGGTGAGGCCCGGCGGATCATGCTGCAGGAAAATTTCCGCTCCCGGCGGGAGATCCTGGAGGGTGCCAACACGGTGTTTTCCCTGTGTATGTCCCGCGCCCTGGGGGATATCGACTATGACGAAAACGCGGCGCTGCACTACGGGGCCGATTATACGGGCGAAGTCCCGGTGCCGGAGCTGCTGCTCCTGCGCCTGTCCGCAGCGGCGGACGAAGAGGAGACGCCGGACAAGACCGCTCTGGAGGCAAACCTGGTCGCCCGGCAGATCCGGGAACTGATGGACAGCGGCGTTACGATCCGAGACGACAAGGTGACCCGCCCCCTGCAATATGGGGACATCGCCATTCTGCTGCGCTCCCCCGGGCCGGTCGGCGGGATCTACCGCCGGGCCCTGGCGGCCCAGGGACTGCCGGTGGCGGCCGGGCAGGGCATGGGCTTTTTCCAGTCGGTGGAGATCTCCACGCTGATGTCCATACTGGCCATTCTGGACGACCCCCATCAGGATATCCCGCTGATCGCGGTACTGCGCTCGCCGGTGTTCGGCTTCAGCGCGGACGAGCTGTCTCAGATCCGTGTCTGCGACACTTCGGTGGATTTCTGTACGGCGCTGACGCTTAGGGGCGAAACCGACGAAAAGGTCAGGGATTTTCTGCAGCTTCTGGAGCGGCTGCGTCTGGCGGCGCCCGACCTGAGCGCCGCGGAGCTGGTGTGGCGGCTGCTGGAGGAGCTGGATATGCTGGCCGTGTGCAGCGCCATGAGCGATGGCGCCCAGCGGCGCGCCCGGCTTATGGAGTTGATCGGCCTGTCGGAGCGCTTTGAGAGCAGCGGCTATCGGGGGCTGCACCGCTTCGTGCTGTGGCTGCGGCGTCTGGCGGACAAGGGCCAGGAGCCGGACCAGGGCGAGGCGGGCGAGGCCGTTCAGATCCTGTCGGTGCACAAGTCCAAGGGCCTGGAGTTTCCCGTGGTCTTCCTCTGCGATACCGCCCGGCGCTTCAACCGGCAGGACAGCCGGGACACCGTACTGGTGCACCCGCAGCTGGGCCTGGGGCCCAAGCTGACGGACCTGCAGCGGCGGGTGGAGTATCCCACCCTGGCCCGCAACGCCATCCGGCTGCGGCTGGAGCGGGAGATGCTCTCCGAGGAGCTGCGGCTGCTGTATGTGGCCATGACCCGGGCCAAGGAGCGGCTGTATCTGACGGCCGCTGTAAAGGACCCGGAGGGCCTGATGGAGAAAAGCCAGAATGCGGTCTCCGTGCCTATGGCGGCGGAGGTACTGGCCCAGGCGGCTTCACCGCTGCAGTGGCTGGTCAGCGCCTGCCTCGCGGACGGCCAGCGGCATCTCCGCATACGCATCTGCGAGGCGGAAGCGGCGGTGGCTGGAGAGGAACAGGCGACGGAAGGGACGGAAGCCGACGAGGCCGTGGCGGCGGAGCTGCACCGCCGGCTGGCGTTCCGCTACCCCCACAAAGACGCGGTGTCTCTGCCATCCAAAGTAACGGCCACGGAGCTGAAGGGCCGGGCAGAGGCGGACGAGGACGCCGAGCCTATGGTGCCGCCGCGAAAAACACAGTTCCGGATGCCGGACTTTACGAAAAAGGACAAGCCGGTCACCGGCGCGGAGAAGGGCACGGCCACCCATCTGGTGCTGCAGTACATGGATTTCGGCAGAACGGGAAGTGTGGAGGCGGTGCGGCAGGAGATCGAGCGGCTGCGCACACAGCGTTTTCTGTCCGAACGGGAAGCGCGGGCCGTGGACGCGGAGGCCATCGCGGGGCTCTTCGCCTCGCCTCTGGGCCGGCGGATGCGGCGGGCCCAGGAGCTGCACCGGGAGTTCAAGTTTTCTCTGCTCTGCGACGCGGGCGAGATCTTCGGCCGGGCGGCGGGAGAAGAGGTCCTGCTGCAGGGCGTGGTGGACTGCTATCTGATCGAGGATGGGGCCATCACGGTCATCGACTACAAGACCGACGCGCTGCGCAGCTCCGCCCAGGCGGCGGAGCGGGCGGAGAGCTATCGGGGCCAGCTGCTGGCTTATGCCCGGGCGTTGGAGCGGATCTGCGGCCTGCCGGTGCGGCAGTGCGTGCTGTACTTCCTCTCCGTGGGTGAGGCGGTCACGCTTACGATGTGATTTTGCGCGAAAAATTTGGAAAAGTTCTTGCAATCGGGGCATCCCTGTGGTACAATCCCTCTTGCGCTATGTAACTATGCCGCCTCCGGCGGGCAAATCATGGCAGCCTGAGATGAGGAGATAAACGAAATGAAGGAAGGAATCCATCCCAATTACCAGCCGACCACCATTCGCTGCGCCTGCGGCAACGTGATCGAGACCGGCTCCACCAAGCAGAACATCACCGTTGAGATCTGCTCCAAGTGCCATCCCTTCTTCACCGGCAAACAGAAGCTGGTCGACACCAGCGGCCGTGTGGATAAGTTCAATCGGAAGTACGGTATCAAGTAATCGGGGATATATACCTGATGAATGCAGGAAGAGCCGCGGTATTGCACCGCGGCTCTTCCTGCATTTTCAGCTTTCCATCTGGCGGCCCAGGAACAGGGCGATGGTCTGGGCCAGTTTCTGCTCCACCTCGGAGCCGGGCGCGCTCCCCCGTGGAGTGATGAACAGGACGCAGCCCATCACGTCGCCCTCCGAGAGGATCGGCGCCGCCACGGACAGGCAGTATTTGTCGTCTGCCGGGGAGACGGGGAGACTGCTGCCGCCGCTTGTATGGCGATAGGTCCCGCGGCCCTCCATGATCTCGCTCAGCTGGGAGCTGACGGGTTTTTCCATCAGCTCCCGCCGGGCGCCGCCGCTGATGGCGATGACCGCGTCCCGGTCACAGATGGCGGCGATGCCGTCGGTGGCTTTCCGCAGGCTGTCGCAGATCGCGGCCGCAAACTCTGACAGTTCCCCGATGGGAGAGTATTTTTTAAAAATCAGTTCCCCGTCCTTCTCCGTGAAGATCTCCAGCGGGTCACCCTCGCGGATGCGCATGGTGCGGCGGATCTCCTTGGGAATCACGACCCGGCCCAGGTCGTCGATACGGCGGACGATGCCGGTAGCTTTCATATACAAAATCCTCCTGTGTTTCTATCTGTTGTCAGAGATAGTATTTGCAGGAGGTTTTTCGTTATGCGCACGCAGCGCCGCTTCGCCCATCGACCGTTTGTCGTGTTCCGGAACGAGCATCCCGATATTCGTCTCCTGCCGTCTCGGCAGGGCATCTTTGTTTCGTTTTTTGTGGATTCGAGTACCGCTGCCGCTATATGCTGACGCAAGCCTCGGGAACAGCCCTTTCGCCATGAGGTTCCGGGCTTTTGAACCGGTGCTGATGGTGCTCATTGCCCGCCATTACAGCCTTCAGGCGGCAGATCTCCGGGAGGCCGCGGCCATGTATAAAGAACTGCCGTACCATATCGAAGCAAAAGATGAGGATGCGGCTGCGGACTGTGTGTGTGGAACGGATTCTTGCCTAGGGCGTCAATGTGCTGGAGCGAAAACACATACAAGACAAACAATACCACGAACACACCGGCTGCCGGTGTGTTCGTTATTTTCACTAAGATTTGTTTCCCGTTTTTGGTAATCGAAAACCGGGCCGGCAATTGAACGAGAGAATCCGCTGTGTTAAAATATCCATAAACTGGTATACCCACCGACAACCGACAAAAAATTTGACAAAGGAGGAATGACAAATGCCCAAATATGATGTTGTGGTCGTAGGCGCCGGCAACGCCGGATTGTCTGCGGCCCTGCAATGTCAGCTTGGCGGAAGGAAGACCCTGCTGATCGAAAAACACAACGTGCCCGGCGGCGCCGCCACCAGTTTTGTGCGCGGCCGTTTTGAGATCGAGCCCTCTCTGCATGAGCTGTGCGATTTCGGCCCGGCGGACAACCCCGGCGATGTGCGCAACATCCTGGACGGTTACGGGGTCAAGCTGGACTGGTTTGAGTGCAAGGACTGCTTCCGCATCGTATCCAGGTACTCAGACGGCAGCCCCATGGACGTGACCATGCCCTCGGGGATCGAAAACTTCATCAACAGGATGGAGGAGTATGTCCCCGGCTCCAGGGAAAAGATGACCACGCTCTTTGATCTGTTCCAGGAGGTACTGGATGGCATCGCCTACATCACCGCCTCCAAGGGCCACGCGGACTCCAAGGTGCTGCAGGCGGACTATCCCAACATGCTCCGCACCGGCGCCTACAGCACGAAAAAGGTGTTTGACGCGCTGAAGCTGCCCCGGAAATGTCAGGACATCCTGTCCACCTACTGGAGCTATCTGGGTGTGGACATGGAGCATCTGGCCTTTATCCACTATGCGGCCATGGTACACAAGTACATCTCCCGCAGCGCCTATATCCCGGCCCACACCTCCCATCAGCTGTCCACCGCCATGGTGGAGCGTTTCCGGGAGCTTGGCGGAGACGTATGGTTCAACTGCCGTGCGGAGGAATTCCTCTTTGACGGGGACAAGCTCTGCGGTGTGCGCACGAACCTGGGCGTCATCGAATGCGACTACGCGCTGGCCAACATCAACCCGGATATCATCTACGGAAAGATGATGCCGAAGGAGCTGATCCCGGAGCGCGAAAAGAAGCTCTCGGCCGCCCGCGGACGCATCATGGGCGGGCGCATGTTCACGGCCTATTTCTGCCTGGATGCAAGCCCGGAGGAGCTGGGGATCCAAGATTACAGCATTTTTCTCTCCGGCACAGCGGACTCGGCCGTGGAGTATCAGAACATCCTCAAAGGTACAAAATCCAACGAGTACTCCATTTTCCTCTGCTATAACATCGCAAATCCCGCTTTTTCACCCAAGGGCACCTGCGTCTGTTCCTTCACCACCTTCGGCGCGCCGGATGAATGGGGCGAGCTGAAGCAGGAGGATTACTTCAAATTCAAAACGGATTTCGCCAAAAAGTTCCTCAAAAACCTCAAGGACAAGACCGGGATCGACCTTATGGGCCATATCGAGGAGATGGAGATCGCCTCGCCCTGGACCTTTGCCCGCTTCCTGGGCGTGCCCGAGGGCTCGGTATACGGCTATGAGACGAGAGACTGGGACGGCATGATGGCCCGCATGATGATGCTGGGGACGGACTATCCCATCAAGGGCCTGCGGCCCATCGGCGCGGCCGGGCCCCGCGGAGACGGCTATTCGGCCACCATCATCTGCGGCCAGCTGATGGCCGCCAACGCCCTCAAGGATCTGAAAGAATGGGAAGGGGGGAATCCGTAATGTCTGAATTGAATGTGAAGGTCGGCCTGATCGGAAAGTTCGACATGCTCAAGTTCAAGAACATGAGCAAGGTCCGTGAGAAAGCGATCCAGGCCGCGCCCGCCAGGGAAGTCAGCGGCGTGTTCCCGGTCAATGAGAACGCGAAGGCGCTCCATCCGGACTTTCTGGAGCTGGTGATCGAGAAGATCATCGCACGTAACGGCGCCAAGACCTTCGTGCTGAAAAGCGCGGACGGCAAGCCGCTGCCCTATTTCCGGGCCGGACAGTATATCTCCCTGAAGCTGCCTCTGGATGGCAGCCTGGTCACGCGCTCCTATTCGCTCTGCTCTTCCCCCAGGGAGGCCCTGTCCGGCAGTTACGAGATCACGGTGCGCGCGAACCCCGGCGGCTTCGTGGCCGGCCGGCTGCTCAGCGAAAAGAATGTGGGCGACAAGATCATCGCCTCCGGGCCCCAGGGCTTCTTCTACTATGAGGATCTGCGGGACAAGAAGCAGGTCATCGGCCTGGCCGGCGGCTCCGGCATCACGCCTTTCCTCTCCATGGCGAGAGCCATCTGCGACGGGATCGAGGACTTTGAGCTGACCCTGCTGTACGGCTCCCGCACAGAGGAGGATATCCTCTTCCGCGGGGAGTTGGACGAGATCGCCCGGGTCTGCCCCAAGTTCAGAGTGGTGCACGTGCTCTCCGACGAGGAGAAGGGGGGCTTTGAGCACGGCTTCGTCACGGCGGAGCTGATCCAAAAATACGCGCCGGAGGAATACTCCGTCTTCCTCTGCGGGCCGGAGGCCATGTACAAATTCTTAAAGCCGGAGATCGAAAAGCTGGGCCTGCCGGAGCGCCTGTTCCGCCGCAAGCTGATCGACGTGACCAAGACGCCCTGGGAGAGCGAGGACTATCCCCAGGAGGCCAGGGGCAGAGAGTTTACGATCACCGTGCGCCAGGGCCCGCAGGAATGGACCGTCCCCGCCTCCGCTGACGAGCCGGTGCTGGTGGCCATCGAGCGCGCCGGCATCAAGGCCCCGTCCCGCTGTCGGGCCGGCGAATGCGGCTGGTGCCGCTCCCGGCTGCTTTCGGGCGAGGTGTTTATTCCCCGGGAGAATGAGATGCGCCGCTGGGCGGACATCCATTATGGCTACATCCATCCCTGCTGCAGTTTCCCCCTGGGCGATCTCACGCTGGAGATTCCGGGAGAGTTCTTTTAATCCATCCGGGGCCGGAGGATCGCTGCCTTCGGCCCATGTGACAGAAAGGAGGCAAGCATGGCGCACAGACCAAATATTTTAAAACTGGCGACCAAGATCAGTCTGGAAAGCCTGACCTACACAGGCATTACCTACGACGACCCCGAGTATAAGCTGCTGGAGCCCATCGTAGACGACGACATGTGCGCGATCATGATGCACATGCGCCTGGAGGCCAACCGTACGGCAGAGGAGATCGCCCATCGCGCCAAGAAGGATCTGGCGTTTACCCAGCAGCAGTTGGAGAAGCTCAAGATCGCCGGCGTCATCCGCAGCCGCGTGGTGGACGGCAGGCTCTGCTGGTACTATCCCATCTGGGTGCCGGGCATTATGGAGGGCGTACTCTCCAACCGGGAGCAGTGCGACAAGTATCCCGTACTGGGCGAGTGCTTTGAGCGCTATACCCGCGAGCGGGTATCGATGCTGGCGCCCTTTATGGACGTTGGCATGAACCTGATGCGCGTCATCCCGGTCCAGAGTGCCATCGAGAACAATTCCCGCAAGGCAAGCTACGACGAGGTACACAAGCTCATTGAGGAAGCCTGGGCCGTCTCGGTCGGGCCATGCTCCTGTCGGCGGGCCCGCAGGCTGATGGGCGAGGGCTGCGGCCATCTGGAAGAGGACATGTGCATGTACCTCAACGACAATGCCAAAAACTATTCCGAGACCGGCTCGCACCGCCTCATTTCCAAGGAGGAGGCCTACGAGATCCTCAAGCGCGCCGAGGACAACGGACTGGTGCACGAACTGAACGTGACGCCGGGCTATGACGACACCACCGCCATATGCAATTGCTGCGGCTGCTCCTGCTTTGCGCTGCGCATCGCGGAGTACTTCCGCACGCCTGACGCCATCCGCACCAATTACATCGCCCGGGTGGACAAAGACAAGTGCGTGGCCTGCGGCCAGTGCGTGGAAAACTGCCAGCTCAACGCGGTGCGCCTGGGGCAGAAGCTGTGTCCCCGCCCGGCCAATGAGGAACGGCCGGAGGAGACGGCGCGCAATACCCTCTGGAGCAGCAAGCGCTATAACCCGGACTTCCGTACCAACCGCACCGATGTGATGCCGGAGGGCACGGCCCCCTGCAAGGCGGCATGTCCCGCCCACGTGCCGGTGCAGGGCTATATCAAGCTGGCCGCCCAGGGCCGCTACGGCGAGGCGCTGGAGCTGATCAAAAAGGAGATCCCGTTCCCGGCGGTCTGCGGCCGGATCTGCAACAAGAAGTGCGAGGAGGCCTGCACCCGCGGCGAGATGGACGCCCCCGTGGCCATCGATGAGATCAAGAAGTTTATCGCGGAGCGGGAGCTTGACAGCGCCACCCGTTATGTTCCGCCCATGATCAACCAGCTGGGCAAGCCCTATCCCGAGAAGATCGCCGTCATCGGCGCGGGCCCTGCGGGGCTGAGCTGTGCCTACTATCTGGCGGTCAAGGGCTACCCCGTCACGGTTTTTGAAAAAGAACAGGTGCTCGGCGGCATGCTGACCCTGGGCATCCCCTCCTTCCGCCTGGAGAAGGACGTGATCAACGCCGAGATCGACGTATTGCGCCAGCTGGGTGTGGAATTCAAAACCGGCATCGAGGTCGGTAAGGACGTGACGCTGGATTCTCTCCGCGGCCTCGGCTTCAAGGCCTTTTATCTGGCTGTAGGCGCGTCGAAGGGAGCAAAGCTCTCGGTTCCCGGCGAGGAGCTTGACGGCGTTATGAGCGGCGTCGACTTCCTGCGCGCGGTCAACCGGGGCGAACGCCCCGCGATCGGGGACAAGGCCGCCGTTATCGGCGGCGGCAATGTGGCCATGGACGTGGCGAGAGCAGCCGTCCGCCTCGGGGCGGAGGTCACGGTATACTACCGCCGGAGCGAGGCGGAGATGCCCGCCGACAAGGACGAGCTGGCGGAGGCCAGAGAGGAGGGCGTCGCCTTCCGCTTCCTGGAGGCACCGGCTGAGATCCTGGGTGAGGGCGCCGTCACGGCCCTGAAGCTGGAGAAGATGGAGCTGGGCGAGCCTGACACCGGAGGCCGCCGCGGCGTAAAGGGTACCGGCGAATTTGAGATCGTCCCGGTCACGGCGGTGCTTTCCGCCACCGGACAGCGGGTGGACCTGGGCGGTATCGGCCTTGCGCTGGGGGGAAAGGGAACCGTGGAAGCCGACCCGGTCACCTGCCAGACAGCGGTACCGGACGTGTTCGCCGGCGGCGACGCAGTTACCGGGCCGCAGTTCGTCATCGACGCCATAGCGGCGGGCAAGGAGGCGGCGGTCTCCATCCACCGCTTCGTCCATGCGGGCCAGACTCTGACCCTCGGCCGCGACCATCGGGATTACCGCGCCTTCGACAAGGAGACGGTACAGATCGGTCTGGGCGGCTTTGACAAGGCGCCGCGGCAGCAGCCCGCCAAAGCGGAGGGCGCGGCGGCAAAGTCCAGCTTCAATGACCTGCGCGAGACCTTCACCGAGGAACAGGTCAAAACCGAATGCGCCCGCTGTCTCGGCTGCGGCACCGCCGTGGTGGATTCCTTCATGTGCGTCGGCTGCGGCATCTGCACCACCAAGTGCCAGTTTGACGCCATCCACCTGGAAAAGGTCTACGACGCGGACAACCAGGAGTATTTCCACACGCTGGGCCGGATCGTGAAGAATGTTCCCCAGATCGGTATCGGCGTCATCAAAAAGCGCATCGGAAAGTACGGAGGCTGAAATGCACGAGATCGGCATCGTCCGGCAGCTCCTGCGGACGGTCACCGCCTTTGCGGAGGAAAACGGGATCAAGGAGATCCACGAGGTGGTCGTGGACTGCGGGGAGCTGTCTTTGGTGATCCCGGAATATGTGCAGGAGCTCTATCCGCCGGTGGTAAAGGGCAGTATCCTGGAGCGCGCGAAGCTCACGGTGAACATTGTCCCAGGCCTGGCAGAGTGCGAGGAATGCGATGAGATTTTCAACGTAGTCGAGCACAAGGGCTTCTGTCCCAACTGCGGCAGCTTTGAAAAAACCGTCCTGAGCGGAAGGGACTTCAGCGTTCGCGAGATCGTTGTACCGGAAAAAAGAGCAAGGTAAGGAGGAGAAGCATGCAAAAGTACGATGTGATCGTCGTCGGCGCCGGCAACGGCGGCTTGTCGGCGGCGACGTATCTGGCCAATGCCGGCAAAAAGGTGCTGGTATTGGAAAAGCACAATCTGCCCGGAGGCTGTGCCACCAGCTTCCGGCGCGGCGCCTACGAATTTGAGGCCACGCTTCACGAGCTGTGTCAGATGGGCGACGGCAAACAGGGGCGGCCACGGGGCGCCGTGCGCAAGCTCCTGGAAGATCAGTACAGGCTGAACGTGGACTGGTGTCCGGTGAACGAGTCCTTCGCCTCCATCGCCACGGATCCGGACGGCTTCTGTGTCTATATGCCGGCCGGAGTGGAGGCCTTCATCGATGAGATGGAGCGTCAGGTGCCCGGCAGTCGGGAGTCCATGACCACGGTGATGGAGCTTGCGCGAATGCTGGGAGACGGCGTGGACTGGCTCGCCGCCCACGACAACGAGCCCTCTCCGCCCGCCAAGGTGGAGATGCTGCTCAAGTACTACGATCTGATGCGCACCGTCCCCGTCACCACGGAAGAGATGCTCGACCGCATCGGCGTACCCGAGAAAGCCAAGCGGATCTACGAGTCTTATTGGACCTACGTCTCCGCCGATTCCACCAACATGAGCTTTGCGGTCTACGCTTTCATGACCTACGTGTATCTGACCCAGCTGCCTTGGGTGGCCAAGGGGCGCAGCCATGAGATCTCCATGGCCTTCGACACGAGGGTCCGGGAGCTGGGCGGCGACATCTGGTATAACACCGAGGTCAGGAAGATTGACATCCGGGACAAGAAAGTTTACGGCGTGGAGCTGGACGACGGCACCTACATCCCCTGCGAATGGGTCATCTCCAACCTTATGCCCCATGTGGTCTTTGACCGCATGGTCGACCCCAAGGAGATCCCCGAACGCAACCTTAAGATGATGAATGCCCAGAAGATCGCGCAGGCGGCCTTTATCGTCTGCCTGGGTCTGGACGCCACGGCGGAGGAGCTGGGCCTCAAGGGCTACGACACCTTCCTGCGCTCAAGCCCCGACAACCACAAGCAGTATCTCGCCTGTGACAGCATCGAGACCCACAAGGATTTTTCCTGCACCGTACTCACCAACGCCGTGCCGGACGCCGCAGGGAAGGGCCGTTCTTTCATCCAGTTCTCCAAATTCTACACCGGAGATCCCTTTGCCGACGTCACGGAGGAGGAGTACTTCAAGGTGAAGGACCGCATCGCCCGGGAGTGTGTGGAGCGATACGAGGAGGTCACCGGCTGCTCTCTGCAGGGGCACATCGAGGAGATCGTGGTGGCTTCCCCCGTCACCTGGGCGCGCTATCTGGGCACGCCGCGCGGCGACGTCTACGGCTACGAGCCCGCCACCTGGGACGGCATGTTCCCCCGCGTCCAGTCCGGGCACCATGAGGACTATACCGTCCACGGCCTGCGCTTCGCCGGCGGCCACGGCACGCAGATGGACGGCTATTCCCAGGCCTACCTGTCCGGCGCGGAGCAGGCGCGGTACATGCTGCTGGACATGAAGAAGGAGGGCAAGTAAGATGGCGAAATACTATTATGATAAAAAGGCCCTGAAGGGCCTGACGCCGTTCCCGTTTTTGGGCGAGGTCAAGACCCGCAACGCGGCTATTGAGGCCGCGCCCGCTACGCCGCCCAAGTCCATCTACAACGCCAACATCCTGGCAAAGCGTCTGCACCCGGCGGTGCAGCACTGCCTCATCCAGAAGGTGGAGGATCACGGTGACGCCAAGAGCTTCACCCTGGTCCCGGATGCGGCGAAGGGCACAAAAGAGCTGGCCTATTTCCGGGCGAGCCAGTATGTGTCCGTCGCGCTGAACATCGACGGCGCAGCGGTCCGCAAGCCCTACACCATCCGCTCCAACCCGAAGGACGCGCTGGGCACGGAGGGGAACAGCTACACCCTCACCATCAAGCGCACGAACCCCGCCTACGCCTCTGCCTGGATCCTGGAAAACTGGAAGCAGGGCGACGCGGTGGAGATCTCCGGCCCCCTCGGCGATTTCTACTATCAGGATCTGCGGGACGCCAAACAGGTCATCGCCATCGCGGGCGGTTCCGGGATAACGCCTTTCTATTCCATGGCCGCCGCCGTCGTGGATGGGATCGAGGACTTCGACCTCACCATCCTTTACGGCTCCCGGACAGCGGACGGGATCCTGCTCAAGGACGAAATCGAAGCGCTGGCCGAAAAAAGCGGCGGCAAGGTCAAGGTCGTCCACGTGCTGTCGGAGGAGGAGAAGGAGGGCTACGAGCATGGCTTCATCACGGCGGAGCTGATCCAAAAATATGCCCCGGAGGGCGACTACTCCGTCTTTATGTGCGGCCCCAAGGCCATGTACGTCTTCGGCGAGGAGCAGTGCAAAAAGCTGGGCCTGCCCAAGCGGCGCTACCGCATGGAGATGTCCGGCGACTACATGGGCGCGGTCAATAACCCGGACTACCCCAAGGATCAGATCGGCAAGAGCTATACGCTGACGGTGGACATTCGCGGGGAAAAGACCGCGATCCCCTGCAAGGCGGAGGAGAGTCTGCTCTGGGCCATGGAGCGCGCCGGCATCAAGGCGCCCGCCCACTGCCGCAGCGGCGAGTGCGGCTGGTGCCACTCGCGTCTCGTCAAGGGCGAGGTCTATATCCCCGCCGAGGCCGACGGGCGGCGGCTGGGCGATATCAAGTTCAACTGGATCCATCCCTGCGTCAGCTTCCCCCTCAGCGACGTAGAGCTCTGCGTATTCCCCACGGCGGAATAATATGATGGCGAAAAGCCAAAAAGCTTTTCGCCGCGCCGCGTTGCTGCAGAGCCGAGAATGCTCTTTTTACACAAGACCGGAAAACATATTCTTAGCGCCTAGTGACAGCGATCCCCCGAAGAGCCCTGCCCTTCGGGGGATCATTTTTGTAAAATGCATATTGTTTTCAACACGCTGACCACCCTCACTGAAAACGCCGGAAGGGTCCTTGACGGGGAAAACCCGGTCACAGCTGTCCCGGCGCTGCGTGTGATCCTGTCGCTGAATTGAATTGCCGCCTCTGCTACTATGAAAAACGCGTGATCTCTGTTATAATCACTTCGATGAATCGGAAGCTGCGGAGGTGCAATATGGACAGACCGATCCTGTATGTGAACGCCTGTGTGCGCAAAGAGTCCAGAACAAGACGCTTGGCAGAAAAACTGCTCGCAAAGTTGGACAGGCCGGTTGAAGAGCTTCGGTTGGAGAAGATCGCCTTCCCCGCCGTCAGCGAAGAGTATCTCAACGTACGTGATCGGCTCATTTCCGAGGAAGCTTTTCAAGATCCGCTGTTTGACCTTGCCCGTCAGTTTTCCGAAGCGGATGACATCGTGATTGCGGCGCCGTATTGGGATCTCTCTTTTCCGGCCACGTTAAAGCAGTATCTGGAACAGATCACGGTCGCGGGGATCATCTTCAAGTATTCGGAAGAAGGCATTCCTGTCGGGCTTTGCCGGGCAAAGAGACTTTTTTACGTGACCACTGCCGGGGGCTTTTATGCACCGGAGGACTATGGCTTCGGATACGTGAAAGCGCTGGCACAGAATTACTATGGGATTCAGGACGTCAGGAAAATCGAAGCTCTCGGGCTCGATATCGACGGAGCCGACGTCAATGCGATTATGGCGGATGCAGCGGACCGGCTGAGAGACATGAGCTTGGACTGACAGATCCCGGGCTGGCAAAGCGACTCGATCAAAGATCTTCAGAATTTCAAATATGTCCGCATATTTTCAGAGCACATCGACAGTTACGTTTTTGGAAACGAGAAACTCTTCGGGAGAACAGGAGGAAAAGAATGAGAGAAGAATGCCTGATCTGCAAAGCGCCGCTGGAATATCTGGAGCGGGACGAGCTCATGGAGTGCGCCATCTGCCACAAGAAGGAGAACAGCAAGACCCGCTGTGTCAACGGCCACTACGTATGCAACGAGTGCCATACCGCCGGGATGGATTCCATCATCGGCCTGTGCCTGGCAGAGATGTCAAAAAACCCGATCGAGATCATTGAGAAGATGATGGCCATGCCTTTTTGCCATATGCACGGGCCGGAGCATCACGTTATGGTGGGCGCGGCGCTGCTGACGGCCTACAAGAACGCCGGCGGGGAGCTGGACCTCCCCTCGGCGCTGACCGAGATGCTTAGCCGCGGCAGGAGCGTCCCGGGCGGGGCCTGCGGCTTCTGGGGCGCCTGCGGCGCGGGCATCAGCTCGGGGATGTTCGTATCCATCCTCTCCCGATCCACACCGCTGTCCATAGAGCCCTTTGCGCTCGCCCACAGGATGACGGCAAGATCCCTGGCCGCCATCGGCGAGATCGGCGGCCCCCGCTGCTGCAAGCGGGATTCCTTTTTGTCCATCCTCTGCGCCGTCGATTTCGTAAAAGAGCAGTTCGGCGTGGAGATGGAGAAGCCGGAGGTCCTGTGTACCCATGCGGCGCAGAACAACCAGTGCATCGGCAAACGCTGCCCCTTCAACCGGGCGAACAAGTCCCGGGCCTGAGCAAAAACACAGTCCGAAGCAAGGCACGAAAAAGCGGGGATATATCGCCCGCTTTTTGTGTTTTGTGCGTCGGCTTATTCTGTTCCGGTTCCCGGTGTTGACCCTGGGGAGGGAATGTATTAAAATGAACGACAGGAAACAAATTCAATAAGCGAGGTAAAAACGAATGATACTGGACTGTTCTCCCTACGCAGGGGCTTGTGCCTGCGGCAAGGATCACGAGCTGGAGACCCGGCTGGTGGTCGTGGAATACAACGCCATCGCCAATTTTGAAAAGTACATGGAGGAAGCGGGACTGGCCGGCCTGCACCGCACCGTCATCTACGACAGCATCATCTATGAGCTCACCGAGGGCAAGCATATCAAGGCCGATCAGGAGATCGTGCTCCCGGCCCAGGGGCTGCGCTCGGAGGACGTGCTCATCGAGGATATGATGACCCGGCTGGACAAGCCCGAGGTGCTCATCGCCTACGGGGCCGGGACCATTATGGACTTCGGCCGGTACCCGGCCTACAAGCTGGGCATCCCCTTTGTGGCTGTGCCGACCCTGGCCAGCTCCGACGGCTTTACCGCCAGCATCTGCTCGGTGATCCTCAAAGGCCAGAAAAAGTCCATCCGCATGAAGGCCCCGGCTCTGGTGGTGGCGGACCTGGACATCATCAAGGGCGCGCCCATGCGTCTGGTGGCCAGCGGCATCAACGATATCCTGTCCAAATACATCTCCCTGGCCGATTGGAAGATGTCTGCCCTGGTCTCCGGGGAGGACTATTGCCCCATGGTGGCGGGCCTGGCCGAGGACGCGCTGCAGATCATGCGCGCTGCGGCGGACAAGATGGCCGCCACAGGCGAGGTGGACTACGAGGCCATGACCATGGCCCAGATGAAGAGCGGCCTGACCATGCAGCTGTGGGAGAATTCCAGGGCGGCCTCCGGCGCGGAGCATCTGATGGCCCACCTGGTAGAGATGCACCCGCCCCGCTTTGAGAAGGCCGAGGGCATCCACGGCGAGTGCGTGGGCGTAGGGACCTTCGCCGCCGTGAAGGAGTATCACCGCCTGGCGGCGCTGACGCCCAGGGCCAAGCCCTTTGAGCCGCTGAAGCGGGAATGGGTGCTGGAGAAGTTCGGCGAGCGCCTCTGCGACGGGATCATGCAGGAAAACGAGAACGACGTGCTGGCCAGCTTCGATCCTCAGAACATTGTGGACCACTGGGAGGAGATCCGCCGAATCATCGCTTCCATCCCGCCTGTGGAGGAGATGGAAGCCCTGTACAAGGCGGTGGGCTCCAAGTACCTGCCGGAGCATATCGGCATCGACCCGGCCCTGGCGGATGAGATGCTGCCCATCTCCGCCGCCATCCGCAACCGGCTCACGCTGATCCGCATGTGCCGCGTGTTGGATTTTGACTGAAATACGCCGCCGCGTAAGCGGGGAGGAGAAAACATGGCATATGAGACCGATTACAGCGCGTTGCAGGAGAGGCTGGCCGCGCTGATCCGCGGCGTTCCGCACACTACCGCGAACCTTGCCAACGCGGCTGCCCTCCTGTATGAGAGTCTGGAAGCCGTCAACTGGGCCGGCTTCTATCTGGCCCAGGGAGACTTGCTGGTCCTGGGCCCCTTCCAGGGGAAGCCCGCCTGCATCGAGATCCCCTTCGGGCGGGGCGTCTGCGGGACGGCAGCCCGGCTGGATCAAACACAGCGGGTGGAGGATGTGCACCGCTTCCCCGGTCATATCGCCTGCGACGCGGCCTCCGCTTCCGAGATCGTGATCCCGCTGCACGCCGGGGGGAAGGTCGTCGGGGTGCTGGACATCGACAGCCCGGAGCCCGGGCGCTTTTCCGCCGCCGACCAGGCGGGTCTGGAACGCTTTGCCCGATTGTTGGAGCAGGAACTATATAAGTGATATGGGAAAGGACCCGTATAAACACAAGCCCGCGCCGTGACCCCTGTGGTCACGGCGCGGGCTTGTGTTTATATAGAAGACTGCTGCGCGTATAAATCGCTGAAAAGGCTGCGTTTATGCTCAATAATACAAAAAACAACGAGAGCATAGAAAAAAGCTGCAATAATCCTTTTTTCATTGAATGAAACCCGGCCTTGTTATATACCATGTATATGAAGGACTAGCAGGATAACAAAAAGCTGTACTTCGACACCGCCACAGCATACCCTGATTAGGTCTATGACCCCGCTGCGGTGCCCCTCAGCAGGAAGCTGACAGATGCCGGCGGCGCTACCAGCACCTGCCATGGCCGGGGCGTTTCCAGTACTTCCATGGTTAACATGGTTGGAGCCTTCGGCACCTCAGCATACAAGCGCGTTACAGAGGTGGACAAGCCTTCCAACACAGCCCGTTCGGCGCCAATTTCATCAACATGACCAATCGGGACAGCGTGCTTCGCTGTGCTCTGGAGCAGGCGCAGCGGCCTTGCTCGGCTACTTCATCGTCCTGCTGTTCAAACGGCGCGGCGATCAGTCTTAAATTGTATCTTTCTCGGCCGCTCCTAAAAAAACAGAGCTGTGATGAAAAGGTGTGTTTTGCACACCCGGGCATCACAGCTCTTTTCATATGTGGGTTTCGGCCTTTGCTCGAAGGTTTTAGACCGAGGCTCTGGCGGCAAGCCAGCTCCGGAAGTCCTCGACCACAGTCAGCAGCCGCGGGTCCAGCCTGGCCTTTGCCTGCCGGACGAAGTCCTCGGGAACACCGTAAAAGGCCTCGGCAATCCCGCCGGCGATGGCGGCGATGGTGTCGCTGTCGCCGCCGATGGAGATGCAGTTGCGGATGACGTCTTCGTAATCCTCACCCTCCAGAAAGCAGACCAGCGCCTGGGGGACCGCTACCTGACAGATCTCCTTTCCGTGGCCCTGCCATGTGCGGCGGTAGGCGTCCACGCTCATGGACAGATCATAATAGGCCTCCATGGCCAGGCGGATCTCTTCCTTGGTCTTGCCCTGGCGGGCCAGGACGATGGCCACCGCCGTGGCCTCCGCGCCCTTCATGCCCTCGGGGTGATCGTGGGTCACCCGGGTGACCGCCGCGGAGAGCGCCTTCGCCTCATCCACATCCCGGGCTGCGAAGCCCACGGGGCTGACGCGCATGGCGGAGCCGTTGCCGCAGCTGTTGTATGGCTGCGGGTCGTCCGAGAACATCCAGCCGCAAAAACGCCGGCCATAGCCGCAGTTGGGAAACTGCCGTCCGATGCGCTGCATGGCCGCCACGGCCTTTTCCTGCAGGTCTGAAAAGTCCTCTTTGCTGTCCATCAGTGCTTGTGCCACGGCACAGGTCATAACACTGTCGTCGGTAAATTCCGAGCGCTTTGTCAAAAAGTCAAAGTCTTTGGATAAATGGTTGTGGAACTCAAAGCGGGAGCCCACCATGTCGCCCAAGATGGCGCCGATCATAAGCATTCTCCTTTCCTGGTTCAGCATGCCCCCAGCAGGGGCAGATCCTGTTCAAACAGGGTCTCGTTGATCTCGTAAATGTTGAAATTGCCGCTGCGGATGAAACGCTCCACCGTCCGGTCCAGCGCATGGTAGCGGGACAGGGTCATCCCGGCCCGCATCAGCAGATCCTGGGCCTGCTCGTAATCCAGCCGCAGCCCGACGGCACAGGCCAGGGCGTTGGTCTTGCGGGGGATCTGATCCGGGTGGTGCTTCATGTTCCAGAACATGGCTTTGTTGATGTTGGAGCAGATGTAAAATTCCTTTTTGGACAGCCCCTTTTGCGCGCACCACCACTCGCACATCTCCGCAAAGGACAGATCCTGCTCCGTATAGTCCGGCATGGCGGCAGCTGCGGCGGAACCGAGGGCCTCGGTATCCTCCACGAAGAAGGACATCGTATGTTCCGCCGGCGCCTGCTCCTGGGGAGCCGAGACATCAAAGGGGCCGGACGCCAGCTCGCCCGGATCGAACTGCGCCGGCCGGTTGGAGGGCCGAAAAAGAGAGCCGAGCCGCGCTTTTTTCGCCATCGGATACGCAGGAGAGATCTGCTCCCGTATGCCGCCGTCGATCTTATTGCCCAGTTCCACGGAAGCCTGGTCGAACAGGACCAGGTAGATCATCATGTCCTCATCCTCCGGCAGGGAGAACAGAAATTCCCGGATGCAGGAAGTGGCGATCTGATAGGCCTCCTTCTTAGGGTAGGCGTAGGCGCCGGCGGAGAGGAAGGGGATGGCCACGGAGCGGCAGCCGCTTTCCCGTGCCAGGGCCAGGATGCTGCGGTAACAGCTGCGCAACTGCTCCGCCTCCCCGTGCAGGCCGCCCCGATAGATGGGGCCTACCGTGTGGATGATGTACCGACAGGAGGAGATCCCATAGGACCCGGTGATCACCGATGAGCCCGGAGGGCAGAAACCGATCTCCGCCAGCTCGGCGTCCAGTCCGGGGCCCGCCGCATGGCGGATACCCGCGTCTACGCCCACGCCGCCCACCTTGAACCGCTCGTTGGTGGAGTTTACGATAGCGTCGACTTCCATTCGGACGATATCGTTGCGCACGATGGTGAATGCCATGAAGATCCCCCCTGTCTGCTTCTACAAAGTATTATACCTTACTTTTTGCGCTTTTGGTAGTCCCTGTCTGCGGACCGGCGCCAGCCTTGATCCCTGTTCAGCCGGGCGCCGCTCCGGGCGCTCCCGACGGCAAGATTGATCGCCTCGAAGGCCATGGTGGTGCCGCAGACGTCTGGCATATAGTTGACCGCGGTCTTCGCGTCGATGCCGTAGCTTTTGGCCGTTTCCACCGCGTCGATGTTGGCTGCCAGGAAGATGAACTCCCAGCCGTACTTTTCCTGCTCATGGCGGATCATCTGCTTCACCTGCCCGGCGGAGTAGCGGTGGCTGGCGTTCTCCATGCCGTCGGTGGTGATGACGAATATCGTGTGCTCCGGGACGTCCTCTTTCCGGGCGTAGCGGTGAATGCCTGTAATGTGATGGATGGCCTCGCCCAGGGCGTCCACCAGGGCCGTACAGCCGCCCGCCCGGTAGTCGTCCCTGGTCATGGAAGCGACCTCGCCGATGGGGAGCCGGTCGTGGAGCATATGGCTGCTGTTGTTGAAGAGATAGGTGGTCACCAGGGCCTCGCCGTCTTTGACCGCCTGTTCTTTGAGGACGCTGTTGAAGCCGCCGATGGTGTCGTCGGTCAGGTGCTCCATGGAGCCGCTCATGTCCAGGATGAAAACCAGTTCTGTTTTGCTCATGTTCCCTCTTCCTTTCTGTTGTCGGTTTTGTGATTACAGCTGCATTGTACGGCACAAAAGGGAAGCTGTGGTCAAGTGGCACTCGACCGCAAAAAAACAGCGCCGTCCGATCGGACGGCGCTGCTTTGGGTCTGTTTTAAAAGACAGGCGGCCGGGCTTCACCAGAGATGGGGGACCAGCCGGTACTTCACCCGCCGCATGTAATCGGCATAACCCGGCAGACCCTCCGCCAGCACGGCCTCCTCATTCCGGATGCGCTTGACGATGATGGGGATGTACAGCAGCATGACGGCGAAGGCGGGGAGCGAGCCCAGGATCAGGGGCATGGAGAGGAAGAGGAATACGGTGCTGGTATACATGGGATGGCGGACAAGCCCGTAGAGCCCGGTGTCGATGACCTTCTGGCCCTCCTGCACCTCCACGGTCCGGGACAGGTAGACGTTTTCCCGCAGGACCTCCGCGTACAGGGCGTAGGCCAGCAGAAAGATCACCGCCGCCGTCCAGGACACAGCGCGCGGCAGGAGGGACCAGTGGAAGCGGCGGTCCAGCCCGGCCAGGAGAAAGGCCGCCAGAAACATCAGGCCGCTCAGCAGCAGAACGCTTTTCTGCTCCATCTGCTCCTCTCTGGCACTCAGGCGCTTTCGCAGCAGCTCCGGGCTCCTGCGCAGCATGATCAGCCCCGCAAAAAACATGGGGACGAATAAAACGCCGAGCAGCAGCCAGGCTTGCCAGTAGGCAAAGGTCCCCGCCGGGAGAAACAGCAGCAGACCCACCAGCAGCAGGCCGCTGAGAAACTTTCCGATGGCCTGTCGAAACAAGACTTTATCCATGCTTTTCTCTCCTTTCAGCGGCAGAAATCCATGACGCGGGGGAGAAAGTCCGGGGCCTCCTCGTAGAGACCGTGGCTCAGCCCCGCATACAGATACAGCTCACAGCCTGGGATCTGCGAGGCGATCTCCCTTGACGCCTGTCCGGTGACGATGGCGTCCTCCGTCCCGCCGATCACCAGCGTGGGGCAGACGATGCGGGGAAGCTCCGCATAGGCATTGTGGGTGACGCAGGACTCGGCCTGGATCCGAAAGCGCTCGAAGGATCGGGGCTTCCCGACATTTCCCAGCAGGCCATAGCTGAGCCGAGCCCGGCGCAGGCGCTTCGGAGAATAAGAGCGCTCCGCCGTGTCCAGCAGGATCCCCTTGTAGTCGCCCCGCTCCGCCATCTCCAGCCAGCCGGAGACAACGGTCTCCACCGTCGTGTTCGGCTTGGAGAGGGTCACGGCCAGTACCAGGCGGCTTAGCTTTTCCGGGTGATCGATGGACAGCCATTGGGCGATCATGCCGCCCTGGGAGACGCCCAGCACCGCAGCCTCCGACAGACCAAGCGCGTCCATGGCGGCTGCCACATCCGCCGCCATTTCCCGAGTCGTCGTGTGGGGACTGAGCTGTCTGCGGCGGCTGAATACGTATACCGTAAAATCCCGGGCCATGGCGTGGTAGAGCAGGGAGAAGGGCAGGGCCATGCCCCGTACGGTCTTCAAACCGTCGCCCACACCGGGAAGCATCACCAGGATCCGCGGGCCCGAGCCGAAGCGGATATAGTCCATTTTGCCCGTCCCCAGGGACAGGCAGCCGTTTTTCGCTCTGAGCATAGGGGGCCTCCTTTCCGGCAGAGTACTTTCCTTTTTTAGTATTATATGTAAATATATCTGTTTTTTCAATTGCAAAAAACAGGGGATATGATATGATGAAAACAGAGTGAAGCAAGCGTTTTCCATTTTGACCGTGTGTGAAAAGCGGATGGATCGAACGACATGAGGTGTGATTATGAAAAAAGCAGTACTGATCCCGGATTCGTTTAAAGGGACGCTGTCTTCCGCGGAGATTTGCGCCATTATGAAGTCCCGCATCGAAGCCCGATTCCCCGGCTGTGAGGTCCTGTCCATCCCCGTGGCCGACGGCGGTGAGGGCAGCGTGGACGCCTTCCTGACCGCCCTGGGCGGCGAGAAGGTGTGGCTGGAAGTCAAGAACCCGTACTTTGAGCCCATGGAGGCCTTCTATGGCCTGATCGACAACGGCAAAACCGCCGTGGTGGAGATGGCCGCCTGCGCGGGCCTGCCTCTGGTGGAGGGCCGCCGGGACCCCGGCAAGACTACCACCTACGGCGTGGGCGAGCTGATCCTGGACGCGGCAGGGCGCGGCGTCAGCAAGATCATCGTGGGACTGGGCGGCAGCGCCACCAACGACGCGGGCTGCGGCGCGGCAGCCGCCATCGGCGTGAAATTCCTGGACAAGGACGGCAGGGCCTTCGTTCCCACCGGCGGCAGCCTGATCGACGTGGACAGGATCGACCTGTCCGGCAAGAACGAGCTGCTTCGGGGGATCGAGCTGGTCACCATGTGCGACATCGACAACCCCATGTATGGCGAGACCGGCGCGGCCTATGTTTTCGGCCCCCAGAAGGGCGCGGACCCCGATATGGTCAAGGCGCTGGACGCGGGATTGCGCCATCTGGGCGAGGTGATCAAGCGCGATCTGGGACGGGATCTGACGCAGGTCCCCGGCGGCGGCGCCGCCGGCGCCATGGGCGTGGGGATGATGGCGTTCTTTGACTCCACCCTGCAGATGGGCATTGAGACCGTGCTGAACACGGTGGCCTTCGATTCGCTCATCTCCGACGCGGACGTGATCTTCACCGGCGAGGGCAAGATCGACAGCCAGAGCCTGCGCGGCAAGGTGGTCATCGGCGTGGCGCGCCGGGCAAAGAAGCAAGCAAAGCCCGTCATTGCGGTGGTAGGCGGCTCGGATCTGGGCATGGAGCCGGCCTATGAAGAGGGCGTCAAGGCCATCTTCACCATCAACCGGCTGCCTCAGGATCTGGCCGTCAGCAAGGCTTTCTCCCGGGAGAACCTGGCCTTCGCGATGGACAACATCCTGCGCATGATGTAGACCACGCCCAACAAAGAAAAAGGCGTTGCCGCCAAACAGCTTAGATCGCTAAGGACCATTTCAACATGCTACTTTTGATTATCTATCTCGCCTTCATCAGCCTGGGCCTGCCGGACTCTGTGCTGGGCTCCGCCTGGCCGGTCATGTATCAGGAACTGGGAGTGGGCCTGTCCGCCTCCGGTGCGGTGTTCATGATCATCGCCGTGGGCACCGTGATCTCCAGCCTGTGCAGCGACCGGCTGATCCGACGCTTCGGTACCGGGAAGATCACGGCGGTCAGCGTGCTGATGACGGCGGCAGCCATGCTGGGCTTCTCTTTCAGCCACCGCTTTTGGCTGCTGTGCCTGTGGGCGGTGCCTTACGGGCTGGGCGCCGGCAGCGTGGACGCGGCTCTCAACAACTTTGTGGCCCTGCACTTTGAAAGCCGCCATATGAGCTGGCTGCACTGCATGTGGGGCGTGGGCGCTTCTATGGGCCCGGCCATCATGGGCGCGGTACTCGCCCGAGGCGGGCTGTGGAACAGCGGGTACCGGGCGATCTCCCTGCTGCAGTTCGTGCTGGTGGCGGTGCTGTTCGGCAGCCTCTCCCTCTGGCGGCAAAAGACCGAAGGCACGGCGGACAAAGGGGAGACAAAGGGCGAGGTTTTGCCCCTGCCCGCTCTCGTTAAGCTGCCGGGCGCGAAGGAGACCATGCTCTGCTTCTTCTGCTACTGCGCTTTGGAGCAGACCACCGGCCTCTGGGCCAGCAGCTATCTGGTGACGGCCCGGGGTGTGGCGGAGGTCACCGCAGCCCGCTGCGGCAGCCTCTTTTACCTGGGCATCACGCTGGGGCGGGCCGTCAGTGGCTTTGTCACCATGAAGCTCAATGACGATCAGATGGTGCATCTGGGCGAGGGGATCATCGCTCTGGGCGTGCTGTGCATCCTGATCCCATCGGCAAACGCCTTGGCCCTGCTGGGCTTTGTGCTGGTGGGTCTGGGCTGTGCGCCGGTCTATCCCAGCATGATCCACGCCACCCCCGCACACTTCGGACGGGAGCGGTCCCAAGCTATCGTGGGCGTGCAGATGGCCAGCGCCTATGTGGGCACCTCGCTGATGCCGCCTATCTTCGGCCTGCTGACCCGCTGGATCGGGACCCGTTTCCTGCCGCTGTATCTGGGCGGGCTCCTGCTGCTGATGGCCTATATGCACAGCCGGATCGGAGTGGTGACCCGTCAGCGGAGGTGAGAACAAAGCTCCGTGAAACGAAAAAAGATCGCGACAGGGCGCGGCGATTCCCGGTTGAATCGCCGCGCCCTTCTATGGTATAATCAGCCCGCTGTGTTCCGCCGGAGGCGGGACAAATCATAAGGATACGAGGACAAAGCATGAACGACATGATCCAGATCCTGGCACAGGAGCTGCAGCAAAAGACGGAATATGTGGAAAACGTGGTCCGGCTGCTGGACGAGGGCAACACCATCCCCTTCATTGCCCGCTACCGCAAGGAGCTCCACGGCGCCATGGACGATACCACCCTGCGCATACTGGAGACGAGACTCCAGTACCTGCGTGGCCTGCAGGAGCGGCGGGAGACCGTGCTCAGCGCCATCGAGGGCCAGGGAAAGCTGACGGAGGAGCTGCGCGCGGCCATCGACGCGGCCGGGACCCTCTCCGAGCTGGAGGACCTGTACCGGCCCTATAAGCAAAAACGCCGCACCCGCGCCACCGTGGCCCGGGAGAAGGGCCTGGAGCCCCTGGCTCAGCTGCTGTTTCGGCAGGGGCGGGACTGCCCCGTGCCGGAGGACGCGGCGGCGGACTATGCGGACGCGGAGAAGGGCGTGGAGACTGTGGAGGACGCCCTGGCCGGGGCCAGCGACATCATCGCCGAATGGGTCAGCGACGACGCAGCCCTGCGCAAAAGCCTCCGGGAGCTGATCCGCCGCAGCGGCCAGCTGCACAGCGAGGCCGCCACGGAGGAGGACAGCGTTTACCGGCTGTACTATGACTTCACCCAGAGCGTGTCCCGGCTCCAGGGACATCAGGTGCTGGCCGTCAACCGGGGCGAGAAAGAGAAATTCCTGAAGGTGTCTCTGCTGCTGGATCATGAGCGGGCCATGCAGACGGTGTACCGGGCGGTGGTGACCCCGGGCAGCCGGGCCATGGACTTCGTGAAGGCCGCGGCCCTGGACGCCTATGACCGGCTGCTGTTCCCCTCCATGGAGCGGGAGACCCGCACGGAGCTGACGGACAGCGCCTGCGAGGGCGCCATCGGCCAGTTCGCGCTGAACCTGCGGCCGCTGCTGATGCAGCCGCCGGTGAAGGGCAAGGTCACCATGGGCCTGGACCCGGGCTACCGCATGGGCTGCAAGGTGGCCGTGGTGGACGGCACCGGCAAGGTGCTGGACACGGCGGTGGTCTATCCAACCTACGGCGAGCGGCAGAAGAATGAAGCCATTGCAAAGCTCTCGGGCCTTACGCGCAAATACGGCGTGGAGCACATCGCCATCGGCAACGGCACCGCCAGCCGGGAGACCGAGCAGATGGCGGTGGAGCTGATCCGGCAGGAGAACGCCCGTGGCGCGAAGCTGAGCTATATGATCGTCTCGGAGGCGGGCGCCTCCGTCTATTCCGCCAGCCCTCTGGGCGCGGAGGAATTCCCCCAGTACGACGTGAACCTGCGCAGCGCGGTATCCATTGCCCGACGGCTGCAGGATCCCCTGGCGGAGCTGGTGAAGATCGAGCCCAAAGCCATCGGCGTGGGACAGTACCAGCACGACATGCCGGAAAAGCAGCTGGATGAGGCGCTGGACGCGGTGGTGGAGGACTGCGTCAACGCGGTGGGCGTGGACGTGAACACCGCCTCGCCCTCTTTGCTGCGCCGGGTCTCCGGCCTCAGTGCGGCAACGGCCAAAAACATTGTGGCCTACCGGGAGGCCAACGGCCCCTTTACCCAGCGCAAACAGCTCCAGAAGGTGCCAAAGCTTGGCCCCAAGGCCTACCAGCAGTGCGCGGGCTTCCTGCGCCTGCCGGAGAGCGAAAACGTGCTGGACAACACTGCCGTGCATCCGGAGAGCTATGCCGCTGCCGAGGCATTGCTGCAGCTGACCGGACACAGTCTGGCGGACGTGCGTGCTGGCAAGCTGGCCGACCTGCCCGCCGCGGTGAAGGCCTGCGGCGAGGAGAAGGCGGCGGCGGAGATCGGCGTGGGCCTGCCCACCCTCCGGGACCTGGTGCAGGAGCTGCTCAAGCCCGGGCGGGATATCCGGGACAGCCTGCCCCAGCCCATCCTGCGCACGGACGTGCTGTCTGTCAGTGATCTGAAGCCGGGCATGAAGCTCAGCGGCACGGTGCGCAACGTCATCGACTTCGGTGCCTTTGTGGATATCGGCGTACACCAGGACGGTCTGGTGCACATCTCCCAGATCGCGGACCGCTATATCAAGCACCCCTCGGAGGTCCTGTCCGTGGGGGACGTGGTGGAGGTCGTAGTGTTGGACGTGGACGAAAAGAAAAAACGCATCAGCCTGTCCATCAAACAGGCCAAAGACGCGAAATAAAGAAAGCCCCGCCCGCCTGCAGGATCGCAGGCGGGCGGGGTCCTTTATTCGGAATGGTCATTCAGCCGCTTTTACGGGCGGCCTTGTCGCGGCCCACGCCGCAGCCGGGGTTGGAGAGCAGGCAATTGTGCTGACAGCCGCCGCAGTGCATGTCCCGCCGGGTGATGAGGATTTGCTCCAGCGGGCGCAGACGGAGGACGCCGCCCCGGGTGATGACCCCGCCGTGCCGCCGGAAGCGGTCCAGCAGGATCTTCGCAAAGGAGGCCTGGCAGATCAGGATGCAGTCCTCCCCGGAGGCCTCCAGTTTTTGGATCAGCCGCTCGGCCTGGTCGATGGCGGGCTGCTTCCCGGCGCCGAAGAAGCGCCACAGCCACAGCAAAAACTGCCACAGCCAGCGGGGGAGCGTCCGCTCGCCCGGTCCGCCGACGCCCACGGGGACGGCGGCCAGCAGCAGCTCCTCCACGGTCCCGGCTTCCCCGTAAAACAGCGCCGCGGTCTGTCGGGCGGCCTGGCCCGGCGCGGTATAGATCGTCCGGCCCTCCGCCTTCAGGGGATGGACCTGTTCTTCACGGATCGCCCGGTCCGCCTCTCCGGCGCAATAGGCCTGAAATACCTGGGCCGTGCAGTGCTTGGGCGGGTGGAAGCGGGATGCCCCGCAGCAGATGATCCGGATCTTCATGGCAGTCTCCTTGTGCTTGTACTGCTTTCATTGTATGGGGCGCGGCAGCCTTTGTCAAGGAGGGCGCAGAGCTTTGCCAGCCGGCGCAGGGCCTCGTCCATGGTGGCCTGCTCCCGGGCGAAATGCAGGCGGATCAGGTTGTTCACATCCTCCTTGAAGAAGCTGGAGCCGGGCACGGCGGCCACGCCGATCTCCCGGGCCATCCACTCGCAGAATTCCAGATCCGTCCAGCCCCGGAAGCGGGGCAGGTCCAGAAAGTCCCGGATGTCGATCAGCACGAAGTAGGTGCCCTGGGGTACATTGTGCTTCAGCCCGATCCGGTCAAGGCCCCGGAGGAAATAGGCGCGTTTGTCTGTATACAGCGCCCGCAGGCGCTCATAATAGCTGTCGTCAAAGTGCAGGCCTATCACCGCGGCCTCCTGCAGGGGCGCGGGCGCGCCCACAGTCAGAAAGTCGTGGACCTTCTTGGCCATCTCCACCACCTCATCCGGGCCGATCACATAGCCCAGCCGCCAGCCGGTGATGGAGTAGGTCTTGGACAGGGAATTGCAGGTGACGGTCCGCTCGAACATGCCCGGCAGAGACGCCATGCAGGTGTGTATATGGGGCTCGTAGACCAGATACTCGTACACCTCGTCGGTGACGATGTAGGCGTCATATTTCTCTGCCAGAGCTCCGATGGCCAGCAGCTCCTCCCGGGTGAACACCTTGCCGCAGGGGTTGGAGGGGTTGCAGATGATGATGGCCTTGGCCCCCTGCTGAAAGCCCTGCTCGATCAGGGCCAGGTCGAAGCCGTAGTCCGGCGGGACCAGAGGAATGTAGATGGGCTGGGCGCCGGAGAGGATGGCGTCGGCCCCGTAGTTTTCGTAAAAGGGGGAAAAGACCAGCACCTTGTCCCCGGGATTGCAGATGCTCATCATCACGGCCATCATGGCCTCGGTGCCGCCGCAGGTGACCAGCACCTGGCTCTCCGGGTCGATGGGGCGGCCCACGATGCGGCTGTGCTTTTGGGCCAGCGCCTCACGGAGATTGGGCGCGCCGTAGGTGACGGAATACTGATGCGGGCCCGCATAGGCCGCCTTGGCCAGGGCGTCCATCAGCTCCCTGGGCGGATCGAAGTCCGGGAAGCCCTGGGACAGGTTGATGGCGCCGCAGGCGTCGCTGATGCGGGTCATGCGGCGGATGACGGAATCGGTAAAGCTGTTGACCCGGTCGCTCAATGGCTTCATGCCCGTTCCTCCTTTTCCAGCTGCCGCAGAAAGGCGCTGACGGCGGCCAGACCCTGACGCAGCTCCTCCTGATCGCTGGCGTAGCCTACGCGGAAGCTGCGGGGCATTTCAAAGCAGTCGCCGGGGGTGACGAAGGCGCCTGTGGCGTGATACATCCGCTCACAGAACGCGTAGGACTCCAGGTCATAATCATAGAAGACCAGGGCCGTGGTGCCCGCCCGGGGCTTGCTGTAGTGGATGCGAGGCTCTCCCTGCACCCAGTCATCCAGGATCTGCAGGTTTTCCCGGACGATCCTGCGGCTGCGGGCAAGCAAAGCGTCCCTCGCGCCCAGAGCCACGGCGGCGATGCGCTCATCCAGCATGCCGCAGCTGATGTGGTTGTAGTCCCGGTGGGACAGGCAGGCACGCAGCACATCCTCGTCGTGGCTGGCGATCCAGCCCAGACGCAGCCCGGCCAGGGAAAAGACCTTGGACATGCTGCTGACGGAGATGCCCTTTTCGTACAGGTCTGCGATGGAAGGACTCCAGACGTCCTCCTGGGTCAGGTGGCGGTAGACCTCGTCGCAGAGAAGATAGGAGCCGGCCTCCCGGGCGATGTCCGCGATCTGCCGCAGCAGCGCCTCATCCATCAACGCGCCGGTGGGGTTGTTCGGGTTGTTGATGCAGATGAGCCTGGTGCCGGGCACAGCCAGGCGGCGCAGCTCATCCGGGTCCGGCAGGTAGCCGTTTTCTTCCCGCAGGGGCAGGATCTGCAGCTCCGCCTGATAGGCCTCGGGAATGGAATAAAGCTGCTGGTAGCTGGGCATGACGCTGACCACCCGGTCCCCCGGCTCCACCAGGGAGTAGAACACATGGTGGTTGGCCCCGGCGGCGCCGTGGGTGGTAACGATGTTTTCCGGTTTGACGGTCCTGTACAGGCCGCAGATGCCCCGGAGGAAATCCGGGTGACCCTCGATGTAGCCGTAGGTCATGCGCCGGGCGCAGACTTCTTCCCAGAAGGCCTGCTTGTCCACGCCGCTGAGCGCCCACAGCTCGTCCAGAGAGATGGAGTCCACACAGGTCTCGGCGATGTTGTAACGGGCGCCGGTCTCATAGGCGTTCATCCACTCCTCTACCTTGAAGGGCTTGATGTTCATGCTGCTGTTCCTCCTTGTATCATGAAATAAGGGGTCCGGGACCAGCCTTATAACGTGCCGCGCACGCCGTACCTACGGCCGGGTCCCGAACCCCTTATATGCTCCCGCACCCGGTGGTGGGGAAGGGAATATTCAACTGTGGGCATTATAATGGATAAAGATGCATTTTGTCAAGAGCCGAATCCGTAGACCAGGCCCTGATACAGCCAGGAGACGGCGGGCATGGTCAGCAGACACAGCAGGGTGGACATGATGTTCACGCTGCCGGCAAACTGGGCCTCCTGCTCGCTGCGGTACAGCTGGGCAAACTGGGTCACCAGAACGGCGGCGGGCGCGCCGGCGGTCAGCACCACCACGGTGAGGATCTCCCGTGCCTGGGGGTGGATGCGAAACAGCCCCAGCGCCAACAGGAGCAGCAGCACCGCCAGGGGGCAGAGCAGCAGCCTGCCCAGAGAGACCAGGTAGGCCCGGCGGTTGGTGAAGACTTTTTTCAGCTGGGCGTTGCCCAGGATCATGCCCACGGTGAACATGTATACCGGCCCCAGCATAGCGCCGAAGGCGGACACGGTCTCCCCCAGGATGCCGGGCAGCTGCCAGCCCAGCAGAAACATCACAAAGCCGATCATTACGGCCACCAGTACGATATTCTTGTAAAAGATGGAGAAGCTGAATTTCTTCACCCCGCTGAGCACCGCCTGGCAGTGGGTGAAGATCAGGAGGTTCATGAGGATGAAGCAGGGGCTGAGATAGATGAGCCCCTCCCCGCCCAGGACACTTGCCACCAGGGGGATCATGAAGTTGCCCGCATTGGGGTATTCCAGAGAGCAGGTCTCCACCACATTCCAGTGCAGCAGACGCCGGGCCAGCAGCCCCAGCAGCGCGAAGACGCCCACCGTCAGCAGGGAGGCCAGCAGGCTCACGCCCATGCCGCTGAGCTTGTCCGGGCTGAAGGGATATTGAAAAGCGTCCAGCATGGCGCAGGGCGTCACCACGTACAGGGCGAAAGCGGAGAGGATCTTGCTGTCTTCAAATTTCATCACGCCCAGCCGGACCACGAGAAAACCCAGAAAGATCTGGATGGACATGCCGGCGATTTTGTGGGCCAGCGCCAGTGTCAGTGCCATGGGGACCTCCGATGGAAACGTATTCCAATTGCTCAAAATTATGATAGTCAGTATATGCCAGGCGGCGGCAAAAAGCAAGCATTGACAGCGGCTTGACGGGCGATGAACCCGTATGGTATGATGCGGGAAAAGGAAAACATTTCCAAAGGAGACGATTCCATGAAGCAAAAGATATCCAGAAAACAGAGAAAGCATCTGCTCTATGCCCAACAGGGGGAACTGGATGCGGTGCTGATGTATGAGCGCCTGGCCAAACGGGTGCGGCACCAGCGGGACGCGGAGGCTTTTCGCCGCCTGGCGGCGGATGAAAACCGGCATGCCTCGGTGTTCTTTGAACTGACGGGCAAGACCCTGAAGCCCAGGAAAACAAAAGCCGTTTTTGTCCCCTTGCTGTACACGCTGATCGGGCGGAAAAAGCTCTATCCCATCATTGCGAAGAACGAATACTCCGCCGCGGAAAAATATGAGGGTCTGATCGGCGCCTTTCCCCAGGTGGAGCGTGTGAAGAATGACGAAACACACCACGGTGATGCGGTACTTTCCTTATTGAAATAAGGTAGTTTTTCACAAAAAGTGCGGCTTCTGCCTGTAAATATGCAAGTATCCCTTTATTTTTGGCAAGGCCTGCGGTATAATATCTCCATACGCGCAAGCGATTGAGGAGGTTACTTTTATGAAACAGTATTTTGAGATCGTAGATGTTATGGCCAGAGAGATTCTGGATTCCCGCGGCAACCCCACCGTCGAGGTGGAGGTCACTTTGGATGACGGCACCGTTGGCCGCGCCGCCGTTCCTTCCGGCGCTTCCACCGGTATGTATGAGGCCTGCGAGCTGCGCGACGGCGACAAGAGCCGTTACCAGGGCAAGGGCGTGCAGATGGCCGTGGAAAACGTCAACGGCGAGATCGCCGAGGCCGTTGTGGGTCTGAACGCTCTGGACCAGACTTCCATAGATAAGCTGCTGCTGGAGCTGGACGGCACCCCCAACAAGACCCGCCTGGGCGCCAACGCCATCCTGGGCGTGTCCCTGGCTGTGGCCAAGGCCGCTGCCGAAGCCACCGGGCTGAGCCTGTACAACTATATCGGCGGCGTCAACGCCAAGACCCTGCCCGTCCCCATGATGAACGTGCTCAACGGCGGCGCGCACGCCGACAACAGCGTGGACATCCAGGAGTTCATGATCATGCCCGTGGGCGCCAAGAGCTTCAAGGAAGCCCTGCGTATGTGCGCCGAGGTGTTTCATGCCCTGAAGAAGGTCGTTCCTCCCTCCGGTGTGGGCGACGAGGGCGGCTACGCCCCCAATCTGGCCAGCGATGAGGATGCCCTGAAGGCTCTGGTCGCCGGTATCGAAGCCGCCGGCTACAAGCCCGGCGAGGACTTCAAGATCGCCATGGACGCGGCTGTTTCCGACTGGTGGAACGCCGACGACAAGAAGTATCACCTGCCCAAGCGCGGCACCGTGATGACTTCCGGCGAGATGATCGACATGTGGGAGGACCTGGTCAACAAGTATCCCATCATCTCCATCGAGGACGGCCTGGGCGAGAACGACTGGGACGGCTGGGTCGAGCTGACCAAGCGCCTGGGCTCCCGGGTCCAGCTGGTGGGCGACGATCTGTTCGTCACCAACCCCTCCCGCGTCAAGAAGGGCATTGAGCTGGGCGCTGCCAACGCCGTGCTGATCAAGGTCAACCAGATCGGCTCCCTGACCGAGACCCTGGACGCCATCCAGACCGCCAACCGCGCCGGCTACACCTGCATCGTTTCCCACCGCTCCGGTGAGACCGAGGACACCACCATCGCCGACATCTCCGTGGCCGTCAACGCCGGCCAGATCAAGACCGGCGCCCCCTCCCGCACCGACCGTGTTGCCAAGTACAACCAGCTGCTGCGCATCGAGGAGGAGCTGTTCGACGTGGCCCAGTATCCCGGCATGGACGCTTTCTTCTCCATCAAGTAAATATGCTTTTCGGAAAAGGACCTGCTCCGCGCAGGTCCTTTTCCTTGCAATATGTCCGGTCGGGTGGGATAGTATAAACACAAAACACACGAATTTAACGACAGGAGGGAAATTCCCATGACAGAAGCGGAACTGGTAAAGAAACGGCAGGAGCTGGTGCACCATATGTTCTCCAGCACCGGGGATGAATTTGTCCGCATCGTGCTGGAAAACTGCCGCGGAGGCGGCAGCGCCCTGAGCCCGGAGATGGCCGAGCGGATGAACGCGGAGGAATTCGACTGGAACGGCTTCCAGTGGTTCAAGTTCCACATCGGCGAGCCCAGGGGCAAGACCCGGAAGATCCTGTACCTCCACGGCGGCGGCTGGGTGATGAACTCGGGACTGGCCCAATTCGCCTTTGCGGAATATCTGGCGCGGGAGACCGGGGCTGAGATCTGGTTCCCGGAGTACCCCATTATCCCGGAGCATAACGGCAAGGAGGCCCTGGACATGTCCATGGCCCTGTACCGGGACATGCTCAAGGAGTGCCCCGGCGAGGCCATCGCCCTGGGCGGCGACTCCGCCGGCGGCGGCCTGGCTGTGTCAGTGGCGCTGCAGATCAAGGCGGAGGGCCTTCCGCAGCCCAACAATCTGTTCCTGATCTCTCCCGGCTGCAACTGCGGCGGCACGCCCCGCAACGACGAGGAGCAGGACTATGAAAACCTGCTGCTGGAGCGGGATCCCATTGTCTCCACCCGGGCCTTTCCCACGGCGCTGAAGCTGTGGAGCGGTCCGCTGGAGACGGACGACTGGCGCGTCAACCCCATGACCGGCGATTTGAAGGGCCTGCCGCCCATGCTGGTCTTTGCCGGCGGCCACGAGGCCATGGAGATGGGCATCCGCCAGTTTGTGGAGGAGGCCATCCGCCAGGACGAGGACGTGGTCTATTATGTGAAAAACGGCGAGGGCCACGCCTACGTCATGTACTACGATTATGCGGTAGAGGAGAGAAAGCTGATCGTCAGCCGCCTGCTGTAAGCAGATTGGGCAGCTCTCCTGACCGCAGCGGTCAGATCACAGCAAAACACATGTGACCACGCATGGGAAAACGTGAAGGGGGATGGGATCCCCCCTTCACGTTTTCTTTCACACGAAGCGGAAACTTCCCGGAAGTTTCCGCTTCGTGTATAATTGTTTTCTCCGCAGGCAAAAATAGGGATGCAATCCTATTTTTTACGGAGGTACAATTATGAACAGCAAGAGCTCCGGCGGAAGGCTGGAGGGATTTTTCACCGGGAAGGGCTTCTACATCGTGTTGTTCCTGTGCGCGGCGGTGATCGGCGTGTCCGCCTGGATGTTGGCGGCGGGAGACCGCAGCATGGCGGAGGATATCCGGGACATGAACCAGGTCAGCCGGGACAATCACCGGGTGGAGACGGTGATCGTCCCGGCCCAGGAGCAGGCGCCCTCCATGCGGGAGGCGGCCGCACCCGCGGCAGAAGAGGAACTGGCGGAGACTATGGCCGAGCCGGAGGACACCCAGGTCTGGCGGGAGGAGCCGGCCCCGGCGCCGGAGATCCCGGCCATTTATGCCTGGCCCGTCAGCGGCGAGCTGGACAGGGGACACAGTCTGGAGGTCCTGGATTATGACGTGACCATGCGCGACTGGCGCACCCACGCAGGCGTGGATATCGAGGCGCCCCTGGGCACCACCGTCACTGCCGCCCACGCGGGCACGGTGGAGAGCGTGCGCAGCGACGATCTTCTGGGCACGGTGGTCACCGTCTCCCACGGAGACGGGGTACAGACGGTCTACGCCAATCTGGAGAGCGCGCCCGCGGTCAGCCCCGGCGACTGGGTGGAGCCCGGCTCTGTGATCGGCGCGGTGGGCGACACCGCCCTGTGCGAGGTGGGCCAGACCAGCCATCTGCACTTTGCCATCCAGGTCAACGGTGTCAGTGAGGATCCGCTGGCCTACCTGCCCGCGTGAACAGGGGCCCGGCATCTGGGATGCCGGGCCGCTTTTACGCTTCGGAACGGATTGACAGGACGGGAAAAAGTATATAGAATATCGGCAGCGATCAAACAAATCCATTGAGAACGAGGAACGGAATGAATAACACTGAACTGCGCTCCGAAGTCCTGGAGACGGCAGACGCCGCGGTCACGCCCAGGAAGAAAGAGCTTTATGCCCTGCCTCTGTCCGCCATTTTGATCATTTTCGTCCTGCTTGGGCTTTTGCTGGCAGCCTGTATCGTCAACGCCCTTACCATCGGCCGCCTGCAGGAGCGCACCGAAGCGCTGGAAAACCAGCTGCTTCTGGCGGAGGGCGAGCTGGCGGAAGCCCAGGGGCGCCTGGAAATTGCTCAGGCGGCCGCGGATGAGGCCGACTCCAAGGTAGCAGCTGCGCCGGTGAACTATGATGAGATCCTCCGGGCGGTGGCACACCGGGGCTTTTCCGCCGCGGCGCCGGAAAATACGCTCCCGGCTTTTCGGCTGGCAAAAGAGAGAGGCTTCTCCTATGTGGAGACAGACGTGCAGTTTACCGCCGACGGCTACGCGGTCTGCCTGCACGACCAGTATATCGACCGGGTGAGCAACGGCAGCGGGACCATCGATTCCATGAGCCTGGAAGAAGTGCGTCAGTACGACTTCGGCGCGTGGAAGGGAGCGGACTACGCAGGGACCCGGATCCCCACCCTGGAAGAGTTTCTGGAGCTGTGCCGGAACCTGGAGCTGCACCCGTATATCGAGATGAAGCCGGAGACCGTGACGGGCGAGGTCCGGGCCAGACAGCTGGCGCAGATCGTGGAAGCCTGCGGCATGAAGGGCAAGGTCACATGGATCTCGTTTTCTCATTACCTGCTTTCCGTGATGCGGGACTGCGATCCGGAAGCGCCGCTGGGCTATCTGGTGGACGATGCGGATGTAAACGCGGTGGCGATGGCCAACACCCTGCGAAACGGGCACAATCGGGTGTTCCTGGACGCCGGCTCCTATACCGACGAGTTGTGTCAGATCTGCGCGGACAACGATATGCCGCTGGAGATCTGGACAGTGGACAAAGAGGAGCAGATCCTGAACCTGAATCCCTATATTACCGGCGTCACCAGCAATCGTCTGCTGGCTGGGAAAGTGCGGTATGAGGCTTACATGGGCCGGGACTGAACATAGAAAAAACGCCGGGGCGGGGTCTTCCCGCTCCGGCTTCGTTACACAGAAAACCGGGGCTGCCGTTTTGGCAGACCCGGTTTGTGTTCTATGGGGAAAGATGCTGCTTAAATGTACTGATTGTGCTCCATCCGATCGTACCACTTTTCCAGGAACGGGGCAAGCAGGGCGGTGGCCTTCATATCCAGATTGAAGAAGTAGATGGTGAAGGTGACCACGAAGAAACCCAGAACGGCCCCCAGAAGGATCAGGGGAATTTTAGCGATTTTCGACATGTTGTCCGGCTCCTTTCTCAATATGCCTCGTTGTCAGGAATGATCTCCAGCGAGGGATCCAGCGGCTCCTCGCGCATGACGGTGCGCATGTAGGAGTTGACCTGGTCGCGGATGGCCTGACGGGTGAAGACGCGGGGATCGCACAGGTCGTGGGAGACCCACATAATATGGATGCCGCGGGCGCGGGCCTGCTCCTCAAACTGGCCGTGCATGCCGGTCAGAGCCTTGCAGGACATATGCTCCCACATCATGACGATGTCGGCGTTCATCTGCTCGCACAGCTCCCACAGATCGTCCACCAGGACCTTGAAGCCGCCGTGGGTGTGGTTGCGCATGATCATTTCCATGTTCAGCATGGCCATGTCGCGGTAGGCCTGCTCCCGGTTTTCGGGGGTGTCCACTTCGGCGATCATGTCGGTGTTGATCACGGAGAGCATGTCGGTCAGCGGCATCACGCCCCAGCACTGGACCATCCAGTAGAGCATGTCGATCACGTACTGCGGCTGCACGCCCCAGACGATGGCCCGGTGGCGGTACTCCTTGGCGTACATGCGCTTGTTCTCATAACCCTTCTGGGCCAGGGCCAGCAGCTTGTGGTCGATGGTCACGAAGTCCGCGTTGCGGCCGGAGTTGCCCATGTAGTTGGTGTCATTGTACAGGCTGAAGGCGGCGCCGAAGAACTGGGGATAGGGTGTGGAGTTGATCTCCATCTGGGCGATGCGGCAGCGGGTGGCGTCATTGACGCGCCTGGCGGCGGTGAAATAGGTGTCCCAATTCCACTTCTCGCCGGTGTGCTTCTCCACAAATTCGATGGCGTTCTTGATCTCCTGGGCGGCGTACTCCAGTACGTCCGGCTCCTTATGCCGCAGCGGGGTGGCCAGCTGGTAGGTGGGGATGCCGTACTCCCGCTCCAGGCGCTTGGCGATGATGCCGTTGCCCATCAGGGAACCGTCGCAGGTGGTGTTGTTCTGCACGGCGCAGCAGCCCAGCACGCAGAAGTCGTCTTCGATGGAGATACCGGCCTCGGCCTCGGGCATGGGGCACACGTCGCCGGGGATGCCGTACTGCTGGGCGATATCCAGATAGTGCATGACGTTGAACTGGTGGAAGATATTGGAGGCAAACATGGTAGGCACCTCGCGCAGGATGGTGTGCACCTTGTCGGTGTCGAAGCCCATCATGAAGGTGACCATGGAGTTCTCGTCGGTGATCACGCACTTGCCGGAATAGGCCTTGTCGTTGCCCACCCGGCGGTCGCCCCGGAAGCAGTTGGCGATGGCCTGGGTCACGTCGGCGATCACAAAGTTGAAGGAGGTGTGGGCGATGCGCAGCGCCTCATCGCGCAGGCCGATGGTGAACTTGTCCATGCCGTGGGGCACGAAGAGATAGCTCATCATCCAGCGATAGCGGAAGAAGCCCTTGATGTTGCGCGGGACCACGATGAACCGGGCCAACACAAAAATCAGATACAGCCAGCGGGTGTAATCGTAGAAGGTGTCCTTGACGCCGCGCCACTCACGGCGGGCACGGACCTTCAGGTTTTCGTTGTAGATCTTGCCGGGCGACTGCTCGCCGGCGCGCTTGACGGGATTTACGACTTTTTCAACGGTCTTCATGCGTTCCCACCTCTCTGAATCTTCTTGATCTCCATGCTTTCCACGAAGGCCTGCACGCGGGTGCGCATCTGGCCGGAAGAGGAGGCGATGTTGTAAGGACGGTCAACGGACAGGACGGGGAAGCCATAGTCATGCTGCAGCATGGCCGAACCCAGGGTCCGCTCGTAGGCCCAGGGGTCGCAGAACTTGACCTGCTCGTAGATGACGCCGTCGGCGTTGTACTCCCTGGCAAGCTCGGCCACGTAGGCCTTGCGGCCGTAGACCTTCTCCTGGTTCATCATGCGGGGACACTGGCAATTCTGGATGTAGTGGCGGCAGACCTGGGTCAGCGCGTCCTCCTCGTCGTTGAGCACGATAGGCACACGGCCGGGATAGGAGCCGAAACAGAAGCGGTCGCAGCAGACAAAGGCGCCCTGCTCCTCGATGAGCTTGACCAGGCCGGAGTCGTCCACCTCAGAGCCAACCAGAAGCACACGCACGCGGGGCTCCTTGTCCTCGGGCTCTCTGGTCTTGAGCTCTTCCAGGGTCTCCTCCAGCTTGTCGATCAGCAGATACTTGGGACAGACGTAGGTGGCCAGGCACAGCACATGGAACTCGTAGCCGGTGATCCGGGGCTTCTGCTCCTTGCGGAATTCCCCAATGGCGCGGATCAGCTCGCAGATCCGGTTGTGGTCGGCCACGGCCTTGCGGATGGCGGCGTCAGACACGTCGATGCCGTAGTTTTCCTGCAGGGGCTTGAGGATGTGGTTGGTGCACTGCAGCACAGACAGATCCACATCGTTGGGAGTGTTCTTAAAGGCGATCTCCATATAGGAGTGGAAAAACCTGGGGTTATTCTTGCCCATGGTCTCCAACAGCTCCATATTCTCCACGGCGCGGTTGATCATGGTGCAGCCGTCCGGCGTGATGACACAGTCGGCGAAACTGAAGCCACCCTCGATGGCCCGCTCCAGCAGGGCCCGGCTCGGCTCGCACAGGAGGTTGGTCATGTAGTAGGTGGCGATGTCCAGGGAGCCGGTGTGCGGCGCGCTCAGACGGATGGAGCAGGTCCCATCCAGATTCAGCAAAGGCTCCGGAACGTTCTCGCAGGTGTAGGCAATGCAGACCTTGCCGTCGGCCTTGGCCTGGGCGACCAGGGCGTTGTTGGCCTCCTGGAGAAGATTTTCAAAATAGAGCAGATGCTTTAAGTCTCTCATTCGATCCCTCTTTCCCAATTAAAGTAAGTTCCGACGTTATAATTTTAGCAATTTGCCCAATTGAAATCAACACATTATCGTATTTTTATCGTTTACGCCCTAAATCGATCCCGCGCTTTTGTGCAAATAGGAGAGAGGCAATTTTTGAGTGTCTAAACATTTCAAAAACATGAGACAAAAAAGCGGATGAGAGCTTTGCGCGGTGTAAAAACGGGGTCCGAAAAGCAGCCGGAGCGCTGCGATTCGGGCTTGCCCGAAGGCGCGGAAGAGGGTATAATAACAGGGAAAAACTGACAGGAAAAGGAGCGCTTTGTCATGAAAAAACTCGGCTTTGGTCTGATGCGCCTGCCGCTCACCGATCCCAACGACGATGGCAGCATCGACATGGAACAGATGAAACAGATGGTGGACGCCTTCCTGGAGAGGGGCTTTACCTATTTCGACACCGCCTGGATGTACTGCGGCGGAAAGAGCGAGGAAGCGGCCTGTGAGGCCCTGGTGTCCCGCCATCCCAGGGACAGCTTCACCCTGACCACCAAGCTGCCCGCCTACATGCTGAAAACGGAGGCGGACCGGGAGAAGCTGTTTTCCACCCAGCTGCGCCGGACCGGCGCGGGCTATTTTGACTATTACTGGCTGCATGACGTGAACGCCCACACCATCCAGACCTTTGACAAGCTCCGCTGCTGGGACTTTATTCGGGAGAAAAAGGAAGCGGGCCTGGTGCGGCACATCGGCTTTTCCTACCATGACGGGCCGGAACTGCTGGACAGGATCCTCACGGATCACCCGGAGATCGAGTATGTGCAGCTGCAGCTGAACTATCTGGACTGGGACAGCGCCGGGGTCCAGAGCCGCAAGTGCTATGAGGTGGCTACCCGCCACGGCAGACCCGTCATCGTGATGGAGCCGGTCAAGGGCGGCACCCTGGCCAGAGTGCCGGAGCAGCTGGAGAAGATGTTCAGAGACCGGGAGCCGGACATGTCGGTGCCCTCCTGGGCCATCCGCTTTGCCGCCAGCCAGGAAAACGTGATGGTGGTGCTCAGCGGCATGAGCAACATGGAGCAGCTGCTGGACAACACAGGCTATATGCAGGATTTCAAGCCTCTGAATGAGGAGGAGCTGGGCCTGATGCGCGTGGCGGCGGATATCATCAACGGCAGCATCACCGTGCCCTGCACCGGCTGCTCCTACTGTACGGTCAACTGCCCCCGGCACATCGCGATCCCGCAGTACTTTTCCCTGTACAACGCGGACCTGCAGGAGGCGAAGGAAAAGGGCTGGACGCCCCAGCCGGGCTACTATGAGCACCTGACCCTGGAATTCGGCAAAGCCAGCGACTGCATCAAATGCGGCAAGTGCGAGTCCATGTGTCCCCAGCATCTGCCCATCCGAAAGTATCTGGAGGATGTGGCGGCGCATTTTGAATAAACCCGAAAAGTGAAAAAGAAGAACAGGCCGCGGCCTGTTCTTCTTTACTTTATTCGGGTTTTCTGCGGCGGTGCCTGAGCAGGATCAGCAGCAGGATCAACAGCAGGATCAGCGCCGCGGCCAGGATCAGCAGCACGGCGTTTCCGGGTACGGTGACGGGGATCTGGACGTTGGCCTCTCCCGCGGCCACGGTGATGACCGCGCTGCCGGGCAGAAAGGCGTGCACCGTGCCGGTATCATCCACCCGGGCCACCAGGGACTTGCTGCTGCTCCAATGGAGCGTCGGGTCCGCCGCGTCCGCCGGCAGAGCGACAGCGTTCAGCTGCGTGTGCGAGAACATGGACAGCCGCAGGCTGTCCTGCTCCACGCGGATCTCCGTGACGGGGATATCCTCATACACGGCGGTGAGCACCGTGTCCCGGGCAAAGCGCAGCGGCTGCGCCGGGTCCAGCAGGGTCCCGTCCGCATCCCAGCCGGCAAATTGTTTTCCGGCGGGCGCCGTGAAGCCCGGCGCGTCCAGTTCCACCTGGCTGCCCGGGGTCACGCTGAGGGTGAAGGCCTCTCCGCCGCCTTCGCCCGGCTCCAGACGCAGCTCGCAGGCGATGGGGCACAGGGGGCTTGCGGTGTTGCTGTAATAATCGCCGCCCTCATGTTCGGAGAACAGGTAAAGGCTGCAGCCTTCGGGCAGGCCCAGATTGTCCGGCTCCAGGCTCAGCTCGCCGTTGGCGGATTCGACCCGGCAAAGACGGGCACGGTACAGATCCCGTCCTTCCGTGTCCCGCACCAGAAGGGACAGATACTCATCTTCACCAACGGTGACTCCGGAGTAGGAGAGCTGCAGCGCATCGCCCTCCATGCTGACGCTGTCGAGGCTGAGCTGGCGGGTCTCGTCGGTGAGGATCAGTTTCCAGTTGCCGTCCCGCCGGTGGTTGTCATCCAGCACACCCAAACCGGGCTGCTCCCCCGCCGGTACGATCAGAAGGATCTTGTCGGGGTCGATGTTCATGGCGGGCCGGGCGCCCCAGTTCTGATAGACCAGGCTGTCATGGATGTCGTTGCCCTGCAGCACCAGGCCGGTCCAGTCCGGGTGGATGAAACTGCCCGAGCGGAACCACCAGTAGGCCCCTGTGCCGTCCACCGCGTAGGCGGTCAGTCCCTCGCTGCCCTCGGGGCCAATGTAGTCTTTGGCCTCCCAGGCGGACAGGAAGAAGACCCGCTCGTCGATCAGATCCACCTTGCGCCAGTACAGGGCGTAGTCCAGCTCGTCCTCGTGCTTGCTCACTGCGGGGATCGCGGCCTGCTCCGCGGCGCTGAAGGCGGAGGCAAGGAAGTCCGTGCACCACTGCTGGGCCAGGCTGCCCTGCCAGTCAGCCAGGGCTTCGTCAAAGGGCACGCCGGAGCGCTGGATCACATACTGGCTCAGCAGGAAGATACCGGGCTCGCCGTCGTTGCGCTTGTCTGCGTCCAGCACCAGCCAGCAGATGGGGTTGGTGGTGCTCTGACCGATGCCATAATTCTCGGTATACTCGCCCAAATAGATATGGTCCCCGGCCTGCACGGCTCCGCTGTCCGCCGCGAAAGCAGATGTGGGGAACAGACTCAGGATCAGCAGGATCAGAAGCAGGGAACAAAGGCGTTTTTTCATGGATGACACCTCCCGGCGGGACTGTGATTTTCTGGGTCTAAACTTAGCACGTTTTGTCGGGGATGTCAATTTGCGGGGTAGGGGGAAGGAGGACACTGCTTTTCTTCGTTGATTGTGAATACTCTTTGTGTTATATTCATTACAGCAATTATTGATTACAAGGGGTGATTGAATGGCATTATTGGCAATTATCCTCTTTGTGGTTTTACTATGCCTTATTATCAAAGGGGTCCAAGACACCGGTGATAGAAACCCCACTGCCATTGGAAAAGTAGGCGAGAACGAAGTATCTTTTATTCTGCATTCGCTCCCAGAAGATTTCCTCGTTTTAGACGATGTAATAATCCCGGATCAAGTAACAGACCCAAATAAGAAATTCACAACGCAAATAGATCACGTTGTTGTATCTCCTTTCGGTATTTTCGTGATTGAGACTAAGAATTATAGCGGATGGATCTTTGGAAAAGAAAAGAGTGAGAGGTGGAAAGAGACTTTCAAAACAACGGATGGACACTTTTTCTATAACCCTGTGAAGCAGAATTGGGGGCATGCATACGCCTTAGCAGAACACCTCAAGTTAACTATAAGAGTATTTAAGCCAATCGTTGTTTTCTCAAATGAATGTGAGCTTCATGTAGATACAACAACTCCGGTCGTCTATATGTCCCAGCTAAAAGAACTTATTCTAAACTTTACACAAGAGATAATACCCCGCAGGGACGTTGCTTTGATTTTCGACAGGCTAAGCAGGCTAAAACTTATTGGAGAAGAGATCGAGGAAGAGCACGTTCAATCAATCGGAGAAAGGTTTATAGAAAGAGAAACTACCATGCGGCAAGGAAAATGCCCACGATGCGGCGGAGAGTTGAAATTACGGAATGGAAAATATGGTGCATTTTATGGATGCGCTAACTATCCGAAATGTCGATTTACTTGTGATCTGCAGGAATGAAAAATACAGTTCTGTAAAATAGAAATAACATCTTACGTTTGATGAGTTATAATGTGAAGTGGTCCGTGGGGAACTATCGTGCATTTTTCGCAGGGAGCCCCGTGCGCAAAAAGATAGGCGTATACCGTGCGAAAAATCAAAGTGTTCACCAGTGTGCGCACTGGTTCACGCACAGGCCGCCGGCCTGTGCGGACATGATTCGAGTCCCCTGTACCAAAATGAACAGCCAGCCCATTTGGGCTGGCTGTTCATTTTGGTGCTCCAGCGGGGACTCGAACCCCGGACACCCTGCTTAAAAGGCAGGTGCTCTACCTCCTGAGCTACTGGGGCAGGTCGTCAGAATAACGCCATAAGGTCATTTGCCCGCGCGGGCGCGGTCAAATCGACCGATGCCGTTATTCTTCCTCTCAAACGCAAGCCCATTCCATTGGACCTTGCGTTTGTTTTTCTGTTGGGTCGCCACACCTTCACCAAATCGGAGCCCAGCGCCGCGGGTCCGATTTGGAAAAGGAAGGAGGAGGAAGCAGAGCGCAGCTTTCGTGACGCTTCACGGAAGCGGAGCGGTGCGAGCTTCTCCTGACGTGGCTGGGATGGCGGGACTCGAACCCACTATATCGGAGTCAAAGTCCGGTGTGTTACCATTACACTACATCCCAATGTTTCAAAGAGGCCGGCACGGCCAGCCTCTGTTGATTGCTGTGGGGTGGGATATGGGGCTCGAACCCACGACACCCGGAACCACAATCCGGTGCTCTGCCAACTGAGCTAATCCCACCATGTTGTATTTTTTCGCCCTCCCCAAATCGAAGCCCAACGCAGTGGGTTCGATTTGGAAAAGGAAGGAGGAGGGAGCAAAGCGGAGCTTTCGCCGCCTCGGCGGAAGCACAGCGCCGCGAGCTTCTCCTGACGCTGGCACGCCAAGAGGGATTCGAACCCCCGACCTACTGCTTAGAAGGCAGTTGCTCTATCCTGCTGAGCTATTGGCGCATATTGTTCCCGCGGCCAACGCCAATAACCACCAAATCAAAGCCCAGCGCAGAGGGTTTGATTTGGAAAGGAGGAAGGAGATCACGGATGTGGAGTTTTCACGGCGCTTTGGCAAACCGCGGAAACGGAACGGAGTGAGCTTCTTCCGACGCTGGAGCGGGTGATGGGAATCGAACCCACGTATCCAGCTTGGAAGGCTGGTGTTCTACCATTGAACTACACCCGCATGGCCGTTCCCCTTATTCAGCCATGAGATAATACCATATTTGAAGGGCCTGTGTCAACATGTTTTCATGAAAAAGTCTGTAAAATGCAAGAACCGGAGAACGGGCGCAAAGGCGCATTCTCCGGTCCTGTATGGCCTGTGAACCACTCAGTGTTTGCGGAAGCGGTCAAAGAGATCCTTAATGCTCTGGCGCGCCTGATCCAGGCCGCCCCGGTTCATGACGAACACATAGCCGCCCAATGCGGCCAGCGCCAGCAGGGAGGCGATCATGACCACCACGAAGAAGGTCCTGGCGCTCCCGTTGGATCGGGCAGACGCCGGGCTGATCGTGGGCGCCACTGTGGCGGCAGGCTGCGGTACAGCCGTGGGTGCGGGCGTTGCTGTCGGCTGCCGCGTGGGCGAAGGGCTTGGCGTGGGCGAAGGGGAGGGAGAAGCGGCGGCCTGGGTGACGGTCACATTGAACCGGCAGCTGAGATCCCCGTATGTGACGGTGATCTCCTGATGCCCGGCGGCACTGAATTCGGTGGGGGAACAGGTGAAGCCGGAATAGATATCCGTGCTCTCGTTGCTGCTGCTGATCTGCCGGATGACAAGGCCCGTGCTGTCCAGGCTCTCGCCCACGGCGTACTGGATCTTATCCGGCAGCCGTGCCACGGACAGACCCGCCGGAACGGCCTCCTGGCTCACCGGGACGGTGAAGGTGCACTCTCTGTCGCCGTAGCGCACGGTGACCGTCTGGTCGCCCGCCGTGTCGAAGCTGGCGGGAGAGCATTCCAGCCCCTCGGACACATCCCGATAGCCATCGCCGGTGTAGACGCGGATGGAGAGGCCCGCCGTGTCCAGCGTGTCGCCCACCACATAGCTGGTCTTTTTGGGCAGGGTCAAAACGCCTATGCCGGTGATGTTCTCTTCCGCCTGCTGTACGCTGACGGAAAAGACACAGGTCTTGCCCTGATAGCTGACTTCGATCTCCTGGGTGCCGGGCTGATCCAGCCGGGTGGGGTACACGCCGAAGCCCTCGCTCAGAATGCGGCTCTCGTCGTTGTCCAGCTGGGCGCGGATGGTGAGGCCCTCAGTCTCCAGCGTGTCGCCGGTCAGATACTCGGTGCGCAGGGGCAGGGTCTCGACAAAGAGCCCGGAGACGCTCAGCTCTTCCACCGTCACAGAAATGGGATCGGACAGGGTGGAGGAGCTGAGCCCAGCAGCCTCGGCGCTGACAAGACAGCGGTAATACAGCGTGCCCAGCTGATCGGTGGGGGCCATCAGACTGGCGTCGATGGCGCCGCCGACCGGGCTGCCCTGGTCCGCCGCGGTGAGGCTTTGATACCATTGATAGCTGAGCTGCCCGCCCTCGGGACCGGTGGCGCTGATGCTCACCTGCACCGCCTCCCCGGGGAAGCAGCGCAGGCTGGGGCTGACGGCCACCAGCGGCTGCTCGGGCGTCACGGTGACAGGACAGGTAAATGTGGCGTTGTCGATGTTGATGATGCAGGCATAATAACCGGCGGCGGCAACGGATCCCCGCAGGTATACGTTGGCTTCGCCCCCCTGCGCCTCGGTCTCCAGCCGAAGCCCCTCGGGCAGATTGCCGGTGACGGAGGCCCCGGCGGCCACTGTGGCCACCAGGTGATCGAAGGGCTGCCCCAGGGCCACAGGGCCGGGAGCGGGATAGATATAATCGGCGCAGGCGCCGGGAAGCATCAGCATCATCAGCAGCAGGATCAACACCGTTGAGAGAAAACGCTTTTTCATGGTCAGTACATGTGCCCGCAGCCGGAGGGTGCAGGGCATTCCTTTCCAAGATACTAAGGCCTTTTATATCACTTTTTGCCCAAACAGTCAATATTTGTCAGCTTTTTGCCCGTTCGGCGTGATATGGCGGGAATTGTTCCGCGCCGCCCATTGCGAAACCGCCGGTTTCTGTGGTACTATAGATACAGGAAACCGAGAAGGATCTGCCGTAGAAGGGCGGCGGAGGGGAGGCGCGCTTTGGAAAGCAAGCAGTGGTACAAGGAGATGGCGGTCTATCACATCTGGCCGCGCAGCTTCTGCGACGGCAACGGCGACGGGATCGGCGATCTGTGGGGCGTGCTGCAGAAGCTGGACTATATCAAAAGCCTGAACGTGGACGCGATCTGGTTTTCCCCGCTCTATCCCTCGCCCAACGCGGATTTCGGCTATGATATCTCCGACTACATGAACATCCACCCGGACTACGGCGACCTGGAGGTGTTCCGCCAGGTGCTGGACGAGGCCCACAAGCGGGGGCTGCGGGTATTCATGGACCTGGTGGTGAACCACACCTCTGACGAGCACCCCTGGTTCCGGGAGAGCCGCAAGGGGCCGGGCAACCCCTATTATGATTACTACTACTGGCGGCCCGGCCACGTGAGCGCCCTCGGACGCCGCCTCCCGCCCAACAACTGGACCAGCCTCTTTGAGGGCGGGGCCTGGGAATATGACGAGGAGCTGGACGAATACTATCTGCATCTCTTCGCCCGCAAGCAGCCGGATCTGAACATGGACAATCCCAAGGTCCGCCAGGAGGTCAAGAAGATCATGCGCTTCTGGCTGGACATGGGGATCGACGGGTTCCGGGAGGACGTGATTACCTTTATCTCAAAGGCGCCGGGCCTGCCCAACGCCTATCCCAAGCTGCCCGCGGCCAACGGCATGCGCTATTATTCCAACCGCCCGGCGGTGTATACATACCTGCAGGAGTTCAAACGGGACGTGCTGGACTACTATGACTGCTTTACCGTGGGCGAAAGCCCCATGACCACCCCCGACGTGGCCCTGCGCTACATCACCGAGGGCCCGGGCAAGGTGCTGGATGAGATGATCGCCTTCTCCCACATGGAGGCGGACTGCTTCAAGACCGAGATGGTGCCCATGCCCTTCAACCTGGTGAAGATGAAAAAGGCCTTCTCCGACTGGCAGCTGAAGCTCCAGGGCAAGGCCTGGAACGCCCTGTATATCGAAAATCACGACCATCCCCGCATCATCAGCCGCTATGGCAGCGAGGACTACCCCGCCGAGAGCGGCAAGATGCTGGCCGCCATGTACATCCTCCAGCGGGGCACGCCCTTTGTATACCAGGGCCAGGAGATCGGCATGACCAACCTGCGCCTGCCCCAGGTGGAGATGTACGAGGACGTGATGGCCCAGAACAGCGCCCGCATCGCTTCCCACATCATGCCCAAAAGCAAGGTGCTCAAGCTGATCCAGCGGGCTACCCGGGACAGCGCCCGGACGCCCATGCAGTGGTCCGACGAGGAAAACGCAGGCTTCAGCAGCGCCAAGCCCTGGTTTTACGTGAACGACAATTACCGGCAGGTCAATGTGCGCGCGCAGGAGGAGGACCCGGACTCTCTGCTGAACTTCTACCGGAAGCTGCTGAAATTCCGCAAGGAGCAGCCCGTCGTGCTCTACGGCGATTACAGGGAACACCGGCCGGAGGACAAGCATCTCTACATATACGAGCGCAACCACGAGGGGAAGAAGCTGCTGGTGATCTGCGCCTTCGGTTCCGAGGCGGTGCGCTTCGACGCGCCGGAGGGGATCGAGCTGAGCAGGGGGACGCTGGTGCTGTCCAACTACGACGTGAACTTCGTCATCTCCAACGGCTTTACCACACGGCCCTATGAGCTGCGGGTCTATCTGTTTGCGTGAGAGGGAGCTATGAAGGAAATCCGAGAAAAAGCCTATGCCAAACTGAATATCTCCCTGGACGTGACCAACCGGCGGGAGGACGGCTACCATGACATGGTCATGGTGATGCAGACGGTGTCCCTCTGCGACGAGCTGCAGCTGCGGCTCAACGACAGCGGGAAGGTCACGGCGTCCAGCAACCTGCGCTTCATTCCTTCGGATGAGCGGAACCTGGCGGTGCGCGCCGCCCTGCGCTATCTGGAGGCGGTGGGCGAGAGCGGGCAGGGCCTGCACATCGACATGCGCAAGAACATCCCCGTGGGCGCGGGCATGGCCGGCGGCTCTGCCGACGCCGCGGCGGTGCTGCGGGGCATGAACGCCCTGTACGATTTCCGCCTCGACCGGAAGCGGCTGGAGGAGCTGGCCTGCGCGGTGGGCTCGGACGTGGCCTTCTGTGTGGCCGGCGGGACGGCTCTGGCCAGGGGCCGGGGAGAGATTCTGGAGGATCTGCCGCCGCTGCCGGACTGCTTCTTTGCCATCTGCAAGCCGGAGTTTTCCATCTCCACGCCGGAACTGTTCCGCAAGCTGGATGAGACGCCCCTGCGCCGGCACCCGGATACCGCCGGACTGGTGGAGGCGATTGGCCGGGGGCAGCTGCGGGAGCTGTGCCGGCGGATGTACAACGTATTTGAGGACGTGCCGGACCGGCGGATGCGCACAGTGGCGGAGATCAAGGGCCGCCTGCTGGACCATGGCGCCCTGGGCGCCATGATGACCGGTACAGGCTCGGCGGTTTTCGGCGTGTTCGAGAAGGAGGAAACCGCCCGGGACGCCGCCGCTGCCCTGCGGGGCGAATATAAGTTCTGCTGCGCGGCAAAGCCGGTGGCAAGGCTGTTGGGCTGATACGGATTAAAAAAGAAAAACACCGTCCATACTGTTTGTAAAACATGGTATGGACGGTGTTATTGTATGCGAAATTGCAAAAAAAGGTTTCGGCTTTGGGAGACGGCGGCGCTGTTGGCGCTGAGTATAACGCTCTGTATCGGGGCCTGGGCCCAGGGCAGACAGGCGGAGATCGGCGGCAGTCTGGTGCGGCTGCATGTGCTGGCGGTCTCGGACGCGCCGGAAGAGCAGGCGCTGAAGCTGCGGGTGCGGGATGCGGTGCTGGCGGAGCTGCGCCCGGCGCTGGCGGCGGCTGAGAGCGCGGAGGAGGCCAAGGCTATCCTGCGCGGCCGTCTGGGTGAAATCGCCAGGGCCGCCGCTGCCGCGGCGGAGGGGCGGACTGTACGGGTAAGTCTCAGCCGGGAGTCCTATCCCACCAGAACATATCAGGGCTTCTCCCTGCCCGCCGGGCGGTACGATTCCCTGCGGGTGGTGCTGGGCGAAGGACAGGGACAAAACTGGTGGTGCGTGGTCTTCCCGCCCCTGTGTCTGACGGCGGCGGAGCCGGTGCAGAGCGTCATGAGCCCCGCCGGCTTTGCCCTCATCAGCGAGGAGGGCTACGCGCTGCGCTTCCGGGCGGTGGAGCTCTGGGGCGAGATCACGAGCCGCTTTGCAAAATAAGCGATTGCGGAGCTGCGGGCAAACGTGTATAATATTTCCATCCAAAGAGATGGAGGAGAATACCATGAAGCTTTGCAATATAAAGGTCGACGGCGAGATGCGTCTGGCGGTGGTCACAGACCGGGGCGTGGTGGACGCCGCGGCCGCGGGCTGCGCGCTGAGCATGGAGGATCTGCTGGCGGGCGCAGACCGGGCGCCGCTGGAAGCCATCGCCGCGGACAGCAGCCTGCCGGTGGTGGAGGCACCCGTATACGCCAACGTGGTCGGCAGGATCGGCAAGCTGCTGTGCGTGGGGCTCAATTACAAGGCCCACGCCATGAACGCGGGTTTTGCCCTGCCGGAGTATCCGGTGCTGTTTTCCAAATTTGCCGACGCTCTGGTCCCCGGCGGCGTGCCGGTGGAGCTGCCCGCCTGGGAGAGCAGCTATGACTATGAGGCGGAGCTGGTGATCGTCATGGGCAAGACCGCCTGGAACGTCAGCGAGGCGGAGGCCATGGACTGCGTGTTCGGCTATACCTGCGGCAACGACCTCAGCTGCCGGGATCCCCAGATGCGCAGCGGCCAGTGGCTCATCGGCAAGACCATGCCGGGCTTTGCCCCCTGCGGCCCCTGCATCGTCACGGCGGACGCCTTTGATCCCTTTGCCGATCACGCGGTGAAGAGCTTTGTCAACGGCGAGCCGCGGCAGAACGGCACCACCACGGACATGATCTTCGACTGCGCCAAGGTGATCAGCTACGCCTCCCGCTATGTGAAGCTGGAGCCGGGCGACCTGATCTTCACCGGCACCCCCAGCGGCGTGGCCCTGGAGGGCGGTCAGAAGTACAGCTGGCTCAAAGCCGGAGACAAGGTGGATATCGAGATCGAGGGTATCGGCGTGCTGAGCAATACCATGTGCTGAAACCGATATGGAGACGGAAAGACCGGAGCGATGCGCTCCGGTCTTTCCGTCTCTTCAGATCGTTTCCCCTTCCGGGGGATAGAGCAGGGTGTTGCGCCTGCTGTGATAGTAGAAATACAGCAGCACGCTGCAGAGGATCCAGCCGGCGGGATAGCCCAGGGTGACCGCCAGCAGGCCGCCGCCCAGCCGGTAGGAGACGAACAAATAGATCTGCCGGAACACCACAAAGGAACCCAGGGAGATGAACATGGGACTGCGGGTGTTGCCCGCGCCGCGCAGGGCGCCCATGTAGACCTGGTTGGCGGAAAAGGTCAGATAGAAGGGGGAGATCACCCGGATGAACCAGGTGCCGAAGCGCAGCACTTCGGGATCCCCGTTGAACAGGCGTACCAGCTGCGGGGCGAAGATCATCAGCGGCGTCAGGATCACCACCATGACCGCGAGGCCCATCTTCATGGCGAGCTTCGGGGCGGAAATGGCCCGGTCCCGATTCCCGGCTCCCAGGTTCTGTCCCACGAAGGTGGTGATGGACAGGGACAGGGACATCATCGGCAGCATGGCAAAGGAGTCGATCTTCAGATAGGCGGCCCAGCCCGCCATGGCGGAGCTGTCAAAGCGGTTGATGTAAGATTGGACAAAGACGTTGGAAAAGGCGGTGATGCCCAGCTGCAGCGCCGAGGGCAGGCCGATGGCCAGGATCTTGCGCAGGATCCGGCCCCGGATGCCCAGACGCCGGTAATCCACCCGATAATCGGTCTTGGCCCGGGACAGCAGAAGCATGACCAGCAGGGCCGAGATGCACTGGGAGATCACGGTGGCCCAGGCGGCCCCGGCGATACCCCAGGAGAAGAAACGGACGAACAGCACGTCCAGCACCGTGTTGAGCAGGGTGGAGAAGATCAGGAAGTACAGCGGCCTGGTGGAGTCTCCCACTGCGCGCAGAACACCCGCGCCCATGTTGTACAGCAGGGTCCCCGTCATGCCCCAGAAGAAAATGCGCAGATACTCCACCGCCTCCGGGAACACATCCGCCGGGGTGTCCATCATCCGCAGCAGGAAGGGCGCGGCGGTGACGCCGACGGCGGTCAGGACGGCGCAGAGGATCAGGGTCAGCGTGATGGCGGTCTGTACCGCGTCGTGGAGCTTTTCTCCGTCCTTGGCTCCGTAGTACTGGGAGATCACCACGCCGGCGCCGGAGGAGAAGCCCATAAACACACCGATGAGCATGTTGATGATGGGCGTGGAGCAGCCAACGGCGGCCAGCGCCTGCTTGCTGACAAAGTTGCCCACCACAATGGAGTCCACGGTGTTGTAGAGCTGCTGGAACAGATTGCCGATCAGCAGCGGAATGGCAAAGGTGATGAGCAGCCTTGGGATGCTGCCATAGGTCATATCGGTATCTTTGCGCTGCAGGACAGAAGCCAAGAGCCCACCTCCTCGTCATGGGAATCAGACGCTGTTTGCCGGAGACCTGCGATCTCCGGCAAGCTCCAGTATATGCCCGGAGACCGGGATTGTCAAATCCGGGAGAAAAAGAAAAGGCCGCTTCGACTACGGTCGAAACGGCTTTGGAATCAGGTTTCAGATCGGCCCGATGCGCTCCTGTATGTAGCTTTCCACATCCTGGATATTGATGCCCAGCGCCACGGAAAGCTCCCCGTGCAGCATGTCCTTGGCACGGCGCATGGTAGCCTCCGCCCGGCTGCTGCGTGTCTTGCGCTCGGCCATGCGGCTGCGCAGCCCTTTGACGATGGCGACCAGGGCCTCACAGCTGTGGAGGCGAAACAGCTCCTTATAGAACGCGTCCACATGGTTGAAACGGTTGTCGTTGCAGATGGCGGGCGCGATCCCGGGCATGGCGTCAATCAGCGCCTCCGCCTCCTCCCGGCTCATCACCGGGCGCATGTAGGCGCCGGAATCCACCGGCGTAAAGTAGGTGCCGCTACCCACAAGAGGGGTCAGGTGATAGTACAGCTTGTCCTTGGGCGCGCCGGACATGGCCAGCGGCTCGATCTTTTCCACCGTGCAGACGCCGTTCTCCCCGTATATGATTTTGTCGCCTACCAAAAACATCCAAACAAATCCCCTATATTATTACTTCTGATAATATAATACAATACTTTTTTTGAAATTTCCATTATTATTTTTGAAAAAAAGAAAAAATATTGGGAAAAAGCCTTTGCAGAGAAGCCCACTTGCACATTGTGTTCGCTTCCCGCATCTGATATAATGATCATCGGATGGCGAAATCGATCGAAGATTCGATTGATTTCGCTGCCAAACGACAAGGTTGGCAGCGAATGATTCCATGAATCATTCGCCCGATGCTCATTGCAATGAATATATGGCAAAACAGCAGAACTGTTTTGCTGCGCCGCAAAGCGGCGCGGCAAAAAGCTTTTTGGCTTTTCGCCATCATATAGTCATTATAATATGCTACTATAAGGATAGACGTCTTTCGGGCAGGCTAAACAGGGGAAGAAAGCGGCGGGATGCTTTGTGGACCGGGCCTTCCCGGACCCGGCGAAGGGACGCAGCCGCGGCATCCGCTTTACGCGCCTGCGCCTGACAGAACGGAAGAAGCCGCCTGAAGAAGAGAAGAAAGAAGATATCGCGTGAAGCTCTACTTATACGGACATAGCTATAAATACGCGGTGGAACAGATGCTGCTGACCCTGTTCCCCGACGAGCGGCCCCTGTACCCCGACGGGAAGCCGGAGGGGGAGCGGATGGAGATCCGGCTCATACGGGGCGGGGAGCGGACCACCGCCGCCTGTCTGCTGGTACGGGACGGAAAGCGCTGGCACGGCCGGGCCGCGGCGGCAAACGCCTCCCTGCGCGGCGCACTGGAGACGGACCGCCGCTGCCAGCGGCTGGTGAAGAACGCCATGTACCGGGCGGCCCTGGCCTCCGGCGTGCCGAAGCCCGTGTGGGGCGCCCTGACCGGGGTGCGCCCCGGGAAGCTGCTGTGCGCCCAGCTGGACCGCGGACTTGACGGGAAACAGGCACTGCGGCAGTTCCAAAGAGAATTCGACGTGTCGCCGGAGCGGGCGGCGCTGTGCCTGGACGCCACGCGCCAGACCCTGCGGGCCCGCTCGTCGCTCTCACCGGAGGATGTATGCCTCTATGTGGGCATCCCCTTCTGCCCCACCCGCTGCTCCTACTGCAGCTTTGTCAGCCAGTCGGTGGAAAAGAGCATGAAGCTGATCCCGCCGTTTCTGGATGCCCTGGAGCGGGAGATCCGCGCCACCGCAGCGCAGCTTGCCGGTCTGGGACTGCGGCCGGTGTCCATATACATGGGCGGCGGCACCCCCACCACCTTGTCGGCGGTGCAGCTGGATCGGCTTTGCGGATGGCTGGCGGAGGTCTTTGATCTGAGCGCTCTGCGGGAATACACGGTGGAGGCGGGGCGGCCGGACACCATCACGGAGGAAAAGCTCAGTGTGCTGCGCGCCCACGGGGTGGACCGGATCAGCGTCAATCCCCAGACCATGTCGGACCCGGTGCTGGAGACCATCGGGCGCAGGCATACGGCGGCCGACATCCTCACCGCCCTGGAAAAGGTCCGGGCGGCGGGCGGCTTTGCCGTGAACATGGACCTGATCGCCGGGCTCCCGGCGGACACGGTGCAGGGCTTCCGGGAGACTGTGGATACGGTGCTGTCCCTCGCGCCGGAGAACATCACCGTGCATACCCTGAGCCTGAAAAAAGGCTCCCGCATCACCCTGGAGGGCGCCGCCCTGCCCACGGCGGCGGAGGTGGGCGCCATGCTTGACCTGGCGGGGGAGCGCCTGCGCGCCGCGGGCTACGGCCCCTACTATCTGTACCGGCAGAAGTTCATGTCCGGCGGCTTTGAAAACGTGGGCTGGACCCGGCCGGGCTTTGAGAACCTGTACAACATCTGTATCATGGAGGAGTTGTGCAGCATCATCGCCATGGGCGGGGGAGGCTCCACCAAGCTGATCCGGCCGGACGGCGGGCGCAACATCCGCGTCATGGCGCCCAAGTACCCGCTGGAATATGTGAATCAGATCGAAAAGACCTGTGCGGACAAGGAGAAGATCCCCGCCTTTTACAGTCAGTTCATATCAAAGGAGGAAACGTAAATGGCATACCAGTTGAGTGAGATCAATTTCAAAACCGTTGCCGACCCCAAGGCTTTCGTTGAGGAGAGCGACGCCCAGTATCAGTCCCGGGTGGAACAGGCGGCGGAGAAGATCCTGGAGAACAAAAATGCCAGCCCCATCGTGCTGCTGTCGGGCCCATCCGGCTCCGGCAAGACCACCACGGCCATGAAGATCGCCGAGCAGCTGGAAAAGCGCGGCGTTTACACCCACTACGTAGCCATGGACGATTACTTCAAAACCGTGGACCCGGCCACCACGCCCCGCACCCCGGAGGGAGATCTGGATCTGGAGTCTCCCCTGTGCCTGGACATGGACCTGCTCAACCGGCACTTTACCGAGCTGTCCCAGGGGGAGCGGGTCTTTGTGCCCAAGTATGAGTTCTCCCGCCGCATGCGGATCCAGGAGCCGTCCAAGTCCATCAAGCTCAAGTCGGATGAAATGGTCATCTTCGAGGGCATCCACGCGCTGAACGACATGATCACCGACCAGCATCCGGAGGCCTTCAAGCTGTATATCTCCGCCAGGAGCGACGTGGTGTTCGAGGGCAAGGTAGTGTTTAAAGGCACCTGGTTCCGGCTGGTGCGCCGTACGGTGCGGGACTATAAGTTCCGCGGCTCCGACCCGGCGGAGACCATGGCCATGTGGGCCAACGTGCGCCGGGGAGAGAAACATTACATCTCCCCCTTCAAAGACAAGGCAAATTTCCAGTTCGATACCTCCCTGCCTTACGAGGCCGCGGTGTTCAACCGTACGGCCACGGAGCTCTTCCGCTCCGTGCCGGAGGGCATCGAGCGCTTTGACGAGCTGCGGGCGGTGCTGCCGGCCATCCAGCTCTTCGGTGAGATCGAGGAATCCTGCCTGGCGCCGGACTCCCTGCTCCGGGAGTTCATCGGCGGCGG